>NZ_CAJTLL010000001.1 GCF_910577135.1 uncultured Helicobacter sp.
GGTTTCATCTTTTAGAATCTACTCAAAGTCATAATTGAGTTGTATAGAAATGAACTAAGAAAATACAAGTTTTTATTCTCTATAAAAGTAACAAAACACTTCATTTTCTTGCTTAGATGTCAAAGATCGCACCAAATATAATCAAGCTAAAAACCTTGAAGCTCTCTACATTAAAAGCTAAACAAACATTGACTATATTGATAAAGAACAACCATAAGACTAGTATTCAAGTTTTAGTTAAAATCTTGAACTTGCTTCATTATCCTAAATATCATAGATTTTAGACATTAGATTATGGTTTTAGTGATTTATAAAGAAAAACTAAAAACTATAAACTGACGAAAAACCTACAAGAAGAGACTAGAAGCTCAATCAAATGGGAACGCAATATTACAGATATAAAGCTTAAAGTGGGCTTATTTACTATAAATTTCTTTATAAGCCGATTTCCAACGCTTATGAAACCAAAACCAATCTTCTGGCTTCTCCCTTATCGCCTTTTCTATCACATCAGCTTGAGCCTGTGTCGCCTCTAAAATATCTGCATTACTATCCTCGCTTTTTTTGCAATAAATTGGCGGATAATATCGCACTTCAAAGCTCTTATAGCCCTCATTAATACTAATCATTATAGGCACTATACCCATATTAAAGCGTCTTGAAAGCACTGAAGCAATCGTTGTATGCGTAGCCCTTTTGCCAAAAAAGTTTATCCATATTCCCTCTTGTATTGAAATATTTTGATCGACAAGAATCCCTGCGAGCGGGTTACTGCCGCCATAAAGCTTCAATAAATGTTTAAACGCACCCTTTTTATCAATAAACTTTACTTTTTGTAACTCTCGCCGTGCAATAATCATTTGATTAATCGCATCAAATGGTGTTAGACGCCCAAGAGATGCCATATTACACCACGTATAGCGGGGAGGTAGCGCGCTTGCTATCGCTTCCCAATATCCATAGTGCGCCGATATACTTATCGCACCTTTATCCTTATGCAACGTATCTAAAAGATAATGCTCGTCGATAAGATGAAAGCACTGCATATATTTCTCCATAGGGATAAACGCCACACGTATGGTCTCTAGCAGCACAAAGGCAAAGTTCTCATAGCATTTTTTAATAATCTTACACTTTTGCTCTTTGCTCATCTGCTCCCCATAGACAAAATCTAGGTTTGCCCTTGCATCCTTATGCCGCCTATTATCGAAGATTCTCATTATGGTAGCTAACACCTTGATATGCCAGACAAAGAGCCAATGAGGCATTTTAGCCAAGCAAAAACCTATACTATCAGTAATTATTTTTAGAATCCTTGCTGTAATACTCATTTGCTATCCTCGCTTATAGAATCTAATATATCCTTTACACTCGCACAAATACTGCTTGGAGCGATATTTGCAATACAAAAATCATCTTTTTTATAACTCGCCCTCTCACTTCCACACAAAAAGCGATTAATAAGACTATTAAGCGCAAAACGTTCTGGCGCTGTATTGCCATATAGGGTAAGAGAAGCTTTCTGCATAGCCCAAGCCAAATGCGTAACACCCGTATCCCCACCAATCACTAGAGCGACTTTTGTCATCAATGCCTTAAGCAAGTCTATTGAAAGAGGGGGTAAAGCCACTACTCGCGCTTGTGTAGCAAAACGTTCTTTTATACGTCCTGCCTTATCCGTGCTATGCTGCAAAAGTAAAATATGTATATGCGGCTTCAAATCCAAAAGCCCATCAATTACTTCTACAAACAAATCTAGCGGGTAGGTCTTAGATTCTAAAGATGATTCAAGCACAAGCAAGATATATGAGGCTTTATCTCTCTTCATTTGTGAGCTTCCTACACAAGATTCTCTTAAAATATCCTCTATCTGCGTTTGCGCTCCTTGTGTGAATCCAAAGGCACAAGAGCGATTAGCATAAAATATACTCTCATCGACCTCATCTATGCCCAATGCAGCATTTACAAGGCTAAGATTACGTTTTAAAATATGCTCATTATAAGGAATATGCACCTTATGCGTATAGCATATACTTGCCACAGGCTCTTTTATAGAATCTTTTGCGAAGCCCCAAAACTGACCTTTTTGAATGAAACTCCCACATAGCGCGGATTTGATTAAACCCTGCAAATCAATAAGCTTCTCACAAGATTCTAAAGATTGTAGCATCCTCATAATGCGCGGAATGGCTTTTATCCCGCCTTTTTTGAGTGGAATGCGAACAAGATTATCAATACAAGGGCTATCTGCCAATACTGCGGCAAACATATCATCTACTACCCAATGCAAACGCACACCTTGCGGATATTGCCGCTGCAAATATGCTCTCACAAAAGGCAGCACACACGCTCCTACTATTACATCTCCAAGGCTTGAAAGTCGCAAAAAGCTAATATTAATAGGCGCATTTTGCACTTCCATTGTTAAGTCCCTCTAAAATGTTTTAATAAACTCAATATTCAATGGCTCTGGCTTGTGAAGCTTACTAATATTTTCACGTGCGAGGTACAAATCAGTAGCGGTATAAATCTTCAAAGTTTTAGATTTGATATATTCATAGCGAATCTGCAAATTCCCCTCACCACGACAAACTGTCTCCGCAAGAGCAAGCATGAAGCTAAGCCACTGCAAACTCAAAAGTTTAGGCATCATATCGCTAATATGCCCAATATTCTCATCTTGGGGGATTTTTTTGCCACTGTATTCCACAAGTAAGCAAATACTCATACGCTCTACGTGAGAAAAACCATATTCAAGGGCATTAAGTAAAAAATATGAGCCGTGCTTATCTGCATTATAGAAATTGAGAATCCGCCCAATGCTTGAGAGATATGAAGCCGTATTTAAAAGCTTTTTACACTGCTCATCAAGCTTGTGCATAGGGAAAAGTGTATCAAAAATCTTTAGAGATTCCCTACGAGTCATCTCTGCATATTTCTTATCAAGCATAAATCGATCTTCTATCGCACTAATAGAGGGATTAAAGGCTTTGGGAAAGGTATTTTTATGCCCACGTAATAAATCACTTAAATACACACCTTCACGCACACCTACCCCACTTGTGATAATGTCTTTTGCATTAAAATGTGTAAGAAACATTTGCAAAATCAACGCCCCACTGCGAATATTATCAATTCTATCTGGCGGCACACCTATATCGGCAAGTTTATCAAGTGAGGCGTGAGAGACTTTCTCAAAAAATTTAAGATTCTGTGCGACATCAATCTCATAGCCATGCACTTCTGCAATAGGATATTTTTTGTGTTTCATTATCATTTTTGAAAGCGCACGAATCGTCCCACCCACACCAAAAACACGCTCGTGCTTAAAATGTGAAGGAATGCTTTTAAGCTGCTCTTGGATAAATGTAATAGCCCCCTGTATATTATTCTCCTTATCAAAAAACAGCTCTTTTAGGCGAATAGTGCCGACATTAAGTGAGATAAGATCGATGATTTTGCCATCTTCTATAAGGGCACATTCCGTGCTTCCCCCACCTATATCAATAGTAATCCCATCTTTATAATGCAATAAATTCGCACAGGCAATCCCTCCATAAAGTGCCTCCTTTTTGCCATCAATGACTTTGATAGAAAGACCACATTCCCGTCTTGCTCGCTCTAAGAACACCCGCGCATTGGGTGCATCTCTCAATGCGGAAGTGGCTACACAAAAAGTTTTGCGGCTTTTATGTGCCTTGGAGATTTGCACAAATTCTTTAAGGGCACAAATCGCCCTCTCCATAGGCACTTCACCCAAAATCCCACCCGATTCATAGCAGCCCTCCGAAATGCGCACTTTGGATTTCACTTCATAAATCAAATGAAAGGCAAAACGTGAAGTTTTACGGAAAATTGCCATACGCACAGAATTTGAGCCAATGTCTATAACAGAGGTAATTTTTGCCATTATTCCCCTCTTTGCAGGGTTTCAAACTTATATTTTAATTCTTCAATGCTTTCTATATTATCAGGATCTGGTACAATCGCATCTACTGGGCATACGGACAAACAACTTGGTTCATCATAACTTCCCACACATTCGGTGCATATATCTGGATCTATACTATAGATCGGATCGCCCTCCTCAATCGCACCATTAGGACATTCTTCGGCACACGCATCACACGCAATACATTCATTATTTATCATTAAAGCCATTCTTTGACACTCCCAATGATTATTGTAAAGAAAAAATCATACCTTTTAACCAAAGGTTCTTTAAAGTCCGCTTAACTCTTGGCTTTTAACCCCTAAGCCATATATCTACGCCATACTCATTGGGGTGATTAGTAGCAATAACTTGGGTATTTGGCACAAGACTTAAGAGTTCTTTAAAACTTTCTTGCGGGAGAAAAAGCATATCCGCACCGCTAAAAATGGCTTTTTTCAGCTCATCTTTATTATCTGCTCCCACAAATACATCAAACTCCAAACGTCTTGCAAAGTTAAGTAGCTCTTTAAGTGCCTTGCCCTCAAGCGGTGCCGCAGGGATAAGCAGTGTATCCGCACCAAAAAGAGCAGATTCTAAAATTTGATACTTGTCTATAAATATATCAATATGAATGATGGGCAATGTGCTGTGGCGGCGGAGCAAGGAGATAGATTCTAAATGCTGCATAGGATCTTTGGCGCTTTCTTGGGTGTATTGGGGGCATAAATTTAGCACATAGGCGTCAAAATGTGTTTCCTCCTCCATTTGTGTGGTTTGATAAAGCAGTGAGCTTGTATCTGTGGTGGATTCTATATGAAAGGTATGGGCTAGTTTGGGCGTATTTTGCCGCTCATTGCGAATAAAAAACTCTTTATTGGCGCGGGGCATATACGGGCTATAAGCCAATGTCCGCCCTAATATATCAAAGTCAATCATTGCCATTCGTGTCCTAAGAGATGCTTTAACGTTTGCAATCTGTTCTTGTGTGATATGCATTTGGCTATCCTTTATATAGCTTTGGGTTAAATGGCGAATTCTAGCATATTCTTTTGTGTCAAGTAAGAATTTATTAAGGGGGGGGGGGGTAATACAACAGGTTTTTGTGTTATATTTTTGGTTATCGTAGCACAGCCATTGCAATGGGGGAATATGAATAAAAAGACAAAAGAACATCTTTTTTTATTGTCAAGTTTAATGCTTATTTGCATTATGGCTTTTGCAAGTATTTATTTTCAAAATTCTTATCTTGCCTATATCTTTGCTCCTGTGCCTATTATAATAGCCTTGATGATGTATCTTTATACCAAACAGAAAACATATTGCCCACATTGCCACAAAAGCTTCAAGTTAGAATTTATCGGTAATGATATATCCTCACAGAGTGCTCTCTCATACTGCAAAAAAGATGTTGATGATATGCTAGATGGAGAAATCTTCCATGTAGAAGAAAAAACGGATTATTTTAAATGTCGGCATTGTGGATTTATCAACTTTGAAATAAAAAAATATAAGGTTAAATAGTCCATCGCCTTGATTTCAGATTCCACATTTTGGCTTGTTTGCATTTTATGAATGCTCTAATGCCCCTTTTTGCCCAATATCCAAACTAATACACGAAAATGTCCTTTATGCTTTCTTTTATAAGTTTCTCAAGTTTCCCAATTCTATTTGTGCCTGATTTGTTATAAAAATACAAAAACACTGCAGGTAACTTATCATCTTTAAATTCCTTAAATATTTCTTCAAAGCCATCAGCCTTAGCTATGCTATTAGCCGTATGTTCTAAGCCTTTAGGGCCAATAAAGATGATCTTATATGCTCCGCTTTGCTTATGCCTTAGCCAAAAGATGAAATCGGGATAAAATTTTCTATACACTTGATTTTGTGAATCAAAATAAGGGATATAAATCGAATCCACATTTTCAACAATCCGACTAAAACACCAATCGTATTGCTTTAAGATGTTATTGTTATCTTGCAAATATTTCTGCAAATCTTGCAAAAATTCTATTTCGCTTGGTTCTCTAATCGCATAAATAATTCTGCTATCATTTTTCTTGTCTATGACCAAAGGATTATAATAATGTTCTTTTAATTCCGTATTAAGTTCATAATTGCAACACTCTACTTTATGCTATTTTGTGCTTTGCTTGATAGCCTCTGTATATTCATCAATGCCTATTTTTCCTTGCTCAAACTCTATTTTTAACTGCTTTTCACTTTTTGCCCCAAGATTTGCTACAAGCTCTCTAATCTTTTTATTCATCTCTTCTACAATAATAGAATCAAGCGTGGAGCTAAACCTCTCATAATGGCAAATTTCATTGTCAATTTCTGCAAATCTTTCAAATTCCTTGCTTCTTGGCATTAAAGAAACCCTCCAAAACTCTCAAAGCATTCTCCGCTTTAAGCGTCGGTATATCCCCTCTAATTTCAATTGCTTGTGTCTTACCATCATTTGTCATTTTTTCTTTAATTTTACATAATGTTTTATAGCCCAAATCTTTCGCCCTTATGTTCTCGCGCAAAAGTAGCACATCTTCATCAAAAGATTCTATATAACTTTTCAATTCCTCAAAATCACAATGCGAGAGGATATAAGGCTTATTTTGCAAAGTAGCAGAATCTTTATATTTTGGCACAAGCAAGGGCTTAAATGCTTTACTTTTCCTAAATCCACTTAAGGGGTAGCTTTGGATAAATTCCTCTAATCCCTCTAAAATCCCCTTAATCGCCTCTGTTTGAGTTGCCATTATAAAAAGCGTCTCAATGCCCAAAGCTTTATGTGAAATCTCCTCCCGCTGATTAAAATCAAGCTCCTCACATTTTTCAAGCCTTTTTCTCACTCCCTTAAAAGGCTCAATCCGCACACCTCGCCCAATGGTTTGCAAAACATATTTTTTGGCATTTTTGCTGCCTATATTAATAAAACTAATCATATTCACGCGATTACTATCCCAACCCTCACTAAAAACTTTACTCCCCATCATAATTTGTATGGGCGAAGATTCTTCGTTAATACTTTGAAAATATCCCTTTGTAATGTCCTCACCACTTTCAACGCCGAGATTCTGCAAATACTGCTTCTCCCACTCTCTAATGCTCCCAATATTGAGAAGCAAAAAGGGCTCTTTAGCATTTTTAGACTTAAAGACAATCTCTTTGGTATTGCCCTTTATCCTACACGCCTCAATCATAGAAGCTTCTTTGGCATAAAAAATTTCTTTTCTTAAAGTCTTAGAATCCATTGTTTGAATAAGCTCCAAAAACTCCTCATCTAAGCGCATATTCTCATCAAAATACAAGTTTTGGTTTTGTGAAAGTTTCTCATAGAGATTCTGCGCTAAGGGCGTAATGCCTCTATCCTCTTTTAAAATCTGTAAAATCGCCTCAAAGTAAAGCTTTATCCCCGCATCTGTAGTATTAACTTTATCCGCAACCGCGATAATTAGCGGTTTATGGTAGAAAAGGGGCTTATTTGCAAATTTTTGCATTATGTTTTCTCTATGCTTTTTTATCGCACAAAAGAGTATAAAACTCTCTAAGATTTTTACGATTTGCTCCTCATTTTTTTCTTTATCCTTAAGGCTTTCAAATCAGAATTTAACACCGCGATATTTTTGCCATAGCCCTCAAGATTGAATCGTTCTAAATTATAATTAAACGCACAAGTTTGCAAATCAAAACTATCACTAAAGGTTGCGGAGAAATTAAAAATAAAGCCCTTCTTACCTTTGCCCTCTGCAAGTTCTCTTATATAGCCTTTGCGCACAGAATCTTTGCTATCGCCCTTATGTGCCTCATCAAGCAGGACAATCCAACCTTCTTTGTTGAGGAAGTTTTTATAATTCAATCGTTTTGCTTTGGAATCCTTGCCGACATTTTCGTCAATATCAAGCAAATCACTGCGTCCAATAAAAACGATATTCTCATCAAAGAGTGAAGTGCCATAACTCACGTTTTCATAGTCTTTTAAATCCTTTAATGTAATTGTTTTGCTTTGATAGGCGTTATATTCTTTGATATGCGCCTTAAACTGTTCTAAAATTTTTTCATTGGGCACAAGGAGCATAATAGGTTTCTTCGGAAACTCGCCACTTGCCATCAAAACATGCAAAAGGGCAATTAGCTTTATCATCACAATGCTTTTTCCGCTCCCCGTCGCCATCCAAAAGCTCGCGGTGTTGATTTGCTCTTTTGCAATATCCCTAACTCCATAATCACGATAGCTCTGATATAATTCGTCAATATTTTTTACATAAAAATTCAAGGCAGTTATGGCGCTTTTAAGCGCAGCAATTTGATAGTCTTGCAAAGAAATGGTGTGCGAAAAACTCTGCAAATCAAAGCTACTTAGCAAAGATTCGCTATCTTGAATCTTTGGTGCAATGATTTCTTTTAGAATCAGTTCTTTTTGTGATGATTGTGTGTTAGGTTTTGCTTTAGCCATTTTTGCTCCTCAATGCCTTATAGGTAGATTCTAAAATTTCTTCGTCTTCTTTTTGCGCCTTCAGCAATTCTTCTTTTTTTCGTTGTGCCTCAAAAAGTTGATATTGTTCATAAGCGATTTGTTCCATTTGTGCATTGGAAATACTGCCATTATCTCTTAAAATTTCCTTGCCTTGAAAGGTAAGCAACGAATCCACATTTTGCCTCCAAAAGTCCATAGTCAAAGTTTGTTTATCTCTCACTCTAAGCTCTGCGGATTCTAAAAATACATTGACTAAACGATTCAGGTTATCAAGCTCCTCTTTATTTAAATAATTTTTCGCCACAATCACATCGCCTTTACGCACAATATTGCCTTTCCAGCTTGTTAGCCCCATATTTGGTTCATTAGCATTAGCTCGCTCGCAAATAAGTTCCGCTGCAGTTTTATGCGTAGTCGCATACAAAAGCTTGTTTTGTGTTTGAGCAAAAAACATTTGCGTTGCCTTATCGCTTGGGTCATAATCCACACTCAAAGCAAAAAGTTCGCGCACTTTTTGATAAAATCTTTTCTCACTCGCCCTTATATCGCGAATCTGCTCTAAAAGCTCATCAAAGTAATCCGTCCTGCCATTTGGATTTTTTAGCCTATCACTATCGATGATGAAGCCTTTTTGCAAATAGCCGCTTAAATGCTCATTTGCCCAGATTCTAAACTGCACCCCTCGTTTGCTTCGCACGCGAAAGCCCACAGCCAAAATCATCTCTAAAGAATAAAATTTCACCTTGTAGGATTTGCCATCGGTGGCAGTTGTCAAGTATTCCTTGACAACCGAATCCTCTCGCAATTCCCCCTCTTGCAGGATATTTCTTATATGCAAACTTATGTTTTGTTTTGAGGTGTCAAAAAGTTTTGCCATAGCATCTTGTGCCAAAAATACACTTTCACCTAGCTCATAGAGCTCAACCTTGACTTTTTTATCTTGTGTGGTGTAGAGGAGGAGGTTTGGCATATTAGTTTCTCACATATCATCAAAGAGTGTCGGTTCATTATAGTGGTATTTTATTTTTAAATACTTCTTTAAATCTTTTGGAATATCTTTTATTTTATTTTCATTGAAATTAAAAATTTCCTGTATAAAATATTGTCCATTTTCTTTACTGCCATTTTTCATTATCGTATCTACACGCACTAGTGCTTTTATAACATCATCTTGATTTCCTTCCTTTAATGGATATTGTCCGCTTAAAAATCCTGAAATAAAATCATTATCCAATATTTCAGCCTTAATATTTTTGTTATTATGAAGTAACCCAAAAGTCCATTTGCCCTGCTCTCTCGTGTTCATTGATTTTAAAATAATTAAATCGCTTATTTCGTATTCGGGCTCTAATTGCCGAACAATATCTCCTTTTCTAATATGTGCATAAAAATTCTTTTTTTCAATAGGTTCTTCATTATTAGGATTAAAACTTATACTTTTAATAGTCTTGCTCTTATTTATCAAAGTATAAAGCTCACTCTTTTCTTTAATTGATTTATCCAAAAAATATTTTCCCTCTGTATTGTTATTAAGAATCTCAAGAGTATCCACATTTTTTTCTAACACTCCTTTGATTGCATCTCTTAACAATTCTCCTGCCTTCTCTGCATAATAAGGAGTTTCATTACCTGTCAATCCCTTCACAAAAGCTTTCCCTAAATCACTTTCGCCAAGCCAACCTATAATTGCCAAAGTAGCTCCAACAATTCCTATTTTAATTTTAAATGAACCTTTTTCATAGGGATAAACAATAAAAAGTTCTTTAGAAGAACTCATAAAAAGTTTTTTGGTAAGACTATCACCAATATTGTTTATAGACTGAATAATTTTATTCATTTCCTCAAGCGTAATATAATGTTCTTCTTGTCCCAAATAAACATTTAAAATTTGTTCATTTTCCATTTTCCTACTCCCACCAAATGAGATTTTTAAGCTTTGGGTATTTTGCTAAATCAATAGAATCTAAGTTAAGAATCTCGCCATTATCAAATTCACACGATTCTATGCCATTGGAATCTAAAAACAATCGCTTGATTTTCCACCCCATAAGGTTTGCCATAGAGTGAAAAATATCAAAATCTTGCCTATACTCTGTGTGCATATCTAGGCACACACTCTCACCTTTATTAAGCCTATCAATGAGTTTACGGGATTTGCGATAATCAATGATTGCTTCAGCCTTAGCATAGTCTTTGCCTTTGTAGTCGTTTTTATTTTCTACTTTTTGGGACTCTTTACACTCAAGCACATATTCGCAATGACTCAATGCCTCTTCATAGGATTCTAGCTGATAGTAGCGAAATGCTCCACCACCTTTGTAATCACACTCTTTGCTAATGCCACTTTGGAATCCTGCAAGGACTTTTTTCAGGCGAGGAATCACCATATTATAAAAATGCTCTCCCATTTCCACACCTAGCCATTTACGCCCAAGTTTTTGTGCTATTGCTAAAGTTGTGCCACTTCCTGCAAAAAAATCAAGCACAATAGGCGTTGTCTTTGAGCGATAAATCGCGGATTCTGCGCCAAAGTCTTGGTCATTTAGGCTTACTAAACTCCCTTCGCCTTTGTCTTGAAAACCGCAATTTCTCATCTCAAATACTTCCGCCTTAGAATCTACCTTTGTAGCAATTTCACAAATGCGTTTTAGGAGTTTTTCGGGTTTTGGAGTATCAAACGCTTTGTCTTTAAACAATGATTTTATTTCTTGTGTTGCATCGGCATTTAATACCAAATCATACCAAATAGAAGCTGGAATCAAATTTGAGTTAATGTCAATATAGTGCTTATAATATACCTTATCATTAGATTTGAAAATAATTTCATTGCATTCTAATCGAGCCAAAAATGTGGATTCTGACATTTTCCATTGATGTTCGTTTCCGTCTAAAGTTTTGCCATTTGGTAATTTTATATCATAATGTAACCCTACACTATCTTGCAAGGCTGTATCGTTAAGTGGCTTTTCAGTATAATATCCTTTATCATCTTGCTTGTATTTAGCTACACTTGGTCTTGCAATTCCATTTGTAATTAAAGTTTCTGCATTTTTTGCATAGAAACACAAATATTCCTGTTCATTTGCAATATGCCTAGAATCATTGCCTCCACCTGCCCTTTTTCTCCAAATCACATTACTTACAAAATTCTCCTCTCCAAACACCTCATCACATACGAGCTTTAGTCTCGCTTGTTCTTTATCATCAATGCTTATAAACATACTTCCTTTATCGTTTAAAAGTTCTTTGGAAAGTTCTAGGCGATTATTCATCATACTTAGCCACGAAGCGTGGTTGAAGTTATCCGCATAGATAAAGCCATCACTCCCTGTATTATAAGGTGGGTCGATATAGATTAAATCCACTTTGCCTTGATATTTGGGCATTAGGGTGTCGAGGGCTTGAAAGTTATCCGCCTTGATAAGCTCACCATTCAGCATAGATTCCAAATTTTCAAAGCTACTTAGAATCTTGTATTTTGTCTCTTTGCTAAAGTGCTTCGTGTCTATGGGGAGATAGTGGTATTTGTCAGATTCTATGAGGGCTTGTGCCCACCCCCTAACCCCCTCCGCAGGGGATGGGGGACAAGAAAAATCACTCTCCGCGAGGGAGAGGGAAGAATGAATCTTGAAAGAAAGAAGCCCCTCCCCTTGCGGGAGGGGTTGGGGAGGGGTAGCTCCATCTGTAAAAGAAGGGGAAATAATGGTATCCTCACCTTTTGAGCTAGAATCATCAATCAGCTTTAGTTCCTGCCATTCTTTGATTTGAGCCTCAAAGCCTTTGTCATTTACAATTGATTCTATCAAGGCATTTGCATTATTAGCATGCTGAAGTATTATATCCATACTAAAAACATATTCTGTTTTTTTAGCAAACTTCGGCTTTAGCCACACTGCCTTTAGCTCATTTTCAAAATCGCCAATGAGCTTAATCACCTCATAGGCGATATTTTTAATCCTCTGCAAATGCGCTATGATGTCTGGATTCCATTCTTGAATCGCACTTTCTCTATAGAGATAGCCAAACATCCACAAATCAAACTGCTCTTTTAAAAAAGTAGTCGCATTTTTGTGAATAAAGAAGTCTATTTCAGCTTGTTTTTTGTAGCTTCTAAAGATTTTTTTCAATTCCTCCTCATTGATTTTCATTCTAGAATCTTTAAGGAGTGCATTTTGCCTCAAATCCTTTAAAAACTCCTCGCTAAACTCATTAGAGTTTTGCTTAAAGACATTGTTAAGCTCGGGGAGGAGGTCTTTTTGATTGCTCACTTTGATAAGAATCTGTGGCTTGTCCTCATCGTTTGCTTCACCATTTATGCTTTCAATACTTGCAAACTTAAAAATAATTTTGTTTTTAGTATTATCGGCATTTTGCTTATATTCACTCGCATCAAAAACGACTTCATAGGTTTGCTTCTCATCGCTTAAAGTGAGGCTTTGGTAAAGCGTGTCGGATTTGACATAATAGAGATTTTGCGTTTTGTAAAAGAGGTTCGTGTCTTTGGAGTTGCTATATACTTTGGCGTAGATGTTTTTATAAGCAGGAGTATCACTAAAAAATGGTGTGCCGCTCTCATTTAAATAGCTATCAAAGAAAGTATAGAGTTTGTTATAAATATCGTGGGATTGTTGCTCTCCCTCCATTTGTGAATCCAAGTAGGCTTTGATATGGGCAAAGTATTGTTCTTTGATTTTAAGCAGATTGCTAAAGCCACTTTTAGCAATATTCTCTTGATGAAAATCCTTGATTTTCACACCCAAATAACAATCCTCTAACTTAGAATAAAACGCTTTTTTGTAGTTCATCTTAAAATCTCCTGCATGCTTTAAAATCATTATCATAGCCCATTTTCTCTTATTGCAAGCTTTTAAGGCTTAAGGCAACTTTTCAATATGTTTTTCTATAATTTTTGCAAATTTTCATCCCTCATACTCTTTTATCACAAAGGATTACAGCTTGATAAAATGTGCGCTTATTGGCTATGGATATTGGGGGCGAAATGTCGCTAAAGCCCTGCATAATAGCTCCGCTTTCCACCTCCACACAATCTATGATGATGACCCACAAGCCCAAAGCGAAGCAGCCACACATTACGCATTCACACCCTACCCTAGCTATGAGGCGATTTTACAGGATAAAAGCATTGAAGCCATTTTCATCATCACACCCCCACATACACATTATGCCCTTGCTTACGCCGCTTTAGAATCTGCCAAACATACTTTTGTAGAAAAACCCCTTACAACACAAAGCACACAGGCTAAAGCCCTTTATGATGTGGCAGATTCTCACAATGTGCGGCTGTATTGCGACCATATATTTTTGCACTCTCCTGCGATTGCCTATCTCAAAAGCCATATTCAAAGCTTTGGGGATATTGTCTATATTAACGCCAGACGCATTAATCTCGGGCTTTTCCAAAGCAATGTAGATGTGATTTGGGACTTAGCTATTCACGATTTAAGCATTATTGACCGCCTTGTAGGGCTGCATATCAAGGAGGCTTCGACATTTAAAACCACATATCTTAACTACCCCAATGACGCCCTAGCTAATATCAACTTGCGCTTAGAATCTAATATCATCATTACGCTCAATGTCTCGTGGCTAAGCCCTATCAAAGTGCGGGAGATGATTATTGGAGGGAGCAAAAAAAGTGCGATTTATGATGAGACTAAGAGCGATAAAATCACGATTTTTGACAGCGGCGTGGTGATAAAGGATCCATTTGACAAAAATAGTCTCTATCAAAAAATGGTAGAATACAAGCTAGGAAGTCAATACACCCCTACCCTGCCTAAAACCCTAGCCTTAGATAACTCCATTGCATATTTTGCCTCACAGATTCAGCCCTATATCAAGCACAGCCCCCAATCCCAAGCAGACAAAGCCCACGTGCTACGTGTCATACAAGCCCTAGAATATATCTCACACACATAACTCGATTAAGAATCTCAATAATATCCCGCACAAAAACAAGCATCCTTCATTCAAAATATTACAAAATACTTTATTGTCTCCTATTTTTTTAATTTTTGCTTTAATTTTGGTTTGATATTGTCCTTGGTATGCCAACAGATTATACTCTTATACTCCTTGATGGCGCAAGGCAAGATATCAATAGCACCACTTTCCCAAACTCTACTTATTCTCAACGATTCTTTATGTCGCCTATTGCTATCATTGATAGAATCAAAATTATTAGAGGATATGCCTCTACCATTTATGATACAGATGCTATCAGCGGAGCGGAATGGTCAATATCATCACTAAAAGAAGTTTTGACAAATGGAATGCAAATGCGGCTTTAAATGCCACTTTGCAGGAGCAGTCCTATTTTGGCATATACCGCTTCACTCTACACCGCAGAAATGCTAGATTCTGCTAAAAAATGGAATCTGCAACTGCGACTAAAAGAAATCTTTAGCGATGACCCTCGCGTAAATTAGCTTCCTGCCCCTAAAGGATACACAGGCACATTAAGCGCAGGGAGAAACTACATAGGTGCGGGGCATTCACACCAATGGCACCGGGGGCAGAATAAGCTATGATATAAATGAGAGCAATTGCCTCTATTTAGACTTCTCTCACGAGGTGATCACAAAGGATTCATTAATGAGTATCAATTCAGCCTTTTTGCTGAAAATGAATGAGCAATTACAGATAGTCTTTTTTGCTATCGGTGGAGGGGGAATTACACCGATTTATTTGCCTTTAATGCCTCTCCTCGTGGCTATTTTGTCTATAATGCACTAAAAAGGAGCGTTATCGGGGATTCGACCTTTAAGGGTTGAGTAAGCACAGGGTATAACCCCCCCCCCTCTCTCTCTATCACGTCCACACTTCTCGGGTGAGACTTTAGGACAGGCGGTGGATCTGCGCCTATTTATGGGAATCTAACTTAAAACTACAATCGAGCATTAATTTTATGAGCTTACCGCGCGATGACGAGACAAATTACACAAACTTTGAAATCACAGGATTCTATACAGATTCTAGGAATAAGATTCCCTCAATCGGTGATGAATCTAGGTGCCCCTCTCCCCGCAGAATATATTTGTGACGCAACTATAAGTAGATAGAGTGTGCCAAGATGCCAAACTCGCTATAATATCGATACCGCTATAAGCTATGGGTAGAGGTATTTGCCCAACTTAAGCCCATAGATATAGCCAACCATAGGAGACTTAAGCATTAATCTCTCTTATACCTGGAATAAGAATGAATCTACTTCAAGTAAGAGCAAGGGTTTGCCACTCACAGGTGTGCTAGGACATAAATTTAATGGCGCAATAAGCTATACCTATAGGGACTTAGGAGGTATAGCTTTGCAGGGAGCAAAAGGCTAAACAGCTAAGGAGCAATGTCTTTTCCCGCTCTTATACAACAAAGTTTCTCACTCTCAATCCTGGCATAAGCCAACACTACCCGACCTCTTTTCTTTTGCATTTAGGGGTAAATATAATATCACTAAAAAGCTTCGTGCAAATTTTGCTATCTCTAATGTCTTAAATCACAACTTTACGGATTATTATGTCTATGCGAGTGCAACTGCTAACTAGGAATGACAGCACCACTATCACTTACACCTCGGCAAATAACTATGACTTCCCCGCAATGAAAGACAAAGCTTACTCCGCATCGACTATACTAAAACTCATCTGTAAAATCTCTTTATGCGATGTGATATAGGCATTGAGCTCCTCTAGACTCAAATCCTTAATCAAGGCTAATTCACGCTTATGATTATCTAAGGACAAACCTCTAAAGTAATTGCTAAATTTCGCGCCCAATCGTTGAGATAGTGTCTCCTCCCGCAGAGGCTCACTCCCAAGCAAAAATGCCTTAGCCGCGTCTAACTCTGTCTGTGTAGCACCCTTAGCAATAAAGTCATTTACTACTTCTTTAACCACTTTTATTGCCTCGTCTTTACTCTCAATCTTTGTTTGCAAATGCCCACTTGCATAATCTGCCGCGCCACCCACGCTAATGCTCATAGAAGCAGAATATGCCAAGCCCCTTTTCACGCGCACTTCTTCGATCATGCGCGAGCCAAAGCCCGAACCGCCAAGGATAAAGCTCATTACCTTAGCGATGTAATTTTTCTCCTTATCTACTACATCAAAAGGCGCACCAAAGTATATAAAAGCCTGTTGTGTGGGCTTTTTTACGATAATAGAATCTACCTCTTTTGAAGCACTAAAGTGCAATCGCTCCTTACCCTCGCCCACAGGGAGTTTTGAGAGTGTGGCAATAAGCTGCTTTTTTAACTCCTCTTTTTGCAAGTCCCCACCCGCAACAATAATCAGCCTTTTTAAAACAAGATTTCGCCCTAGAAAGGCTTTTATATCCTCTAGTGTGATAGATTCTATACTCTCTTCATCACCAAGCACAGGTATCGCCATAGGCGTGCCTTTAAAAAGTATACTTTTTAAGTTTTTTTCTGCGACATCATCAAAATTATCTTTATTTCGTGCGATTTTGTTTAAAATCAAAGATTTTACCTTAGAAAATGCCTTTGGTGTGAGGTTAGGGTCATATAAAAGCATAGAGAGGAGGGAGAAACTCTCATCGCTAAATTCTTTCAAAAAAGATAAATCAAAGCTCAATGTTTGCAGCCCCACACTCGCATATAAGCCAATAGCCTTGCTTTCTAGCCGGTTCGCAAATGCCACATTTCCTAGCTCTTTTGTGCCTTCATTGAGTAGATTCGCGCTCATCGCTCCAAGCCCTGGGATGTGAGCGTCCGCACTGCCTCCTACAAAGATTAGCTGCACATCACCCACAGGCAGATTCTTACTTGATTCAAAAAGGAGCGGCACACTCACATTGTTGATTTCTACGGAATCTATCTTTACTTGCTCGTTGTCTTGTGCGTTCATATTGCCTCCTAATATCGCAACTATGGCTATCCATTTCAATATATACTTCATTAATACCGCTCCAAAATTTCATAAGCCGTATTGCGCTTTGCCGGGTGGCTGCCAATGTCTTTAATAAGTGCAATCATCTCTTTTGCATTCATCGAATTACACACTCCCGCACTTGATACGACATTCTCCTCCATCATCGTGCTGCCTAAATCATTTGCCCCAAAAAGCAAGGCTAACTGCCCGATATATGAGCCCTGAGTAACCCAGCTACTTTGGATATTCATAAAATTATCAAGATAGATTCGACTACACGCCAAAAGGCGTAAATAGCGGTTTGATGAAGCCTTATGGATATGAGGCATTTCCTTTTGCAAGGGCGTATTATCAGGCTGAAAACTCCATAAAATAAACGCCCTAAACCCGCCAAATTCATCTTGTAAATCGCGTAATGCCGACCAATGCGCCACAATATCCTCATCATTCTCCACAGAGCCAAACATCATCGTAGCCGTGCTTTTCATACCGATTCTATGTGCTTCTCTATGCACCTCTAGCCATTCTTTTGTATCAAGCTTTTTAGGGGCGATTACATCTCTCACCCTATCGCTTAGAATCTCTGCTCCCGCACCCGGTATAGAGGATAGCCCCGCTGTTTGAAGTCGCTTTAACACTTCGGGAATGGAGATTTTAGACACCTTAGCGATATAATTTACCTCAATAGCTGAAAAGCCGTGAATAGTAATCATAGGGTATTTTTGCGCGATATGTGAGACAAGCTCCTCATACCACTCAATCTTTAACTTAGGATGCACCCCCCCTTGGAATAGAATCTGCGTCCCCCCAATGGCCAAAAGCTCATCAATTTTCTTATCTATTTCCTCAAAGCTTAAAATATACACGCCCTCCTCACCAATCCTGCGCTTAAACGCGCAAAACTTGCAATCCACCCAGCAAATATTGGTATAATTGATATTTCTATCAATAATGAAAGTGGTGATGTTCTCAGGGTGAAGCTGCTGCTTGATAGCATTTGCCATTTTGCCTAGCTCTCGCAAATCCCCATATCGCATTAAATCTAAAATCTCTTTATCACTCACACGTTTAATATTTTTATGCTGATTGTGTGTAGGCAAATGCCCTCTTAAATCGCTCATTTTTACTCCTTAATTTTAAAATCTCGTTCCCATAGTGAATTCAAAGTTTGATGTTCTATCCCCGGGTTGGGCGTTGATAGGGCGAGGGAAGACAAGCACAATAGGACCCATTGGGCTTATCCACTCTACTGATAGCCCCCACGATGCGCGAGTGGTATCAGCAAGATTATTAATACCAATCATACCATAGTCAAAAAAGAGAGCTAAACGCATTTGTGCTTTTTCTAAGATTCCATAGCTTAACTCCGCAGAATGTGTCATCATATAATTCCCACCGATACGAATAAGCCCTGTGGGATCTCTAGGAGTAAGTGAGCTGACTTGATAGCCTCTCACACTTGAAATACCCCCCATATAAAATTTTGATGTGATAGGCACATAGCCGTGGTCTATAATTGCCCCAGCTTGAGTCTTATAACGTGCAATCAAATCAATGCCAAAAAGCGATTTAAGATGATAATATAATGCCATTTTGCCATAGAATTTTGTATATTCCTCATCGCCACCAAGTCCGGCATATTCTATATATGCAGAGATAATTGCTCCATTTTTAGGGAAGTAGTAGTCATCGGTATTATCAAAATACAGGCTCGGGCTAATGGCAGATTTGAGGGGATTATCAATTTTAAGATATGTCCTATAAAGAGCCTCCAAAGAGCTATCATAAAATTCCACAATACGTGTTGTAGAGAGTGTGTAGCTAAGTGAGGCACGTAAAGTATTTGTAAGTAATCGCCCTCCGGTAATTGTGCCGCCTGTGGTTTGCTCCCTATAATCCCAATTCCAATATAGAGAGTGAAAGACACTTGCTGATGTGCTGTATTTAGAATCAAGCACGCGAGGATTGCTCAATGTAAGATTTACTAATTGCCGGCGATAGCTCCAATCAGCATAAATCTGCCCACTTTGCCCCGTGCCAAAGAGATTACGCTCACGTATGGAGGCATTTACCATCAGCTTGTCATAGCTCCCATAGCCTAGCCCAAACATCAGCTCACCCGTGCGAGTTTCTTCAACATTTACAAGCAAATCCATAGCATTCTCGCTCACGCGCCGCTCATCAATCTGCACCTTGCCAAAGTATCCCAAACGCTTAAGGGCATTTTCGGATTCTTTTAGGTATGAGAGGCTGTATGTATCTCCGGGGGCTAAAAGCAACTCTCGTCGTATGATTCTGTCTGCGGTGCGGGTATTGCCTGAAATAATCACATCGTGAATCTTTACTTTTTGCCCTACTTGTATGAGATAAAGCACCTTGACTTCCGCATTCTCGCTATCTTTGTCTAAATCTGGACTCACACGTGTAAAGGCATAACCCAAATCGGCGATTTTTTGACGGATACTCTCCATATCTTGCCGCACATCTTCAATATTAAAATACTCTCCCTTTTTGACTTTTAACACCTTGTGCAATTCTTCTTCTTCAATCACGGGCACGTGCAAAATAATTTTAATACCAGATACCTTGTATCGCTCACCCTCTGTGATTTTATAATACAAATTCGCACTATAATCATTGAAGTTTGCGTCTAAAAAGCCTTGTGAAACGTTTGCATCTAAGAAACCTTTACGCATATAAGCATCTTGGATTCTTGCATTATCATATTCTAGCTCTGCAAGTTTGAGCTTCCCATCATTGCGCCCCCAAAGCCACCCCATAAATTGCTTTTGTCTATTGGCACTTAGCTCTTCTAGTTCTTTCACCTTAAGCTTTTCTCTACCATTGTAGGTAACTTTTTTAATAATGATATTTTCACCTTGATTGACATTAAAGATAATGGCATATGCCCCATCATCACCCACTTTTGCAATATCGCTCTCCACCACTGTGCCATAATAACCCTGATATTCTAAAATCGTGCGTATAATGAGCTTAGCGCGATTAAGCTTTGTCTCATCATAGCTATCCCCCTTTTTAATGCCTATTTGAGAGTAAAGCGTTTCTTTTTCCTGCTCACTTCCATAGCCCTTAATCTCCACACTTGCAACTTTTGGCTTTTGCTTAATATGAAAGGTAAGCACACCTTGTTCGAAGGTCGCATATACATCTTCAAAATACCCTTGTAAATACAATGCCCTCACAGCTTTATCAACCTTTTGTATATTAAGCTCCTCTCCAGCTTTAATATTCACAATTTCATCAGCAAGCACATTTGAAATCGCATTTAAGCCCTCATACCTCACTGCACTAATCTCCTTAGCCCACACCACGCTAATTTGAAGACATAAGAGCATACACATACAGATTTTTTTCATCGCATTCCTTAGATCACATAGAAGCGCGATTATATTAAAAGTTTCTAACATTACCAATAACCAAACTATGCGGATTCTGTTTTCTTTATAGTTTCTACGCTACTATAGTTAAAACCACCACTAATCTTATATGCTCTAAGGAAAAGCAAAAGACATATCTCAAAAGGAATCTTTAAATATTTTATATGCTGTGGCATAATTAATCATACTTTCAAAATACAAAATGCGAGGATAATCTATGAATCCGCTGCTTAATGCCAAAGGGCTTTCTCATAGTTTTGAGACAACACTTTATACAGATATAAACCTCTGCATATACGAGGGAGAAAGTGTTGCTATTATGGGTGTAAGCGGCAGTGGCAAATCTACTCTTTTAAATAATCTCTCCACCCTTCTCCCCCCTAAAAGCGGGCAGGTAGGGCTGCTTGGCAATGATGATATATATGCCCTAAGCGCCAAAGAGCAGCTCTTGCTACGTAGGCTACATATAGGCATTGTGTTTCAAGCACACTATCTCTTTCGTGGATTTAGCGGTATAGAAAACCTCAAAGTAGCTTCTATCCTCTCAAATGAACCTATTGATAAAAATCTTTTAGAATCTTTTAATATCGCCCACGTTATCAATCAGCCTATAGGACAGCTAAGCGGCGGGCAACAACAGCGATTATCAATCGCGCGTGTGCTTACCAAAAAACCAAAAATTATTTTTGCCGATGAGCCCACAGGAAACCTCGATAAACAAACCGCCATGTATGTAATGGAAGTTCTTTTTGCCTATGTGCGCGCACACAAAGCCGCGCTTTTGCTCGCTACACACGATAAGGACATTGCCTCTTCGTGTGATAGAATCTACCATCTATATGATAGAGCCTTGTATGAAATACAAGCATAAAGGTATCTTTGATATTTATTATTATAATTATGCTAAACTCCTATAAAACACAAATATGCAAAGGAATGCTATGCAGGGTATTATAGATTCACTTGAGCAATGGGGTTATGTGCTGTTATTTCTCTATTCTTTTGGTGGAGGATATGTAGGACTTATTACTGCTGGGGTGATGAGTGCACTTGACAAGATGGATTTATGTATCTCTATATTTGTTGCTTGTGCAGGGAATACACTGGGTAGCTCACTTCTTGCATATTTAGCGCGGTATCAAAAAAAAGATATGATGCAGTATATGCAAAAACATAGGCGCAAAATAGCCCTTTCTCAACTATGGCTCAAAAAATATAGCTCGTGGCTTATCTTTTTTAGCAAATATCTCTATGGTATTAAAACACTTGTACCACTTGCTATTGGCTTTAGCCGTTTTAATCTAAAAAAATTTTTGATGTTTAATCTTATTGCTTGTGTGATTTGGGCAATCATTGTGGGTTTATGCGGATACTATGCAAGTAGTGGTATTATTATGCTGCTTGAAAAGATTGACGCACATTCTTATCTTATGCCAATAGTTCTTCTTGTGCTTGGCGTGATTTTATACATCATTATCACCCAAGTCTCCAAAAAGGCAAAAAAACGCTTATAGCATATATGAAGACTTTTTACCATCGTAAAGTTTTCTTATAAATCACAAGTACACTAGCGACAATATACAGCACACATAAAAAGCACAAACTTGCAAAATATTCCCACACACTTCCAAAACTCGCACCCATTTGATTAAGTTGCAAAAGCCCATTAATGCCGTGATATGCGGGTAAAAACCCTACCAAAGCACTCGCCCATACCGCAATTTGCGCCTTTGGCCACATAAAGCCTAGCAAAAACACAATAGGCATAGAAGCAAGCATAATGATTTGGGTAGAGAGGGCGCGTTTAGGCAAAATAGCACCAAAAAATACGCCAAACGCTGCAGTAGAAAGGATAAAAGCCGTGCTAAAAAGCCAAAAATCAAGGATATGCGCCCCCACATACACACCATAAAATTTATACGCAAACCCAAAATAAAAGGCAAAAAGCACCGCATAAATACAGAAAAATACGAGAATCTTAGATAACACCAAAATAAGCGGATTAGCCATGCTGTAGTAGTTTCTTGCACCTTGAGCAAACTGCTGATTCTGTGTGCCGCCAATAATCCCCGCCCCTGCTACAAGCGTTTGATGTAGGATAAAAATCAATATGGGCGCAAGTGTGTAGTTAATATAACCCATTGAGGGATTAAAAAGCGGCATAAAAGAGGGCTGTAAAATTTCTCTTTCGTGGGTTTGCAGTTTAGTTTTAAGAGAATCATTAAAAGCATTAATGCAATCTGCACTTGCATTCACAATTGCCCCATAAATAAGTAAATACGAGGCATTCGCCATAATCGCCACCACAGGCGGGATACGTTGATAGATATGTTTTTCAAAATCCTTAGGGATAATAATCACACCATAGACAGAATAAGATTCTATCAAATCCTGCACATCTGCTTCACTTTGGAGAATCTCCACCACCTCCAAATAGGGTGAGGCTCTAAAAAAATCAATCATCTCTCGCGATGAAGTCGTGCCATCATAATCGACAATGGCAATCTTTTGGGGGCTTACCACATCGCCATAATAAGGCGTAGGATACAAAAAGAGATAAAAAAGTGAGCCACCAAAGATAATGAGCATTGCAGACACGGATGTAAAGATATTTCTTGCCTCGCAAATAAAGGTAGAATAAAAGTCTCTCACAATGAAATATCCTTAATATCGCCGATACGTAAAAATTCATTATATGCTTCTAAAACGAGCATTTGACGATTGGTTTTAAGTGCCTTGTTCTCGACATTGACAAGCACAGATTCAAAAAATGCTTCTAGAGGAATTTTAAGCGCAAAGAGCGCGGCGATATGCGTATCTGTGTTTGCAAAATGTTGAGATTGAAGCGATTTAAGGGCTTGATAGAGAGACTTTTCTGCATTAAGTGTGAGAAGCGATTCTATTATGGGCGTAGGCTCTATGCTATCTTCTAAAATATTTGCCACTCGTTTAAAGAGCCTCACAAGGGCTTCCTTATCGCTATTTTCAAAGAATGCACTTAGGCTTTGGGTATGCGTGATGATACTGCGGAGATTACGCATAGGCTTATTATCCACACGAGCATTTAGCACACAGCGGATAAGCGAGGGATTGACTTTAAGCATACCCTCTAATCGCTCTAAAAAGAAAGATTCTATATGGCTTAAATCACTTGTCTTATAGCCAGCAGCTTCATAGAGCCTTGCTATATCAGTGTGTAAGTCAAAATCTAGCTCATAGTAAGAAATAATCTTTAATATCCCATTAGCCGCGCGTCTTAGGGCAAAAGGGTCTTTTGAACCACTTGGAATCTTCCCCAAACTAAAAAGTGTAAAGATATTATCAAGCTTTATGCTTAGAGCAACAATAGCGCTGATGAGATGACTAGGCAAGACAGAATCCTCTCCTGTGGGGAGATACTGCTCCTTTATACTCAAAGCAACAAGCGGGTGGAAGCCAAAACGCTTAGCATAATAATAGCCCATAATGCCCTGCAACTCTGGAAACTCATACACCATTTGCGTGAGTAAATCCGCCTTTGCATACATAATAGCATTACTTAGAATCTCCTGCATATCCACTAAGGGCATATCTATCTTAGTCGCATAGGATTCTAAAAGTATATGCGCGATAATGCCCTCACGCTTAGATTTATCAAGCAAAGACCCTGCCCCCTCCACAAAGAGAATCTGCTCTAAATCCTCCACCTTAAAACCATTTTTTATATCATTTTCATAAAAAAACATCGCATCACTTAGCCTTGCTTTGAGCACCTTTTGATTGCCCTGCACGATGGGAGCAAGATGCTCTGTGGTGCTGTTTGCCACAAGCACAAAGCCATTATGCAGATTCCCATTCATATAAGTAGCAAAATACCGCTGATGCTCCTTCATAGAGATGATAATCACCTCCGGAGGCAGACGTAAGAACACCTCATCAAAGCTCCCACACACCGCACGAGGATATTCTGTAATGGCTACAATCTCATTCAAGAGGCTTTCATCAATTTCTACTTTAATGTGATGGGTGGATTCAATTCTGCGAATTTGCTCTAAAATAAGGGTTTTGCGTTTATCTTGATTCAAAATGACTTTACCCTTATCAAGTGCTTGGAAATAAGATTCTGCGCTATCTATTGCCACAGGGGCGAAACTCACATCTCTATGGACATACGTTTGTGCCTTGCTGTGCAATCCAAAGGCGTTGAGCGCTATGCTTTCTTTACCCAAAAGCACACAGATATTGCGTATAGGGCGGATAAAACTTTGCCTTACATCTCCCCAAAACATACTCTTGCCAAATTGCAAAGATTCAAGCCATTTAATGAGTACTTCACCAAGCAAGGTGCTTGTTGCCACGCCCTTTTTTGTGTAGGTATGATAAAGCACTTCCTTGCCATCTTTTTGCGTTATTTGCAAGGTGGTATCTACACTCAAGCCATTTTTTTTATAAAAGCTTTCTCCTGCCTTGCTTAAGCCCTGTGTCTTATCGCCATTATTGAAAGCAATGCTTAAAGGGGGACCATAGGATTCTATCAGCATATCTTGCGTGGTAGTGGGAAAGTGCTCCTCATACAGCACAATACGTCTAGGCGTAAAGTATAATAGAGGGGTGGAGGCAATATTATGGGCTTTAGCAATTTTTTGCCATTTTTCTACCATATTGGGTAGTTCCTTTAAAAATGGCAATGCGGGAAGTTCTTCGGTAAAAACTTCAATAAGCAAGGGTAAATGTGCGGCTTTCAAGTTATTCCTTTAAAATTTTAGATATGATTGCGTGATTGTAACGCAGAGTTATTAAAAAGTCATTTAGAGAGATAAATATTACAGGAAACAAAACATTGAAAATAATATATTCTATCATTATGCTATTAGTCGCTCTAACTCCTGCTTTTGCCCTGCCACTGCATAAAATTGAGGGTAAATGTGTGCAGCCTAAAGATTTTAACAGGAATCAAAAGCAAGTGATTTTAAAAGCCTTTAAATACGGCGCAAAAAGCGGCTTTGGCTACACAATGGCAGCTATTGCTTGGAAAGAATCTTGCGCAGGAGAATATCGTGTGAATTTCGCTGACCCTTCAGCAGGTATCTACCACGCGCATATTCCCGGACTTCTTAAAAAGCATAAGCAAAAAGATACGAACTTTATGCGCAATATGGTGGGAGAGCTGCTTATGCGTGATGATGATTTTGCCTCTGCTACTGCACTTGAAGAGCTAAACTATTGGCACAGGGTGCGTAAGGGGAATTGGTATGAAGTGATTAAATCCTACAACAAGGGCTTTAGCTGGGAAAAGGACAAAGAACGTGATAAAATAGCGCAAGAATACGCCAAAGATGTGCAAAAACGTGTAAAGATTCTACAAACCTATATACCCAAAATCAGCTCAAGC
The DNA here is from genome assembly GCF_910577135.1 of uncultured Helicobacter sp. Taxonomy (GTDB): domain Bacteria; phylum Campylobacterota; class Campylobacteria; order Campylobacterales; family Helicobacteraceae; genus Helicobacter_C; species Helicobacter_C mastomyrinus. The sequence continues at coordinate 26,081 of NZ_CAJTLL010000001.1, forward strand.
ACTGCAAAACTTGCTAAAAAAGACTATGCTATTGATTTTATAAAAAATGCAGACTTGCAAGATAAAATCTCACAGCTACAAGACAAAAATATAAAGCAGAAGCAAAATACAAAATCAGCAAAACAAAACATTACTATCCTAGAGGAATAATTTGCTATTTTAAAGCGCCAAATCGCCTCTGCTTTAGATAGAATGCCTCTAAGATTCCATCTAACTCATCCGTGCATAGATTAGGCCAAAGTGTGGGGGTAAAAAATAGCTCTGCATAGCTTGATTGCCATAGCAAAAAATTTGATAGGCGGCTCTCCCCACCTGTGCGAATAAGCAAATCTACATTAGGCAGTGTAGCTGTATCCAAATTAGCATTAATGAGTGTGGTTGCCTCCTGCGGAGTAAGTGTGCTTATCTCGTCTTTGCTAAGGCTTTGTGCTATTTTGATAAAAGTTCGTGCTATCTCATTATGCGAGCCATAATTGAGTGCGAGAATCTGCGTGAGATTGGTGTGATTTTGCGTGAGATGCTCTAGCTCTAAAATAGCATTTTTTAACGTATGACTAAAAATGCTAATATCCCCTATGGCACGGAATCTAATATTGTTTTTCATATACACGGGCTTTTCATTGCGCAAATATTGCTCTAATAGCTTCATTAGGAAATCCACCTCCACCTTAGGACGTTTCCAATTTTCAGTAGAAAAAGCATAAAGTGTGAGATAGGGAATTTTTTGGTTAGCACACCATTGTGTTACGTCACGCACAATTTTTGCGCCCTCTTTATGTCCATGTGTGCGCTTTTTACCTTGACTTTGCGCCCAACGTCCGTTGCCATCCATTATGATAGCAATATGCTGTAAGGGGGGCTTTTTCATATTTGCTACCTTATAGAATCTACCAATGGACGCAAGAATCTTGCGGGATTACCGACATAAAATCCACTTTGCACAATATCTTTGCTCACCACAGCTCCCGCACCAATCACCACATCATCGCAAATATTCACGGGCAAAATCGTGGCATTTGAACCAATACTCACGCGATTTCCAATATTTGTAGATTTCCACATATCTTTACTCGGTGCGGGAGCACCTTGAAAGAAGGTATCGTTGATAAATACCACACTATGCCCGATGAAGCAATCCTCCCCAATACACACAGATGAGCAAATAAAGCTATGGGATTGCACACGTGTGCGTTTGCCAATATATACATCACATTGTATCTCACAAAATGGTCCTACAAACACATCTTCATCCAACGTGCAGCCATAGAGGTTGCTAGGGGTAATAATCACTACATTTTTTCCACATTTCACATTCACAATGCCTACTTCTTTGATTGTTGGATTCACACTAGCCTCTCAATGCTTGTAGTTTATCTTGTATATCTTTAAGCTGTGCGGCATAAGATTCTATTTGCGTGAAAGTCTGCTGCGCGTGGAGTGTGAAATCATTAGGTATAGGGAGCTGCTCTAAATCAAGGGGATTGAGATTGCCTAGATTGCGCTCATAAAGCTTTGAAAGCATTTGCTGTCCTTGTGTAGAGAAAAGATAGCAGTAAATCCCTATCGCAATTTCTGGACTTTTTGAACGCACGATAATGATTCCGGCATTTGCCACTATTTTAGCATCTTTCATCGCTGGGCTTAAAATAGTAAATTTAGGCATCGTGCCACGAATGGATATAGCGATGTCATAGGGTTTTAAGCTGTATTTGTGAATCTTATGTATATCACCCTTAAATCGCTGTGTAGAAAACTCATAGCAAAATCCATAATCTGTAAAATCTGCAATGCCTAAATCAAAATAGATAATCTTCTCATCTTTGCTCCCACCATAGACGCGCTGCCCTCGAAATACGCTTGTGCCAAGTGCGCTTAGGGTTGTGTGATTTGTATGGCTTGAAGTGGGCTTTTGGACATAGGCACTCACGCTTAAATCGTGCGGATTGATTTGAGAAAGGGGCGTGAGGGAAGAATGCTCCCCTGTGCACTTGTAGCGATAAATATCAAGCAATTCTTTGAGGTGGATAAGGCGATTGTATTTGCCATCTTTATGGTAAAAATATGGCGTGTTAGCGTTAATATGAAGTATAGATTCATTATTGGGAGAAAGCACAATGATAGAAAAATCATAGGTTTGATGGGGGAAAATATTTTTAGGTAGCTCAATGATAGATTCTATCAATCCCTCCTCACATAGCCTCTCTCGCAATCGCCCTTCTATGGAAGATTTCAGCAAGGTTTGTGTGCGGAGGATAAACACGCCCTTATCCTTAAGATAGGAAAGTGAATGGATAAGAAAAAGTAGCTCGGGGTAGGTCTTAATCAATGTCTCATAAGTAGCAAAACGTTTATCTTCTTTTAAAAATTGTGTGCCGATATGGCTATCAAGCGGGGGATTACAAATGATTTTATCAAATTTTTGATGCTTAAACTGCTCATTTTTAAGGATATTATTCAAAAGCAAATGCGAGGAGCTAAGATCTAAAATCTTGCAAATAATCTTAGCTATTCGCACTAATGCACTCTCTAGCTCCTCACCGTAGAGTTCAAACTGATGAGCGGCATTAGCAATAGCAAAAAACAAGCTCCCCATACCATAGCAGGGGTTATACACACTTTGAGATTGTTTGATATCAAGTAGCCCTACGAGCAATTCATTAATCTCTAAAGGCGTCGAATAGGAAAAAAGCTTATGTGTGGTCTTTTTTTGCGTGATAATGTGTAAAAACTCTTCAATCGTGCGGTTTGAAACGTCATTTCCCAAGATAACTTTTAGAATCTTTAGCAAATTGCAATGCGGATTAAGCGGAGTGTAAAGCTCCTCTCCTAGCGCGCTTTTAAGGGCATTAGCATATTCTTCATAAATAGGCTTTCGTTTTACTGCAAGGGCGATGAGAGATTCTATAAAATCGGGACAATGACGTTTGAGATAAAACATCTCTAGCATAATAGCAATAGAATCAAACATATCAATATGATAGCGTTTGATATATTCAAAGCAGTTAAGCAGCTCTTTCATCATTCCCCTTAAGAAAATTGCATTAAAATCATATCTCTTTAAGCACGGACAGCAAGCTTTGTAATTGCTTCTGTATTGAGATCGTCCATATGGCTTCTCATTACTTTAGAATACATATCCACAAGGCGATTAGTCTCAATCAACGCAGTCATCTCACGCACCGCATTGACATTGCTTTTTTCTACAAAGCCTTGTGTGAGGACATCATTATATACGATTTCTCGTTCATTCTCGCGCTCTTTTGGGTATTCATAGAGATTTTTACCCACTTTTTTTAAATATCGCGGATTCTCAAAGCCCACTATGGCAAGTGCGCCGAGATTGATTTGCTCGGCGATGGCGTCATTATTAAGATTGCGGACATAGATATTGCCATTCTTATCAGCCTCAAGGTGCAATCCCGCAGAGACTACAAGCCCCTCACCAGAATCTAGCCCATTGCGACTAAGCACCAAATGCCCATCTTTATTGACAATCTGCCCATCGCTATTGATATTAAAGCTCCCATCACGGGTATAGCGGATTCCATCAGGTGTTTGGATAGCAAAAAAGGCATTTTCACGTTGGAGGGCGAAATCAAGCGGATTATCCGTTTGAGTGAGATTCCCCACGCTTCTATCGGTGTATTCCTCACTGATGATAGGCACTCTATCAAGTGTGCGATTGAGAAATTTAGCAGCCTTGCGTGTGTGGTCTTCTATGGGAAGCTGCTCTTTGTGCGTTTCATAAAGTCGCAAATAATCACCAATCACCACGTCATCGCGCTTAAAGCCTGTGGTGTTGAGATTGGCTAAATTATTTGAGATTAAATCAAGGCGGTTAAACTGCGTTACCATACCGCCAGTGGTGTTATAATATCCGCTTTGCATAAAGCCCCTTTATGATGAAATTACCCCCATTGAAAAGCAAAACATATTCCTTAATATTCAAAAAACATATAAAAATTCATAGAACCAGCAAGGCTTTGTGCATTACAAATCATTTTGACATCATAAAGAGATAGCACAAAGCAGGAAATATTATCACTAGGGCTACTCTAAAGACAAATATAAGATATTATAGATTCCTTAAGGTGAATGGCAATGCTAGAGCTGATAAAACCGAGAAAATTGTTAGAATCTTAACAATTTTGTAAAGTAGAAGGGATTTTTGAGTGGTAAGGGAAGCTATGATATGATTTTAAAATCTTACTTAGAGAAAATGAAATAAGAAGCGTAAGAGGAAACTGATATGTATTTTAAAAATTTTGTAAAAGACTAAACAATGCCACTTGATACGATTTTAGCAGATCTTAAAACACAAGGCAACTATCGCCGTTTAAAAACCCTTACACACGAGGGGCAGTATGTATATTTTAAAGGGCAAAAATTGCTTAATCTTGCCGGGAATGATTACCTTCATTTAACTAAAGATGAGGGCTTAAAAGATGAGTTTTTGCGCCAACTTGATGCAAAAGATTTTTATCTTTCAAGCTCAAGCAGCAGGAGCTTAAGTGGGAATTTTAGCATTTACGAAAAATTTGAAAGCAGCCTAGCAAAGTCTTTTCAAAATAAAGAAGTTTTACACTTTAATAGCGGCTATCATTTGAATCTTTCGTGCATACAAGCTCTAAGCACCCTACCAAACACCCTTTTAATCGCTGATAAACTCATACACGCAAGTGTGATTGATGGCTTGAGATTGGGTGGAAGCAGGTTTTTGCGCTTTAAACATAATGATTTAGAATCTTTAGAAAATTTACTCAAACAATATCACAAAGACTATGAGCATATCATCATTATTACCGAAGCACTTTTCAGTATGAACGGGGATTTCGCACCCTTAAAAGAACTCACAGAGTTTAAAAAACGCTATCAAAACATCTTACTCTATGTCGATGAGGCGCATTCTGTGGGCTGTTTTGATGAAAGTGGACTAGGTTATGCAAAAAGCTTAGGACTAGATAAGAAAATAGATTTTTTAGTTTTCACCTTTGGCAAAGCCATCGCCTCTGTAGGTGCGTGTATGCTGTGTAGCAGTGATTTTAAAGCATTTTTTATCAATAAAGCAAGGGCGTTTATCTACTCTACTGCCCTCCCGCCTTTAAATGTCGCTTGGAGTCATTTCATTTTTGCAAATCTTGCAAGATTCCATAATCAAAGGCAAAATCTGCATAACATAAGCCATTTTTTTAAAGATGTGCTTTTAAAACAAGGCTTTAAAATATTAGGCGATGAATATATCATCTCCTTGCTTTGTGGGAGCAATGCAAAAGCCGATATGATTTCCAACAATCTTTTGCAAGGAGGCATTTTCGCCCCAGCGATTAAAGAGCCTACTATCCCCAAAGGCACATCACGCATTCGCTTCTCTCTCAATGCCGCACTCAATGAGGCACATATAGAATCTATCATCAAGGCGTTGTTATGAAATATACTTTTTTGCATACTCACGCACAGAGCGAGAAATGTATTATATTTTTTGGCGGATTTGCTACTCAAGCAGCACATTTTGCACATCTTAGCGCGGATTGTGATGTGATTATGGTGTATGATTACAGGGATTTTGTGCTACCTCAAGCATTTTTTGATAGCCTCGCTTCATATAAGATGCTCTACCTCATTGCCTTTTCTATGGGGGTGAGTATCGCACCGCATTTTATCTCTACTTTTAACCTTCATCGCAAAATTGCCATTAATGGCACAAATATCGGCATTGATAGACATTTTGGGATTCACCCGCTTGTGTTTAAAAAGACTATCTCACATCTTAATGTGCCTGATTTTAAAACCGCGCTTTTTGGCACACAAAGCGATATGCCCCTAAGCCCTAAAGATAAGCTACAAGCAGAGCTACAAAGCCTTTATAATTATGCGCTAAACAAGCCTCACTTGCAAGATTTTAGCTATGATGTAGCATTTTTATCGCTAAATGATAAGATTTTCCCCTTTAGTGCTTCAAAGGTATTTTTTGATTCACGCATTCCGCCTGTGCGTATTGTGGAATCTCCCGCGCCGCATTTTGCATTCCTAGCCTTTCAAAGTTGGGAGGAAATATGCACTATTTAGAGCGATTCCTCCAAGCGAAGCATACTTACGCGCAATCCGCTTTAATCCAAAGGCAAATGCGCCATAGACTCGTTGAGATATTAAGTCGCACACACAGGAGGGAATTTACACATATATTTGAGTTTGGCGCGGGTAATGGAGAGCTTATGCGCTTACTCACGCCGATATTGCATTATGAATCTTATATTTGCAATGATATTAACGATTATGGCGTAGATTTGAGGGATTTGCCAAATGTGGAATATCATATTTTTGATATGGCACATTTACGCAACAGTCCTTTGTGGCAATGCAAATTTGATTTAATCCTCTCTAATGCCTCTCTGCAATGGCTTGATTTTGAAAAGAGCATAAGCGAGATTCATAGCATTCTCGCCCCCAATGGCTTGTGTCTTTTAAGCACATTTGGGCAGAAAAACTGCTATGAGGTAAGGGCTATCACACATCAGGGACTGCCCTATATGGAGCTAGGAACGATGCGTGATATATTGACTCAATATTTTGAGATTCTCTATTTTCACGATGAGCTATTGAGTTTGCAATTCCCTAGTGCGCTTGATGTGTTTAGGCATTTAAAGCAAAGCGGTGTGAATGCCCTGCAAAGAGGTGGCTACATCTCTAAAAAAATGCTTACAGAGTATGAATTGCAATTTCATAACACACTCACCTACCACCCCATCTACCTACTCCTTTCTTGCAGAACAAAACGTATTTAAAAAATAATATTATTTATTATTTTTATTTTAACCTTTCTGTTTTATAATCTCTAATTGTTCTAGTAAAGTGATTTATACAAGTATCATAAAGTTATTGATTCAAGGTTTATATGGTGATTTCTCGTGTTCATATTATTAAGTATGGCTTGATATGTTTGTATATCTTGGGAGTAGGCATATCTATGCTTATAGGTGATGAGATATGGAGTATATCTCGCCTTGTAGGGGTATTTTTTAGCACAGAAAGTGAAGTAGGAGTGCATAAAAGCATTTTATTTGATGTGCGCTTGCCACGTATCATAATGGCAATACTCATTGGTATGCTCCTTGCATCGTGTGGTTGCGTTACACAAAGTATTTTTGCCAATCCCATAGCTGATCCCTATATTATTGGCATAGCTTCAGCAGCTACCTTTGGAGCAGTGGTGGCTTATGCAATAGGTTTGGCTGATTTTTATTTTGGCATACTAGGATTTGTCTTTTGTGCTGCCTTTTCATTGCTAATTTTTAAGCTCCACAAATATGCTAACATCACTACCTTGCTCATCATTGGCATAGCCATTTCTTCATTTTTGGGTGCGCTCACTTCGCTTTTTATCTACTACATTGGAGAAAGCTCGTTTAAAATTGTGGCTTGGCTTATGGGATATTTAGGACTTAGCTCGTGGGATAAGGTGGGGATTCTCTGTATCCCGCTTATATTGTGTATGCTCTATTTTTATATGTATCGCTATGAGATGAATATTATCCTTAGTGGCGATGAGGAGGCACGGAATCTTGGCGTAGATGCCACAAGGCTTAAACGCAACTTGCTTATTGTTTCATCATTTGGTGTAGCCTTTAGTGTGGCATTTAGCGGATTGATTGGCTTTGTGGGATTGGTAATCCCCCACATCGTGCGATTATTGCTTAAAGATTATAATAATGCCATTGTTTTACCTTTATGCACGGCTTTAGGTGGTATCTTTTTGCTATTTTGTGATGGGATTGCACGAAGTGCGCTTAATGTAGAATTACCCATAGGGATTATTACCGCATTTTTTGGTGTGCCTCTCTTCTTGTATCTTGCATTATATGCTAGGAGAAGTATATGAGTGTGCGTGTGAATGGCTTAGAATATCGCATTGATAATAAAATATTATTACAAGATGTGTCATTTTGCATTACACAGGGCGAATTTGTAGGTATTCTAGGACCTAATGGCTCAGGCAAAAGCACATTGCTAAAGCATATACTCGGCATTATCCCATTGCAAAAGGGTAGCATTACGCTCTTTGATAAACCTATAGAATCTCATGATATGAAGCAGCTCTCACATCTTATTGGCTTTGTGCCTCAAAAATCAGGCATAAATATGCCTCTTTTAGTACAAGATGTGCTACTTATGGGGCGATATAGCGCATTAAAAAGTATGTTTGGCGGATATACAAAGGACGATTTAGAATCGATGCGGGAGTTAGCAAATACACTCAAAATAGAATCTTTTTTAACGCGCAATATCCTTTCACTTAGTGGAGGCGAATTCCAACGTGTTTTGCTCGCAAGAGCATTGCTTAAGAATCCCCGCATACTTTGTCTTGATGAGCCCACCTCTGCGCTTGATTTACATTTTTCTATCGAGCTTCTTTCCTTGTGTGAGGATTATATCCGCACGCATAATATCGCCATAATAGCTATTTTACACGATGTGAATCTCGCCTCCCTCTTTTGCCATCGCCTCATTTTTCTTAAAAACGGACAAGTGCACTATGATGGGAAAAGTGATGAGCTACTCAAGCCACCAATATTAAAAGACATTTATGGATTAGAATGCGAAGTAATGTCTCATAAGGGCAAAGCGCATATTATTATTTCAAAGGAGTATGTATGAAAATTTTTCTCTGTATGATTGGTTTTGTGTGTATGGTTTTTGCACAAGAGAGATTAGTGGTGCTAGACCCGGCAAGTATTGAGATTATCTATGAGCTTGGGAGTGGAGATGAGATTATCGCTATTGCACATTTACAGCATAGTAACATCGCCCCAAAAGATAAAACATCAAAGCTACCAAGTGTGGGGAGCTTCTCAAATCCTTCCATTGAAAAAATCATTTCTTTTAAGCCTACGCTTGTGATTCTTAGCTCGTATTCTTTGGGATTGCAAGAGCGATTAGCGCAATTAGGGATTAAAACAATGTATCTTCAAGCAAAAAGATTAAGTGATTTGGAAAAAAATATTACCACCCTAGCCACCTTGCTTCATAAGGAAAAAGCCGGTATCGCGCTTAATAACCGCATTAAAGAAGAGTTTTTGCTTCTAGAACAAGAGCCTTTAAATAAAAGCGCACTTTTTCTCTTCTCAAGCAACCCTCTTATGGGATTCACAGATAATTCTGTGATAGCCGATATATTTGCCCTTATTGGCGTGAAAAATGTAACACCCCCAAGTGAGATAGATCGCCCCATTATCTCAAGTGAGTTTATTTTAAAAACAAATCCAGATATGATTGTTCTAGGCATTGAAGCTAAAGATTCACAAATACTTCTAAAACAAAATCCCGCCCTAAAAAACACAAAAGCAGCAAAAAATAATCATATTTTTGCCTATCCACATACTTATTCTCTTTTGCGCGTAAGTCCTAGCATAGTAGAACATATCAAGGCATTTAAAGAGATATTACAAAATAAAGAGTAGAAACTTAAAGCAGGTATCTTAAGTGAGTTTTATGTTATAATCTATCACTTAAGATACTTCCAACCACAAGAGAATGTGTAATGAGTTTTTTTTCTATTGAATTTAGTATTCTCCTATTGCTATTTTTTATTCTATATTGGAGCATTCCATTCTTATCGTGGCGTAACCTCTCTCTCCTTGCTTTTAATTACCTTGTTATTTATCTTTTTAGCCCCTATTTTGCCCTCATTGTGCTTATCTATACCTGCCTTGTGTATTCCCTTGCTCTTTTTATCGATAGCTTGCGAACGCGTTTTGCGCTTCTTGCTTCTATGATATTTGTGTTACTTTTTTTGTGTTTCTTTAAATATTATTCATATATTAAAGATGAGTTTGACGCGCTTCTTGCGCTTTTGGGGCTTGATTTTTTAGAAATAGATATTATCTTTCCCTTAGGCATTAGCTTTTATACCTTTGCTTCTATCACCTATTTGTGCTCTGTGTATGAAAATAGCAAATACCTTGCACAAGATGATTACTATCAAGAAGAGAATCCTGCACTAGAAAGCTTTGTTGGGGTGGCGACTTATCTTTCATTTTTTGCTACTTTTATGGCAGGTCCCATTATGAGAAGTGAATCTTTCTTCTCTCAATATCACACAAAACGTGAGTTTGGCTCGATTGATATGATTATTACCCTTATATTATTTGGATTTGTGAAAAAGGCAATTATTGCAAACTATTTAGGCATTTATGCTATGCCTATCTTAAATACCCCTTTTGAATACCATGCTTTAGAGCTTTTAAGCGCACTTTTTGCATACAGCATTCAGCTTTATTGTGATTTTAGCGGATATGTAAATTTAGTTTGTGCGTTTGGACTTATGCTTGGATTCACCCTGCCGCTTAACTTTAATATGCCCTATATGGCAAAAAATTTGAAAGATTTTTGGAGTAGATGGCATATTAGCCTCTCAACCTTCATACGTGATTATATCTATATCCCACTTGGTGGAAATAAAAAGGGTTTTTTGAACACACAACTTTTTGTGCTTATCGCTTTTGGGCTTTCTGGCTTATGGCATGGCAATACTCTAACTTTTCTTATTTGGGGGCTAATGCACGGCTTCGGTATTGTTTGGCTCAATGTGTTACGAAAACTTGGAATTGATTTACATAATGTGCCTTTTGTAGGAGCATTTTTTACATTCCTTTTTGTAAGTTTTTGCTGGATTTTCTTTTACTATCATTCGCTTGAAGAGGTGAGAGGATTTTTTCTTGCATTTTATTATGGCTTTACTCTACCTGTGCCATTTTATACGTGGGCATTACTTGGTGGATTTCTTGTGCTTTTTGTATGTTATCCTCTTATGCGCGATTCTATGGAAATATGCCAAAAAGCCTTAGCTTTTATTCCGTGGGTTATTAAGCCCATCATTTTAAGTGTCATTTTTACGTTATGTATTGTCATTATGCCCTCTGGCATACCTCATTTTATTTATGCGAGTTTCTAATGCAGCAGGCAAAATTTATATTTATCGCCTTTTTCACACTTTTGCAGCTTCTCATCATACTGCATAGCTCCATACTCATATATATAGAACAGCAATACCACAATTTTAGTGAATCCCAACATCCCCTTACCCAAGTCTTAAATATCATCTATCAAAACACAATGCTACAAGAGAATATACTTTTTACCTATACAGATGGTGCTATAAATACTCTCAATACCCTCTCTAGCAATTTTTTTAGTTTTCATCAAAGCCCTCAAAAAACAGCAGCAAAGGAGCAAAGTAAAACACCTCATTCTACTTCATCTCTCAAACCTCCCATTTCAAAAACTACTCCCCCCCCCCACAATCCCCATAGTGAAGTAGCCAAGAGTATGCCCATAGAGAATACTCGCCATTTTTTTAATCATAAAGAATCTTCCCATACGGAGATACAAGCAGAAGTAGCAACAAACCAACCTCAAAAGATTCGGCCTCCCATAGTGGAGAGTTACACACCTATACGCGCCATTAGCAATCCCCGAATAAAGATTGAAGAAGGCTCATCTGTCCTACTTGTGGGAGATTCTATGATGCAAGGTGTCGCCCCCTATATGCTAAAAACCTTTAAAAAAATGAATCTACAAGGAATCAACCTTAGCAAACACAGCACAGGCTTAACCTACAAGCATTATTTTGATTGGGCGGAGGCAATTAAAGATGCCTTTAGTAAAAATGACAATATTGCCCTTGTGGTTGTGCTTTTGGGTGCAAACGATCCTTGGACGATAAAGAAAAATATTGCCTTTAAAAGCCCTTTATGGGAGGAAATCTACACTCAACGCATAGAAGAAATCCTTATCATAGCCCAATCCAATGGCGCTCGTATAGTTTGGTATGAGATTCCTTCTGTGAGAGAAAAATCCCTTAATGATAAGCTTATGTATCTTAATAGCCTGTATGAGCGCGAAATGAGAAGTGGTGGGGAATATTTTTTACAGAGCAATGGCATTGTTACACAAGGAGGGAAGTATTCTGCATTTATCAAAAATAAAAGTGGCAAAAGTGTGCAAGTGCGCGATGATGATGGGGTACATTTCACTTCAAAGGGATATCAAATAATGGCAAATATCTTTCTCAATGCACTTGAGATTAGCCCCCTAGAAGATTCTATAAAAAAGCAATAAGGGAAATGCTATGAAAATATGCCTACTCTATTTGTGTTTGTGCGTATTTGCATTTTGTGCAGATTATCCACTCAAATCCATAGGTATTGCTTTAAGCAAACCCGAGCAAGTCGCCAAGATTCCCACATTAAGCAAGAACCTCTTAGAATCTACAAGCGGTATAAAAAACTACCAAAATGGCATATCTCCCACTTTTAAAGCAAAGCTACAAACAAGGGAAAATCTCATTATTAGAATCTTGGGAGATTCACATATTGCTGGGGATTTTATCTCCCATAGGCTACGAGGATTGATGTTTGAAGAATATACTTTTGGTCTGGTGTATCCTTTGTTTCCTGCTTATCATCAGCATATCGCCCTCAAATATGAAAGCTCTAATTTTGAAGTCCTCAATTCTCGCGATAATGAGCTTGATGAATATCCCTTGGGTGGCATAGTGGCAAAACCTATAGAGCTACCCGCCCATATCACACTCTCACCTCAAAACACCACAGAACAAACACTAAGCAAAATCATATTCAAATCCACTAACCAAAATAGTGCGCTTGTAATTGAGGACAGCGCAAAGCAGCAATTTATTATTAACGCCAAACACCCTTTTGTATGGCAGATTCTCACGCTTAAATTACGCTATCCTATCACCATTCACGCCCTCAACGAAAAAGTGCTGCTTGGAGGGTTATTTATCTCCAATGAAGAAGGGGCAAACAATATCATTGAGAATCTTGGTATCAATGGAGCTAAGGCAGATATTTGGCTCAAATGGGATAAAGAGCTGTTTATGCAGCAAATGCGTATCCTCCCAGCAGATTTATATATATTATGCTATGGCTCAAATGACGCACTTTATAGTAATTTTAACGAAGCACTTTTTTTGAAAAATTATGGCAATTTGATTGACACCATAAAGGCAGCAAATCCAAATGCAAATATTTTACTCCTATCGCCTCCGCCTGTAGTGCAAAAGGTAAGCAATGCGACAAAACGTAAAAAAGCCGTATATAAACTCACCAAAAATGCCAACCCTGTTAAAACTGCCATTGTTAAACTTGCTCAAGAGAAGCAAATAATGCTTTTTAGTATGGAGGATTTTATCAATGAAAGCGGAGGCAAAGCTAAATGGGAGAGTGCTAATCTCGCAAAACCCGATGTGCATTTACTCCCTAATGGTTATAGACTCATCGCCGATAAACTCTATTATGAACTTATGAAACTTGAATAATCCACAAATTTTATTTAAGAGAGTCTATCTTACAAAAAAGCGATGTTAAATAGCTTAAATAAAGGTTAGCTTGATATGCCTACTTACTTGTTATTTTTACTCAAAACATATCATTTATATCAAAAATCTTATTTAAAAAGATTATTAAGCAATTTTTGCGCTCCTTCTTTTACCCTATCATCTTTAATATATTTATCAATGGCTTGTTCTGCACCTTGAGTGATTGCCTTACTCGCTTCAGCCTTAATCAGCTCATTTGCATCAATGCTAATAGTGGGTGAGGAGAGGCTATTGCGAGCTTTGAGATAAATATATTTATCTTTGATTTGAAATTTTACATCAGCATTAATCGTGCCTTTATCTGTGTCAATACTCGCTCCTTGTGCGGCAATAGTAGTATTAGCACTTTTTAAGCCAATATCAGTAGTGATGATATTTTTATCAATCACCGCATTTAACCCCGCATTTTCATAGCTTTCTTTTGTAATATCCGTCTTTAGGTATTTAGCAGTCAAATCTGTTACTTGATTAGGCATCAGTTTGCCATTGCTAAGAACAGCTTTGAGCGTGCCTTTTTCTGTTAAGGTATCATAGTTTAAATCCCCATTCATATCCGAGCTAAAGACTTCAGGGAGTTGCACGATTTTGAAAAGTTTTAAGGTATTGACATCTTTTAATGAAGCGGTGAGTTTATTGCCATCAAGCACAGCATCTATATTGCCCCCGAGCGATTGTGTATAAAAATCTGCATAGAGGTTCTCTGCGAGTTTAGCTATACCTGTGGCTTTGAAATCCCCGGCAAGTTCCACACCAGTAGCAAATTTAAGCTTTTTGAGATTAGGGATAGTGGCTTCATAAGGAGCAGAAAATATCATATCATTAAGATTAATACTTGTTTTTGCAAGTTTTACCTGTGCTATATCAGAATCTAAAGTCGTATTTGCCTCCCCTACGCCCTTATCAAGCCCTATATTAGATTTAAGCGTGAATTTGGTATTAGGCATATCTAAGTCCATCTCCTTTTTCATTACGGCGTTATTAGTCGTGCCAGAGAGCGTGAGGGCTGTTGTCGTAGAAATCCCCGCGTCCAAATCGCTCACTACCGAATCTAAATTCAAATTCATAGTCGCATAGCGTGGCATATATATCATCCATAAAAGCGTATCTAGACGTAAATTTTTAATATGTGCTTCAGCAGTCTTAGGTGCGAGTTCTTCAAGTGTGGCAGTATAGGTGGTAGTAGAGTTTGCCACGTCCGAGCTACCATTTATCACTAAAGATTCCATTCCACCCTTAACTTTACCTTTTGTGCTAAAAGCTCCTCGTATAGGCATTCCTACCAAAGGCGTGAAAGCAGATAAATCGCTTAGGCTCACATCATAGGTTGTTTGCGTGGTAAGTTCATTAATGAGCGTTTGCCCTTGAGAGTGGATATTGCCAATATTGGCATTGAAACTAAGGTCGTGATTAAGTTTATCCATATCAAAGAGGGCATTGAGTGTAATCACAAATGTGGTCTTTGGCACATCAATTTCAAAATCTTTTTTAATTAATGCGCTATCAACCAAGCCTTGCGCAACACCCAAAAGCGCATTACCATTAAAATTCATCTCCGCATCGCCTTTGATATCTGCTTCAAGATTAAGTGCCCCACTTGCATAAGGCTTCATGCCACCCATAGCAAGAGCTTCTCTAATTTGCAAGTCTTTGATATGTGCCTTAATAGAAGTAGGTGAATAATCCTCTAAAAGCAGCGCAATATCAGTAAAAGATTTTGCAATATCACTTATAGTGTGAATTTCAAGGCGATTGAGCGTGCCTTTAAGCGTGGTATTAATGATAAATGCACCCTGCAATGGCGTATCCACAAGTTCCCCTAGCGGAGAAATATCCCTCGCATCAACTTTGAATATCAAATCAAGTGTTTGGGAAAAGAGGGAGAAATCTCCATTAAGCGTAATGAGAATCTTATCATTATGCGTGATAAGCACATCTATGCTTGAAAATCCTAGAGAGAATTTCTCCACATCAAGCTTGATAGGCGCATAATTGTCCACTTGTCCTTGAATGATACTCTTTACCAACGCATTACCCGGAGGTGTGAAAAGCACTCCAAGAATCAGTACTATGAGTGCTAGAAAGATACCAAGTATCCACAAAAGTATTTTTTTCATTTTGTCCTCCATTAAAGCGATTTAAGAAATTTTAGGCATTTCAAGCTGTCTACCTCTACTTGCCCCAAGTATAAGCACAAAGATTAAAGCCACCATAATTTTTACCCACAATGGCACAGGTACAGCCTCGCCTGCAGCATAGCTGTGCATACCGGAGAGATAAAAATTCACCCCAAAATATGTCATAAGGATTGAGAAAAAGCCTACCACAGAAGCAGTAGCGAGAATAAAGGGGAGATTATACTTAAAGACAAAGCGCAAATGCAAAATAATCGCATACACACCTATGCTAATAAGCGCCCAAGTTTCTTTAGAATCCCAGCCCCAATATCGCCCCCAAGATTCATTTGCCCAAATCCCACCGAGGAAATTCCCCACTGTGAGTAAAAATAGCCCTAGAATCATACCCATTTCATTAAGCGCACTTAGCGATAGAATAGAATTATCAATATTTGCCTTCACTTGCGAGGAGAAGTTAATCTTTGAAGCCCTTAAGACAAACATCACAAGCGTGATAAGCCCTAGCATAAAACATAATCCTAAGAATCCATAACTTGCAGTAATCACGGATACGTGGATATTGAGCCAATAGGATTTCAGCACAGGGACAAGATTCCCAATCTGTGGGTCCATAGAACCAAGATGTGCGACAAAAAGTGTAATACCCGAAAGAAAACTCGCCGCGCATAATGCGAGATTTGAGCGTCTAAAGCATATCACCCCAGAGAGGATAGCTGCCCACGCAATATAAAGCATTGATTCATAGGCGTTGCTCCAAGGAGCGTGTCCGCTCACATACCACCGCAAAGCTAATGCACAAGTGTGAATCACAAATAATGCAAACAAGAGGGCATAAAATACTTTATGCACGAGTGCTCTCATAGGCTTATTAGTGAGAATCCCGCTTAGTACGACAATGAAAAATATAATGCTTATAAAGATATAAGGATATATGAGCTGGTGAAAGGGATTGTAGGTATTGAGCAAGATTTCAGAATCCACTTTCGCATCAGATATAAGCGTATTTTCACCATATTGCTGCTGATAGGAGCGCATTTCCTGCACGGCTTTTATGGCTTGCTCCCATTGATTATTTGCTAATCCATTTTCCACACCTTCTGCGAAATCTTTATAAATATGTAAAAGCTGCGTTGCCCTCACCGTATCGGCTGCTGCTACTGCAGAGCTAATGGCTTCAAGTGGATAGAGCCATTGATTGTTTTCTACTTTACTATCGGGGAAGATTCTAAGCACCTGCCCGGTGTAAATGAGAAATGCTACGTTAATGCGCTCATCTACGCTAATCACATCTTTTTCAAAGGTATCACGTAGGGCAGGATCCTTACGATTAGCCTCTTCTACATAATTTTGCAAAACATACTGCCCATCAGCAAAAACGTCATTAAAAGCAATATACTTTTGATTTTCATCAACACCTAGAATCTGCCTTAGTTTGGGGCTTTTAGTCACTATCATTTGCACACTTTGCCACTCTTGCGGATAAAAAATCATACCTAAAAAGATTTGTGTAGGATTTAAGCCTAAAAAGGTATTTTTTTGTGTGATTTTATGAATGTAATCATTTGTAAGCGTGTGGAGTGGCTTTGTGCGTCCGCCAAAGTCTTGCACAAGGACTTTGTTAAATTCTTGAGTAAGTGGGGTTGAATCCTGCAAAGCCTTTATCATCGTAGGAATATCCTGTAAATGTAGCATATTCTTTGTCTCTTGAGTAGCAGTATGCGTACTATCTATTTCGTGCGTGGCGGCAATATTTGGCATAGCATAGGTATTTTGAGGCAATGTGAGTAAAGCTAGAACAACACATAGGACAAAGGCAAAAAATTGCTGTGTTTTTAAGAATCTCCCTAGCATAGCAAAACGTCCGTTTTTATCAAAAAGCAGCCATATCACACCGATGATGAGCATAGTATAGCCGATATAAGTAGGATTTTTGCCCGGGTCATTATTCACAGAGAGAATTGTGCCGCCCTCATCTTGGTGATAAGAGGATTGGAAAAAGCGATAACCGCCATAATCAAGCACATTATTCATAAAGATTCTAAAAGGCATAGGTGGCCTATCTCCATCAAGCACTTCTACTTGTGAGGCATACGAGGCAGGGGAGTTTGACCCTGGATAGCGCTCAAGCTCAAAATTTTTAAGCGTAATTTTGAAAGGAAGTGGAATATGATCGACACCCCACGCAAAATAAACCTTATATCCATCTATTTCACGTATTGTAATACCCTCTTTTTTAGGGGCTTCATCGCCATCTCTTACAAGCATTATATGAAAATCCTTGTCTAAAAAATTCATATCAGCATTGAGCAAAAAGATACCATTAGGGACATTATCCTTCATAAGTTCGCCTGTTTCAAGCTTTAAGGGCTTGTCAAAAAAATCAATCGTACGTTTGATATGGCTATTGATTTTATCATCTATAAAAGTGGGAATCTTCGCATATTGTGTATCGCCCTGTGAATTTACTACTTGGATGAAGATATAATGCTCACTTGTGCTAATGGTATTTGCACTTTCCCCCTCTCTTATACTCATAAGCCCCTCAAAGCCAAAATGCCGTGTAATCCCCGCCCCAATAATAATCACAATAAAAGAGGTATGCAAAAGTAAAGAGGCATATCTCTTCCTCTCCCACGCTTTTGAAGTGATCAAGCAACCAATAAGGGAAAGCAAAAGCCACAAATGCAACATTTCAAACCAAAAGGCATTATATACATAATACCGCGCTGCCAATGTGCCATCAAACTTTTCAATAAATGTCGCTATCCCGCAGGCAATAGCATATATAGCCATTAGCACAAGCACCACTTTCATAGAGCAAAACAGGCTTTTAATAATACTCATTAGAGCAATTCCTCTCTTATCTCATTATTGATTTGTTTAACGTCTTTACCTTTCCATTTACCACTTGCCATATAATCTAAGATTTTAATCATAGATTCGCTAGGGAGGTAGCCGGGCAGCTCATAAATACTCTTGCCTTGCGTATCTACAAACACAAGTGTAGGTGTGGGACGCAAAGGAGATTTAACATAGGATTCTATAAGCTGGTGGGTATTAAAGCTTTGGGTATCCTCACCTCTATAGAGGATATGCTTTTTCGTGTAGCTAGAATTGATATAATAAGGCAAGAAGCGCTCTTGAAGTGTTTGCTTCAGCTGGGAATTTTGCGCAATATCACCTTTTAATTTATCGCAATAAAAGCAGTTATTTCTTGCAAAAATAAAAAGCGTGAGTTTGTCATCTTTGTTTGTATAGAGATGTTTAGTATCTAAAAATACATCCTCTAATCCCGCATAACTCGCCCTATCTACACTTTCAGCTTGTTTAAGAATCTCATCTGCATTTTTTGCTCCTGTGGAGATTTTCACCTCCTGCTCCTCGCTACAAGCCCATAAAAATAAGCCCATAATGCCACCCATGGCATATATTGTAATACGTCTCATTTATTCTCCTTGTTCTTCAATAATATTCATAATAGTATCGACGAAATGCTCACTATCATTAAAGCAGCTGCATACGCGATATTCTGGAACTCCTAAACTTTTAGCAAGATTGGCATAAAGAATCTTTAGCTCAAATTCCGTCTCCGAATTATCCAAGCTAAAAGAAAGCGGAAAGAGTATCATTTTATGCTTTTTATATTTTGTGATACCCTCTTTTGTGCTGGGACTTAGCCATTTTACAGGTGTGGCTTTAGACTGATAGACTAAATCGATTTTCTCAAAATGTATGTCTTTTTGATGAAGGGCAGATTCTAGGGCTTTGAGATTTTCCTCGCAATGCTGCTGATATGGGTCGCCCTCTTTGATTCTTGCTTGTGGAAGGCTATGGGCAGAAAGAAGCAGCACAAACTCCTCCGCCCTATCTCCATTGAGTGCTTCATCCACGCTCCGCACGATACAATCAATATAGCCACTATGTGTATGATAATATGAGATTTCGCGCAATATCGGGGTAAAGGCAAGATTTTCCAATGCGGCTTTCGCATCAAGCAAGGAAGAGTGAATCGTAGAGCTGGAAAATTGCGGGTAGAGGCTAAAAAGGATAAGCGATTGAATACCCTGTTTTTGTATGTCCTCTAGCACATTATAGGCAAATGGCGGAGTATAGCGCATAGCATAAGTATAAAATCGCTTAGAATCTTTAGCATTAAGCTTATTGACAAGATTAAGCGTATGGGCGGTAAGTGGAGACTTGCCACCGATAGCTTGATAATTTTTTTTTGTATCCTCAAGACGTTTATTAACGATAAAACTCGCTAACATTTTACGCATAAAATCATTTTTGATTCCCAAAATCAAAGGGTCATTAAACATATTTTTTAAAAAGTTTTCTATCTCAAAAATACTATTTGGTGCGCCCATATTGAGTAAAACAACAGCCTCTGATTTAATGGGGAATCCTTTTAAACTTAGGGTTAAAAATTTTAAGTGATAATAAACTACTAAAGTTAATCATCATCAAGGAGAAGCTATGCAAGATTTTGATTCGCTCAGTTTGCAGGAGACTTTTATAAGCCTTTTGCTTTATCATAAAATCTTTGCTTATTTTTTTGCATTGCCCTTTGTTTTAAACCTCCTCACGCTCTTTTTTGCCTCAAAGAATCTTGTGCGTATGAATAAAAAGATATGGTTTATTGCACCTATTACATTCTTTTTACTTTCTGTAAGTGTGCTAAGTGGCGTGAATCTGTGGGTGTTTGGAGATATTAAGCTTAGTCTCCCGCTTATTGCTATGATAACATTTTGTATTTTTGTGTTTGTGGGAGAGCTTTTCCGTATAAAGATTCTCAAAGTTGCTAAACGCACGAGCTTTGCTGCTATGCAAAGCTATGTGAAATTTTGCAAATTTCTCTATGGGCTTGATTTGCTTTTCTTTATTTTGCTTGTATGGCTTGTGTAATGCAGTTTTTACACCATAATAATGCAGGAGAGGCACTTTTATGCGTAAGCGGAGAGGAATTTACTCATTTAGCTAAAGTGCGCCGTTGCAAAACAGGAGATGTGGTTAAGGTGCGCAATTTGCACGATGAATATTTGCATACTTATAAAATTATGCAAATACAAAAACGTGATATGCTTTTATCTTTACTCAATAGTGAGAAAGTGCCGCATATCAGGGCTTCTTTGCATTTATTATGGGCGATTATCGAGCCAAAAATCATTGAAAAAACGCTCCCTATGCTTAATGAATTAAACGTGGGGGGCATTAGCTTTTTTTATGCGGAATATTCACAAAGGCAATTTATGCCCTCTTTAGAGAGAATGCGCAGAATCTGCATTCAATCCTCACAACAATGCGGGAGGGGAGATTTGATGTCTTTAGAACTGTACAGGGGATTTGATGAGGTATGTGCGCGATATGCACCCTTTTATGCCTTTGATTTTGAAGGAGAGGATATCTGTGAATGGAATGTGCTTGAAAGTTTGCATAATACAAACAACAAAACGCAATATATGCCACCTTTACGCATTATGGTAGGACCTGAGGGGGGCTTTAGCCCAAAAGAAAGGGTGCAATTTGCACAAATCATAACTTTACGTGATAGACTTATTTTGCGCAGTGAAAGTGCTTGTGTGTTTTTAGCAAGTATGGCAAAAATATGGCAGAGTATCAATACAAGGGGGAGTAAATGAAAATTGGCATTATTGGTTTAGGGCTTATGGGTGGCTCTATGGGCTTGGCTTTAAAAGACATAGGGCAGATTCAGCAGCGATATATTAATAGAATCGTGGGCTATGATAATAATCCTCTCCACGCACAGCAAGCCTTAAATCTCGGGCTTATTGATGAATGTGTCGCATTAAATGAAATATGGCAATGCGATGTAGTGTTTTTGAGTGTGCCTCTTGGCGGGATTATAGAGATTATCCAATCCCTCACACCTGATATGATACACCCGCAAATCACGCTTATTGATGTGGGCGGAGCAAAGGTGGAGATTCTAAAAAGTATTCCCGAATGGCTAAGGACATATTTTGTAGGAGCGCACCCGATGTGTGGGACGGAGTTTTTTGGTCCTAGTGCGGCATTAGCAGAGCTGTATAAAAACAATATTGTGATTTTGACAGATGTGGAGCAAAGCGGAGCATATCAAGTCGAAGTAGCAAAGGATATTTTTATTAGCATTGGTATGAAGATTCTCAAAATGTCCGCACAGGAGCACGATAAGCATATTGCGCTTATATCACATATGCCTCATATTATGAGTTATGCCCTCGCAAATGCCACCCTTGCACAAGAAGACCCACAAACGATTCTAGCGCTTGTGGGCGGGGGATTCCGCTCGATGAGTAGAATTTCTAAGAGTTCGCCACTGATGTGGAAAGATGTCTTTAAGCAAAACAAAGACAATGTACTTCAGGCGATGGCTTATTTTCAAGATAAGTTTGAAGAAGCAAGGATATTACTAGAAAATGAGGATTGGGAGGGTTTAGAGGCGTTTATGGCGCAGGCAAATATGCTGCATAAATTTTTATAGCCCTGCTTTTTTCATTTAAAAACGAGAAGCTACCCTATCAATATTCACTCCATATTTATGCAGTATTGCTGCTTTGCAAAAACTTTCTTTGATACAAGCCCTTCAAAACATTGTTTGTTGGATACTTAGACTCTTAGACATAGCTTAATATAAGGCAAGTCACACTACTTTGTAGCAGATTTTGCACTACTCCACACTATGCGCTTGATGTAAAATCCACACACAAGCAGGGCGATAGCCCCGCCAAAATATCCCACATACCCTACATTAAGCCAGTCGCTCACCAATCCTCCAATCAACGCACCACTCCCTATGCCAACATTATAAATCCCTGAATAAATAGACATCGCAATCGCCGTGCCTTGAGGAGAGAGGAAAATCACTTGTGATTGAAAGCTAAGATTAAAGAGCGTAATGACAAGCCCCCAAAAGATACAAATAAACAGGATTAAATATGTATGAATCGCCCCAAAATGCAGTAAAAATAAGCTCCCACAGATTCCAAATAACGCAATCCCCACAAAGAGACTAGCCCTCCCCTCATAAAACTTCGCAAAAATCACACTCCCCACAATGCCAATCGCCCCAAATGCCACCAATGTAAAAGTAATGCCCTCCTCGCTAAAATGCGCTATCTGCAGCAAAAACGGCTCAATATAGCTATACGCGCTAAAATGTGCGGTAACCAAAACCGCCGTGATACCATAAATGGCAATGAGGCTTTTATTTTTAAGCATTTTAGGCAACATATCAAGCGATATAAAATCTGTGTTAGGCAACTTAGGGAACACACGCCACAGCAGTAGCCCTGTGAGTAATGCCACGCCCCCAATGCTTAAAAAGCTCGCTCTCCAGCCAAGACTAAGCCCTATCACTCGCCCCAAAGGAAGCCCTAAGATAATAGCAATCGCACCGCCTGTGATGATAAAGCTTAGAGCAATGCTTTGCTTATTTTTAGGCACAAGACGCACCGCCATAGGCGAGGCAATCGACCAAAATACAGCGTGAGCACACGCCACACCGATACGAGAGAGCATAAGCATTACATAATTTTGCGATAATGCAGAGATGATATGACTTAGCACAAAGAGGCTAATCACAAGTAGCATAAGTCTTTTTAGCTCGATATTTGAGAGCAGCAGCATAAGCGGCAATGAAACAAGGGCGACCACCCACGCATACATTGTGATAAGCATACCCGCTCCAGATTCGCTCATATTAAAATCACTTGCGATAAGGCTTAGTAGCCCGATAGGCACAAATTCAGAAGTATTAAAGACAAAGACAGCAAAGGCTAAAGAGAGGAGGGCGAGATAAGGAATGCCCTCTTTAGCAGGAAGCGGTTTTTTGGCGTTTGAATCTGTGGTATGTGAATTGGTGGCGCTGCAGGATGGATTTTGCCCTTTAGTGTGGCATTCTACGGGTTTGTTCATATCTTTTGACATAAATCACTCTCCTTAGAATCGTATGCTACTTGTTGGTTTTTTGAGAGGCTAAAATTATAGCTATTAAATCACAATCTATAGCATTTATCATAGGCAATGAATTAAGTCTAATATGCAACACGTAGTGCAACAGCAAAGGATATATAGAATCTCTATTTTTGAAAAACATAAAAACAAAATTATGAATTTTTCTTTAATAAAAGTTTTTGTTTTTTTGTGTAATAATGATTCTAAACTTTAAAATAGAACACGGAGAAAAATATGCAAGAACTTGTAGAAGAAAGTCTTAAGCTTGCTGAAAACTTACAAGAAAAAATTAACTCAAACATAAGCTTAAGGGAAAAAGCTTTTCACCATAAAATGCAAAAACTTTTAAATGACCCTAAAGCCAAGGTTATGCTTATTGAATTACTTGACCGTTCATTTCGCTCAAAAGAGGCTCGAACTAGTTTTGAATTTATACATTATTCTTTAAAAAAATACGGCGTAGCTGATTTTTTCACTCTTTTTGAGAAATTTTTACTTTTTGCTTTTTTAAATCTTGGCAAATTTGCTCCAAAATTAAGTGTACCATTTTTTATACAACACTTAAGAAATGACACTAAAACTATGGTTTTAGATGCAAATGAAACAAGTTTAAAAGCTCATATACTAAACAGAAAGCAAAATCATAATATCACTTTAAATGTGAATTTGATAGGTGAAGAGGTTTTAGGCGAACTTGAAAGCAAATATCGCATCAGAAAATACGAAAAGGCTATAAAAAGTGATTATATTACTTATATATCCATAAAAATTACCACTATTTTTTCTCAAATTAATATTATAGATTTTGATTATTCTAAAGAAGAAGTAGTTAAAAGACTTGACCAACTTTATTCTTTAGCCCTAGATGAGGAAAAAAGACAAAATCAGCCTAAATTTATTAATCTTGATATGGAAGAATTTAAAGACTTAGAACTTACAGTGGCTGCTTTTATGGAAAGCATTGCTAAATTTGATATTAAAGCTGGTATAGTTCTACAAGCGTATTTGCCTGATTCTTATGAATATCTTAAAAAGCTTTTTGCCTTCTCAAAGGAAAGGGTTTTAAAGGGAATGAAGCCTATTAAAATCCGCTTTGTTAAGGGGGCTAATATGGAAGCAGAAGAATTAATTTCAAATCAAAAAGCTTGGGCTTTGCCTACTTTTAACAAAAAAATAGATACAGATAGCAATTATAACAAAATGCTTGATTTTATCTTAGAATCAGATAATTATAAATACATTAACATAGGCATAGCCAGTCATAATATTTTTGAAATTGCTTATGCTTATGTGAGAATAAAAAAAGCTAATGCCCTTGAAAGTTTTACCTTTGAGCAGCTTGAGGGTATGAGTATGCAATGTTCTTTAGAGCTTTCAAAAATGCACAATTTAATACTTTATGCCCCGGTTTGTGATGAAAAGCATTTTAATAACGCTATAGCTTATTTAGTGCGTAGGCTTGATGAAAATACCAGTGAGGATAATTTTATGAGATATTTTTTCGCTCTTAAGGTTGGTGATGAAGCTTGGAATGCTCAAAAAGAACTTTTTTTAGCCTCGCTTAAAGGTATCAAAAATCTTGATAATCACACTCACAGGATTCAAGACAGAAACAACACTCCAAAGACAGCAAGTTCATATGAAACAGGAGTATTTAAAAATGAGCCTGATACTGATTTTATTTTAGCTCAAAACAGGGCTTGGGCTCAAACAATTCTGGCTAAATATCAAAATTTAAGATCTTTAGAAATTTATCCTGTGATAGGAGAGCTTGATTTTACCCAAAATGCTTTAGAAAAAAAAGAACAAAGGGATAAAATTTATAATGAAAATATAGCTCATATTTATTTAGCCTCACAAAAAGAAATAAAACAAGCTTTAGAACTGGCTCAAAATACAAATGAAAATTTAAGTTTTGAACATTTGCATAAAATCCTAGCCAAAACAGCTCAACTTTTAAGAGAAAGAAGAGGTGATTTAATAGGCATAGCCGCTCTTGAAGTGGGAAAAACTTTTTTAGAGCTTGACCCTGAAGTAAGCGAGGCTATTGATTTTTTAGAATTTTATCCTCATTCTTTAAGCAAACTTCAAAAAGAAAATCCTAAAACTATATTCACTTCAAAGGGCTTAAGTTTAGTAATAAGCCCTTGGAACTTTCCTATAGGTATTTCAGCTGGAAGCATAGCTTCACTTTTAGCTAGTGGCAATATCGTCATTTACAAGCCCTCATCTTTATCTATACTTACAGCTTATGAGCTTTGTAAATGTTTTTGGGACGCAGGTATTAGTAAAAATAGACTGATGTTTTTACCCGCTAAAGGCAGTGATGTATCAAAATACCTTATCAATACAGATGAACTTAAAGCTTGTATTTTAACAGGAGGAGAAGATACAGCTTATGCCTTGTTAAAAACAAATCCTACTTTATGGCTTAGTGCTGAAACAGGTGGTAAAAATGCTACTATAGTCACTAAAATGGCAGATAAAGACCAAGCGGTTAAAAATATTGTGCATTCAGCTTTTTCAAATTCAGGGCAAAAATGTTCAGCCACTTCTTTGCTTATACTCGAAAAAGAAGTGTATGAAGATGAAGATTTCAAAAAATGCCTTGTTGATGCAGCTTCATCTTTAGCTGTGGGCTCAGCTTTTGAATTTAAAAATAAGCTTGCTGCCTTAGCTGATAAACCAAGTGCCAAACTTTTAAAGGCTTTAAATGAACTTGCTCCTTATGAGTATTGGGTTTTAGAAGCTAAATTTATAGATGAAAACGAGCATTTAATGACTCCAGCTATAAAATATGGGACAAAAAAAGGAGATTTCACTCATATGAATGAACTTTTTGCCCCTGTGCTCACTGTGATGAGAGCTGAAAATTTACAAGAAGCCATTGATATAGCTAATTCTACAGGATATGGACTTACTGCTGGACTTGAAAGCTTAGATGAAAGGGAATGGGAATATTTTCACACTCATATAGAAGCTGGAAATATTTATATTAACAAGCCAACAACAGGAGCTATAGTGCTTCGCCAGCCTTTTGGAGGGGTGAAAAAATCAGCCATAGGCTTTGGAAGAAAGGTTGGAATTTATAATTATGTCACTCAGTTTTTAAATATCACTCAACTTGAATCTGATGAAAAGGTTTTACAAAGTGAATTGAGTGAAGCTTTAAATGAACTGAGTTTAAAATCAAATTCATATTTCAAACAAGAGCTTCAAAAAGCAGCTTTAATGGCTCAAAGCTATTTATATCATTATGAAAATGAATTTATGCAAAATAAGGATTATGTTCAAATTAGAGGAGAGGATAATTTTTTCTCTTACAAGCCTATAAAGAATTTTGCTTTAAGAATAAGTAAAGATGATGACTTAAGCGATATTTTGTCAAGTCTTATTATCAGTAAATTTACGGGTATAAAAGCCGTTTTAAGTTATACAGACAATGATAAAATAGAATTTATACAACAAGAACTTCAAAATTTAAATTTTGATTTTGAATGCAAAAAAGAAAATAAAGAAGAATTTGCTCAAAATTTGGCTCAATATGAAAGAATCTTTTATTATGCCAAAGCAGATAGAAAGGATTTGATTTATCAGCAAGCAGCCTTACACAGTAAGATTATTAAACGGGATAAACCATTAATTAATGGACGTTTTGAGCTTTTGTATTATTTTAATGAAAAATCTTTAAGCATTTCATATCATAGATATGGAAATTTAGGTGCGAGAATTTTAAAAACAAGGAAAAGAGATGGAAATTGTAAAGATTAACACTGAAATTGCTATAACCTTTATAACATATTCAGCCTTAATGCTTTTTATAGGTTTTTATTTTTTTACTAAAAATAAAAATACTGAGGATTATTTTTTAGGCGGACGTTCTTTAGGTCCTGTTATTTCAGCTTTGAGTGCTGGAGCAAGCGATATGAGTGGTTGGCTTTTGCTTGGTTTGCCGGGTGCTTTGTATGTAAGCGGTTTTATAGAAAGTTATATAGCTATAGGACTGACTATAGGGGCTTTTTTGAACTGGAGCTTTGTGGCGAAAAGACTTAGAATTTATACTAGTGTGATAGCTAATAGCATTACTATACCTGATTATTTTGAAACAAGATTTGATGATGATAAGCATATATTAAGAGTAGTGTGTGCTCTTGTGATTTTAGTCTTTTTTACTTTTTATGTCAGCTCAGGGCTTGTAAGCGGGGCTAAGCTTTTTGAAAGCACCTTTGGACTTCAATATGAATACGCTCTTATTACTGGTACTCTTATCATCGTTGCTTATACTTTTTTAGGTGGCTATAAGGCAGTGTGTTGGACTGATTTAATACAAGGGCTTTTGATGATGGGGGCTTTAATTATTGTCCCGATTACTATGCTTAATCACTTGGGCGGTTTTTCTGAGGCTATGGAAATTGTTGCACAAATAAAGCCAGAGGCTCTTTCTATGGGGGAAGGTGTTTCAGCTCTTGCTATCATATCAGCCCTTGCGTGGGGACTTGGTTATTTTGGACAGCCTCATATTTTGGTTCGTTTTATGTCCATACGTTCAACTAAAGAAATTCCAAATGCGACTTTTATAGGCATTTCTTGGATGGCTATTTCACTTATTGGCTCTTGTTTTATAGGTGTTTTAGGCATAGCTTATGTGGATAAATTTGATTTAAGTTTAAGCGATCCTGAAAAGATTTTTATTGTGATGAGTCAGCTTTTATTTGATCCTTGGGTGGCTGGTATTTTGCTTTCAGCTATACTTGCGGCCATTATGAGCACTGCTAGTTCTCAACTTTTGGTATCTAGTTCAACCATAGCTGAGGATTTTTACCGCAGGATTTTTAGCAAAGAAGCAAGCTCACTTGCCGTGATGAGACTTGGAAGGCTTGGGGTATTGCTTGTTGCTGTCGTGGCTTTTTTAATTTCTACTGATAAAAATTCAAGCGTTTTAAGTATTGTTTCTTATGCTTGGGCTGGATTTGGAGCAAGCTTTGGCTCGGTGATGCTTTTTTCTTTATTTTGGAGTAGAATGACCAGAATAGCCGCGATTTTAGGTATGGTTACTGGAGCTATTGTAGTGGTGGTGTATAAGAATTTCCTTTCAAGCTATCTTGAAATTTATGAGATAGTGCCGGGCTTTTTATGTGCAAGTATTGTGATTATTGTAGCAAGTTTAATGACTAAGGTACGTCCGGGAACGAAAGCAGCCTATGAAACTATGCTTAAAAATCTTTAATGATAAAGGCTAATTAAAAGTCAGCTTTAATCAAAATTTTGCATTTGTTTTTTATTTTGAGGGAATAAGAAAATCTTTATACAAGATTCTCAATAATCAAGAAAGTAATTAAGATAATGTAGCAATAGCGGGAAGCTTGTAAATCCATCATCTTGCATAAAGTGCCCTCCTGTGTGGGTTTGCACAAATGTGGCTTTAAGATTTTGTGCTAGAGTGTGGCTTAAATGCGAAGGCACAATAGTATCATTACGTGCGGAAATCACAAGGCGATTAGTCGTTAAGGCGCAAAGCTTGTCATAATTTAGCTTCCCATCAATAAAGGCATTAAGCTGTGGGTAAATGCTTAAAGGCGTATCAAAGCCCGAAATCAAGATAGTTCCGCCAATACGTGTAGAATCTGGCAGGGTATTAAGAAAATTTAAAGTCGCAATGCAGCCAAGGCTATGCCCGATAAAATAGCTATGCGTATTGATATTTTGGGCTTCTTGTTGCAGGGTGGCAAGCCACTCATTCGGGGCAGGATTGTCCGCATTGGGCATAGCGGGGATAGTGGTAGAAATGCCTTTTTTGGCTAACTCATTTTTAAGCCACATAAACCAATGCTTTTGCGGATAGGCTTCAAAGCCGTGCGTGATATAAACTTGCATTTTGCTCCTTTGGTGCTTGTAGCGGATTATGCCTTAAATAGCTGTGTAAATCATAATATAAGTTTGTTGTTATTTGTGTTAAATGGAGAGCAAAAGGCTAAAAGGTGTGGCGAAATGCTTTAGGCTGCCTATTGTGAAATATTATGCTGGCTTATGCTTTACAAAATGAGTAACGCACCCATAAAGATAATCTAATACACAACGTATAGTCGCTCTTTTGAGGACACTTCAAGATTTAAAAAATCCTCTAGGGCTATCTCCTCATAAGCACTGATAAAGACAAACACATTCTCTGCCTTTTGCAAATATGCTAAGAGAGACTTCTCATAATTCACAATATAATAGCAATCCTCGCATTTATAGAGCCTAGATTCTATGATTGCTTTTAAAGGCTTATCTAACGTTTTGCCACTTTACAAGGCGAGATTTCGTGCTTTATCAAATGGTGTGAGAGAATTACTCATTTTTAAGTGCAAATGTCCCTCTTTATTTATGATTTCGGGCTTAGATTCTAAACTATATACGCAAAAGCTAGATTCTGTACTTGAATCTTGGGTATTTTTGATTTTTTGTGCGGCACGTTTTACGCGCTCAATCGTAATATCGCTTATTGCAGGATTTTTACTTCCTAGCTCATTTTTACAAAAATCATAGGCGGTTTTGGATTTTGCTTCATCTATTTTTTCATCAAGTTGGACTAGGATAAACTGACGATTGCCGCCATCTTCTGCATTTAGCTCCATAACGGCTTGGGCGGTGGTGCCACTGCTAGCAAAGAAGTCTAAAACAATATCCCCTTCCGCCTTAGAATCTCCTCCCTTGTCATTGCGAGAATGCGTAGCATTCGTGGCAATCCATTCTTTAGAATCTTGGATTGCTTCGTTACTTCGTGCCTCGCAATGACTAACATTTAAGCTATGAGGCTTGTAATCCCCCCCCCCCCCCGCAGAATCTAGGGCATTATTGGCAGGATTTGGAGAGGTAGAGACTTCTAAGATCCGTTTAATAAGTTCAACTGGTTTAGGGCTATCAAAAATAGGTTCATTATCTATTGGGATTTGAAACATCTTTTTTAAGTTTTCAGAAGCTTCGTAAGCACTTCCTAAATTTTCAAAAATAGTTTTTGGCGTAACGGGTCTTTCCTCATTTAAAAATATTTTAATTTGTGGCACAGAATCTTGCTTCTTGCCGTAGTAGATTCTGTTGTCTTGGTCCAACTCGTCAAATTCATCTTTTGTGATTCTCCAAACTCTAGCATATTTTTTACCACTTGGTGTTGTTACTTCATAATATTTTGCAGATTTTTTATTGCCTTTCATACTTATTGAACCAGCTTTAAATGCACCTCTTGGGTCATTATCTAAGTTTTTATAATTTCCCTCAAAATTTGGCAACTCCATATATTTCTTTGTTAAGAATTCACCCTGTGTTTTAGCATAACATAAAATATATTCGTGGTCTTTTCTAAAAGTTTTTGTTTGCTTCATCGTTCCTCCAGATGAAGCATTTTCCTCTATTTTTCGCCACATTAAACACGCTACAAAATTCTCCTCCCCGAAAATTTCATCACAGAGTAATTTTAAATTTGCTTGTTCGTTATCATCAATGCTAATGAAAATCACGCCATCATCTTTGAGTAAATCTCTTGCGAGTTTGAGGCGAGGCAGCATAAAGCTAAGCCACCCGCTATGAGAGCGACTGCTTGTAATGGATTTAAAAACTTTAATGTTTGAGATTCTATTGCCTCTCCATTTTCGTTGATTTCTAATAGTCCTACTTCTTTTAGAATCTCTTTATAATCTGCCCTGAAATCATCGGGGTAGATAAAGTCATCTTTCCCTGTGTTATAGGGCGGGTCGATATAAATCATTTTGATTTTTTGGCTATACGCGGATTTTAAGATTTTGAGTGCGTCTAAATTATCGCCTATGATAATGCTGTTTTGGGCGAGATTGCTTTTGTCATTTTGAGTGAGATGGGAAGTCTCTTTTTGAGATTCTTCAGTCGCTTTCGCTTCTTCAGAATGACAAGGTGTTTCTTTCACTTCTTTAGAATGATAAAAGTTAATGTCGCTAGAATCGCAAGAGTTAGTATTGTCAGAATGACAAGCATTAGTATTGCTAGAATCATAAAATGTTTCTTTATGTTTTAGCTCCTTTTGGCAAGGGGTATTATACAAAGCATTTGCTAAGCCCTTACCCGTGAACGTTAGCTCATAGCCTTGCATATTGGCTAGATTCTCATCTATACCCAAAAGATAGCTTAAGGCTTTCAAATCAATGTGATTTTCTTTTAATACTTCTTTGGCATTATGCTGTAAAAATGCTTTGAATTGCTCCTTAAAATGCTCTTTAGAATCCGTGCTATCGATGATATTTATGCCTTGTGCTTGAAGTGCGGATTTGTCATTATGATTTAGCATTTTCTCTCCTTTGCAGTGCTTCTTTTAGGACTTCTAAAAGTGCTTGTTTGTTGATTCTAGTTTCAAATATAATTTGTATATTACTCTCTTTTAATTCTTGCTGAAGTTTGTCAAAAAAGACTTTTGCATAATCGATTTTTTGCTGCTCTTTTTTGGGTATATCGCTATATGTATCATAGCCCTTACTCTCGCAAATAAAAAAGATTTTTTTACCATTGCTATTTTCTAAAAAATAGGCAAAATCTGGCTCATAGTTTTTATATGGTGTGGGAATGCTAAGCTTGGGAAGTTTGGCAAAGACTTTGAGGGTTGAATGCTCTAGCTTTGTATGACGTTCTTCTATAATAGCTTTTTCTATATTGGAATCACAGATAATATCTTCATAGAGATAATTATCGGGCGTTTGTCCTTGCTCTCTATAATGTCCTAGCTTTTGCATATCTATGGAATCTTTTATATTGCCATTTTTATCAATGAGGCTATAATAATTTGATGAAAAAATATTGCAAGAAAAGTCATAATCTATGCTTTGGAGAAGATTTGTATGAATGCTCTCTTTTATGCAGGTTTTGAGGCTTTCAAAAGCTTTAAAAGGGGAATTGTAGAAATATGTTTTATCAAGCTTATTATACACTTGGATTAAGAAAGATAAGGGTAGCTGTGTCTCTTTAACAAAGTCTAATAGTCGATTGTGTATGTCTTTGGTTATTTCTGCTTCATAAGAGATGTCTTCTAGTGTCTTGGTTTGCAATGTTTGTATCGTGTTTGTTTGGGTGTTAAACATCTTTTTTTCATAAATGATATGCTCTTTTGCTATCTTGTTTGCCCTAAAGGCATTGGCTATATCATCAATGAGTTGTTTGTGCTGGATATTTTTATAGACAATCTTTGCCTTTTTATTGACTAAATCCCATAGCTCTTTAAAATCTTTGGCTAAATCTTGCTTTATTTTTACTTTTTTAGAGGGGAGAGAGGCATTAATAATTTGCTTATGTTTATTCTCTGTGGCTTTGAGGGCGTTTAAAATCTCTGTAAATTTAATGCCTAAAAGCTCTTTACATCGCTCATCATTACGCAAAAACTCATCAAGCGGCTTTAGAATCGTGTAATTATTCTGTGTCTCATTAAATGCTATCATCTTTTCATCTTCAAGACGTATTAAAATGCGTGAGGCTTGGCTTTTATTAAGACCAAATTTTGCGAAAAACTCCTTCTATGTTTTCATTATTGCATTCAAAGCTTAAATCATTGACTTCTTTTTGCAATGTGTCTATAAAGCCAGATTCTCTAGCACTGACTACAATATCAAGGTAATTTATATCATAAAAGGCATTATCATCATAATTAAAATATCTATGTGTGATTCTTTTGCCTGTGCTATTTACGCATAGTCTCAAGCCTCGCCCTACTTGCTGATGAATGCTTGTCTCTTTATCTGTGGAGGCTAATTTCACAAGAGTAAAAACATTAGGATTATCCCAGCCCTCCTGCAATGCCCAAACACTAAAGATAAATCTCAAAGAAGTATCAAAGGATAATAGCTTCTCTTTATCTTTTAGAATCAATGCTATATCGGCGGCTTCTTGGTTGTCCTGATTTTTGCTGTCTTTGGAAGAAAGTTTTGCATCGCCGCTAAAATAGCCTTGATGAACGCGTAAATTGCCACTTTCATCAAAATCTTTTGTTAGATATTCTCTATAAGATTTGGGTAAATCCTGCTTTAGAATCTCTTTTCTTTTTGCTTTGTATAATGCTTCAAATTCATCTTTGATAAATGCTTTATCACCTCGAAAATCTGCAATATTTGGGATAAAAAATAAGCTTAACGCTTTGATATTTTTTTCAAAATGCAAATCAATAGCAATTTTTAGAATCCTAGAAATCTCTTCTTGACTTAGGGCATTTTCTTTTTCTATGATTTGCTTATTGCTTAAATACACTTTATTAGATTCTATATTCATTATCTCTATGCCATTCAAGCCGATTTTACCACAGTCGTCGCCTTTTTTAAGGATAATCTCTTGCTCTATATCGCTATTATTATAGATAAAAATTGCTCCTTTTTTATTAGCACTTTTAAGCCTTAAGCCCGTGGCTTTTGTGCTGGCATTATTAACCCTTATTTGCTTAACAAGATATTGTCTAAATGCACTCATAAAATCTAAACAATATGCCATATTACTCAATTCATCTGTCTTCTCTTTAGGAAAAGTCGCTCCAAAGCGGAAATATAAGCTTTTAAGCTTATTAAAGTTTTGCTTGAAAGCCTCGCCTTTTAGCAAATGCGGCTCATCAATAATGCTAATGGGATTAAGGGCGATAATATTTTCAAAAATGCTCTTGGTATTAAACAAGCCCTCATTTGCCCTATTTAAAATATTACTATCTTTATCAATCGCACTATTGGTTAAAACAAGGAGGCTTAGCTCATCTGTATTTTTGATATATTGACTGATAATTGCACTTTGAGATTCTCGCCCTGTATAAAAATATGTTTTGATATGCTTTTAATATTGGATATAAAAATAATCTTTTGTAAGCTGTATATTTTGCTTGATAGATTCTAAAATCGCCTTGCGTGGGACAAAGAGAATGAATTTATTTTGCTGAAAACTTTTGTGAAGTTCAAAAATCAAATTAAGATAAGTAAAAGTCTTGCCCGTGCCTGTCTCCATAAGAATATCGATATTTAAATTATCGCTTATATTTTTCTTAGACGGTAAATGAGACGAATTAGACATATTATAAAACTCCTGCAAACATTGCTTGAGATTGCTATGAGTCTTAAAATCATAATG
The DNA here is from genome assembly GCF_910577135.1 of uncultured Helicobacter sp. Lineage (GTDB taxonomy): Bacteria > Campylobacterota > Campylobacteria > Campylobacterales > Helicobacteraceae > Helicobacter_C > Helicobacter_C mastomyrinus. Next base: position 60,662 of record NZ_CAJTLL010000001.1, read on the forward strand.
TACCAATATGCTTTTAATATTATCAATACAATGCTGCTGGTAGTCTTGCTTTTCAAAAATCATTTTACCTCCATTATGTTAGAGTATTTGTATTAGGGTATCGCCTCTCAAAAAATTATTTTCTCCCATCTTCTAAGACTTTAGATTCTCCATTGGATTCTATTTCTAGCACGACATAAGGAAGCCCTTGCTTGTTTAGCTCTTGCATAAATGGATCAGGGTTGTTTTGCTCCATATTCCACACACCCGCACCTTGCGTTGCCTCTTTGGTAATTTTAGCGGAGTCTTCGCTCTCAATTTCGGTCATTACCGCTTTGGTAACTCCCTCATTTCGAGCTTGACAACCACTAAAATTCCTCAAAGACGCTGCCGCAATAGTATTTGATTTATCATCTAAAATCTTAGAATTTCTATCACTACTTGCCACTTCCACACAATTCTTATTGTTTCCATTTTGCAACTCTAGCGCATTATCAATTCCTTGATATTCCCCACCTTTTGGCATATCCTTGTTTGCCTCCAAACGCATTTGGATTTTAGAATCTGCAAATTCTAAGGTTGCAGATGAATTTTTGGGGTTGTGCGAGGTAAGCGAATGAGGCGTATTAGACATACTCCGCAATGAAGCGTCCGCTGCACTCCCCAAAAAGTCGCTACAAACTGAATTTGCCCCAACTCCCCATTTACCTTCGCAAATGAGTTTCGCCCCAATCATCGCCGGCACGCCTGTGGTATAGCTCACACCCTGCGCATTCACTTCGGCGTAGCATTTCTCGTGTTCGCAAATATTATAAATATAGATTGTGCGCTCTTTGCCGTCTTTCAACCCTTTCATATAGCAGCCAATGTGTGTCTGCCCTTTAGTGCGAGAGGCTAGACTTGCAGGGTCGGGTAAAAGCGTCTTTAGCACTTCTATTGGCACAATCTTTTGCCCCTTATGCTCCACCTCATCAACCCTCAAAAAGCCGATGTTTTCAAGGCATTTCATATGCGTGAGATAGCTCTCTCCAAAGGTCATAAAAAAGCGGATTTGCCTTAAGCCCTTAATGTTTCTTATTAAAGATTCTAGCTCCTCGTGGTAGAGGAGGTAAGAGTTTTTCACACCTACTTCTGGGTATTCCCACTCTTTCATCAATGCTAGGGGTGCGATGTCTCGCCACTGCCCCCCAAAGTAAGATTCCACCTTCAAATCCTGCGTATTGCTTTCTAATCTAAAATGCTTCTCCTCTCGCTCAAATTTGCGATAAATGCTATCTTGCTTTAAGTCAGGATTGAGGGCGAGGTCAGTAGGAGAGACAAGAGAATGTGTGGCTTCTATGGGCTTGTCTTTTTGCGAAAAATCGCGGAGTTTGTCGCTCACTTCGTCAATAGACGTTTTAGTCTTATTTCCTTGTTCGCTTCTGCACAACCCCGATTTTTCATCAAAAATACTTCGCCCTTGCCGCGTTGTTAGATTCTGTGTGTTTATAGAATCCGCATGAGATTCTGCCCTACTTTCTTGCGTTCTAAGATTGGTGGTGGTGCTTTCGTAGCTTTTGGCACTTTTCAAGGGTGAGCTAGACATAGAGTCTGCGATATCCCTTGAAAATGTGCCAACATCTGCGGAATGATTGCCCCAAGCTGAATGCCCTGAATCTCTCACCCAATATCTTGCTTTTGAACTCACCTCCCTCAAATTAATCTCCGGATTAAAATTTGTCGCAAACGCATAGCCGTGGTCTCCTGCATTGCAATCAAGTATATCAATGCTATGAATCTCATCAAAATAATGCTTCTGCGCATAGGCACAAAAGATATTAGTTACGCCCGGGTCAAAGCCACTGCCTAAAAGCGCGTAAATCCCCGCTCTCTTGTAGCGGGTATCATACGCCCATTGCTCTTTGTATTCAAAATGTGCATTATCGGGGTGCTCATAGTTTGCAGTATCTAAATAATGCGTTTTTGTCCTTAAGCACGCTTCCATAATGGCTAAATCCTGATAGGGCAGAGCGACATTCACCACCAAATAGGGCTTGTATTTTTCTATCAATGCCACTAGAGTTTCTACGCTATCTGCATCAACAAAATCTACCTCGATTTCCCCCAAGCCCTTAGCCTTAATAGAATCCGCTATCGCCTGACATTTAGAAATCGTGCGTGAGGCTAAAATAATGCGTGAAAATACATCTCTATTCATCGCCATTTTATGGGCTACCACACCACCTACACCACCTGCCCCAATTTGTAGCACTACCTTGCCTACATTTCCTTTACCCATACGCACTCCTTTAGTAACCATTCACATTATTGTAACATTTTATTCTATATCATCGCTGCATAATCCTTACACAAAAGGGGTATTACGGATTCATAAATCAAATATGCTATGATTGAACATTTTATTTAAAAAGGCTGCTTATGTTACTCTCCTGTGCTATTTCACAAGCTTTTGAGGGCTATCTCACATTGCAAAATGCAATTACAAATGACTTTGAGCTAAGCGGTATCGCCCCTTTAGAATCTGCCTCATCTTCGCAAATAAGCTATATTGACCAAGATAAATATATCACTTCACTTGCAGATTCTAAGGCGGGGGCGGTGCTCATACGGCAAAATCTACTTGAAAAAATCCCTGCACATATACAGCCCTTAGTGGTAGAAAATCCTCATTTAGCTTTTGCACTGCTTTCAGCGCTATTTGCACAGCCCTGCTTCGCACTTGAGAGTTCTACACAAAATCAAATCGCAAAGAGTGTGCAAATCGCCCCAAACGTACATATTGGAGAGAATGTGAGTATTGGTGAGGGCAGTGTGATTATGCCCGGGGTAGTGATTGGCGCGAATGTCCGCATTGGGGAATCTTGCAAAATTTATCCAAATGTTGTTATCTACTGTGATAGTCTTATTGGCAATCGTGTGAATATCCACGCGGGGAGCGTGATAGGCTGTGATGGCTTTGGTTACGCGCATACAAATGATGGCAGACATATCAAAATCGAGCATAACGGACGTGTGGTGATAGAAGATGATGTGGAAATTGGGGCGAATAACACTATCGATAGAGCTGTGTTTGGGGAAACACGCATTAAGCAAGGCGTAAAAATCGATAATCTCGTGCAAATCGGGCATAACTGCGTAGTGGGAGAACACAGCATTTTAGTTTCACAAGTGGGCTTGGCTGGCTCTACCACCACCGGACGCAATGTCGTTATGGGCGGACAAGCAGGGACAGGCGGACATATACATATCGGCGATTTCGTGCAAATAGCAGGACGTGGGGCCGTAGGTAAAAATCTCCCGCCACATACTAAATGGGGCGGACATCCGCTTATGGAGCTTGATGAGTGGATAAAATTCTTTGTCTCTTTACGCAGAATGGTAAAGAAAAGCCCTAAAATGAAGGAAAAATGATATACCTTCAACATATCTTAACAAGACTCAAGCTACAAACTAGAGCTTTTTAGCCAAGATTCTATAAAAGTTTCCAAACAACCAGCAGAGAGTGAGAAGTATATCCTCAAGTGGGAAAGATAAACACTAAAGCCTATCTACCCATAAAAGATTCTAATCCTAGCATAAAGGCACCAGGTATAGAGCCGCCGTGTGTCTTATTAGTAATTTCTACAAAGACTACATTTTTTGGGTTAATAGCGGCCTTTTGGTAGATTTTCACCACAGATTGAATGTCATATAAAGGCTTTTTTGCATTAGGGGTTTTGTGTTTATTTTGCCCCTCTTTCTCTAAACTTCCGCGCGTAAAAATGATATGTGATTTGAGGGGAGCATTCTTTGCGACAAGCGTTTTATAAGATTCTATAAATGCCCCATTCCCCCACCATAGCGATGGTGAAGCACAGACATAATGTGTAAATGCCGCATTTACACTACTCATCGTATGTAGGACAAAAAGCCCTCCAAAAGAATGCCCAAAAAGCAGCTCTTTGCTAGGTGTGCCAAAACGTTTGTGTATGGTAGGCTTTACTTGATGAATGAGAAAATCGAGGAATGTATCTATCCCGCCGCCTCCACTAAACTCATCTTGCAGGTGCTTATCAAGTATAGGCGTGTAGTCATAAGTCCTTAGTTCCCTATCAAAAGCGAGTGTGCTATCGTGGGCAATGCTTACAATGATGGGTAATGCGTGGATAGAATCTGCGGCTTTATCTATCGCAATGGTATTAAGTAGCATAGGAAAAAATGCGTTTCCATCAAGTGTATAAAAAATGCTTGTGCTATCTATTTTTTGCTTAGGCTTAGCAATGTAAATGGTATAGAATCTCCCTGCTTTATTTTGCATACGAAAAGATTCTATATGAAAAAGTGCCTTTGCTTCTTGTGTGATAGCAGGAATCTCCTGCGAGGGTGCGCCATAGGTAAAGATGCACAGAAATGATAAAAAAGCTATGATGTGCTTCATTGTTTATCCTTGTTCAAATAAAGAATAATACATAAATTCACAGAAAATAACGACCAAATCCCGCAAGGGAATAGCAAAGGAAAATATTTATAGATACAGAATCTAATGGTGCATTCCACTATCATAAAGCATATATTAGAATGTTGTACTCTACCTTGAGCACGTTGTAAAATAATAAAACTTGCTCCTCTCTCATACGCAGTCCTTAAACTTTCCTCAAAAAGCCCAAAGCCGCACATTAAAGAGCTCTCTAGGAAATAGCAGTAAGTCTAAGTGCGGCTTTAGCAGTATAAATGCTTGAAGGTATTACACTGCAAAGGGAGAAATTAAGATAAAATAAGGGCTGAATTTACATTAATTAAAGGAGATTCTATGACACTTGAAAATATTGTTACTTTTTTAGATACAAATGCTCCGGCGTTTTTAGCCACATTAGGCAATTGTGGTAATCCTCGTTTGCGTCCTTTCCAAAGCCCACTTTTATATGAGGATAAAATCTACTTTTGTACCTCAAATGCTAAAAATCTCTACAAACACATACAAGCCCATAGCGGGATAGAGATTTGCTCTTGTGCGGCAGATGGCACATTTTTACGACTAAGGGGAAATGCTGTGTTTGAAAATAATCTAGCGGTAAAACAAGCGATGTTTGCGAAATTTGAAAGCGTTAAGGCAAAATACACTACGCCTGCAAATCCCTCATTTGAAGTCTTTTATCTTGCAAATCTAAGTGCAAGAAAACAAGCCCTAAATGGCGACATAGAGATGTATAAGGCTTAGAACCCCGCCCTGTTTGATGGGGCTATTCTCCTTTTTCCTCTTGTTTCTCTATCTGCGTGATGTTAAGCAAAATAAACTTATAGCATAGATAAATTACCACAACCCATACAATCAACATAAGAATAGAAGTGAGCATATCGCCTCCTTAATATAAATTTATTCTTTTTTTTTGTATTGTATCACATTATAAGGTTTCCCCACTTTTTAACCCCTCCCGCTTCAAAGATATGCCTCTCGCCCCACATTTGCAAAATGAGTCTATTAAGTTTAGAATCTTTGTTCTATTTTCTTTTTGCATTAAGGGGGAGGGGCTTAAATATGCAAGTGTAGGCTGGTGCTAAAACACAAGCGCGAGGTCGCTCCCTCCCCTTATATCCTCCAACCCTACGACGCTTTAAAGAGATTAACACTTCGTGCGATTGATTTTATACAAGTGAGGATATACTTCACTTGTGGGGAGAACAAAGATTCTATACTTTAAAGAAACTCTCTTTGTCCTTACGGGATTTACTACGCTGTATGCAAGTGTGGATTCACTCCAAACGAGCAAGATTAAGCGATGATAAAACCACAACAGCGTAGATTTATAAGCATAATAGCTTAATACGTATGAGAATCTCCCTCTATCTCACTTTTAGTAATCTTCACCCTATCCATCTTATGCCACACATACACGATATAAGCCACCACAAAAGGCACTAGTAAGGACACATAGCCCATTACAGAGAGTGTGTAATAGCTCGAGGAAGCATTTTGTATAGTAAGGGAGCTTTGCAAATGCGCGATAGAAGGGTAAAATGCACTTTGTCCCAACCCCACGTTTAAAAGCACCGTCATACCCACAAACACACTACCTACAGCTAGAGGAAAAATGCCTCTTGTGCTGCCCCTAAAGACATTCATATAAATCCCTGCTAATACTGCTCCCACGCCCACAAACAATCCCACTATCAAATAAGGCATATCTAAAAAATTATGCAAATACACATAATCACGCAACTCCACTCTGCCATCTACCCCCACATAGAATCCACTTTTTAGGCAAATCCACACTAAAAATCCAAGTATGCAAGGCACAAAGGCGATACTCACTATGAGGATAGCTTTTCTAGCACGTTTAGCAATTTGCATATCATCAATATTATTTAAAAAATAACTCGCCCCTAGAATCTGACTTAAAAACACTAGAGCTAATCCTAATAAATAATTTCCCCCATTAAGCAGCGCCTCTAGTCCTCTGCTTGCCACACTCCACGCTACAAAGTTACGTTCATCAAGCACAAAATGAGCGCCGCTAAAAAATGTGCTTAATGCCACGCCGATGAAAAACACGCCAAAAACGCCATTAATCCACAAAAATACCTCATATACCCTTGAACCAAGCATATTTCCTGCTTTTTTACGATATTCATAGCTCACCGCCTGAATGATGAAGCAAAACAAAATCACAAGCCACACCCAATACGCCCCGCCAAAGCTTACGCTATAAAATAATGGAAACGCAGCGAAGCACACACCACCAAAAAGCACCAAAGTAGTGAATCCAAGCTCCCACTTGCGCCCCAAAGCATTAATAAGCATAGATTTTTCTAACTCATTTTTAGCGATAAAAGGCAAAAGGCTCTGTCCGCCCTGCACGAAAAACATAAACACAAGCAGCCCACCAAGCACACTTACCACAATCCACCAATATACCTGCAATCCTGCCAAATCAAGTCCAAAAAACATCACTTGCCCCCTTTTTGCACACTTTGCATTAAAGGCGTATGCTCTTCCTCAAAACCCTTTTTGATACTTCGCACCATAATGCTTATTTCCGCACAAAGCAGGGTAGTAAAGAGAATCGCAAAGATGAAAAAAGATATTTGCACATTCACGCTTGAGAGATTTGTAGCAGCAATCCCCACCGGAAGCAAATCCTGTATCGCCCAAGGCTGCCGCCCCACTTCTGCAACTATCCACCCCGCTTCAGCAGCGATATAACCAAAGGGAATTGCTATCACGCATAACCATAGAATCTTGCGGAATTGCACAATATTATTTGCCATTGCTAAATAAAGCACCACGACAAAAAGCACAAAAAACGCGCTGCCTAAGGCTACCATTAAATGAAAACTATAAAAAGTCAAAGCAATGGGCGGTATCGCCTCTTGTGGTGCGTGCAAATACCCATAGCCAAAGTCCTTTATGTGCGTTTGTATCACTTCTTTGAGTGCATTCATCGCCTCTGTGTCATTCTGTGCCTTTGCTTCTTTATAGTCTTTGAACGCCTGCAGAGCAATTTTGCCATTTTGGATTCTAGAATCTATCCCTACAACACCCTTTTCCTCATTCCCATAGAGCAAATCCTCAATACCCGCTACAAAGCTATCTGGGCTGCGATTGCCCAAGATAGAGAGGGCATAGGGTATAGTTATGTCAAACAAAAATACCTCTTTATCATCGCCGGGCTGTTTGCTAGGATTTAAAATCCCAAAGGCAGTGATTCCCGCACGATGCTCTCCTTGATAAATACCCTCCATTGCGGCAAGTTTCATTGGTTGGTGTTGTGTTACCCGATAGGCGCTTTCATCACCGCTAAAAAATAAAAATATAGAGGTAATAAGTCCAAAACTCGCCCCTACCACAAGGCTTTTTTTCGCCTCGCTGATAAATCGCCCTTTTAATAGATAAAGCGCGGAAACACCCACGACAAAGAGCGCAGAAATGACATAGCCACTTGCCACCGTGTGGAGAAACTTTGGGATTGCCACAGGAGAGAGAGCCACCTCCCAAAAGCTACTCATCTCATTACGTGCACTATCGGGATTAAATATCGTGCCGATGGGATATTGCATCCAGCCATTTGCCACGAGTATCCAAAACGCGCTGAGATTGCTCCCTAAGGCGACGAGCCAAGTAGAAAGCAAATGGAATCTTTTAGAGACTTTATCCCAGCCAAAAAACATAACCGCAAAGAATGTAGCCTCCAAGAAAAATGCCATAATACCTTCAACCGCTAAGGGTGCGCCAAAAATATCACCCACAAACCAGCTATAATTTGCCCAATTCGTGCCAAACTCAAATTCCATAATAATACCCGTAGCCACGCCAATGGCAAAATTAATCGCAAAAAGCGTTAGCCAAAAGCGCGTGATTTTACGCCATTGGGGATTATTGGTTTTGACATAAATGCTCTCCATAATCGCTATGACAAAAGAAAGCCCTAATGTCAAAGGCACAAACAAAAAATGATAAAGTGCAGTGAGGGCAAACTGCGCCCTGCTCCAATTCACGCTTGAAAGCTCATTTAGCATTTCCATAGCATCTCCTTAGTGTTTTTGGGCGGTGAGATTGTCTATCACAAATGCGCTTTTGTTTTCATTGCTGCCTAGTGTTGAGAGACTATTATCATAGATACATATTTTTAGTATCACAAAAATAACAAGAATCTTTATAATGATAATTTTCCATAATGTTTTACCAAGTGTCAAATGTTTAAATCCATCAATATATAACATAGCCATTTTCTTCACAAATCTCACGCAAATACCTTTTAAATTATCACATAACAAAGCGCAGGATTTTAACAAATTTCATACATTTTATGGCATCAATTTGCCACTTTTTTGCAACAAAATCGCCCTATTTTGAGCGATAATGATAATTTTATTTTACTTTTTGTGTTTTGATGTAAAATTACACTTTCTTTATAATGTGAAATGTAAAATCATTAGATTTAAACTAAAAAGTCTTTATTCTCTCCGCAAGTGAGGAATACCCCGCTTGTATAAAATCGCACGATAATGCAAACCTCATTAAAGTGTAGCAGAAGGATAAGTAATGCCGATTTTGGAACAATATTTTAAAACTTTTCACCACCTGCCGCCGCCTAGCGCACCCTCATCTACCGCACCTATTCAAGCGCCATTAGACTTTTTAAGCATTTTATTTTGTGTGAATGAGCGCAACCTGCCGCTTTTTACACAATGCCAAAGCTTTATAAACATACTCCATACTTTTGCCCTCCCTTATCAATCCCCTATACAAAACACCAATTTGCTAGATTCTATCCTTGATTTACAGGCACATATCCTCACTGAAAATCCCCATATGTTAGAATCTTTGCTGCCTTATTTTGCAAAGCTCAATCTCGCCTCTGTGATAAATGATGATGAGTTAGCCCAATTTGTCGCCTTAAAAAATGCTGCCTCACATTTGCATAATGCCATATCTCAAACGCCTAAAACCGCCATAGCAAAAGATACAAAAGCACTACGTGAAGCTTTTTATACCATTTATGAATCACTTCTCCCCCTGCTACCAAATGCCCAAGACACTCTCGCACAGATAAAAGCAAAACTTGAAGAGCAGCATTTGTGCATTGGCGTTACAGGTGTGCTAAGTGCGGGGAAATCCACCTTTTTAAACGCCCTTTTAGGAGAGGAGATTCTAGGCAGCTCAAATATCCCAGAAACAGCTAATCTAACGATCTTGCGCTATGGAGACAAAACAAGCGCAAAAGTGCATTTTTGGAGCAAGGAGCAATGGGCGGATTTATGCGAAGAGGCCAAGTATGATGAACATCTTAAAGTTTTTGTGGCAGAGTGCAAAGCGCATTTTGGCAAGGAACTTGAGCGCTACATTACCCAGCCTCACACATCACAAGAGATACAAGCCCAACAGCTTAGTGCTTACACTTCTGCTAATCACCCCAGCAAATTATGCAATTTGATTCAAGAAGTCGAGCTTTTCACACCATTGGATTTTCTCAAAAATGGCGTGGAGATTGTTGATACACCCGGGCTTGATGACCCCATCACTAAACGTGAGGACATTACCCGCGCTTATATGCAACATTGCGATACGCTAATCCACGTGATGAATGCTAGCTGTGCGGCAACGCAAAAGGATATTGATTTTATTTTAGAATCTTTATTAGAGCAAAATATATCACGGCTACTTGTGGTGCTAACGCGCATTGATTTATTAAGCAAAGATGAGCTTAATGCCTCGCTTGAATACACCAAATCAAGCCTTATCACTCAGCTAAAAAACGCTAACTACAAAGGCGATATTGCCCAAATCATCTCACGTATTGACTTTATCCCTCTTGCAGGATATGCCGCCCTGCTTCATCGCACTGCTACTGCCACAAGTGATATAAATATCACATTAGAGCAAAGCGGGATTTTAGATATAGAATTATATTTACAAAAAATGCTTTTAGGGGAGGATAGCCTTAAGGCTCGGGATATGCTGTATCTTGCTTATAAGGCATTGCACAAAATCGCACAAGAGAGCGCGGAGGCAATCTCACTGAAAACCGCCCTACTCAATGCAAACAAGGCAGATTTAGAAAAAATTATCGCTAAAGAAAAAGCCCATAATGAAACACTTTTGCGTGAGTTAGTATCTTTAGAATCCCAACTCAATGCCCTCTATGATGAGCTAAAAAACTTCCTCCACGCCCTCCATTCCCTTAGTGCTAATACCCTCTCTAAAGTCGCCACAATCCTTAGAGACAAGATTTTTGATGATATGATGTATGATTACGGGCGGGGCGCGAGGATAGAATCTAGTGCTTTGCATAAAATGATAGAGCTAAGTTTAAAAGACTGCTTTGCCGATATTGGACGAGAATATCGCTATAAATTAAGTAAAAAAATCACACAGCTAAAAGATGCTATCGCTGCAACAGAAGAACCCACGCTCCCACCCATTCACTTTCAGCTTAAAAACGCCGAGATTGCACCCATTATGCAGCCACTACTCAATGATATAACCGCACTTATCAAATCTACCAAAAAAGACCAAAGCTTAAAAAATGCTCTAGAAGCACTTTTTAACACACTTTTTTCATCTTTTGCTACCCTCATTGAGAGCAAGAATAAAGAAATTAACACACTCTTTATGGCACATTTTGATGAAATTGCCCAATATCAAAAAACACTCATTCACACAAAAATCGCACAAAAAGAGCAAAGCCTCCAAACTGCATTAGCCCAGCACGATAAAGGCGACACGCAGGAGCAAAAACAAGCCCTTGACGCACAATACAAGCAGCTCAAAGCCCTTATAGATAAGATAGAAAATGCGTTAGGGTATTTGCATTAAATAAAGCATAGGAAGCAAGATGAAAGACATAACTAAAAACACGCAAAGCCCACTTTTAGAGCGATTTATCACAGAATATATCCAAGCGAAAAATCAAGCTCTGCAAAAGAGCAATCCCCTCCACGCCCTCATTGACAAAGTCCAATATCTGCTAAGCCAAGTAACGCCACTAGATTCCCACACGCTCCATACCTTGCAATCGCTCCATCAAAGCATACAAGAGCCGATGAAAATCGCTATTATAGGGCAGTTTAGCAGCGGCAAATCCACATTTTTAAATGCACTCTTAGGACAGAGTATCCTCCCTAGCGGGATTACACCAATTACGGCTAAGATTTGTCATATCACTTATGGGGTGGATTACGCACTTGAGATTACCTATAAAAATGGTAACACCGCCACTAAGCCTCTCTCCTATCTCGCGCAAGTAAGCACGGCTGAAAATGCAAAAATTGCCTTTTACAAACTCTATGCACCATTACCACTGCTTAAAAGCATTAACTTCCTTGATACGCCCGGATTTAATTCCCTTAATCAAAGCGATACAGACACGACAAACGCTATGTTAGAAAATGTAGATGGCATTATTTGGCTTACCCTTATTGATAATGTCGGCAAACAAAGCGAAAAGGAGATTATCCTTTCACACATCAAACGTTACGCGAGTAAGAGCCTCTGTGTGCTAAATCAAAAAGATAGATTAAAAAATCAAGCCGAGATTGATGTGAGCCTTGAATATGCAAAAAAGGCATTTGCAGGGCTTTTTGAGGACATCATCGCCATATCGGCAAGAAATGCACTCCTCTCTTATGAAGCATTGCAAAATACGCAAACACAGGCAAACAATACCACAGAATCTGCTCAAGCAGCAGCTTTAAGGGCAGATTCTCATATTGATGATGTGATTGCATTTTTACAAACGCATATCGCGCCCCAAGCCACACAGGCAAAGGAGCACACCATACGCACTAAGTTACGACAGCTTACACTTACCTTTGCGCGTTTAAGCCTCCACACCACCTTGCGTTTTAAAGGGCTTCAATCGCTCCTTTCATATTCACCTATAACTTTTAGTGAATCTTACCCTCAAAGTGCATTCTATAAGTCATTTCCTACACTTTTTCATACTCTTGAATCTCAACTTGAGACACTCACGCAACATATTTATGCTGCCCTTGAAAAGACACAAAAAGACTTCATACGAATAGATAAAAAATTTGGTATTACAAAGGCATATCAGCAGCCAAAGGAGATTACTACGCTTCCTAGAGAGCGGTTAAGCCTAAGTTTGTGTGATATGGATTCTCATTTTGCGAGAGATTTTATCAAACTTGGTTTTGATATGAATGCCAAAGGAGCCGAGTTTGAATCCTTGCTACAATCCCACATAGGGAATTTGAAAAGCCTTATCATACAATGGGGGCAATCCTTTATCCCCGTCTTACAAAGCCCACTTTTGCAAAAGAGCATTGATAACATAATAAGCGATTATGAGCATTTAGTAAGAGAGCATTGTGAGCGGCTAAATGCACAATTTATGCTATTTAGCAAGATTCTAAGCTTGAATTATCCTCTTGCAATTAATCTCTGCCTTAATACAATTAGCCTAAAAATCCAAGAAGCCCTAGAAAAGCATAGCAAAAGTCCTGACACGCTCCCACTTTTTAACCCTACCCTAGAAAATATCCGCGATGAGCTAAATAATGGGCTACACTTTGGCTTTTTACAAGAGCATTTATTGACCCAGCCTTTGCATAAAAAGGCATTATGGCAATTTGAATACGACCAAAAGGCATTATGTAAAAAACAATGCGAAGCAATCGCTACCCACAAAGAGCAATATATGCATCACTATACACAGCTTAAAGCCCTCCTAAAGGAGCTAAAAGTATAGCCAAAAGGTATAATCTCTTGTTTAATCCTAGCTCTCTATGTTTGTGTAAATTATTTGGCTAGGGACAACGTGATGAGCCTTTGGTTTGCTACAGGAGGTAATATCAAATTTTCCACCTAGCAAATAAACAATCTAAAAGAATCAAAGAAGTAAATTTGGAAAACTTTAGCAACCCCACCCCCTGCGCTTAAAACAGAAGCAAGAAAGCACTTTTGCGTAATGGCTTTAGCGAAGTTAGCATTTCCCACCTAGGACTAAGAAGCGATTTTGAGCAGATTTATATCTTTTCTCTAAGAATCTTTTGCTCAAGATGAATTTAGATAAGATAAAAAGCACATTATCGCGACTCTTAGCACGATTAATGCAGATTCTAATCTTGCACAAAAGGAGTCTCCCATTATATTGTCCCTATCTTTGTATCAAAAATTTTGAGCGATACGTTTATCAAAATATCGCTCTCTTAACTCTTTTAAGTATCTTGGCATCCATCGATAAATGTATTGAATATCCTTGTAGCATAATGCAATAAAGAATCCTACTCCCTCTATGGAGCAAGGTGATAAAGTGGCACTCTTCACTTATGAGCAGAAAAATCTTCGCAAATACTATAAAAACAATCTATTTGAACACACCAAAACATCTACCCCCTTTTATACCTGAATAAATTTGCTATTTTTGTGCTGATACAACAGCTATGGGTAACATCAAATGTATGCCTTATATCATAACAACTAAGCGAAAAATGAGATAAAGATTAATTGACAAATGGAGTAAAAAGCAAATTTTTTAGAGTGAATATACATACTCACAATAAGATAAAAGCAGTGTTGTTAAATACGGGAAGAAAATCCCGCAAAATTAGCATATATTATTGCATTTGCGCGGCGACTTCTGCAGCAAAATCCTCGACTTTTTTCTCAATACCCTCGCCCAATTCAAAACGGATATATTGCACAATCTCAATGCTATCATTTAGCTCTTTACCCCTAGATTCTAGCACCTGTGCGATAGTTTTCTTATCATCCATTACATAAAATTGCCCTAGCAATGTCATACGTTGGTCAAGCAAAGTGCTATCAGCCACAAAGCGCTCCATTTGTCCGGGCAAAATTTTATCCCAAATTGCTTCGGGTTTGCCTTGTGTTTTTAAATCCTCGCGCAATTTTTGCTCCTGGGCTTTTAGCACAGATTCTGTCAGTTCATTACGGCTAATGTATTCTGGAATCTTATGCAATGGCTTACCAAGCCTTTTAAGCTCCTCGTTTTCTTTAGTGAGTTCAGCGATAATAGCAACCTTTTCCTTCTGTATAAAGTCATTATCAAACTCTGTGTAGCTCAATACTTGTGGCTTCATCGCCGCTGCGTGCATACAAATACCCTTAGCAAGCTCTACACAAGCAGCTCTTGAGCTATCTTTGGTATATTTCATAGCAATCAACACTCCCACTCGCCCATTTGAATGTACATAGCCATTGATGATACCATTGCCTTGAGCTTCTACGCTCGCTATGCGGCGCACGACAATATTTTCACCAATTTTTGCGATATTTTGCTGGAGATATTCCTCAAATTTCACGCCATTAACACTCATTGTATGTAGCTCTTGTGTGCTTGAAAGTGAATGCTCATACACAATTTTTGCTGTATGAGCTACAAGCTCTTTAAATGTCTCATTTTTTGCCACAAAGTCAGTTTCAGAATTTATCTCAATAATACTTGCCTTACTATAATCACTTGCCACTTCTACGCTTACAATACCTTCACTCGCTACTCTATCGGCTTTTTTAGCGGCTTTGCTTAAACCCTTTTCTCTTAGATACTCTACGGCTTTGTCAATATCGCCATTTGTTTCCACAAGTGCCTTTTTACAGTCCATCATACCCGCATCTGTCATCTCGCGGAGTTGTTTTACAAGCTGTGCTGAAATATCTGCCATATTATTCCTCCTCTTGCATATCTTTGGCGATTTCTTGCGTTACCTCATCAAGTAATGCTTCTTTTTCTTCGTCTGTCACGGGCACACTTTGTACTTCTTGCTCATCTTGTTCGTCTTTATTTTCAGCCCTTCCTTCTAAAATCGCCGCGCTGATTTCCTTACAAAAAAGTTGAATAGAGCGAATCGCATCATCGTTCCCCGGAATAGGATAATCCACCATATCAGGGTCGCAATTTGTATCTAATGGAGCAACTACGGGGATTCCAAGTCTTCTCGCCTCTGCTACGGCGATTTTTTCCTTTGCTGCATCAATAACAAAAATCATATCTGGAGCTTTTTTCATATGGCGCACACCGCCCAGATACTTATCTAACTTTTCTTTTTTGCGTTGTAACATTAATTTTTCTTTTTTAGTGAGCAAATCAATTTGCCCACTGCTTTCCATTTCTTCGATGATTTCAAGTTTGCGCACAGATTTTTTAATCGTGCTAAAGTTTGTAAGCATACCGCCAAGCCAACGATAATTCACATAGGGAGCATTGGTCATTTCTGCATAGGTTTTGAGTGTTTCACTCGCTTGTTTTTTTGTCCCTACAAACATAATCACTTTGCCCTCACTCGCGGCTTCTTTGACAATATTATAAGTATAGCGGAAGTATCGCAAAGTCTTTTGCAAATCGATAATGTGGATATTCTTTCTCACGCCAAAGATAAAACGTTGCATCTTTGGATTCCAACGGCGTGTTTGATGCCCAAAATGTACACCGCATTCAAGTAAATCTTTCATTGTTACCATAGTAGTCTCCTCAAAAGTAATGTGGTTTATCCTCCATACCCCTTAACAAAGCTTAAGCAAAAGCTATTGCAACCTTACAAGGATTGGTATGTGTGAATTTGTCCGCCAAAATCGCCATAAAGCAATCTTTTGCAAAACAAAGGGGGCGATTTTAGCCTCTTTTCTCTAAAGTTTAGCTTATATCTTAAGACTCTATTTCTTTATTGCGGCTATATATTTAAAGATTTAAAAAATTCATAGTTAAGATGATGGAATTTAAACGTTTGCTTAAGCCCAACAAAGTTACAATATATATTTCAAAAAACTTTAACATTAATATACAGGCGGATACCATGGCAGAAAAACATTATACTTTTATGGGAGATACACCAGCACAAGCTCTCAAAAAAGCACAAGAAACTCTGGGTGATGATATTATGCTTGTAGAAAATAAAGAAATTCGAAAAAAATCACTTACTCAATCGAATTTATACGAGATAGTAGTAAAAGTTGATGATGAAAGCATAGAATCCAACAAAGCACAACAAAAACAAGAACAAGATGAAGCTAAAGCACATAGCAATAGTGTGCAAAAAAGACTTGATGAAATTGCAGAAAAAGAAATGGCAAAAAAGCGCAAAAAAGCGCAAAAACCCAAGATTTATGATGAAGTTACCTTACAGCTTTCTGATGCAGTAAAGCAAATCTCACAAATTGCTAATGTCCCAAGCAATATGCCCGAAAATCCAAGGATTCAACCTTCTCCTCGCACTTCTATAACAAATCTTAACAACACAGTCAAAAAAGCAAATATCAATATTGATGAGCGCGCAAACGATAAGATTCAGGACTTACAACAAACGCGCCTAGCTCAAAATATCAATGAAAAACTCGAGCTTAAAGCCATCAAAAACGAGCTAGGCGAACTCAATGACAAAATGAAGATTATTCAAAGTATGCTCTGGGAAGAAAAAAGCCCAAAAAGCGAAGGGATAAATATACCACAAGAGTTTGCAGAGATTTATAGAATTGCTAAGAGCAGTGGTATGAATAAAGAGCATTTAGATACGATTATGCAGCTTTCTTTGGAGCTTATGCCACTAAAAATGCGCTCAAACTCTACAACCATTAAGCGATATTTCCGCGAAGTGCTACGCAAAATGATTTACTGCCGAAGTGAGAACCTCCAAAATAATACTAAAAAAGTTATGATGCTTGTAGGACCTACAGGTGTGGGTAAAACAACCACTCTTGCCAAACTTGCAGCACGTTATTCTTTAATGCTAAATGCTCGCTATCGCGTAGGTGTAATTACCCTTGATACCTATCGCTTAGCAGCCGTGGATCAGCTAATGGCGTATGCACGTATGATGAAACTTAGCATTGATACCGTGATAGAACCTCAAGAGTTTGGTAAGGCGCTGGATTCTCTTAGGCATTGTGATTTTATCCTCATTGATACAGCAGGGCATTCCCAGCACGACCGCCACAAACTACAACTTCTTAAAAGTTATCTCAACAATGATTATAAGATTGATATAAGCCTTGTTTTAGCCGTCAATACAAAATATGAAGATTTGCGCGATACCTATAATGCTTTTAGCGAATTTGATATTGATACTCTTATTTTTAGCAAACTCGATGAAAGCCGCCATTTTGGGAATATGTTTTCACTTGTATATGAAACTAAAAAACCAATTTCCTATCTATCAATTGGGCAGGGTGTGCCTAATGATTTGATATTGGCCGGAAATGACTATTTGGTGGATTGTTTGCTTGATGGATTTAGACGCCCAGAATCTAAGTAGCATAGAGTTATATGGAGGCAAAAATGATACAAAATCAAGCCTATGAACTTCAATCTCTTATACAAAGTCAAGACAAACGTAATTTTAGTGATACAAAATTCATCGCTATCACTTCAGGCAAAGGTGGTGTGGGAAAATCAAGCATAAGTGCGAATCTAGCCTATTGTTTATGGAAATTAAAAAAACGCGTAGCTGTCTTTGACGCGGATATTGGCTTAGCAAACCTTGATTTAATTTTTGGCGTAAAATCGCAAAAAAATATCCTTCACGCCTTACGTGGGGAAGCAAGCTTTCAAGAGATTATTCACCCTATACAAGATGGATTGTATCTTATCCCTGGTGATAATGGTGATGAAATACTCAAATATGCCAATAGCGGGGTATTTGAGCGATTCTTGCAAGAAAGCGATATTCTAGACAATATTGACTATATGATTATTGATACAGGTGCGGGAATTGGAGGTATTACACAAAATTTCTTAAATGCAAGCGATATGGTCGTAGTGGTTACTATGCCTGATCCTTCTGCGCTTACTGATGCATATGCGACTATCAAGCTTAATGCCAAGGTTCGCAATGAAATTTTTATGATTCTTAATATGGTAAAGAGTAATAAAGAATCACAACTTGTCTTTGAACGCATTGAAAATCTTGCACGCAAAAACATTCCCTCTCTCCATCTGTATTTGTTAGGTTTCATTGAGCAAAGCCCAACAATAGCAAAAGCCGTGCGTGCTAGGGAACTTTTTGTCAAAGCAGAGCCATTAAATGCAGTAAGTGGGCAAATTGAAGTTATCGCACATAATCTTGTCTCCAAAATGGAACACAATATGCTTAATTCTCCTCAAAAAAAGCATTTTGCTGATTTTTTAAGGCGGGTGCTTGGCTATCTCTAAAGACAAGTAAGGGTAATAGTAATATATGAAGCCAGATAATTATATGAGTTTTAGCATTGTGGCGGGATTTTTCATAGGACTTGCATTTGCTATTAGTAAATTTGATGAGCCTGAATTTATGGTGCTATGGACAATCATTACAACAATGGGAATTTATCTTATCGTTGCAGTAAGTGTGTCATTATATTTTCGATTTTTGGATTTTGAACGCTCAAGATTAAAAAAACAAAAACTTGAGAATGCTTTAGAATACTATCGACTTGAATTTGATAAACGCGAAAAAGAATCAACTAAGATTCGTAATTTTATTAGAAGTATGGAATCTGGCGATGAAGATATAGAGCCTCAAAATGGTAACGTAAGCTAGGAGAAATATGTGAAAAGCATTAATAAAAATAATGGATACAATCAAACGCTTAAATATGCTCAAGATGAGCTTGCCTTACAATATTTGCCTGCGGTAAAAAGTATGGCATTTCGCCTTAAAGAGAGATTGCCTAGCTCGATTGAAATGGCAGATTTGGTATCCATTGGCACAGAAGAGCTCATTAAGCTTGCACGCAGATATGATAGCAATATCAATGATTCGTTTTGGGGTTTTGCAAAAACGCGGGTTAATGGCGCAATGCTAGATTATTTACGTAGTCTCGATGTTCTCTCCCGTGCTAATCGTAGATTGGTAAAACATATAGATTATGAAATTTCAAAATACTTTAATGATCATCAAGAAGAACCAAGCGATGAGTATTTAGCAAAGATTCTCAATGAAGATGTGGCCAAAATAAAAGAGGCGCGTATAGCTTCTGATGTATACGCACTTGTGCCAATTGATGAGCAATATAATGCTATTTGTGCAGAAAACATCCTCGAAGATGTACAGCACGAAGAGCTTATGGAGATTATCCATAAGGTATTAAAAAAACTCAGTAGCAGGGAGCAAATGGTAATCCAGCTCTACTACTTTGAAGAGCTTAGTCTAAAAGAGATTAGCGAGATTTTAGAAATTACAGAATCCCGCATTTCGCAAATTGCAAAAGAAGTGATTAAGAAGATTCGACAAGCACTAGGAGATATAAATGGCTGATATACTAAGTCAAGAAGAAATTGACGCCCTCTTAGAGGTTGTCGATGATGAGGGCGATACCGCCGAGATAGAAAAGCAGGATATCACACATCAAAAGCAAGTTACACTTTATGACTTCAAACGTCCCAATCGTGTGAGCAAAGAGCAGCTTCGCGCATTTAAGTCAATCCACGATAAAATGGCACGTAGCCTTTCATCGCAAGTTTCTGCGGTAATGCGGAGTATTGTGGAGATTCAGCTTCATAGTGTGGATCAAATGACGTATGGGGAATTTTTGATGAGTTTGCCCTCACCCACGAGCTTTAATATTTTTTCAATGAAGCCACTGGAAGGGGCGGCAATTTTAGAAATAAATCCTAGCATTGCCTTCCCTATGATTGATAGGCTTTTAGGCGGGAAGGGCGACCCTTATGAAAATTCCCGTGAATTTAGTGATATTGAGCTCAATCTCCTTGATACCCTCTTGCGGCAAATTATGCAGAATCTTAAAGAGGCGTGGGCATCAATAACAGAAATTTATCCCTCCGTAGATGCTAAAGAATCTAGCCCTAATGTCGTGCAAATCGTAGCACAAAACGAAATTGTGATTATGGTGGTGATGGAAATTATCATCGGGCATAGTAGCGGTATGATGAGCCTTTGCTATCCTGTGATTTCCCTAGAAACAGTGCTTTCGCGTTTAGCAAGTCGTGATTTAATGCTCAGCGATACAAGCTCAAAGAAAAGCCGCAACAAAGAGCTTCAAGCCTTGATTGCTGGGGCGAATGTCATTGTTAGTGGATATTTGGGGAATGCTACGCTCACATTAAAAGAAGTCTTGGATTTACAAGTAGGTGATATTGTGCGGCTTGATAGGGCGGCTGATGATACGATACTTGTTTCTGTTGATGGGCGTGAAAGATATATAGCGACTATTGGATTGCAACGTTACCGCAAAACCCTGCAGATTCAAGAGGTTATCAAAACAGAAAAAGACCAAGTCAAAGAAGTGCTTGAAATGCTTGAAGCACAACGTAAAAATAGAATAGCCGATATCGCAGAGGAGGGAGAATGAAAGCATTTATAGATTTAATTATCGCTGAAACGACTGCCACTATTGAGGGTTTGATGGGCAAAACACCCAATGTAACACACACAAGCGATAGCGATGTAAGCCTTGAGAATCTCCCTGCGTCCTATGCAATAAGCTACATCACAGTAAGCGGTGATGGGAATGGCGAACTTGGTATGATTGTACCTGTAGAAATGGCAACAGCGCTCGCTGATATGATGCTTGGCGGTGATGGAGAAGCAAAAAATGAAATGAGCGATGATGATTTAGATGCGATAAAAGAAATTAGCTCTAATATTTTTGGTGCTATCTCCACATCACTTAATGCACAAAAAGAACTGCCAAAGCTTAATTTTAACTGCACCAATATTGAATTTATCACTCAAGATATAGAACTATCTCGCTTTAATAAAGCCTATGTTTTTAACTTTTTATTAGAACCTATTCAATCAAGTTTTATCGTTTTGGCAAATGCAGATTTTGCAAACTTATTTGAAACCAATACTCGGCAGAGTGCGCAAGATACAAATACAGAATCTACCTCCGCACAAACTAATCATATACTTTCACCCACAGAATTTAAAAATATTAATATGATTTTAGACGTGCGCCTCAATGTCAAAGTGCGTATTGGGCAAAAACGAATGCTCCTTAAAGATGTGATAGCAATGGACATTGGGAGTGTGATAGAGCTTAATCAACTCGCTAATGATCCATTAGAAATTCTTGTTGATGATAAGGTGATTGCTAAAGGAGAGGTGGTGATTGTCGATGGGAACTTTGGAATACAGATTACTGACATTGGCACTAAGCGCGATAGACTAGAGCAGCTAAGAGGCTAGCAAATCACTGACAAACTAGCCGATAAACGAGAGTTTATACCCAGCTCCTTTAAAACAAAGACAACCTTTTATTTTAAAATCTTTCTTACCTAAACTTAAACTTTAAGAAAATAATCTTACTCAATTGCCCGCTTACCCCTACTAAGATAAATCTTACAAAACAATGCAAAAAATCTTTTTTGATTTACTCATTATGTTAAAGAGCGCTCCATTCGCGCCTATACTCATCTCTACATTATAAGTAGGCTTTAAAGGATATGCCTATATTCTCCCCTTTACCTCCATCACTCGCTTTTTGGCAAACTTAAAATATGCCTCCTCAATCTCAAATCCTATAAATCTGCGCTTGTTTTGCAATGCCGCAAGTGCTGTCGCACCAGAGCCGCAAAAGGGGTCAAGCACGAGATGGTTTTCTTGCGTAAAAAGGCGGATAAGATGAGAGAGGAGCTTTATAGGCTTAGGGGTTAGATGAGGGGTTTTTGCTTTGCTTTCACTTTTGCGACTGTGCTTTGAGACTTCCATCACATTACCCGGAAATTTACCATCTAAACTTGCTTTTGTGTCAATTAATCCTAGCTTATATTCCTGCCAATTTTGCAAAAAAGTGCCGTTTTTGGGCTTTTGTGCCATTACCATAGGTTCAATTTGTGGCTTTAACTGCGGAGTTTTGTATCCCTCTAGCTCTGCTATTAATGCCGCCTTTTGTGCCGCACTTAAATGCTTATCTTTTTTGATAAAATGGCTCTGTGAGAATGCCTTTGCCTGTCCCTCATATTTCCACACGAGCATATCGCGGATTTCAAATCCCGCTACATCGATACTCATCGCCATTGCGTGATAGAGCCTTGCTTGTGAAAAGACAATGCAGAATCCTCCGGGCTTTAAGATTCTATAAAATTCCTTAGCGATAGGATTCATAAATGCCTGTAATCTTGTGCTTTGATTCTTATCAAACTTCATTCCCACAGGTAGCCCGCCAATCACTCCAGATTTTAAAGCCTTGTTTTTAAGATTTTTATCATTCCATTCACTTCCCATTCCGTCAATAAAATAAGGTGGGTCAGTGATGATACAATCAATAGAATTTTCTGCAAGTTCTTTTAAGGCTATGCGACAATCTTTGCAATAAATTTGACAATTTTCATCTATCAATTCTAAATTCTCAAATATTTTTGTCATCACCTCTCCTTATTTTTCATTAAATATACCATTTTGCTTTTACAAAATTCTTTTTATTAAAAACTGCTATTTTCAAGCACTTTCAAAGTGCGGTAGTTGCTTTGAGTTTTGTTAAAATCGTATTAAGCAACATTGGCTACATCACCTTAAAATCACAAAATTTGTGCAACCATTTAATATTATAATAAATATAGTTTTAACTTAATAATATAAATAATATATTTAATTAAAGATAGCAACAAAAGACACAAAAAGCAAAAAACTAGAAGTTATCTTCGTGTATAGATTAAATCTGTCATACCATTATATGAGCGTGTACTAAGCAATCTTAGCCTAATCTCATATTTTGTATTTTCAAAAAGCCTAATACCTGAACCCAAAATTGTGGGAATGATTGTAATATAATAATAATCAATCAAATCCTCCCTCACCAACTGCTGAATGAGATTTGCGCCACCACATATCCAAACATCTTTTCCATCTTCTTCTCGCAGTTTCTTTACCAACTCAACAGGACTTTCATCAGTAAAACAGATATTATCACAAGATACACATTTCTTGTGCGTTATGACATAGCTTATAAACTCATCATAAACCCATTTTTCGGCGGAAAGTTCAGTAATGATGTGATAATATGTATTCCACCCCATCAAAATAGTATCAATATCTTTCACAAAGCTAGAATATGAATCGATATTCTCATCATCATTGCCCTGTCCAACTAGCCAATCAACACCGCCTTTGCTATCTGCAATATATCCATCAAGGCTCATCGCAATAAATAAACGGATTTTTCTCATTTGCATATCTCTCCAAATCCTAATTCCGCTCTATTTCAGCTTAAAAATTGCTTCTTTCAGGTATATAAAGCTTCCCCGATCAATAGTTTGTTTAGTATTTAAATGCGTTTACATTCTTATCAATTTAACTTTTTCTTTTTGCTTATTATATCCTTTTGCTTTTATAAAATTCTTTTACAAATTTATCTCAATATACTTGCCCGCTTCTTTGATACTTAAAAACTGAAAGGGAATCTTTGTATTTTTGCAAAAATGCGCTTATCCATTGTGGGTTATACTTACTAAAATCACACAAAGCCCAGCCAATAACCTTATTGATGAAAGGTTCCTTGTGATTGAGATTATTTATTATGATAGATTCTAAAAGTTGCGTATTTGTGCGCTCTTTGCGTAAAAGTTGGTGCAAAATAGCTATGCGCCTTAACCAGATATTACTATCCTTTGAGTATTCTAGCAATGTTGCATTCACACTTTCATCTTGCAAATCCTTAAAATAACCCCTTGAAATGCTTTTCTTAGCTTACTTTGTATATCTAAAAATACAAATTGACTTTTCATTTTAACCATTAGGGCTGCAATTTGTGGGTTTTGATGAGCTTTAAAGATGCTTAAAAGGGCGTTTATCAAGATTCATTGCTTATCAAATTCCTTATAATTTTTTCAAGATTATATCAACTTTGTTTTTATAAAATACTAATTATTTTAAGGAAAATTTAATGCAAAATCTAGCTTTAAATCCAAACAATCAAGATTTAAAAAACCTCGATTTAGCACATATTTGGCATCCTTGCACCCAGATGAAAGACCACGAAAATATCCCGCTAATCCCTATCAAAAAAGCAGACGGAATGTATTTGTATGATTTTGATGGGGCAAGGTATATGGATTGCGTAAGCTCGTGGTGGGTCAATCTTTTCGGGCATTGCAACGCACAAATCGCAGCAGCGATCAAAAGTCAAGTTGATGAATTAGCTCATATTATCTTAGCAGGATTCTCACACGAGCCTATTATTCGCCTTTCTCAAAGGCTTTGCAAGCTTACAAACTTTGATAAATGCTTTTATGCGGATAATGGCTCAAGTGCGATTGAAGTAGCGCTGAAAATGAGTTTTCACTATCATCTTAACACAAGCAAAAAGAAAAATAAATTCCTAGCGCTTAGCAATGCCTATCACGGTGAGACTTTGGGGGCTTTAAGCGTAGGTGATGTGAGTTTGTATAAGGATACTTATGCACCCTTGCTTTTAGAGTGCCTGACAACGCCCATGCCAAGCGGAGAGGACTTTGAAAAAGAGCTTAAAGCCTTAGAATCTATACTTCAAACACGCGCGGAGGAGCTTTGTGCCTTTATCTTAGAGCCTTTGATTCAATGTGCAGGAAATATGAATATGTATAGTGCGGCTTTTATCGATGAGGCGATTAAATTATGCCATCAATTTGGGGTGCAAGTGATTTTTGATGAAATCGCTGTGGGCTTTGGACGCAGTGGCAGTATGTTTGCAATGGAGCAATGCAGGGAAAAACCAGATTTTTTATGTCTCTCTAAAGGCATTACGGGCGGATTTTTACCTTTGTCTGTGGTACTAGTAAAAGATGAAATATATAATGCCTTTTATGCAGAATATGAAAGCAATAAAGCCTTTTTGCATTCACACTCTTATACGGGCAATGCCTTAGCGTGTAGTGCGGCAAATGCGGTGCTCGATATTTTTGAAATGCAAAATGTGGTGGCAAAAAATAAGGAAATGTCAAAATATATCGCCGATGAATTTCAATCTTTAAAAGATTTTCATTTTTTAGGAAATTTTCGCCAAAAGGGAATGATATATGCCTTTGATATTTTGCAAAGCCCTTACAAAAGAGCGGGGCTTGAGGTGTTTAAAAGGGCTTTAAAAAAGGAGCTTTTATTGCGTCCGCTTGGAAATACGATTTATTTTATGCCTCCTTATATCATCACTAAAGAGCAGGTGCGCTATGTGAGGGAGAGCTTGGAAGCAATATTTAGGGGGTTTAAAACTCAACTTTTATAGATTTCACCTATTTTTAAGAAATCTAAAAAATAAAATTCTCTTAAATGCAATGCAGCTTCTTCTTACTGATTATAGCTAAAGTCTCTTATCCCCATATTCTAATTTATAAAGAATAATTATTATCGCTTCAAGCTATTGACCGTTTGCAGCATAGAATCTGCAGTTTGAATCGTTTTTGAATTTGCTTCGTAGGCTCTTTGCCCGGTAATTAAATCTGTCATTTCTTCAACCAACTTTACATTGCTGATTTCTAAAAATCCCTGTCTTAATTGCCCAAAGCCATCGAGTCCTGCTACTCCAGCTATGGGATCGCCTGAAGCATTGGTATTAATAAATAAATTGTCACCCAAAGAGTGTAAACCCGCAGGGTTAATGAAATTTACAATTTCAATTTGTCCTAAAATATTCACTTCCGTTTCATTCCCCTCAACCACACTCACCGTCCCATCAGTGCCAATATTGATTTGTGTCGCTCCCTCAGGTATAGTAATTTCAGGTATTAAACGATAACCATCGGCATTGACTACATTGCCTTCATTATCAAGCTTAAAACTCCCTGCACGTGTATAGGCAATATTCCCATCAGGAAGCTCGATTTGGAAGAATCCATTGCCTTGAATGGCAATATCAAGATTGTTTTCTGTCTCTTTTGGGTGCCCTTGAGAAAACATCTTTTGAATTGCCACAGGACGTACACCAATGCCTACCTCAATACCTGTGGGAGAGATAGTCGTCTCGCTCGTGCTTGTGCCTGCATATTGCAACACTTGATAAAACAAATCGGCAAATTCCGCCCTCTGCTTTTTGTAGCCAGTGGTATTGACATTGGCGATATTATTTGATGTCGTATCGATTTGTAACTGCTGCCCTAGCATACCTGTGGTGGCAGTATAGAGAGACCTCATCATTGTGCTATCCTTTGCATTTAGAATCTTGTGCGTTTTTATGCATATCTTTAAAGCAAATGTGATTCCATAAAATATATTTTCTAATTTTCTAAGCTCTATCAAGTTAGAATACCTTTAATTTTTTAGATGAACAATAGGGCAAGGAGAAATATGCTCATTACTACACTTTATGTGATTGCCATCACAGCTGAAGGTATGACAGGCGCACTTGCCGCAGGAAAGCATAAAATGGACCTTTTTGGCGTGATGTTTATCGCGCTTGTTACGGCTATTGGCGGAGGCTCTATTCGTGATATTCTATTGGAGCATTATCCGCTCACTTGGGTGGCTCACCCTCAATATATTGTGCTTATTTGTGTTGCTGCACTACTTACGACAAAAGTCCCCCGCGTAGTGGCACGTTCAGAAAATGTATTTTTAACACTCGATGCAGTGGGGTTGGTTGTCTTTAGCATTTTGGGCGCACAGGTGGCTATTGATAAGGGTTATGGCTTTATTATCGCGGTCAGCGCGGCGGTGATCACAGGAGTGTTTGGCGGGATTTTACGTGATATTTTATGTATGCGGATTCCCCTTGTGTTTCAAAAAGAAATTTACGCAGGAATTGCCATTATCGCTGGAGCGATTTATTACGCACTGCTTGAATATATTAAACTTGATATAATGCTTGCAACACTCATTACCTTAGCTATTGGTGTGAGTGCAAGACTACTCGCAATTTTTTATAAGCTCTCTTTGCCTGTATTTACTTATAGCGAGGAAGAAGACAAGGACACAAATAAGCCCTTATGATACTTTTAGATTCTTTTTATACAATGCTATTTTTAGTTTGTTTCATTAGAGGATAAATAATGAATTCTACCGCCCTAGCCTTGAAATACCGCCCTACTTGCTTTAGTGATTTAATAGGGCAAAATGCCATTTCTCAAACGCTCTCCTTAGCATTAGATTCTAAGCATATCTCTCACGCATATCTTTTTAGTGGGCTTCGCGGAAGTGGCAAGACGAGTTCAGCGAGAATCTTCGCCCGTGCCTTGCAGTGCGAAAGCGGACCTACAAGCACGCCTTGTGGCACTTGCGCGAGCTGTGTAGCGGCATTGCAAAACAGACATATAGATATTATAGAAATGGACGCAGCAAGTTCGAGGGGGATTGATGATATTAAGCGTGTAATCGAGCAGACAAAATACAGCCCGAGCTTTGCACGATATAAGATTTTTATCATCGATGAGGTGCATATGCTAAGCAAAGAGGCTTTTAACGCCTTACTTAAGACACTTGAAGAACCACCAGAATTTGTAAAGTTTATCCTTGCTACTACCGACCCATTGAAGCTTCCAGCAACTATTCTAAGTCGCACACAGCATTTTAGATTTAAACAAATCCCTCACAGACTTGTCATAGAACATATTAGCAACATTCTTAACAAAGAGGGCGTAAGTTATGAGGCACAAGCCCTTGATATTATCGCACGTAGTGGGGCGGGAAGTTTGCGCGATACTCTTACCTTACTAGACCAAGCCATTATATTTTGCAAAAATCACATTGAAGTAGCAGCCATAAGTGAGATGCTAGGCGTGGTAGATCCGCAGGTATTGGGGGATTACTTCTTAAGTATCGTACATAAAGATGAGGCAAAAACGCATGGCATACTTGAGATGCTCTTTGAATATGAATGCGAAATGATACTTGATGAGATGATGCTGTTTTTAAAAGATAAATTATTGCAAAAAGATAACGATTTCCCGCCATTGCTCCTTGATAGATTTGCAAGGATTTTGAGCGAATCTAAAAGCCTCTTAAGCCTTAATACCGATGGTGTGTTCGTGCTGCTTTTATGCACACTCAAAATGCAAGAAGCAATGAAAGTAAAAGATATAGAATCTATGATAGAAGAGCTTGAAAATGAGCTTTTTGGACAGCAAGATGCCACTCATATACAAAATAGACAAAACCCCTTAAGTCCTTCAATCCCGCATACATCTCCTACTAGCCCCACCCCTATGGCAAATACAACCAATACTATAACACCTACTCCCGCTCAAATACCCCCTGCCACAACAGCCCCACTTAGTGCAAAAATGCGTTTTGATACATTGATTACCAAACTCAAAGACCGCAATGAGCAATTAGGCGTAGCATTTGAGCACAATGTCCGCTTTGTCGAATTTATAGAATCTAGCCATCTTTTGCGTTGGCAGAGTGTAGCACAAGGTGCAGATAAGGCACTTTTAAAAGAGCATAGCAAAATTGTTTTTTCTCTTGTTCGGGCTGTTTTTGGTGATGGCACACAAATCGAGCAAGTTACCACACAAGAGCCTCTTTCGCAAGATACCACCCACACCTCCCAATCTCCCACTCCATCTTTAGAATCCACTACAAATACTATGAATACAGATATAGCACAGCCTACTTCAATCCCTCACACACAGTCATTAGCAGCACCCACACCAAATATTCCAAATGATGCACAATCCACAGAAACACAAAATGTGTCTTCAAGCGATTCTAAACAAGCCTTCTTAAATCAAAATAAAGATTTGATAATGGCTATCAATGAAAGCGTGGGGATTAAAAAAGTAATCACAAAGGATTTGTTGTGAATGAGGTTACTTTAGCAGAAGATGAACTCCATATATTGTGCCAAGAATTAAAAAATATATTACAAGATAGGTATGTTGTGCTTTTACAAGGTGATATAGGCAGTGGAAAAACTACTCTTGTGCGCCATTTCGTAGAATCTTTTGATACTACTACACGAGTAAATTCCCCTACCTTTAGCCTCTCTCTTGCTTATGACAATCCGCACTATGGTGTAATTTACCATTATGATATGTATCGCAAATCCCTGCGAGAAATGCTTGAACTAGGCTTGCTTGATATGCTTATGCAGGAAGGATTACATTTTATCGAATGGGGCGATGAAAACTTAGGGCAAATACTAAAACAAAATGGTTTTCAAGTAATCTTCATTCACATTACACCCACACCTTCACATCACAGAATCTATGAGGTGAGCCATGAATAAATTATCAGCACAAAATCTAAGCAAACATATTAAAAAAACTAAAATTGTGCAAGATATTTCTTTGGAAGTTAATAGTGGCGAGGTTGTGGGGCTTTTAGGTCCTAATGGTGCAGGGAAAACAACTACATTTTATATGATATGTGGGCTTTTGCACCCAAGTGCGGGTAAAGTTTTGCTTAATCACACAGACATTACCAATCTCCCCTTGCACCAACGCTCTAATCTAGGTATAGGCTATCTCCCACAAGAATCAAGTATTTTTAAAGATTTAAGTGTGGAAGAAAACCTTATTTTAGCTGCTGAAATTAGCATTAAAGGTGTGAAAAATAGGCAAATAAAAATTGAAAATATGCTCGCAGAATTTAATATCGAGCCTATCCGCGCCAGAAAAGGCATAAGTCTAAGTGGTGGAGAGAGAAGACGTGTAGAAATTGCTCGTGCTTTAGTCAAAGACCCAAAATTTATTTTGCTTGATGAGCCTTTTGCAGGAGTAGATCCCCGCGCAGTAAGTGATATACAAAATATTATTCTAAAGCTCACTGAACTTGGCATAGGGGTGCTTATCACCGACCATAATGTGCGTGAAACACTCTCTGTCTGTTCTCGCACTTATGTTATTAAAGGTGGTGCGTTATTAGCAAGTGGCAATGCAGAGGAAATTTATGCGAATGAATTAGTGAAAAAATATTATCTAGGAGAGCATTTCAAAGTATGAGTGTAGGTGGTAGGTTAAAAAATAAACCCAATGTTAAAACACGGCTTTCTACAACGCTGAAAAGTTGGCTACCTATCTTACAAAGTGGGCTAACAGAACTTGAAGAGACTTTAAACAATGTAGTGGAAGAAAATCCTTATGCCAATGTGCAAAGCCAAATAACACATAGCTTGCAAGGCAAAAATCGCCGAGTATCTCAAAACCATACGCCTACTTCAAATGATAATTTTGAATCTACCCATATTAGTGAAAAAAGCCTTTATGAGGTGCTTGAGGAACAAATTGATTCTGTGCTTTTTCCCACAGAAATTTCACGTAAAATTGCCTTTAAAATTCTTGAAAATCTCAATGATGAGGGCTATTTAGACGTAGCTGTGGGTGAGATTGCCATAGATTTGGGCATAGATGAATATGAGGTTGAGCGCATAAGACAGAGGTTTGCCTATCTAGAACCTTATGGTGTGGGAGCGAAGGATATTATAGAATCCTTTCTCTTTCAACTTGATAACACCGATTTAGAAGGGGAGAGCTATGAGTTGGCTCGATCTATCATACGTGATTTACACTGCCATAATAAATATAAGAATCACAGCTCCTATAATGAAGTGATGAAAACAATTAAGACTTTTAAAAATCCCCCTGCTATTGAATTTGGCGCAAGAGAAAGCGAAGTAATACCTGATATTTTCATTTTTGAACGCACCAAAAGTGATAGTCTTAAAAATACTGCCTATGAGCTTGAAGTTTCCATCAATGACAGCTACTATCCTAAGATTCTTATTGAAGAAAATATTAAAAGCACAAAAGATAAAGCGGGTGCGGAGTTTTTGAAAACAAAGCTTAAGGAAGCAAAAGATTTAGTCGATGCACTCGATATGCGCAAGGCTACGATTCTTAAAATCGCTATTGCTTTGAGGGAAAATCAATATGATTTTTTTATGGGTGGGGAGATTCGCCCTATGAAGCTAAAAGATATAGCCCAAGACTTAGGCTATGCCCCTAGCACGATCTCACGTGCGATTGCAAACAAATATCTTGAATGCGATAGGGGGATTTTCCCTATCAAAAGCTTCTTTACTGCAGCTATTGATGGGGATACTTCTAATGCATCTATTAAGGATTTCATTTTAAATCTTGTCAAAAATGAAGATAGAAAAAAGCCTTTAAGTGATTTGAAGATTCTTAAAATGGTAGAGGAAAAGTTTGAGCTTAAAATGGTGCGGCGCACGATTACTAAATACCGCCAGCAGCTTGATATAGCAAGCTCTAATGAACGCAAAAGACTCTATGAAATGAGTGTATAATACAGAACGAGCAAGACTACACGGTAGCTTTAGCTACAACAGCGCAGCCATAATAGTTAGAAACTAAGCCTTCAAAACAAAACTATACTTTCTTTCTTATTAAGATTAAATAACTCTGTCCCTGAAACATTTTAGACTATTCTAAATATTTCGCTTTTTTAAGAATACTAAAAGCTGCAAAAATGAGTAAAATTCACAAAAAATAAATTATTTTTTTACTTTTTAATATTATTTATGCTTATTTTGATAAAAAATCGATACTATTTCACTACATATTTACAACTTCTTTTCAAAGAGGCAAAGTATGAAACCCAAAATTCTAACTCTTGGTGGGGGATATGGGGGCTTACGCACAGCCATTACGCTACAGCAGAATCTTAAAGATGAGGCAGAGGTTACACTCATTAGTAAACACGACTATCACTACCAAACGACACTTTTGCATAAAGTAGCCATTGGCACATTGAGCGCACGTAAAGCGAGAATCTACATTCGCAAGGTGCTCGATTTAGACAAAGTGCATTTTATAAAAGATAAGATTCTCTCCTTTGAACCAGAAAAAAAGCGTGTTATTGGTAATGGCGGAGCGTATGAATACGATTATTTGGTAATAGGGCTTGGTTTTAGACCCGATGATTTTGGCATTAAAGGGGTGAAAAAATACGCTCATAAGCTTTCATCTCTCAATGCTGCATTAAAGCTTGATAAACTCATTGAATATCGTTTCAAAGAATATTGCCACACAAAGAATGCAAATGATTTAAGTGTGATTGTGTGTGGAACAGGATTCACAGGCATTGAATTTGCCGCAGAGCTTGCCTCTAGGCTTGATGAGCTATGTTTAATTAGCGGGATTCCACGTGATGTGCCTAAGGTTACCTGTATTGGCAGGAGTGAGCGAATCCTGCCAATGTTTAGCAAAAAGGCAAGTGCCTTGGCACAAAAGAAGCTTGAAGCCTTTGGTGTGGAGGTAATATGCAATGGAGAAGTACAAGAATGCCTCGAGGATGGCGTGATAATCAAACATAATGGAAAAAGCAAACATATTAAGGGCAATACGATTTTATGGAGCGCTGGAGTAAAAGGCAATGATAGCCTTGAGAAATCCTGCTTTGAAACCAAAAAGGGACGTATAAAAGTGGATAGCTATCTACGATGTCCACAATATGAAAATATCTATGTGGTGGGGGATTGTGCTTTATTTGCCTCACGTGATGTAATCCACGCTCCTACTGCACAACTTTCCGCACAAATGGGCGATTATGTCGGCAAAAGTTTATTAAAAATACTCCGCAAGCAAGAACAAAAAAAGACCTTTCGCTTTAAACATCGTGGCACTGTGTGTTCTATCGGGCATACTGATGGCGTGGGTGTGGTGTATAAAAAGCATATCAACGGTGAACTGGCAGCGTTTTTGAAAAACTTTATTGAAAATAAATGGCTTTTTAGCATTGGTGGTGCAAAACTTGTCTACAAAAACGGACAATTCCGCTATCGCACGAGTAATTAAAGCTAAAACTATACAACAGAATCTAAATCATTTTTATGGTATATTTACGCATTTTGACTCAAAAATATATGCAGTATTCAAAGGATATTTAATGATAAGCTATAAAGATTCTGGTGTGGATATTGATGCAGGAAATGCACTTGTGGAGGGTTTAAAGCCACTTGTGAAATCAACCTTTGATACTAATGTAATCGGCGGGATAGGCTCTTTTGCCGGGGCATACGCTTTGCCTAGTGGATATAAAAATCCTGTGATTTTGGGTGCGACTGATGGTGTTGGCACAAAGCTTCGCCTTGCTATTGATAGCCATAGACTTTCTAGCGTTGGCATTGATTTGGTGGCAATGTGCGTAAATGACTTGATTTGCAATTTTGCCACACCAATGTTTTTCTTGGATTATTATGCTACGAGTAAATTATGCTCAAAAGATGCGCTTGCAGTTATTAGCGGGATTGTTGAGGGCTGTAAAATAGCCCAATGTGCCCTCATTGGCGGAGAGAGTGCAGAAATGCCCTGTATGTATGCCAAAGATGATTTTGATTTAGCTGGATTTGCCGTAGGGATTGCAGAAAAAGAAGATGTGCAAACCCAATGTATCAAAGCAGGAGATGTGCTTATCGCCTTACCAAGTAGTGGACTGCATAGTAATGGCTATTCTTTAGTGAGAAAGGTGCTTTTTGAGAAATTGCAAATGTCTCTTGAGGCAGATTTTGAGGGACAGCCTTTACTTGATATATTGCTTACTCCTACACGCATTTATGTGCCGCTTTTTAAGGCAATCTATCAATCTACTTTGCGTCCATATTTGCACGGATTAGCGCATATCACCGGTGGAGGCATTGTGGAGAATCTACCTCGTATATTGCCTAATGGGCTTGGTGCCAAAATAGATTCAAAAGCGATGAAAATCCCATCTATTTTTATGCTTCTTAGCCGATATGTAGAAAAAGATGAAATGTATCGCACTTTCAATATGGGAACTGGTATGATTCTTGCTGTCGATAAGGCTAAAAGCGATGAAATGCTGCAGTTTGTCCATCCTTTTGATGGGTATATTATTGGCGAAGTGTGTGCGCAAAGCGGTGTGCATTTCATATAAATTATTTATAAACTAAAAGAGGCTTTAATTTGAACACACGAACTTTTTTTAAAATCTATTCATTTCCATTCCTTATCGTCCTCATTGGACTTGCTATATATGCTAGTATTATTATTTTTATGGATCAAGGAAATCTCATTCTCTCTCGTCCCAACCATTCCCACGAACTCACGACTTTAGAGCATATAGCACATTTAGACAAAAGTGATGATAAAAAAAACACAAATCCTAATAATGTATCCTTACCCGCTACAACTATTGACAATAACCATAATACAGAAAATGTAGAGGATAAGAGTATAGCCTCACAGCCCACCCCTATCGAGAATCCAATATCCCCACCCAAGCAATCACATCAAGATTCTATCTATTATGCGCAATATCGTATCAATATCCGCAATATGCCCTCCAGTGAAGGAATGGTTATCTCTCGTGCAAGTGTAGGAGAGGCTTTAGAAGTGCTTGATTGGCAAGAGCAATGGAGCAAAGTAAGAAAACAATCAGGCGTAGAGGGTTATGTCGCCTCACGTCTTTTAACAAAACAAGAGAATCTTGAGGGAAAAATATATATTGTCTCATCAACAACGCTTAATGTCCGCCTTAAGCCAGATACGCAAGCAGCTATTATTGGGCGTTTAAATTATCATACACGTATTGCTGTGCTTGAGACACAAGGCGAGTGGGCGAAGATTCAACTCCCTAATAAACAATATGGCTATATCTCAACAAACTTTATTGCTAAAGAATAGCCCTCAATGCTTGGATTTTTCGCAGTATATGGGAATCCTATCGCACATTCTAAATCCCCGCTTTTGCATAATTATGCCTTTGCAAAATGTGATATAAATGCCTATTACGGACGTATTTTGCTAGAAAA
Organism: uncultured Helicobacter sp.; assembly: GCF_910577135.1. Taxonomy (GTDB): domain Bacteria; phylum Campylobacterota; class Campylobacteria; order Campylobacterales; family Helicobacteraceae; genus Helicobacter_C; species Helicobacter_C mastomyrinus. The sequence goes on from NZ_CAJTLL010000001.1 coordinate 95,670, forward strand.
TGGCGAGGAACTTTACAAGAGCTTTGAATCTCATCATTTAAATGGCGCAAATATCACCATTCCTTTTAAAGAATATGCCTTCAGCTTATGCGATGAGGTGCGTGGCGTGGCTAAGGACATAGGTGCGTGTAATACGTGGGTGCACGATAATGGCGCAATCATAGGCTACAACACAGACGCACAGGGTTTTTATGAGTGCATTAAAGACTATAAGATAAAAAATGCCCTTATTATCGGTGCGGGTGGATCGGCTAAGGCGGTAGCGATGATTCTAAAGGCATATCAAATCCCCACGACCATCATCAATCGCTCGGATTCTAAACTTACATTTTTTGCAGATAAAGGCTTTGAATGTAGTGTAAGTAGTGCATTTAAGCCAAATAACACGTATGATTTAATCATCAATACCACGAGTGCGGGGCTAAATGATACACATTTGCCTTGTGCTAAATCACAGCTTGAAGCGCTCTTTACCCACGCTTCTTATGCCTTTGATTTGATTTATGGGAAGCAAACGCCTTTTTTACATCTAGCAAGTGAATTTAAGCTTATTTGCAGTGATGGGAGAGCTATGCTTATCCATCAAGCCGCCCTTGCCTTTGAGCTTTTTAGTGCGAGTATGGGAGTTGAGTGTGAATCAAATGCCATTGCTACACTAATGGGCGAGGCTTTACCCTAAGGGCAAGATTCTGTGTTATAATCTGCATTTATTTATTAAAGGAGGGCAAATGCATATTGATGAAGCGTTACTATCGCGCTTAGAGCGACTTTCTATGATACATATTAATGAAAATAAGCGTCAAAGTATGCAAACAGAGCTAACAGAGATTCTAGGATTTGTAGAAAATATCGCAAGTATAGAAGTGCCGCAGGATTGTTTCAAAGAGGATTTAAAAACGCCATTAAGAGAAGATGTCCCACAAGATGCTGCTATCGCCCAAGATGTGCTTAAAAATGCGCCCTGTGCGGAAGATAACTTTTTCATCGTGCCCAAAATCATTGAATGAGTATCGCACTTGATAGGGTAAAGATTCCACCCGATTGGAAATCGCTCCTTAAAGATGAACTATTAAGCCCCTATTTTGCAGATATTAAAGCACATTATATGGCAGCCTTGCAAAAGGGAGAAGTCATCTATCCCAAGCCTAAAGATATATTTACCGCCTTTGCCCTCACGCCCTTAGATTCACTCAAAGTCATCATACTCGGGCAAGACCCCTATCACGGAAGCGCGGTAATAAATGGAGAGCTTACACCTCAAGCGATGGGCTTAAGTTTTAGTGTGCCACGTGGTATGAAGATTCCACCATCATTGCAAAATATCTATAAAGAACTAGAACGGAGTTTGCATATCGCTCCGCCTACACACGGAGATTTAAGCGGTTGGGCAAGACAGGGGGTGCTACTGCTCAATGCGATTTTAAGTGTTCGTGCCAATGTGGCAGCCTCCCATCAGCATTTTGGTTGGGAGCGATTTAGCGATGGCGTGATTAAGGCGCTTTCCTCACATAAAACACATTTGGTATTTATGTTATGGGGGAATTATGCGAAGAAAAAGGCGACTCTAATTGATAGCACAAAGCATAAGATTATCACCGCACCGCACCCTAGCCCTTTAGCGCGAGGATTCATAGGGAGCAATGTATTTATAGAGGCAAATGCCTATTTGGCACAAAATGGCATAAGTCCCATTGCTTGGGAATCTTTGGGATAGATTACAAAATGGAGTGATGATGAAGATTCTTATTTTTGTGGGTGTTATTTTTGCTGTGCTGACATTGATGAAAGCCTATGTGTATATGCGCTTTATGCGGCATAGTGCTATGATTAATAAATGGCTAGGGCTAGGCTTTTTAGTGCTTTTGGCAACAGGAGAGATTTTACTCTTTGTGGTGAGGGATTCACACTTTGCTCATTGGCAGTATTTGCTCGTAGGATCTTGTGTAGTGCTAGGGTATTCGCTTTTTTTAGCGTGTTTATGTGTGGATATGTTTAGAATCTGTGCTTTTTTAGCAACAAAATATCAAAGGCGACATTCTAAGCACATATCGCGCACAGCCTCCCTGAATGAGAGTGTAGAATCTACAGATGCTAAAGCTATTGCCTCTCGCCGCGTATTTTTACGCAAAATCATCGATTGGAGCGTAGCAACACTCTTTGCATACTTTAGCTTCAAAAGCCTCACAAACGCCCTAAGTGTGCCACATATCAAGGAAGTTTATTTAAAAGTCCCTCACTTAAGGCGCAAAATGAGTATTGCGATGATAAGCGATGTGCATATAGGCAAGACATTAGGCAGAGAATTCTTAGAAAAAGTTGTAGCTCGTATCAATGCACTTAATGTCGATATTGTCGTTATTGTAGGGGATTTAGTCGATGATAAAATACATCTTATCAAAGATGATTTAGAGCCGCTAAAAGATTTGCAAAGTGTGGAAGGCGTGTATTATGTATCGGGTAATCACGAGTATTATCACAGCATCGAGCCAATTTTAGCTCATCTTAAAACACTTAATCTTCGCATTTTGAATAATACCAATACAGAGCTTGAAAATGTGAATCTTGTAGGGGTAAGCGATATAGCAGGAGAGCAATTTAAGCTATTCCCTCCTGATTTGAATGCAGCGAAGCAGGGAATAAATGCAGATAAGCCAAGTATATTACTCGCGCATCAGCCAAAATTCGTGCGACAAAATGATGTGAGTGAATTTGATATTGTGCTGTGCGGACATACGCACGGCGGGCAAGTGTTCCCACTTTCTTTGCTTGTGTGGTTAGACCAGCATTATATACACGGGCTTTATACATTGCCTAATCCCAAACGTACCCAACTTTATGTGAGTAGCGGCGTGGGCTTTTGGGGACCGGCTATCCGCTTTCTTGCTCCAAGCGAAATCGTGCATTTAGTGCTAGAAGGCATAAATTCTAAAAATGCTTAAAAATCACAAAAGTAAGCAAAAGATTAACTTTAAAAATATGTAAAAGAAAATAAGAGAGGTATTTATGCGAGTTTTGCCTTTTATTATACTTTGTTTGTCAAAAAGTGCTAAAATCCTCCATTATTTAAAAAGCCAAAGAAGATATGCTATGGATTTAGAAACACTCAAAGCCGCTTACCCTGAGGCTTTAAAGTATCATAAAGGTGGGAAAGTCAGCACTGCCCCACGCAAGCGATTGCGCTCTATTGATGAATTAGGATTAGCTTATACGCCCGGTGTGGCAGTGCCTTGCAAGCAGATTGAAGCAAATCCTTTAAGTGCTTATGATTATACTTCTAAAAGCAATCTTGTAGCTGTTATTAGTAATGGCACAGCTGTGCTTGGGCTTGGCGATATTGGCGCGGTAGCGAGCAAGCCCGTTATGGAAGGAAAGGCGATTTTATTCAAAACATTTGCCGATGTTGATGCCTTTGATATTGAAGTGAATGAAAAAGATGTGGATAAGTTTGTCGCTGTGGTAAAGGCAATTGCCCCTACATTTGGCGGCATTAATTTAGAAGATATTAAAGCTCCTGAATGCTTTGAGATAGAATCCCGTTTGATTAAAGAACTTGATATACCCGTTATGCACGATGACCAGCACGGCACAGCTATTATCTCCACTGCAGCTATCATTAATGCTCTGCATTTAGTTAATAAAAAGGCAGAAGATATTAAAGTCGTTGTATTTGGGGCAGGAGCAGCAGCGATAGCCTGTGCGAAAATGTATAAAGCACTTGGCGTGAAAAATCTCGTGATGTTTGATTCTAAGGGGGCTATTAGTGCGGATAGGACAGACTTAAATGCTATGAAACAAGAATTTGTTTGCAAGGAGAACTATAAGTCTTTTAAAGACGCACTTAATGAAGCAGATGTGCTACTTGGGCTTTCAAAGGGCAATTTATTGGTGGCTGATGATATTATGGGTATGAATGCCTCTCCGCTCATTTTTGCCCTAAGCAATCCTATCCCTGAAATTATGCCTGATGTGGTTAAAAAAGCCCGACCTGATGCGATAATAGCAACAGGTCGAAGTGATTTCCCTAATCAAATCAATAATGTCATTGGTTTCCCTTTTATCTTTAAGGGTGCGCTTAAAGTGAGGGCGAGTAAGATTAATGAAGAAATGAAATTTGCCGCTGCAAGGGCGATAGCCGAACTTGCACGAGAACCTATCACGGAAAAATTAGAAGTGCTTTTAAAGAAAAAAATGCAATTTGGAGTGGATTATATTATCCCCTCTGCGTTTGACGAACGTCTTATCGATATTGTGCCTAATGCTGTGGCAGAGGCGGCTATCAAAAGTGGTGTAGCGAGGATATAAACTTTATAAGCAAGATTCATTACTTAATCTTGCTTTGTTTTGTAGTATGAAAGCATTAAACCAAACACATCTATGGGTTATATAAGGAATCAAGTTATAGATATATCGATAGGGATAGCTCCCTAAGTTTTATTATACTCTATGTCTTTTTGCAATCTCTTGGGCAATTTCATATCCGTGCTGCAGACCTGCAGCGATAGAACCGCCTGTTTTTAGGGCAATATCCCCTGCGACAAAAATATTTTTCACATTGCTTTCCCAAAGATTTGAACTTGTAGGCACACCCTTTTCATCTGTTTGTATGCCACATTTTTTGAGAAAATCCACAGGACTTGCCCCGCCAATAGCATAAATCACACGCTCATAGCTCTCTTTGCTCCCATCGCTAAAATTTACGCCCACGATACCACTATCATCCTCAAGGCTTAGAATATCAATGCCTAGTTTTGTTTGAAGCACACCTTTTGTAATGGCTTCTTTAAGCTGCATAGCATTGGTATCATTAATGCGTGCAAATTCTGTGCGACGATAATTAAGCGTTACACTTCCGCTATTTTGGATATTTTGAGCTAAATCATAGGCATATTCTACTGCTGAATTACCACCACCCACGACAAGAATCTTCTCTGTGCCTTGTGCGTCATTGGCATTAAAGTTGATACGTTTTCTCATAGAGGAAGGAAAAGGATAGCTTGGCTTATTGGGCTGCCCCATTTTGCCAATGCTTATGATAACAAATCGTGCTTTATAGCTACGATTATCCGTTGTATTTATAGAAAATCCCTCATTATCGCTAAGTGGCGTGATAGATTCTACATCGCTTTGATAGGCAACCTCAACAGGAGAGAGAATCTCATCAAAAAAACTAAGTGTTGATTCCCTATTGCCATCTTTAAAGTCAATACTGCCTTTAAGCTCCACTACCTGCCCCTTGTAGTCTTTATCCACGCGTTTGCCTTCTTTGTAAAATTTACGAATACTCATATTATGGCTTTCGCCCTTTTCGCATACGATAACACTTAAATTTTTATTTATACACTCTATGGCTGCGCTTATGCCCGCTGGACCACAGCCTATTACGCCTACATCATATATTTTGCTCATTATTTTCTCCTTTTGTATTTGAATGTAATGTATTTTGTTTTTTATCAGCTCTTGCGGCAAGATTCAAATCTTCTACAGAATCAAAAAGCACACCCTGCATCATCTTATTTGCGTCATCAAATTGTCCATTCTTAAGCCCCCATATAAAAGCAAGAAGCCCAAATAAACCAAGTATGAGAGAAACGCCCAACATAACCGCAATTATTCCTGTATTCATCAACAATGCCCCTTTGGCAATAAGATACGAGATTGTAGCATATTTTAATATTAAGTTTGCAGATGGGGATGATATTTGTTAAAAATATATTTTATAAAGCTATAATCATATGAAGCTTTACATGAAAATATTTACAAAAGGAGAAAATATGATAGACATAGAACAACCATCTAAAGCTAGAAGAAAAATAAATGTAGGCTTTATGCTAAGTCTTGGCTTTGGTGTCTTAATTGTATTTTCGTGTATTATGACATTTATCAGTCTTAATCGTGTAAGTAGCATTAACGCCTCGCTTACAGACATTAATGACAAAAATGCCCTCGCCCAACGTTACGCGATTAATTTCCGTGGAAGCGTCCATGATAGAGCCATAGCCGTGCGTGATGTGGTGCTTATTGATAATGAAGACAAAAAAGGATTGCACGATCTTTTAGAGCAAATCCACACTTTAGAGCAATTCTACAAAGAAGCTGAAGACAATATGAAGAAAAACTTTATTGATACCCATTTGCTTGATGAGACAGAACTTAGCATTTTGAACGCTATTGAAGCTACACAGGCTAAGAGCATTCCTTTAATTGTGCAAATCACACAAGCCAAGCTTGCAGGAGATTCACAAAAAGCCTATACATTACTTAATACTCTCGCCCCTTATTTCACGCAATGGCTCAAAGAAATTAATCAATTTATTGACTATCAAGAAGATGAAAATCAGCGACTTACAATAGAATTAAGAGAAAATGTTAATAAGTTTAGACTTATTCTTTTGGTGCTTTTAGCGTGCAGCATTGTTTTTGGTGTGATTGATGCGATTATTATCATACGTATGCTTCTCAATCTCCTTGGGGGCGAGCCTCACACTGCTTCGGATATTGTATCGAGAATTGCAAATGGTAACCTCTCTGACCCTGTATATTATAAAAGAGAGAACTCTATGCTCCACTCTATTGCAGCAATGCAACAAAGGCTTAGAGAAATTGTAGAATATATCATACACTCATCAAATCAAATCCACGATGTTGCCTTGCGGGTGTCTAAGACTTCTCATAAGGCTCAAGATGCTGCCAACACACAAATGCAAAGCTCCACACACGTAACCGATAAAATAGGGCAAATGAATCAATCTGTGATTGAAGTGTCAAATATCGCTAAACAAACAGAGGAAAATTCCCTCAAAAGTGTGGAGATCTCTACAAAAGGTGTGGAAATCATCAATGTTACCGCACAAGAAATTGGCAAAATTACCGAGATGATAAGCACTTCAGCAGATAATATACGTGGGCTACAACAGCAATCTATGGAAATTGGTGGCAGTGCGAATCTCATTGCAGAAATTGCTGACCAGACCAATCTTTTAGCGCTTAACGCTGCTATTGAAGCAGCAAGAGCAGGGGAACACGGGCGAGGCTTTGCTGTGGTTGCCGATGAGGTAAGAAAACTTGCTGAACGTACCGCTTCTACAACGGCTGAAATTGCTAATATGATAAAACTTATCCAAGATAGCATAGGCACTTCTGTTGAGGCTATTGAAGCGATTGTACCACAGATTGAAAAAGGACAGCAGCTTATTATGGATTCGGTGCAAACATTAGAAGAAATTCAAGCTCAAGCTCAAGATTCACTAGAAAAAGCCCAAACTGTCGCATCTTCTTCTAGCCAGCAAGAAAGCACTATGCAAAGCATTTCACACGATATGCAGGGTATTGCTACGCTCTCTCAAGAGACGCACTTATCTTTGGAGCACGCAAACAAAACCATTGATGAGCTGAAAAATATTTCGGATTCTTTAAAAGAGTATATGTCCTATTTCAAAATATAATTTAATTCTTAGAGATTATTAGAATCTATGCAAATTTATGTTTGCGGGGTGCACACAGATGCGGGAAAGACGCATTTTTGCGCGGCTTTTTGCGCGGCTTTTAAATATGATTATTTTAAACTTATTCAAGCAGGCATACCCACAGATAGCACTTTTATAGCTAAGTTTAGCCCTCAAACAAAGATTTTTAAAGAAGGCGTGTTTTTACAAACCCCCGCTTCACCTCACATTGGTAAAAGGCTTGAAAAGCTTGATTATAAAGCCTTTGATATAAAGCTTCCTCAAAGTGAAAATGCGCTGATAGAAACAGCTGGAGGGCTTTTCACGCCTATTGATGAGCGTTTTACAATGCTTGATTATATAAATAAATGTAAAAAGCCTTGCATTTTAGTTGCAAAGTATTATCTAGGTGTGATTAATCATATTTTACTTTCCTTAGAAGCGCTAAAAAAGCGCGAGATTCCCCTGATAGCCCTTGTAATGATGGGAGAAAGAGATGAAAGCATTGATGAATTTATTAAATCTTATACGGGAGTGAGAATTTTTCATTTACCCTTTTACACCACGGAAGACTTCTTAGAAAAAAGCAAGAACTTAAGAGAGCAAATGCAGAAGATGTTTTAAATCAAATGAGAGTAAAAACACTAGCTTGTATGCAAACCAAAGTTGGTTTGAGAAACCTTTATGTATTATTTTAACATATAAATAGACCTCATAACACTATTCCCTGTAGCAATGAATATTATTTTTATTGCTCAATTTAAATAATCTTGCTTAATGTTTGGAAAGGCTTGATAGATTTTTCCGTCCAACAAAGCCCCATTGTTCTTTTTATTTCTCTTTATTCCATCTTCTCCATAAGCTCCCCATTGTTTGAAGAAAAAAGGAATTTTAGCCCTATCACATTGTATTTTGATATTTATAAGCCAAGATTTTTGCATTATACGCGCATTATAGCCACTCTCACCGCCTACTATAACCCAATCAATACCATTTAAATCAAGCTCTCCCAAATCATCAAGCAAAGGCTCAATTGAAAGCCATTTTACAGAAGCTTTTAAATCTCTTATTAAGTCAATCCTTGCTTTTACTCTACTGCTTTCTATCGTGGTGCCTAGCCATACATTAGTTGGTATATTATGATGTAAAAAATACTCCCTCATTTTTTGAGGTCGTTTAGTGAGAATTTGATACTGATGATAGGGAGTTTGTGAGATTATTTTCATAATAGAATCTAAAAAATAAATTTTCATTTTTTGATGAAATAAATCACTCATAGAATTAACAAAATAAAGAGTAGGCTTTTTATTTTTTAAAGGCTCGTTTAAGCGGTGTTCTAGCATTTTAAATTGAAAGCCATCTTTGTAGTCTTTATTTCCCATAGCCTGCAATCTTTTAGCCATAATTTCAGCATAGCAGTTTTTACACCCACTGCTTACCCTATCGCATCCAATAGTTGGATTCCACACAGCTTGCGCCCATTCGATTTTGGTGGGTTTCATTATTACTTAAGCCTTACCTTTACTTTAACTTCGTCTCTATCTAGATGAAAACCTCTCTTAGCATTATTGCAATATTCGCATTCTAAATGATTTTTTAGACTATTAAGAATCTTATTGGTATGCCTTGATAAAAAACCATTATCTAAGCTAAAATACTTAATTTCAATATTGCTTCTTTGTTCTTTTAAAAACTCTTTTAATAATTCTGCATATCTTCGTTCTTTTTCACTTGGTTCATTGGGTTCATAAAATAAACTGGTCTCATCTTTTGTAAAATCTCTATCAATATTTTTGTTTCCCTCTCCAAAATTTTCATCTATTTTCCATGCTGTTTTTAAAAATTGCTCTTGCCCTTTTCGATGGGTAGAGATAAAAATTAATCCATTAGTATTTCCATTATCTTTTGTTAATGAAAAAGGAGCAATAAAATGATTTTTAAAAATTGTTTTAAAATATTGAGTGATAATCCTATGAGTTTCATAATTTGATTTATTTTCGAAATCTCGCTTTGAAATAGAATTAACATCAAGATATTTTTTAAATGTTTTTTCTTCTAAAAATCTTTTTATATATGAAGAAGCAATGAAAATAAGAATATCAGTACCTTTTGTTAAAAATTCTTGAGCTTTATGAATATGTTTGATACCATATTGGTCTAAAAATACTAGTTTAAAATATTTTTGAGAATAAAGTGTATATACATCAGTATCTACTGATGTATATTTTATTTTTATATCTTTTCTATCGCTTAAAATTTTATATTCATTGTTGATAATTTCTTTTAAAGTTTTAATTTTTTCTTCATTATTATCATTAAAATAAAGTTTAATTGTCTTTCCTTTGAGATTTCTTTTAAGAATCGCATCAAGTATTCTTAATGGTGAGCCTTTATATTTGCCTGTGCCATCATATCCACTTCCACAAAATAAATCATAAATTTCTAAAGCATTAAATTTTTCATTTTGCCCATAGCTTGAAGTTATATTAAACCAATCATGCACATATTGCTCAAAAACATCAAGTTTTGTAAGAGTGGCACTATCCCATTCTTGTGTATGCATATCTTTTGCCATATTTACTCCTTATTTTAATTCTATCACACTCTCAGCGCCACATATATTACGCACTTTTAATCTTAAGGGTAAATTTATCACAAGTGATTTTGCCATTCCAAAATTCCTTTGTTTTCATTCCATTTTTAATCACAAAGGAGTTTTTAGAAATTTTTATCTCGCTGCTACTTATCCACGCACCACTTGATTTTTAGATCTCAAGGCTTTGCCTGCACTAATTTTACCATAAAATCCATATATTACTGCTTTTTTAACAATTATAAGGAATTTACTCTAGTGATATCAATATTTTCACAACATAAAAATTTACGTATTCTAAATATTTCAAAATATTTTTACTCATTAACAAAACAAAAAACTCACCACATCCCCCCCCCCCCCCCCTCATTGCCTCATTATGATACATAGGCTATAATGCCTCCCTCAAAGTGATACAAACAAGGAGAATTATATGAATATCGGTTTCTATCGAGCATCTCTTATTGGGGATAATATGGTCGCTCTGTATGGAATCTACGCTATGAAATGCCTCCACCCTGATGCTACGCTCATCGTCTATACAAATGCCTATGGTATTAATCTATATAGCCAATTTCACTTTATTGATGTCCTTATCGATGTGGGAGAGATGAGCGAAAAAACGCTTATAGAGGACATTAATAGCCGCAATTTTGCGCTCTTTATCCTCACACAGTCAAATCGTGCAGCTTGCCATATCTTTAAGCAAACAAATATCAAACGAATCATCACATTTATGACGCGCTGGAGTTTTGCAAAGCAGCGATTTGATACCGTATATATTCCACGATTTTCCATCGCCTATGTGCCATATGTTTTGAGACTCCCCCAATACAAACGCATTTTAAAGCTTGTATATCATTCTATTAACCCCCCCCCCCCCCGTTGTAACTTATTGCATAAACCACCAAAGATTGATTTCTCACCCATTAGATTACAAAGCAGCCCAAGCCATAAGGCGAGAATCGCAGACTTCCTGCATAAGCACAACCTGCAAAATCGCCCCATAGTCGCCATCAATCCTTTTGTCTATACCACGAGCCATAATTTAACGCTTGAGGGTTGGCGTGAGCTTATCACACATCTTGCACGCACCTATCCTTATATAGGATTTGTTATCCCTACATATAAAGATAATGCTAAGATTTGCTTTGATGATATGGAAAATGTCGCTATATTCAATAACGATTCTGATTTGCTTAACATCGTAGCATTGCTTGAATCTACCTCCCTGTTCATTAGCCCAAGCACAGGGCTTAGCCATATTGCAGATAATCTAGGCACACCAATGATTTGGCTCTGCAGCAGGAGGGATAGCTTTGTGTGGGTTGGGGAAACGATGAATCCGAAGCTATTTGTCATACTCAAGCAGCGAACTTCCAAAATGAGTGAGCAAGCCCAAAAAAAGTATATAGAGCTTGCAAAACAAAAGTTTCAAGTTGTCATAAAAGATTTGAATGCAAGATAAATAAAGATTCTAGCCTCAATCTTTAAAACTCACTCAATAAGCAAGCTCAAGATTTAATACTTTAAGTATATTCATATTGATACGCCTTAAATCTGCAAGACTACAAACATAAAAATCAAAATATAGTATCTTATATTTTCGCAAAGATTGTGCAAAAATATCAAAGGCATACATCATATACATCCATAAAAATGGGAGCGCAAAAAGACATATGATTTTATGATAATTGTTTGTCTGCAGTGCTAAAACCTCAATGCTCAAAATTTAATTTACGATATTACATATCACAAATAAAAATCAAAAATGCTTCGATTCAAAAGAAAATATGCCCAACCTAAAAGGAACTGATAGTATGAGAAGTGTGTAAGGAATCAAATAAGATTCCTTACATTAAAAGAGAAGCTGAGAGATTAGATAACGCCTTGGTCTATCATCGCTCCTGCCACTTTTCTAAATCCGGCGATATTTGCTCCTAGCACGAGGTTTGTAGGCTCACCAAATTCTTTAGCAGTCTCACTTGCATTAGCATAAATGCTTTCCATAATACCGTGCAAACGTTTATCCACCACTTCAAAAGTCCAAGGATTCATACTTGCATTTTGTGCCATTTCTAGTCCGCTTACAGCTACACCACCAGCATTTGCAGCCTTGCCCGGTCCGTAGCAGATTTTTGCATTAAGGAACTGATGGACAGCTTCTATGGTTGAGGGCATATTCGCTCCCTCGCTCACGCATTTGCAGCCATTGGCTAGAAGTGTTTTTGCGTCATTAGCGTTAAGCTCATTTTGTGTCGCTGATGGGAACGCAGCAAAACAAGGTATCGCCCATACTGCATTTGTCCCTGCAGGATAATCACTCACCTTAGTATATTTCGCACTTGGGCGCTCTTTAGCATATTCTGTCAATGAGGCACGGCGCACTTCTTTGATCTCTTTAAGCAATGCTAAATCAATACCATCTTTATCATAAATCATACCTTGAGAATCACTCACAGTAACAGGAATTGCACCGAGTTGTTGAAGTTTTTCAACGGTATAAATTGCCACATTACCAGCACCCGAAACGGTACAGATTTTACCCTCTAAGCTTTCACCTCGTGCTTTGAGCATTTCTTGAGCGAAATACACACAGCCATAGCCCGTAGCTTCCGTTCTTACCAAGCTTCCGCCCCAGGAGAGAGCCTTGCCTGTAAGCACACCATCAAAACGATTAGTAAGTTTGCGGTATTGTCCATAGAGATAGCCGATTTCTCGCCCACCTACACCAATATCACCCGCTGGCACATCGGTAGTGGCACCAATATGGCGGAAAAGCTCATTCATAAACGCTTGACAAAAACGCATAATTTCACCTTCACTTTTCCCCTTAGGGTCAAAGTCGCTTCCACCTTTACCACCGCCCATAGCAAGTGTGGTAAGAGAGTTTTTCAAAATTTGTTCAAATCCTAGAAATTTAATCACACCTTCATTTACACTTGGGTGAAATCGCAATCCACCTTTATAGGGTCCAATAGCAGCATTAAATTCTATACGATAGGCTCGATTGGTTTGAATCTTACCTTTATCATCAACCCAGCTTACGCGGAAGTGGATTTCTCTATCTGGAATCGTGAGACGCTCTAAAATCGCATAAGATTCATATTTCTTATCTTTTTGAAGTGCTGGTTTCAGCGATTCAAATACTTCCTCCACAGCTTGATGAAAAAGCGTCTGTGAAGGATATTGCTCTTTAAGTTTGTTGAGGACATTGACTGCATACGACATAGTGTCTCCTTCAAATTGAGATATGCGTTAAACGCAAACGCATTATAAAGTAATTAACCTTAAATATTCTTAATTAAGTTTAATTAAAGGTAATTTTTACAAACCAAGTCCCAAAATTTCCCATAATCCATTCACTTCTTCATCTTCAAGCAAAATCGTGCTTTGCGTATGGAGAAAGGATAAAATCCGCTCTATATCAAAGCTACTCCCGCCAATGCAGCCCTGATGTGCAAAAATAAAGCCCTGTGCTAAACTGACAGATGTGGCAAGTGCCCCCTCACACATAAAGCATAAAGAATCCTTGCTTTGATGTGCCCTCCCCTCAAAGTGCAGTATCTTAGCATACATTTCAAGCACCACGCGCTTGGGATTCTGTGAATGTAGCTTATGTGCGCCCTCATCTAAAAGCGTATAATAAAATGTATCAATCTCATATATATCAAACAGATGCCGATGAAGCAATTTGATAAAATGCTGCCATATATAATAACGTGTGCTATCAAATTCCCATTTATGCCCTAAATGCAAAATATGCTTAAGCTTAGGGAGGAAAGCAAGGTTGAGCTCTTCTTCAAAATCAATCTTGCGCCCGATATTAATGATGCTATGCCGCGCCCCATAGAATCGATATAATGTCTTAATATACATAGGTGTGAGAATCTTCACAATCATATCTTCTGTGCGCGTTTTTTGCATATACAAAATATACCCTTGCACGACTATCCTTACTTTAAGCATTTCTAACGCATAATTCTAGCTGAATTTTATATGCTTTAAGGGGTTCACTCTTGCGGACATTTTTATATCAAGCTACTCTTGCCACACAAAAGATTATTGATACCTTGCAGCATAAAGACAAATCACTCTATACCCTGCATCAAATCGGTGCAGGAGGCGATAGAAGCATAGGGGCGGACTTAGTGAGCGAGAGCATTTATAAGGAGTATTTGCTGCCTTTGGCAAGTATCAATTCCGAAGAGAGCGGCTTTATACAGGGGGCGAGAAGTGATTATATTATGCTAGACCCGCTCGATGGGAGCGATAACTTCCTCTCTCATATCCCTTATTATGGCGCTTCTTTGGCACTTTGTGATACAAATGGCAGAGTAAAGGAGGCTGTAATTTTTAACTTCTGCACTAAAGAGGGCAGAGCGCGAGTGGAGGATAAAGTCATACGATTTGCTATTGAATCCTATCTGCAAGAGGGCGAGGCGGCTTTTATCGCATTAGAATCTTTGCCACTCACAAAATGCGGAATTTTTGAAAAAGCGTATTCTAATCCGCATATCACTGCACTTTTATATCAAAATCACTTAAAGTTCCGCTCTTTAGGGGCGAGTGCGCTATCTATCGCGCAATCTTATGAAGTGAATTTTATGCTTTTTATGGGTAATATCCGCGATTTTGATAGCAAGGCAGGATTGTTTTTATGCGAAAAGCTGCATCATATTCGCACAAATAATTTTACACTTATAAGCAAAGATAAGCATATTTTTGATATGATTTCACATATCGTTTTAGAATCTAAAGGATAGAAATGGGATTGGGTAGTTTGTTTAAACCAAAGAAAGAAGAAAACAAAGATAAAGAGCAAAACCAAGACGTACAGAAGATTGACGCACCTCCTAATCATTGGCTTAAATGCCCTAGTTGTAATGCTATGATGTACTATAAAGAGGTATTTTCACAAAGCCATATCTGCCCTAAATGCAATTATCATTTTAGAATCTCTGCTACTGAGCGTATAGAAATGCTTTGCGATACAGATACATTTATTGAAATCGATAAGGATTTGCGTCCTATTGACCCGCTTGAATTTGTCGATAAAAAAAGCTACAAACAACGTATCCGCGAGAGTGAGGAGAAAACCGGCAGGGCAAGTTCGGTAATCGCAGGGGAGGGGCTTATAAATGGCATAGAAATGCAAATCGTGCTTTTTGACTTTGCCTTCATGGGTGGCTCTCTAGGCTCGGTAGAGGGAGAGAAAATCGTCCGTGCTACCAATCGAGCAGTGGCAAAAAAGCAAACATTAGTCATTCTCTCCACAAGTGGAGGCGCACGTATGCAAGAATCCACCTTTTCACTTATGCAAATGGCTAAGACCTCTTGTGCGTTAAATAAACTCTCTGATGCGGGATTGCCCTTTATTTCTGTGTTGCTTGACCCTACTTTTGGAGGCGTGAGCGCGTCTTTTGCATTTTTAGGAGATATTATCATCGCTGAGCCGGGCGCGATTATTGGTTTTGCAGGACCACGTGTGATAAAGCAAACTATTGGTGCGGACTTACCAGAGGGATTCCAAACGGCTGAATTTCTCCTAGAACACGGGCTTATTGATATGGTAGTGCATCGTAAAGATTTAAAAAAGACATTGAGCGATATTAGCAAAATGCTTAATCCAAACTATGCAAATCAACATTTATTCTATAACTAAAAAAGACGCCGCTTATCGAGCATTGCAAGAGGAGCTATGTATGCGATGTAAGCCATTTGGTGCAAATATCAAGCATTTTGAGCTATTCCCCCAATCTGTGAAAAATGCCCAAAAAATCTCTTTAAATAAAGCACAGCAGAGCTATACGCATATTTTTACCCCTTATCTTAATACGAATGGGCTTAATATCGCCCTTGACCCAGGGGGAAAAAGCTATGATTCTCATAGTTTTGCGCATTTGATAGAATCTCACCAACTCATACAATTTTTTATCGGTGGGGCTTATGGGCTTGAAAAATCTTTTGTGAATCTCACTCACGCGGTGAGCCTAAGCGCGATGACATTAAGCCATAAAATCGCCAAGCTTGTGCTATGTGAGCAAATCTATCGGGCATTAAGCATTTTATCATCTCACCCTTATCATAAATAGGAGGATTTATGATTGATTATACTTTTTTTGAGACACTTCTTAAGCAACGCTTACATAAGCTTTGTGAGAGCATCGAGCATAAAAACACGCATATTACACATATTCAAAACACTCATCATAAAGATGAGGGCGATATTGTCGGGGCTGGATTACAAGGGAATCTAGAAATGGGTATGATTAATTTATATCAAAATGAAATCCGCGATATTCGCAAATCTCTGCAAAAAATCAAAGATGGTATATTTGGGATATGTGAAATGTGCGATGATGAAATCGATGTAGAGCGCCTCAAAGTCAAGCCTCACGCAAAATACTGCATTAATTGTCGTGAGCTATTTGAAAAAACGCAAAAAAAGGAGCGATAGTGAAACTGAAATATTATGTGATATTTTCTTTTGTGTTTATGCTCGTTATTGGGCTATATGTGTATAGTTTAGAATCTTATAACTATACGTATGAGATTCCATTCACGCAAATGCAGATTACACTGCCTTTGGCTGTGTGGATTGTGGGGATTGTGGCTTTATTTTTTGTAGCGACTTTAATATTTTTTGCTTCTGCGTGGGCGCAGGATTTGCTAGAGAATTATCATCGCAAAAATGACTACGATAAATTACTCTCACAAATCAATGAGCAATCCCTCAACCAAGATATCAAGCCTCGTGTGTATAAACGCAAAGCTTTTTCTAATCTATCTAAAATTTTGCAGCGATTTTATTTGAAGCCCAGATTAGATTCCACAGAGAGTTTCAATCGTAAGATTGATACGCTTTTTGAAAATTATAAAGATGTGATGAGCGGTAAGGTAGTGGATTTGAAAACCTATCATCTAAGTCGCGATAATAAATTTAATGTCCAAAATCTTAAAAATAAAATCCATCAACACTACAAATATGGCTTTGAAATCTTAGAACAAGATTATCCCGATGAGTTGAAAAACTACGCAGTGCTTGAGATTCTTAAAAACGCTCAGCCCAAAGAGCAAGAAAAGCTCCTCTCTCGAATCTCCCATATCACGCTTAATAAAACGCTCGCGCAGGAGATGTTCAAAACCTATCTTAAAAACCCCCAAAGCATAGACGCTAAAGATATGCGCGAAGCCTTAAGAAAAGTCCAAACAAGCACAATGGAATATATCCAATATGCCATTATGAGTAGAGGGATACTTACACCTGATGAGTGGATTAAATTTTTTGAATCTTGTGCAGATAATGATGAAAGTGCAGAAATGGCATTTTTTTATGTGCTATTTGAACTAGAAATGATAGATAAGGCAAAAGAGCGCCATCGCAGTCACGCTAAGGACGAATATAAGCTCATTGATGCGTATTTAGATTTAAAATCACTTGGCAAGCACTATCCTTTTGATATTTTTCTTTTGCAGTCCTAAGCTAATTTTAGTCTCATAGGGCGAGTTGGTGTTTAGTATTCTAGCCCTGCGATTTTAAGGGCTTTTTTGCATAATGATGAAAGTGGTTTAGAGTTAAGCTCATTGATAGGAATCAACGTGATTTCATCAAAGATATTTAAGGTTTGAAAGCATTTAAAATCTATATGATAAATATATGCCCTGATATGATATTTAGTATAGTGATGTCTGCATTCTCCACACTTATGTGTTTGCGTGAGGCTATCACTAGTAAGCAAGGGAAGATTATAAAGCCCGTGATATAGCCCTTTGGAGGATCGCACTAAAGCAATATGATGATTATGCACACAAATACCAAGATGTAGTTCTAAAGGTATAAGGGTGGATTGCTTAGGCAGGGGATAGAGATGAGGGGCATTATATCCATCACATAAAGATTGCAAGGGACATATGAGACAAGAGGGGGATTTAGGAGTACATAGGGTAGCACCAATATCAAGCAAGGCTTGATTGTAATCAAAACTAGAATCTATATCTAAAAGGATTTGAGCAAGCTTTTCTAAAAGCACCATTTTTGGATTACTTAGAGCAAAAATACGGCAGAGTAGGCGTCTAATATTCCCATCTACAAAAGATACATTTTGTTTAAAACCAAAGCATAAAATCGCCCCCGCACTATATGCACCAATGCCCGGCAGTGCAATCAACTCATTATATGTGTGTGGTAAAGTATGGGAGAATTTTTGAGCGCATATATGTGCGGTTTTTAACATATTTCTTACACGTGTGTAATAGCCTAATCCCTCCCAAGCTTTAAGCACTTGCTCCTCTGTAGCATAAGAGAGGGCAAGGAGCGTGGGAAAAGATTCCATAAAAGGCTGATAGTAACACTCTAGCACACGTTTTACTTGTGTTTGCTGCAACATCATTTCACTCACATACACGCCATAGGGCGCATTTTCTCCTTGTAGATTACGCCAAGGCAAAGTGAATCTTCCATTGTCCTTATACCAAGCAAGTATATTTTTGCGCCATAACGGGGCTATATGCAGTGCTTTTTCTTGTAATGGGCTAAAGCTTATGTTTTTAGAATCTTCCATAAATGAGAGTGTAGCTAAAAATACAAAATGAGTAGAAGATTTAAAGCCTACAAAAGCAGGGCTAAGAGAGTTATTGCAATCTATGCAAAAAGTGCTTAAAAAAAAGGGGGGGGATTCTAATTTATGTATAAGGGGGTTGAGACATTCTCATTATATTTGTATTATGCTCTTGCTATCTGCGCGGTAATGTATGCTTTTATGCTTGGCATATACCGCCTGTGCGTTCAATGATGGCTTGACAAATCGCCTCCTTGTCCAATCCACTACAAAATCCCCACCCCCCTTACGCACGACATAAAGCCCCACTAAGATTTCAGCTACCCTTTGTAGTAGGGTATTTGGGGGCATTTTTTTACCACAATGAATAATCAAATGCGCACTTGGCACATCACGGATATGAAACCACAAATCATCGGCTTTTGCCACTTCTAAAAGCCTTTGATTGTCCTTTGCATTGCGCCCAATGCTCACCTTATACCCCTGTATAAAAAAGCTCTCTATATCCTTTGTACCTATATTTTTTGCCCTCTTGTGTGCTGGAGCAAAGACCTCTCCGCTCTCATCAAACTGCAAGGTAAAGCCTATTTGCTGCGTGATAAAGGCAATTCTCTCCTGCAAATTGGCTATTTGCTTCTCTAAAAATTTTGCCTTTTTATGATATTTTTTGCTCTGCGTAAAATACCAATTCCCCGCTTCTTGCAAATCCCTTGCGTGTGAAGGCAAGGGGAGATTCACATCATTTGCGTTACTATCTTTTAGCACAATATGCGTTGTGATGATCTTATGTGTGGGCAGCAAATGCAATGAACTAAAAATCAGCTCTCCATACATAGCATACTCCTTAGCAGATTCTAAAAGCTCCTCGCGTTTGGGTAATGTAGCTAATGTATCTATGAGGGATTGCTTCTTGCTTTCAAGTTTTCTAAGTACATTTTGCCTCTTGTCTGCTTTGAGCTTTTCATATTTATCCGCATAAATTTGCTCTAATATCGCACATACATTTTCTGGCGGGATTTCAAGCTGTGTGGGGATACATTCAGGCTGTGGCAAAGGGGATAGAATCTTCCCTACCCGCACCTCTCGCGAGGATTTATGCTGTGGTATATGGCGCAATGCTTCAAGCACAATAAAATCCTTATCACAAAGCACCACATTGGTATATTTGCCGGTAAATTCGCACACAAGCCAAAAATACCGCACCTTATAGTGCTCCCTCTGGGTGAGATAGCATTGCAAGATTCTATTATTCCCATCGATACGTATCTGCTCTATATGTGCCCCTTTCGTGCAAGTAGCGAGTTTATTATCAAAAGGCGCACAAAAGACTTTTGTCCCTATAATCTCTCTTTGAGCAATAAATATATTGCTTTGTGAGCGCGTCATATCCATATAGAATCTATGCGTCTCCCCCTGTCTATCCGCACATATCAACACCAAGAGATTATTATCTATGCGTCTAAAGCACATAATTCGCTCCATATTTTGCATATAGGCGCAAAACCCTTTCAGCAAAGCAAGATTCACTACTTTATCCTATTTACTAAGATGTGTCCTAGCAAATTCAAGGGCTTGTGGCGTGATATTTGAGCCGCTAATAATCCGTGCTACCTCCTGCACCCTGCCTTCAAAATCAAGCTTTGTGATAACGCTACTTTGCCCACGTTTTTCCACCAGATAGTGATTATCAGCTAGGGAGGGCATATGCGTTTGATGAGAGATGGCAAAGATTTGATAATCACGTGAGAGTGTTTTTAGAATCTGCGCTACCCCCTCGCTCTCCTCCCCACTCAAATTCGCATCAATCTCATCAAGCACTAAAATCCCTTTACGTGGCTGTAATTCCATATCAATACACATCATCACCAAACGCAAACGATTATACTCACCTGATGAAATCACATTCACATCGCTATCCCCTAGCCTTAATTCACATTCGCTTATGCCCTTTTGATATAAAGGCACTTCTTTAAGCAACAAATGGCTTTGCTTTAATCGCAGCTGTGTGCAAAGATGTTCAATCCGTGCGTTTAAATCCTTTGCGCATTTTTGGCGATTGTGATGGAGGGTTTGAGCATTTGCTTCACAAGTAGCCTCAAGGGCTTGAATCTGCTTTTGTAGGGCTTGTTTATCAAAGCTTAAATGCTCATATTGGGCTAACTTTTGCTTCTGCCCTTGCAAATAGTTAAGCGCGTTTGTAATACTCCCAAATTTGCGGATAAGCTCGGCAAGTCCTGCGATTTTATCAAGCAGCTCCTCTACATTCATCAGCTCAAGATTCTCCATTCGCTCTGCTTCTTGCTCCACAATCGCCTCAAACTCGCTCAAACCATCAATGAGATTAGGACAGCTCTTATCCACAAGATTCAAAAAACCCTCAAAACTTTGGCTTAATTCTAGCACCTCCCGTACTTTTAAGAGTTGCTCTTTAATCTTTTCTTGCTTGCTTAGCATTTTTTTAAGGTTTAAAAGCTCCTCATACTCACCCTCTTTAGGATTAATCTTTTCAATTTTAGCGATTTCAAATGCCGCAAATTCTTTTAAAGACGTGATATTTGCTTCATTAGATTCTATCTCTTTAAGCTGCTCTTTTAAGGTGCATAATTGTTTAAAATCGCTCTCATAAGTGGTCAGTGTACTTTTATGAACGCTATGCTTTTTTGCGATAAAGTTATCTAAGATTCTTAAAATATTGCTATTTTTTAGCTCATCTGCCCCTTTGGTGCTAATATGTTTGGCAAAGCCATGGACAATATCGTGGAGCTTTTTTTTGGAGCTTGAAGCGTGGTTTAGAAAATAGCGCGTTTTATCCTTTTTTAAAATGCTTAAGACGATTTCATCTTCGTCCTCCTCGTGCGGGATACCATAACCCTCCCAATCAAAATTCATAGTTTCAACATTAATATTTGCTTCAATCAAATCCGCATTGCTCTCCTTAATCCCAAAAATCGCCAATAAGGATTCCATAAATACGGATTTCCCGCTCCCACTCGCGCCGCTAAAGACATTAAATCCCTCCTGCATATATAGCTCTACATCTTTAAAGGCAGGGGAATTATGGATTAAGATACGCTTAATCATTGACTTGCTCCTTATATGCTTGGCTAATATTCATCGCCCCATTTAAACTTTTCTTTCAACACATTAAAATAATCTCTTGTGCGGGGGTAAATCAACATCGCGCTTTGCTTGAGGGCTTGAATCTGCACCTTGTGAAAGGGCATAATATCAATCATCTCCTGCCCATCGATAATGAGCTTTGCCCTCTGCTTTGGACGAAATTCTAGCACAAATTCATCATTAAGCACTAAAGGGCATTGCGTGAGGGAATGCGGTGCGATGGGGGTAAGCAAGATATTGCGACAATAAGGATAAATCACCGAGCCACCTGCACTAATATTATACGCCGTAGAACCTGTAGGAGTGCCAATAATCAAGCCATCGCAACCATAGGTATTAAAATGCTTCCCATCAATATGCGCATCAATGCTCACCATACCGCTTAAATCGTGCTTAGAAATCAAAAATTCATTAATGGCTATAAATGTGTGCATGGCTTCCTGCTGCGTTTGGGTATTATATACCTTTGCTTGAAGCACAAGATGATTTTGCAATGTATAATCCCCGCTTTTAAGATTTGGAATAAAGCTTTTAAGGCTATCGGGCATAATAGCCGTGAGGAAGCCTAGCCGCCCGGTATTAATCCCCATACATGGCAGCCTATACTCAAAAGCACGACGAAGCATAGAAATAAGCGTCCCATCGCCACCTAGGCTAAAGAGTGCATCACATTGCGTGGCGATATATGAAAAATCCCGCCCAAGCAGCTCAATCATACCCCCGCTTATGCTCTCTAAGCTCACCTCTATACCCGCATTATTTAGTTCCTCACACACTTGTAAGAATACACCCTTTAGCTCTGGGCTTGATGGACGCAGAACAATACCTACCTTTTGCAATGGTGGATTTAGCTTATTCATATTTATCTCCATTAATTGCGGGTTTATAATCCTTAACTTAAAGCTACGTGGCATTTTATCACAATAATGTAGCCATAGTGAATCTAATCTTATGAATGCTTGAGCGCCCATAATCTTAATTCTTTATGTGGGGTTGTGCCCTAAAAATAAAACTAAACTCCCCTGTAAATAAGCCTAAATGGTAGTTTCAGCTACAAAATCAGTAGAATAATTATAGATTCTAGCCAAGTTTCGAATTAAATTATATCTTAGCTTTATGCAAGGAGATGATGAATTTATTTTTAAATGACAAATGAAGCGTATAAATTATATTAAGGCTTGATATTGCGCACTACAACTTACACTTTAGCTATATATCAATAAATCCTATTTGCAATAAGCTAAATTATTGACAAAATCCTTTCTTTTTTGAGATATCCAAAGTAATAAAAACAATCACTTGTTTCCAAAAGATTAAAAAAAGCTTGTCTAAAATGTATCAATTTTACACATTAAACATAAAGCCTATTTTTATTGCGTATAAATTAAACACACTTAGTCTATGATTGAATCCTAAATTTTAACTTTTTAGATACGGAGGAAAAGATGGGTTTTATTGATTCTATTAAGGCACAGGCAAAGGCGCGTAAAAAAACGATTGTTTTGCCTGAAGTAACGGACTTGCGCACGATTGAAGCTGCTGTAAAGATTCTCAATGAGGGCTTTGCTGACTTAATTTTATTAGGAGAGCAAGATGAGATTTGCAAAAGGGCTAAAGATCAGCTCTCTCATCTCCCAACAGATGTGTTACAAAAGGCATCTTTTCTCACGCTCAAAGATGAAGCACTCCTTGATAAACTTATTGCACTTTTAGTGAAATTACGAGGGCATAAAG
This sequence comes from uncultured Helicobacter sp., assembly GCF_910577135.1. Classification (GTDB taxonomy): domain Bacteria; phylum Campylobacterota; class Campylobacteria; order Campylobacterales; family Helicobacteraceae; genus Helicobacter_C; species Helicobacter_C mastomyrinus. Next base: position 119,120 of record NZ_CAJTLL010000001.1, read on the forward strand.
GTATGGATAGCGCAAAAGCAAAAGAGTTGCTACTAAATGATTGTCTCTATTTTGGCGCAGCTCTTGTCAAATCAGGCAAAGCTGATGGTATGGTAGCGGGAGCGATTCACGCTACTTCTAGTGTGCTACGTGCGGCGTTGCAGATTGTAGGCACAGCAGCAGATTCTAAGCTTGTTTCAAGCTTTTTCATTATGGTAGTGCCTGATTGTACTTATGGGTTACAGGGGACATTTGTGTTTGCTGATTGTGGGCTTTGCCAAAATCCTAATGCCGAAGAACTTGCACACATTGCGCTTTCATCTGCTAAGAGTTTTGAATCTATCACTCATAATGAGCCGCTTGTAGCAATGCTAAGTCATTCTACCTATGGTAGCGCAAGCCACCCTGATGTGGATAAAGTCATAGAAGCTACCAAAATCGCAAAAAGCCTCGCTCCACACCTTAAAGTCGATGGGGAATTGCAACTTGATGCAGCAATCGTGCCAAGTGTCGGTGAATCTAAAGCTAAAGGCTCACAGGTTGCAGGAAAGGCAAATGTGCTTGTGTTCCCCGATTTAGACGCGGGGAACATCGGCTACAAGCTCGTGCAGAGATTTGCTAAGGCTGAAGCTTATGGACCTATCGCACAAGGTATGAGTGCACCCATCAATGATTTATCACGAGGGTGTAGTGCTGATGATATAGCAGGTGTAGTAGCTATTAGCGCACTTCAAGCCAAATAAATCCAAATCAAAAAAAGGAGAAAAAATGAATGTTTTAGTCGTTAATTGTGGAAGTTCATCTTTAAAGTTTCAGCTTATTGATGCTGATACAGAGAAGGTTTTAGCAAGCGGTATATGCGATAGAATCGGTATTGATGGCAGTGTGCTTAACTACAAAAATGCTGCAGGAAAAAAATATGAGCAAAAAGAGCCTATACCCAACCATACTAAAGCCATTGAAATGGTGCTAGAATCGCTTATCAATAAAGAATATGGCACGATTAGCTCACTTGAAGATATTCACGCCATTGGGCATCGTGTAGTTCATGGGGGGGAATTTTTCAAAGAATCTGTACTCATCAATGATTATGTGATTGATCGCATTAAAGAATGCTCTGATCTCGCGCCATTACACAATCCTGCACATTTGATGGGCATTGAGGCGTGTAAAGCGAAAATGCCAAACACGCCTATGGTTGTAGTTTTTGACACAGCATTTCATCAAACTATGCCACCAAAAGCTTATATTTATGGTGTGCCTTATGAATGGTATGAGAAGCATAAAGTGCGTAGATATGGATTCCACGGGACGAGTCATAAATATGTATCACAAAAAACTGCCGAATTTTTAGGGCTTGATTATTATAATTCTAAGATTATCGTCTGCCATTTGGGGAATGGTTCATCAATTTCAGCTATTAAAAATGGCGAGTGCGTGGATACAAGTATGGGGCTTACACCGCTAGAGGGCTTAATTATGGGGACACGAAGTGGGGATTTAGACCCTGCGATTTTAGAGTATATCTCTAAGCGCGAGGATTTAGATATTCAAAGTCTGCTTAATATCCTTAACAAAAAATCCGGTGTGCTTGGAATCTCTGGGCTTTCAAGTGATTTTAGAGATTTGCTTGATGCAGATTTAGGGGGGAATGAACGCGCTAAACTCGCACGGGTTGCCTTTGCCTATCGTGTGATGAAATATGTAGGGGCGTATTGTGCGGCGATGAATGGTGTTGATGCGGTGAGCTTCTGCGCTGGTGTGGGAGAAAATGCAAAATTCATACGCGGTATGATTGTGAATAATCTCGCATTTTTGGGTGTCAAACTCGATGAAGAAGCAAATAATATTTGTGGCAAAGAAGCCATCATCTCTACGGCAGATTCTAAAGTAAAAGTGTGCGTGATACCCACTAATGAAGAACTTGTCATCGCTAGAGATACAAAAACTATCGTTTCTCAACTCTAAATAAACTTTCAAAGGAAGTCTATGCAAAATATACTCAAAATAGAGCAAATGCTTTTTATCTGCATTGACGTGCAAGAAAAATTAGTAGGGGTGATGGCGGATAAAGAAAAGCTTATTAAAAGCACTAATATACTTTTAGAATCTGCCCAAGAACTGCATATCCCCACACTTATTACCGAACAATATCCCAAAGGATTAGGCAAAACGCATAATGCAGTAAAGATTCCTCCTCACGCACAAATACTAGAAAAAACACATTTTAGTATTTTTGGCGATGAAAAAATCGCTCAATATATCGCACAAAGCAAGGCAAAAATGCTTATTCTCTTTGGGATTGAAAGCCATATTTGCGTCTTGCAAAGCATTATAGAAGCACAGAATCTAGGCTATAAATGCCTCCTTGCTGCTGATGCGTGTAGCTCAAGAGAGGTGCAAAACTACCAACTTGCTCTAGCATTTTTCCACGCTCAAGGTATAGAAGTGCTGCCTAGTGAATCTATTCTTTTTAGAATCTTGGGTGATTGCAAGCACCCATCATTTAAAGCCATATCCACACTTGTAAAATAGCTCTCTTTTATTATCATCTTATCTCTCTACCCTCGGTAGTCCATCATTACCGAGGCAAACAATGCAACATAATCTTTGTTTTATCAACTCACAAATTTATGAGCCCCGACAAAGGAATTAACTTTGCTTTTTGAAAGTTATAATATAATAGTATTTAAAGAAGTGATACGGAGGATTCGACCCTACAATGAATGTGGCGCTTACACAAAACTATATTCAAATCACCGTTGAAGAAGAAAGCGACTTCTTGCATAAAGCCCTCGCGTATGCTGAAAAATATTTTTCCAAAAGCTACCGCTTATCACGCACAATTTTAATCTTAGATGATGGAGAGCGCTTTAAAAAAGATTATCTTGTGAATTGGGCTTATCACGCCTTTGGGCAAGATGAAAAACATCAAAGAATCCATCATCTCCTTGATAACTTAGACAGCCCCGAAAACCAATCCCCTGCCCAAGATGAGGTGCAATCCATACAAACACCCCTAGAGGAGCCTCTGCAGGATTTAAAATATCTGCTTGATTTTACCTATCTGCCTATACGCATTAAAATTGTGAATAAAAATGCTCTGATAGAGCGTGTAAAAATCGCTTTGCGGATTCTTAATACCAAGCGCGTGATGCTTAGAATGGATAAAGCCAACAATGTAGCAAGGCGCTATATTGCAAATATTTTCGAAGATTATTATGTAGGTTGCGATAGAAATGAAATTTATTTAGATAGCACAAAGCCTTATTTTTGGGATAGCATTATGAATCTTATTAGTTTTAAGGTGATCCATAATGTAATTTTGGACTTTGATTATGATAGTTTTGCCAATCGTGGAGGATTAGGGAGTTTTGAATCCTCTTTCCTTACCGATGAGGAGAGAATCTTGCGTGGCTGTTATATGACACTAGAGTGCCATTATCAAGATGATTTTGAGCAAGTAAAAAAAAGTTACCTCAAACTTGCTAAAGAATATCACCCTGACAATGTCTTTGGGCAAGAAGCGCATATCATAGAAAGTTATAATGATCGATTTAGAAAGATTCAAGAAGCGTATGAGAAAATCAAAAAATATCTGCGCGCAAGCTAAATTATCCCTCATCACTCTCTAATACTATAAATCTGCTTCTTATTTTTGAATTATACGTCTATTGCTTTTGTTTCCACTTTGCTTTCAGTTTATTTTTAGCCATTTTTCCATACTATTACAAATCATTCTTATTATTTGTATGAATGTTACCCAAAATTTCAAGGAGTATATATGAATAAATCGTATTTCAACCTCACCGCTGCATTGCTTGTATGCACGAGTCTCTTGGCAGATTCTCAAAGCAGTGAAGTGAGGGGGGGGGGGGCATATAACAACTCACCAGCAAAAGAACCCTTCAAAAGCATAAATCTTGGTCGCTCTGTGATTACTGCCTCTGGTTTTGAGCAGGATTTAAATATCGCCCCTGCCTCTATTTCTGTAGTAACCCCACAAGATATACAATCCCGCCCTGTGAGAGACTTAGCCGAAGCCTTAGCTAATGTGCCCGGCGTAAGCATAGATTCTGGTGTAACCAAAACCGGAGGCTATGGTATCTCTATTCGCGGTATGGGGACAGCTTATACACTCATTCTCATTGATGGCAAAAGAGTAAATGCAGATTCTAGCACTTTCCCTAATGGCTTTGGAGATTCTGTAACCTCATTTATGCCACCACTCAGTGCGATTGAAAGAATCGAAGTGATTAGAGGACCTGCCTCCACACTCTATGGAAGTGATGCTATTGGCGGTGTAGTAAATATCATCACAAAGAAAAATTATGAACAATGGGGCTCAAATATCACCTATGATTACACTTTTCAAGAATCTCGCCCCTTTGGCAATACCCAAAGTATTAATTTCTATACCGCAGGTCCACTTAATACTGCTAAAACTCTGGGCTTAATATTACGCAGTAGAATCTATACCCGCGATGGCGTATCTAATAGCGATTTAGCCGTAGCCCCAAATCACACAGGCGTTACAAGCAATAGTGGACAAAATAATGCCACTTCAGCCACCGCCTCGCAAATTGTAGGCTCTGCACCGGGTAGAATCTACAATGTAGGCACGAGGATTAATTGGAGCAGCACAGAATCTGTTGGTAAAAAGCCCAAAAATAATGTCTATTTAGACATTGACTACTCACAGCAAAGCTATGATAACTCACAAGGCTTAGTAATGAGCAATCGTAATGCAAACTCTTTTAATGTGTCTTGGGACGATTTAACCTTCCAGAAAAATAGCGGTTATGGCAAAAAATACAATATCTATCGTGGCAATGTTGTCCTCGCTCATAATGGAAGCTATATTGCTAATCCTAGTGGGCTTCTCTCCAATTTTTCAACCGATACTTCGCTAACCTATAATATTACTAATAATGCCGGGCGATTTGTCCCTCAAAATGCAGCCAGCGGCTTATCTACTAGCTCTGTTAATGGTGTAAATGCAGGAGATAGCAGGGAGCTGATTAATCAAGATGTAATACTAGACCATAAGAGCAATCTCTTTTTGAATCTTGGCTCATCTTTTGGTATCAACACCACTTTGGGAGGGAGGTATTGGTATAATAACTTTAATGATAATCTCCTCAAAGTTTCCACAGGCGATGCAAATGTTCATCAGCATATTAGCGCACTCTTTGGCGAGGCGGAGTTTATCCTTTTTGATAAGCTTTTCATAACCACAGGTGTAAGGGGCAATTTTAATTCTATCTTTGGTTCAAACATAAGCCCACGCGCCTATCTTGCCTATAATGTGCTTGATGATCAGCTAACCATTAAGGGCGGTATCTCCACAGGCTACAAAAGTCCTAGCCTCAATCAGCTTGTAGCGGATATTGTAAGTTATTCAGGTTCAGGCACAAACCCCACTTATGGGAATCCAAACTTAAAGCCAGAATCTAGCGTGAATTATGAGCTCTCAATATTAAGCGATAATGATTATTTCTCCGCTTCTCTTACAGGATTCTATATTCAATTTAAAGATAAAATCAATCAAACAGGTGGTTTGGGCGGTAATATTACCAACGGGCAGATTATCCCTACCTTAGGTATTGCCTGCCAAGCTACAAGCGGAAATTGCTCCTATTATAGCAATGCCGATGAAGCACTAAGCTATGGAGCAGAAGTGTTTGTGGGGATAAAGCCAATCAACGTAGGTTATGGTGGTATAAGCTTGAGCGCAGCTTATACTTACAATCACACAGAGATTACAAAAAGCAATACTGCTGCAGATATAGGCATAGCCTTTACAAATGTGCCTTTACATATCTTGAATGCCTCTCTTAACTATGATACACCAAAATGGGGATTGTATATAAGAGAAGAGTATAAAGATGGAATCTATCGTGGTAATCCCAATGGGAGAGGCAATATAGCAATTCAAGCACGTGCTGCAGGAGAATTTTATGATCCTTATTATCTAACGCATACAGGCGGATATTATAAGTTTAAAGACAATTTGCGTCTTAACCTTGCCATCTATAACTTGCTTAATTTTAACTTTATTAATTATATTCCCTATACTAACAACAATACCACTACCTACACTTCTGCCTATAACTACATAAGAGAGGGCAGAAGGTATTATCTCTCCGTGCAAATGGATTTTTAGATACTATTGTGCCCCTGCTGCTATCCTTTGCACCACAAAGCTCTTGTAAATGGGAGCTAAGCCCCCCCCCCATTTACACCATTCAACGCCATACGCATGAAGTGCTTATCCACACTTATAAAAGGCTTTGCCGATATACTCTCGCAATAGCGAAGCTACGGGGACAAAGTAAAACTTCCTGCAAAAACGCAGTTTTTTTAGATGAAATCCCGCAAGAGCAAAAGAACACACTGATAACTAAGGCTACACTTTAGTTATCAGTGCTCAAAGATATGCTTCTCACTCCCCCTTATATATCGTTTGCTAGATTACCCGCTCACTACCCTTACGATGCTTTAAAATGAGAGTATCATTTTCGCCGAGCGCGTGGCGGGAAAAGCTAAAGGGCTTAAAGGTATCGCTTTTATACGCTACGGCGTAACCTTTTGCGGTGATTCTTTACCCTGTGTTTGCTTGTGTCAAATTCTCTTTTAATAGCACAATTACTCCTTTTAAATACATTTTTGAATCTAAAAGATTCTATGAACGCAATTAATAAAGCCTGATACCTAGTACCTATCAAAAGGAATGCACATAATAATGAAGAATATCAACAAAGTATTGAGGAGGAGATATTGCGCATTGTTGATTTTATATTTATTATTTGTGTGAAGTTTTTACCAAAAATGCAAACATTATACAAACGCTAGTATTTGCTATTCTTTCTTAGTAAATATGCTCATCTTTTCATCAAGCACTTCACTCTCTACATCTAAAAATGTCAAAACACTATGAAAGATATGAAAGTGTGTTGCTTCATTCAAATCTTTAATCCTACTGGCATTAGAACTCCACACAAAAAATGGTATTTCATATTGCTCCTTTGGTGCAAATGCTAATGGTATCCCGTGCATATATACACCATTTTCACCCAAGCTCTCGCCGTGATCACTTACATAAATCATTGTGCTGTCGTATTTATCAAGTTTGCTTAACTGACTAATGACTGAATGCAATAAAAAATCAGTATAGAGGATTGTATTATCATACGCATTAATAATTTCACTCTGTAAGCATCCCCTTGGTTCGACACTTTTGCACACAGGCTTAAAGATTTCAAATTGAGGAGGGTATTTCTTATAATATGTTGGTCCATGGCTCGTGCTTGTATGAATGATAATAAGCACTTTGGGCGATTTTGCTAACTCAATATCCTCAGTTAGTCCCGCCACAAGTGCAGACTCATAGTTATCATTAAGATGAATATATTTCTCTGCAAGTTGCGGATATCGCATAATATTTTCACTGGGTAGGTGAAGTGGAGGCTCACCCCAATTTGTCGAACGCCACATCACATCCACTCCAGTGCGTGCAAGATAGTTTGGCAATATCTCATATAGATTCGTACTATCCTTGTATGAAAGCATATTTTTCACAGATGCGCTCGTATATGTCGTGCTTGATTTTGCATAAAAATGTCGGAGTCCTGACACTTCTAAAAGGAGGGGATTGGTATTACGTGAATAACCATAAAGTGAGAAGTTTTTTGCACGTGCAGATTCACCAATTACGAGCACGACTACAGATTTTTTGTCATTTGCAATGTGTGCATCAGGGAGTGGAATTTCTTTTTTGTTTTTTGCTAGTTCCCCTTGAAAATACCGCACTGAGTTACCTATATATGACCAAGGCATAATAAGTGCGCCAAGTTGTTTAGAGTATTTATCAAGCCACAATAGATTCTGAAAATTAACTCCAGTAAGCACAATAAGCACAAAAAATATCAAGCCTAAGCTCTTAGTAAGTGATTTGCGCGTAGGTCTTGCCACCTTTTCAAAGAGTAGAAAGCACGCTGGGAGAAGACCTAGTATAACTATATAAAGTGCCATTTTTAAAGATAGAAACTCTCCTGCTTCTGCTGGATTTGTGTTAAAGAGATTGCCCATCATCGTTTTATCCAAAAACACTCCATATACAGAGACAAAATACACCGCTATGGCGTTTGTAATTGAGATAAGCGCAAACCATATTTTGGTGAGCCTGAAAGAGATGAGTGCTAATAAGAGTGGCATAAGTGTAGTAAGTGCGAACAAAAATAGCACGAGTGAGACAAATAGCACAATTGCACTTAGTGAATCTAAAGCGAGATTTGTCCGCACAAATCCTAAAAAAGGAAAATGAAAAAATGCTACTTGAAGTGCGGAAATGACGAAAATAAAGGCGATAGGATTAGCTCTAGTGGGTGTGGATTGTAAATCCAATCTTTGAGTGTTAGTAAAATATTTATGGAGTATCATAAATAAGCAGCCTAACGCACAAATAAGTGCAAGATAAAATACCAAAAGATTATGTTTGCTGATATTTGAAATCGCCATCACGACAGCAACTCCACCCAAAGTAGCGAAAATAAGCAAACCAAAACGTGAATCTAGCCAAGCAAAAATACGCGTCTTGCTTGCCACAAGCACGCCAAAGACTCCGCACACACACCCAAGAGACGCACCCACAAGGACATCTAGCGGATAGTGTGCTCCCACGCCCACGCGTGAAAGCCCCACAAATACACCTAAGAGAGTGATACTTATGATAAAAGGCAAACGCCATTTGCGAGTATTTGGCATAAAAGCAAAAAGTAGCACAGAAAGTATTGTGAATATAGTAATCGAATGCCCTGATGGTAAGCTATTTACGCCTGTGAGTCGCTCACCAATGATATTAAAAGTATTGTCAAAAATACGTGCTGGACGCGGCATTGCATAGATTGTCTTGAACAATATAGAAAGCACAAGAGAAAGCAAGGAGCTTGCTATGAGTGCTTCCCAAAGCTTAGGTGCGACAAGTGAAAACCCTAGTAAGAGTGCGAATGCTACACTCGCATCACCGAGTTGGGTAAGATTGTATGCGAGAGATGGGACATTGGACCAAAGCGAATTGATGGCTAAAAAAATATCCTTTTGAATCTGTGGATATACCTCCGGCTCACTCCAACCAAAGATTTTTAACATACCCAACAATAAGACAAAAGTACTTATTACGACGCCTAAATGCCATAAATTCACTTTGGCAAAATTCATACTGACTTGTTTATTCATAGCTGGGATTATACACAAATTATCAATAGAATTTATTGTAGTTTTATTGTTATTTATCTTTGGTGCAATTTGATTATTAAATTCATAAGAATCTAAATGCCCTTGCTTAGATTCTAACCTAGACCCTCAGCAAGCTAGAAAATTATATTTATCTTGTATCTTTACTTCAAAAAGCTAAAATTTTTGGTGCTTTATAGCTATATTTAGCACATAAAAACTTTGATTTTTTTCACAAATATCGAGATAAGTTCTTTAAGTATAGGTAAGCTATTCCTTACCCTTGCAAATCTTTTTTGCCTTTAGAGTCTCTCTATGTAAGTATTTTTCAAGGGGGTGGCGGACAGGGAGGGATTCGAACCCTCGGTAATCTTGCGACTACGCATCCTTAGCAGGGATGTGGTTTCAGCCAACTCACCCACCTGTCCGTATTGAATCTGTCATAGGGGCAAAAAAGAACGCTATTATATGCAAAAATCATAAAAATACACTTAACACCTTTATATCTAAATCTATAAGAATCATCTCTAAAATTGCAAAAATTTATATGCTTTTTGCTACAATCCTTAGAATCTTTAAAGCATTTTTATATTAACAACAAAAGGATTGTGATGAAAAAATATGCGTTTATTTTCCCCGGGCAAGGCTCGCAAAGCGTAGGTATGGGTAAGGAATTTTATGAAAATTTTGCCGTAGCAAAGGAGCTATTTGAGAGAGCCTCTGCTGCCTTAAATATGGATATGAAGCAGCTACTATTTGAGGAAAATGATAAGCTTAATCTCACGCAATACACGCAACCCGCGATATTTCTTGTAAGTGCTATCGCCCATAGCGTATTCCAAAGTGAATATCCGCTTATGCCAAGTGTGGCGATGGGGCATTCACTTGGTGAAGTAAGTGCGGTGGTGCTAAGCGATGGAGCGAGTTTTGAAAATGGAATAAAGCTTATCCACAAACGAGGGGAGCTAATGGCTAAGGCGTGTGAGGGTAAAAATGCAGGAATGATGGTTGTCGTGGGGCTTGATGATGAGAAGCTAGAGCAGTTTTGCAAACAATCTCAGCAAGCAGGTAAAAGTATTTGGTGTGCGAACTATAATGGCGATGGGCAAGTTGTCCTAGCCGGGAGCAAAGATGATTTAAGCGCAGCAGAATCCCATCTCAAAGCCTTAGGCGCTAAACGCGCCCTACTTTTGCCTATGTCTGTGGCAAGCCATTGTCCTTTGTTAGAATCTGCCACCGCGCCATTTGAAGCACTCTTAAAGGAAATCCTTAACGAAAGCTTAAGTACCCCTATTCTCTCTAATGCCACACTTGAAACTTACACCCAAAAGACACAGGCAAAGGCACTTTTGAGTAGCCAGCTCACTCAACCTGTGCTATATAAGCAATCTATCTTAAAGCTTAATGATGAAATCGATACCTTTATTGAATTTGGCAATGGCAATGTCTTGCGCGGTCTGAACAAACGTCTCAGTCAAGTGCCTACGTGGAATGTAAGCAATTTAACGAGTTTAAAAGAATGTATCGAGGGTATCAAAAGTAACGTATAAAGATTCTATAAAGGAGTAAATATGACAATTGGCATTATTGGAGCAATGGTTGAGGAAATCACTCCATTATTAGCACGATTTGGCACTTATAAAGAGCATAAAATAGGCAGCAATATTTATTATGAAATTACCCGAAACAATCACAGAATCTTTGTCGCTTATAGCAAGATTGGCAAGGTGCATGCAGCACTAAGCGCAAGTGTGATGATTCTAAAATTTGGCTGTGAGCAGATTATCTTTAGTGGCGTGGCGGGGGGCTTAAGCGCGGATTTGAAAGTAGGCGATTTAGTGCTTGGAAGTAAGCTATGTCAATATGATGTGGATATTAGCGCGTTTGGACATCCGCTTGGCTTTATCCCCGAGAGTAAGCTCTATATAGAATCCTCTCCCACCCTTAATGACATCGCCAAAAAGATTGCTAAAGCACAGGGCATTGCGTTAAAAGAGGGTATTATCGCTTCAGGCGATAGCTTTATTGCTAATACTGAAAAAAAGCGCTGGATTATGGAACAATTTAACGCCATAGCTGTAGAAATGGAGGGTGCAGCGGTGGCGGTGGTATGCGATGCGTGTAAGATTCCATTTTGTATTTTGCGCTCTATTAGCGATAGTGCCGATGGTAGCGCGGATATAAACTTTGATGAGTTCTTAGAGAGTTCTGCAAAACGTAGTGCGGATTTTGTGCTATCAATGTGCGAACACATTTTAGTTTAAAGGAGAGAGAATGCAGACCATCACACTTTTGCGACACGCTGATACAATAAGCAGGGAGGAATATCGATTGAAAAATAAAAAAGACAAAAGCGATATTTTCCGCCCATTAAGTAAGCTTGGAAAAAGCCAAAGCAAAGATATTGCACATTTTGCAAAGCAACATTTGCAATTTGATATGGTATTTTGCTCCCCTGCTAAACGCACACAGCAGACACTTAAGCCTTTAAAAAAGTATCTTGATGCGGATTCTATTGTGATTTGTGAGGATATTTCACCTGATTATGGGCTTGATGGATATATGAAACTCACGCAAACAAAGGCTTTTCAAAAGGCTTCAAATGTGCTTATTGTAGGACATCAGCCGGATTTAAAGAGCTTTGCGACTTATCTTTGCCCCTCATTTCACTCCCTTGTGCCAAAGGGTGTACTAATGCGATTTGTTATTAGCGCTAATAAAGATTCCTTAGAGGGAAGCGGTGTGATTGATTTTATTATCCCGCCTTTTATGCTTGAAGATTATAAATGAAAGGCAAACTACTGCATATAGGGCAAAGACGTGATGCGTTTAGTATGATGGAACTTGTCTTTGTCATCATCATACTTGGAATCCTTGCTGCTATCGCCATTCCGCGCCTTTCACTCACGCGTTCAGACGCACAGCTTATCGCTGTAGAAAATGATATTGTGAGTGCTATTAATGCTATTCAAAGAGAAGTGTTTAGCCAAAATATTGAGCCTAGCAATATTGATGGGATAAGAATGCTAGAGCTTGCTGGTCTAAGCCCTTCGCGTTGGGTAGCACAGAGCAATGGTGTACGTTTAGCCAAAAATGGTGTGCTTGATGTGCAAAATGACTGCATTACATTAATGCAGGAAAATGGCAAGTTAGTATTTTTCGTGCAGCCAAAGGCAGATTCTACATTATGCACTAAACTCCTTGAGCGACATCAAGCGCGTAGAGAAGTGCCGCTTAGCACCTCAAATGCGATATTCTAAGAGGGCGGCTTTTAGCGCGTTTGAACTATTATGTATTATTGTTATTATCGCCATTATGGCAAGTGTAGGGATACGTTATCTAGGGTATATCACATCTAAACAATGTCTTTTACACCTTAAGGCTAGGCTTACACATACCCAAAATGCCCTAAGTGCTTACTATACGGATACATTCATTCGTGCGGAATCTATTGACATAACCTATCCACAAAGGATTCTATCATATTTATCGCAGACAAACACCCCACAATGTGGCTTTAACATACAATCACATCAAATCATCGCTACCATTGGCACACAAAGCCTTGCTTTCAGCCTAGAGCCTCCCACATTAGAAGTTAATCCAAAAATATCCTGCAATCTCTCCACTCCCTTGTGTAAGGACTTTAGCGATAGAATCTTAGATAAATAAATGTTTATACTTGCCGCTCTGCCCCAAACGATAGAGAGCAAAATCATACTTAATAGGGTCATCTTCACACATAAGAGCAAGGCTATCACTCGCTTGTAGGGCACTCTGCAAATTATATACGCGGGAGCGCAAGATTCCAAGGTGAATGCAAAGCGTGAAAGTATGTGTATCAAGGGGCAAAATCAAATGTGAGGGTGAAATCTCCTGCCAAATCCCCATATCTATATGATCCTTACGCACAAGCCATCTAAGCAGCATATTCCACCGCTTCAGCGCGGAGGTGTGAGAAGGAATGCTATTTTTAGCCACTAAATACGCGCTATGTGATGTCCCAAGCGCAAAGCATAGCCCCTTGCTTAAGGGCAAATGAGCCGTTTTTGCATAATGATAAAGTATCTCTATACACTCATAAATCCCATAGAGCATTCGTGCGTGATGGGCATTCTTGCTTTTATCCCATAAAGCGCTATTAATAGGCGCGTTTTTATAGGCTTGTAGAAAATGTGGATACAATCCTCCATTCTCGCACATAAGAGCTATAATATGAAAGAGTGCTTTTATATCTACTTGAGTTTGGAATCTATAATAGGGAAATATGCTCTCATCGCTTTGAGTAATCTTGCGCACAGATTCTAAAAGTGTGAAATCAAGGCTTTGTAGCATTTTGACAATCGCCCTTGCATTGCCATAAGCAAGTAGAGCACATATAAGGGCAATTTCTGCAGTATAGGGCTTGTGTTGATATGTTTTTGCTACAAATAGCGGGTCTGGCTTCTCCTCACTTAATTCATCGGGCGTATTTTTATATGAATAATACTCCTCAAGTATCGTCTTTAGCTTTTGCATACTATTCCTTGATTATTGATATTTGTGAGTTAGAATCGGGATAATTTTAACATAAAAGGCAAAAAATGAGGAAATACCTCCTTATGCTTGTGGTATTTGTAAATCTTCTACAAGCGGAATATTTAGGGTTTGAATCTGCCTATACAGAGGCTTTAGCGCATAATGATGGGCTAAAAAGCTCACAAAGTGCGCTAGATAAACAAGAAAAACTAAGAAGCGCGACAAAAATGCTCTACCTCCCTCAAATTTCGCTTAATGCCGCATATATCCGTCTGCAAGAGCCGATGAATTTCAATCTAGTGCAAAACGCCCAATCCCTCAATAACCCGATATTTGCTCCCTTATTGTCGCATTTTAATGGCATTACCTTAGAGGATGAAAATATTGTCTTTGGTGCACTTAATATTATCTATCCCATTTTTAGCGGCGGAAAAAAATATTATGCCAATAAGCTCTCTCAAATCGCGCTTGAAGATGCCACTCTTGCACTTAAGCTTAAAGAATTAAGTCTTTTTGAGGATTGTGCAAAGCTCTATTATGGTGCGGTATTAGCCAATCAGATTCTGCATACGCTAGAAGAGGCTAATGCGGGGCATTTACTGCATTATCAAAATGCGCTCAAACTCCAAGAAAAGGGGCAAATTGCCCGTTTAGAGACGCTTCAAGCACAAGTGAATTATGATAAATCAAGCATTGATATGCAAAAAGCAAATGATAATCTCAAAATCGCCAATATGGCGCTTAATGCGATGTTAGGCAGAGATTCTAATGCTTCACTTGAACTGATAGCAAGCATTGATATTAAGCCCGATGCGCTGCTGCAAAATGTAGATTATTTCATCCAAAAGTCGCTTGAAATCTATCCTGCCTTGCAAATGATGAATAATAAAATCAAATCTGCTGATGAGCTAAGCCATATTGAATTTGCCTCTTTTTTGCCTGATGTAGGGCTTTTTGGTAGCTATATAGTCAATGATAATAGCTCTTTATTAGATAAGGCTATGCCGCACTGGTATGTGGGTATCGGGGCGAGATGGTCGCTCCTTAGCCCAAATGGGAGAATTCAAAAATATCAAGCAAGTAAAATCGCCTCCCTAGAGGCGCAATACACCACATCTCAAGCAAAAAAAGACTTAAAAACATTATGTGAAAAAACCTATAATGAGGTGCTTTCTTATAAAACCCAATATTTTAGTCTGCAATCCTCTGTCGAACTCGCTAAGGAACATCTCAAATTGCGAGAAAGTGCGTTTTTGCAAGGTATGAGCACAAGCGCAGAGGTAAGCGATGCGCAAAATGCCCTTTCGCTCGCCCTTATTGAAAGGCAAAGTGTGGCATATAACTATGCTATCGCGCTTTCAAGGCTTTTAGCCTTGAGTGGAGAGGTGGAGAGATTCTATATTTTTTTTAATTAATGGAGAAGCATAATGAAAAGATCGCTTAAGGTGGTAGCACTTGTTTTAATCGCTTTGTGTTTTGTGGTGTGGCTTATTATTAGCTTCAAACGCGCCTATGAACCTAAAGAAGACAGAATCTATGCACAAGTGCAAGCACGAGAATATGCCATTAGCTCTAAAGTAGCTGGTCGTGTGGAAAATATCTTTGTCAAAAAGGGTGATATGCTCAAAAAAGGCGATTTAGTATATAACATTAATTCCCCCGAGCTTCAAGCTAAGATAGAACAGGCAAAGGCAGGATATGAAGCAGCTCAAGCTTTAAGCACGGAGGCCAAGCAGGGTGCGAGAGTAGAGAGTATTCAAAGTGCAAAAGATGTGTGGCAAGGTTCAAAGACGATGGCAAATCTTGCTAAAAGCACTTATGAGCGCATAGAATCTCTCTATAAAGATGGTGTAGTAAGTCAGCAAAGACGTGATGAAGCATATGCAAACTACACAACCGCCAAGCATAATGAAAATGCTGCCTATCAGCAGTATAAAATCGCCCTTGATGGTGCAAGTAACGAGATGAAAATCGCCGCCCAAGCTAAAGCAGACGCTGCCGCAGGGCAAGTCAATGAAGTAGAAAGCTATGCCAAAGATACACAGGCTATCGCCCCAGCAAATGGTGAGGTAAGCAATATCTTACTACACGAGGGAGAGCTTGCCCCGAGTGGATTCCCTGTTGTGCTAATGATTGATATGAATGAGGCGTGGATTAGCTTTGCTGTGCCAGAATATCGCTTAAAGGATTTTGCTAAAGATAGCACTTTTAGGGCATATATCCCTGCACTTGAGAGAGAGGCGGAATTTAAAGTAACATTTGTCTCTGTGATGGGAGACTTTGCGACTTGGAGAGCTACAAGCGCACATAAAGGCTATGATGTCAAAACCTTTGCAGTAGAAGCCCACCCTCTATCACATATTGAGGGCTTACGTGTGGGTATGAGTGTGCTGATTGATTAGCTTTAAGGTAGATTTGTGCTAAGTTTTATTAGAATCCTAAGCTTATTTCATTGATCCCACATAAAGGTAAGCTTATGGCAAAAAAATGTTTTTTCACAGGTAAAGGTCCTATGGTAGGCAATAATGTAAGCCACGCTAATAACAAAACAAAGAGACGTTCCCTCCCCAATCTCCGTAGTATCGCCCTCAAGCTTGAAGATGGTACAAAGGTGCGCGTTAAGGTAGCTGCTTCTACTTTACGCACGATGAAAAAATACTCTTAATTCTCATCTTGCTAAGAAAGTTTAAGAACCTTATTCATTGGGGTAATAACCCCAAGCCCGATATTTCCCTCTCTAGTGAACTATATCAGCAGCTCAAGCCCTTTCGCCTCCCGCTTATTCTTGTCCAGCTTTTCCTCCTCTTTGGCACTTTAGGCTATTTGATATTAGAAGATTATGACTTGATGAGGGCATTTTTTCAAACCTCTTATACCTTTACAAATACTGGTTTTGGCTCATTAGGAGAGGATAAGTTTGGCACGATTACGATTATTTTCACAGCAGTGCTTATGGTATGCGGTGCGGGAGTGGTAACCTTTAGCGTGGCGTTTATTATGAGTGTAATCAATAATGGCACACTCATTAAATTGATTAAGGAGCAGAAAATGATTTACAAAATCGCGCGGCTGCAAAATCATTATGTGATTTGCTATCATAATGAATTTACGATACAACTCGCCCAGCAGTTTTTAGAATCCCATATCCCCTTTGTTGTCGTGGATAATTCTCCCGATTTTGAATCCCAAGCGCAAAAATGCAAATATCCCTATTATATTGTCGATGACCCACATACGCATATCGCTATGCTAAAGTCTCATCTCTCAAGTGCAAAGGGCATTGTGAGCTTTTCTAAAAATGCGGCGGACAATATCACAATGGTAGTGAGTGCGCGACTATTTGAGGAGGAGCTAGGGCGCAAACCCTATTACATTATCGCTAGTGCAAATTCCCAAGAGGAGGATAAGAAATTAAGGAAGTTGGGCTGTGATTCTGTGATTTCTGCCTCTAAGCTTATGGCACAGAGAATCTCCGCTATGGCGGTGCGTCCAGATATGGAGAATCTACTAGAACGTTTTCTTTACCACCGCGATACGCCCTTAGATTTAGAGGAGATTATCGTTCCTCGCTATTCGTGGCTTGTGCTAAAAAAGCTTAAAGAAGCGCATTTCCGCGATGTTACAAATGTTTCTGTGGTGGGACTTACGCAAAAAGATGGCACCTATATCACTATGCCTAATGGCAATACAATTGTCTCAAGCGAGTGCAAACTCCTTGTGATAGGCGCGAGTGAGAATATCCGCTCCACTAAACGTTTGATTATGAAAAAGCAAAAACCCCAAGAGGTGGATTATGTTTGATATTATTCCTATCAAGGGCGGAATCAACGCACCGCAAGGATTCTATGCTGATGGTGTGAGCGCGGGGCTAAAGGCTGCATTGCCCGATGGGAGCAAGGCACTTGATGTAGCCTTTTTGTATAGTGAAGATGCCTTGATACCTTTTACACTTTTTACAAGCAATACCTTTGAAGCCGCTCCTATCACACATTTTAAGCGATTTGTGCAAGGCAAAGCAAGTAATTTTGTGCTGATTACGACTAAAAATGCAAATGCAATGACAGGTGAGAGAGGCATACAAGATGTGTGTGAAATTTTAGAATCTCTCAAAGCGCAATTTCCTTTTGTACAAAATCCCATTATGTCTAGCACAGGCGTGATAGGGCAGTATCTCCCCAAGGCAAAAATTATAGAATCTTTTGCATTATTTAAGCCCCACGATAGGGATAATAAAGCCCACACAAGAGCCGCTGATGCCATACGCACCACTGACGCCTTTAGCAAAGAAATCGCCTTAAGAGTTAATCTCCCAAATGGGCAGAGCTTTTGTATCGGGGCGATGGCAAAGGGCGCGGGTATGATACAGCCCGCCCTTGCCACAATGCTATGCTTTATCACCACAGATGCCACACTTCCAGCAGATTCTGGAGATAGAATCTTGCGTGAATGTGTCAAACATAGCTTTAATGCCATTAGCGTAGATGGCGATACAAGCACCAATGATTCTGTATTTTTATTTGCCAATGGACGCAGCGGGACATATAATGAAGCAGCGTTTAAAGAAGCTCTCAAAATGCTCCTGCACAAACTTGCCACAGATATGGTGCGCGATGGAGAGGGCGCGAGTAAGCTTGTAGCCTTTGAAGTCAAAGGTGCAAAAGATGAGGCAGAAGCGATAAAGGCAGCAAAAGCCCTCACAAGCTCACTTTTAGTGAAAACCGCCATTTTTGGTGGAGACCCAAACTGGGGGAGAATCGCCTCTACGATAGGTGCTAGTGGTGTGGAATGCGCACAAGATTCATTGAGTATTGCCTTTGATGATGTTGTGGTATTTGATAGAGGGGAGATTCGCTTTGATGAGAAGATGGAATCTAAGGCAGCAGCGGTAATGCAGAAAGAAAGTTTTAGGATTACTTGCGATTTAGGCAAAGGGAAAGGGCGATTTGTCGCGTATGGCTGTGATTTAGGATATGAATATGTCAAAATCAATGCCGATTATAGAAGCTAATGCTTCATTTTAGAGGAATTTGCCATAAAGACCAGCGTAATATCGCCCGAAGTGATAGGCTATTACCAAAAATATCTTACAATAGAATCTTAATTTATTTTCACAAGGAGTAGGTATGTTTCACGAATATAGAGATGAGGTTACCGCGTTAAAGACGAGCAATGCGCATTTTGCAAAGATTTTTGATGAGCATAATGAGCTTGATGATAGAATCAAAAAGATTGAAGATGGCGAGGAGCTAATGAATGATATGGAGCTTGAAGTGTTGAAAAAGCAGAAATTGCGCCTCAAAGATGAAGCGTATGCGATGATTTTAGAATATCGCAAGAGTCATTAATTTAGCGCCGCTACGCCTCCTTGCCTCGTAGCCTATGTCTCTATACTGCTACAACTAGCTAGGGAGTATTCTCTCACAGGAAGCAAATCTTATGGCTAAGATGTTATCTTTTTTATTGAGCGAATTCTTAAGGTTTGGAATCTAAGCTTCACACGAAGCCTAGCTATAGGTATGCTAGACAATCTCAATATAAGGGTAAATTTGCGTTTTCTTTTCTTTGCATTATATGCTGCCTTTTTACTCTGTGCCTGTGCCTCTTATAATCCGCAAGAGAGTTTCCAAGCCTCCCCGCTTAGCTTCTCACAAAGTAAAGTAACCCTGCAAAAAGCCTATAAGGAGCAAGACTTTAGAGAGGAATTTTATTGTGGTGTGGAGTTTGAACCAGATACCTTGCGTATCCTTCCTTCAAAGGACTATACCCCACGCAATGCTCTAACCAAAGCAAATAAGCCAAATGTCCGTGCTCAAAGGATAGAGTTTGAACATATTATGCCAGCCCATCGCTTTGGTAACACATTGCCTTGTTGGCAAAATGGCGGAAGAAAGGCTTGTGCTAAAGATAAGGAGTTTAGGCAAATGGAGGCAGATATGCGGAATCTTGTCCCTGCTATTGGCGAGATTAATGCCGATAGGAACAATTTTAGCTTTGATGAGCCTCCTATTGATATATCTTATACGCAATATGGGGCTTGTGAAGTATATACGGACTTTAAAACGAAGAAATTTTATCCCAGAGTAGAGAGTAGGGGAATTATCGCTCGAATCTATCTTTATATGAGCAAACGTTATGATATAAGGCTCTCCAAAGAAGAGGAAAGCCTTATGCGTAAATGGGATAAGCTCTATCCACCAAGTGATTATGAAAAACGGCTTTTGCGAACTCAAGGAGCATTACCCTGATTCCTGCACTTATTAGCTAAACCTACTATGTAGTCTTGCTTTGCGCGATATATTAGCACTTGATAGATTGTATATACCGCTCTAGGATAATACATGCACTTAGGGAATCTATCCTGCCATCTTTTTGTGCTTTTGCTCGATTCTCCCGCTTCATATATGCTAGAGATTCCAAAGCCTCAATACTACTATAATCCTCATTGATAAAGCATATCTCGCCCTTAAAGGTCAGCAATCCCACAAAATGCTTTATGCGCTGCATCATCTCTGTGTGTCCTGATTCACCGCCACTTGGTAGCCCTACGATAAGCTGCTCTATCTCATATTCACACAGAATCTTATCGAGGTCGCTTGCTGCTTGATGTCGATTGAAGCGTATAATAGGCTCTAATGGAAAGGCAATACCCGCTTTATATATCGCTAATCCTATACGTTTAAGCCCCACATCACACGCTAGTAACTTCATCACTTCTCCCTAAGGCACACGGATAGTGCCAGATTCTCGCATAATTTTGCCCTCTAATTCATATTCATAAATCTTCTCTCCAAATCGCGCAAAAGCCTCCTCAAAGCTAGGGTTGTTTGCACAAAAGAGCAAAACCTCATCATCACACCGCGACACACTCGCCCCAAATATAGATTCTATAAAATCATCTATATTATATATACCCTGTGCCTTGCCTTGCGCTAAAAGGTGGTTTGTCCCCTCGCTCTCACCTATGCGATGAGGTAGCACAAAAAGCGGTTTGTTAAGCTTCATCGCGATTCGTGCACTCTGCATAGAGCCGCTCATCATATCTGCCTGTGGTATCACCACATAATCGCTTAAGCCTATCACAAGGCGATTTCTATCTAAAAAGCTGTATTGATGAGGCATATAGCCCTTATCGTATTCGCTCATTACGAGGGCTTGCTCCATCATTTGCTTTATCATTTTTGCATTGCTCTTAGGATAGATGATATCTAGTCCTGCGGGAGAAAACATAATCGTGCGTGGAAAGGCATAAGTATGAGCGATAATATCCACGCCCAGCGCCCCACCGCTTACCACTATACCACTATGTTTAGCAATACGAGTAGCCAAAGTAGCGACAAAGGATTTTGTGTAGGGATTGGGTTTGCGTGAGCCGACAATAGCGATTTTTGGAGCGATTTGTGAAATGGGTTTGGAGGTGATTGTCTGGGTGGCTTTATGGGTGGTACTTACAGCTAGGTTAGATTCTAAAAGATTATTGAGTGCTTCGCAAGACCCGCAGTAATATAGCTTTTGCGGAGGATTAGGCAGCTGCTGCAAACCTTTAGGCATATCTTTTAAGGATAACTCTTTAAAGGATATAGAATCTATGTATGTTTGCATTAATTGGGTCGAGTAAATGGAGCGCGGACATAGCGCAGAGTTTTATTAGCAACTAAATAAGTTTCTAAATCACTAGGTGAGATAAGCTCTATTTCCTCTTTGATTTCATCACTCATTTGGGCTAATGCCTGAAATGTGCCGCTATTAGGGTGGCAAATAGCAATCGCGTAGCCTTTATTTTGGGCTTTAGTGATGAGAGAGCGAATCTGTGCCTTGATATAGGCTATATGTGTTTCATTGTCTAAAAACACATCACGTGCCATAATAAGCCTATCCTGCTCCATTGAAATTCTCTCGCTTACAGGGGTGCTTGTGGTAACACTATCGATAAACTTCAAATTAAGCTCATCAAAGGCTTCTAGGAGATTGCGCATATCATCATAGCTTTGAGTGAATTTGCTGCCAGTGTGGTTATTAAGATACACAAGATGAGGAAAATCTGCCTTGATTCCTATAAGAGCGTGTTTTATCGCTTCTTTATTTGCACCTACACGAATGGGGGCTAACTCACTTTGAGAAAATTGCTGTGCCTCAAGCGGGAGATGCACCATAAAGCTTTTGCCTTTTTTGTTAAGATATTCTGCAAGTTTTGGTGTGGTAGGATTATGCCTTGTTCTAGGGAAAATTGAGGGTGTGATATTTAGCCCTAAATGCTCTAGTTTGTAAATTTGCTCTAAGCTTGTAAGATCATCCATAATGAGCAAAACCTTTGGTTTATCATAAACCTTAGCTACATAGGGTTGCGAGGTGTAAGATTGAGGCACTTGCACACTCTCCCACATCTGTGTCTTAAGATTCTCTCCTATATCGATAAAATTATCATTATGAAAGCGAGATAATGCCCTCTGCACACTTGAAACAAGAGGGTGGCTACTCACTTTTGTAGCGATATTTCGTAGAGTTTCGACATTCACAACAGAATCTGCCCTTAAATAGCATAAAGCAAAAATGAAGCAATATAATATTCTCATTGTTTTTTCCCTAATGTGATTTGCACTTCCAATGTGCTGATATGCTGATTGCTATTAGTGCTAAATTGTATATCGCTTTCTTTTGTTTGGGTATATTTTTGCACCACTTGTAAAATCTCTTTTTTCATATCCTCTAGATAGGGGAGATTCGCGCTTCGCTCGTGTGATAAAACAAGCGTAAGCCGCTCTTTTGCCATTGAAGCACTTTTTGGCGAGTTATTAAACATTCCCCACAAATTCATTTGAAAATCCTTTTTAATGCTCCTATTACGCCTTCGCTTTCTAAGGATTCAAAGGCTACTTCCTCTCCTAGAATCCTCCTTGCAACGCGCATATAGGCTTTGGCGCTTAGGGATTGCGTATAAATGACAGGCTCACCTGTGTTTGTCGCACTTACAATCTTGTTATCCTCTGGTATAAGCCCAATAAGAGGCAGAGCAAGTATATTAAGCACATCATCAACATCTAGCATTTCACCCTTTTTGACAAGCTCTGGCTTAATACGATTAATGATAATATACTTTTCCACCTGCTCGTTATGCTGTGCTTTAAAGGATTTTGCATCAATAATACCTATTACCCTATCACTATCACGCACAGAGCTAACTTCTGGTGTAACGACTATCAATGCCCTATCTGCATATAATATGGCGTGTTCAAATCCCCCCTCAATCCCCGCAGGAGAATCAATCAAAATATAATCAAACTCTGCCTTTAGCGCTTCAATAAGTTTGCCTACTTTATCTTTATCAAGTATAGTTTTATCTTTAGTTTGTGAAGCTGGAAGGAAATAGAGATTCTTTGTCTTTTTGTGATTAATGAGGGCTTGAGAGAGATTGCATTTGCCCTCCATCACATCGATTACATCATATACGATGCGGTTTTCTAGCCCAAGTAGCATATCAAGATTCCGCAAGCCGATGTCAAAATCCGCCGCCACGACCTTTTTGCCTATTTTTTCTAACTGCATAGCCAAGCCTACGCTTAGATTTGCCGTAGCAGTGGATTTACCTACACCACCTTTGCCTGAAGTAATAGTAATCACTTGTGCCATATCTCACTCCCATAGGATTTAATATGCCACCTGTAAATACCACGACACTGCGCCCGCCATAACCCTTAAAGTGAGGCTAAAGCCTTACACACTAAAGATTGTTAAAATATGAGGGTATGTTTTAGTTTTTGTAGCATATTGTTGTAATCTTATAAGCATTATCTATTCCACTTCGCCTTATTATAATGGGTGCAGCCTACATCAAATCCGCTATCACAAGCTTTTTTATAGTATTTTAATACTTAAGAAACATCACTCTTACAGATTCTAAGCCGTGCTCATAGATTCCCCAGCAATCAAACACGCACTACGAGCGATATTTTCCACATTTACCTCACATTTATAGGTATGTTGAGAATTCTCACCAAGCTTTGCCAAAGTTTTACAATTTGCCTTTATATCACTCCCACAAGCCTGTAAATATGCTCTAGGGCTTTTGCTATCCTTTCTTACCCTGCCAAGCCCCTGCATTTCCCACAATTCCAGCTGATAGCAACGATGTATATCTTGCGATTCACAACCCTTTTGCAACAGCATTCGCGCCTTTGTGCGATTCTTATTCACGCCTGATATATCCTGATAATAATAAAACACTAAGTTCCCACACGCTATACCTAGCCCCATCTCACAATGCTTTTGATAGACTTTGCCATATTCATTAAGATTCTCTGTGTCGCTGGATTGCTCTAAAAACTTTAGGTTTTCACATCCTGCCTTAAAACCATACTCACAAGCAAGTGCGCTATATCGCTTTGCTTATATAATATCTTGTGTTAGTCCTTGTGCGTGTTCATAAAGCATAGAGAGATTATAGCAACCCTGCTATCTTTTAGCTCAATAGCTTATCCCTAGCACACGGCAACCAAAAGCGGAATCTAACGCACAAGCCTTGAGCTCATATTTATGCAACAGCTCTCGCTTTTTCAGGAATAGATTCAAAAATGCCTAGCCACACCTCGCTCATAGCGATTTCATACGATTGCCTTTGTCGCTTTTTACTTGTGGCATTTGTAAGACAAGCCCTGCTATTTGCAGATTCTACATTTAGCATAGGGAATGGGTCTTTGCTGCTCTTTTTTGATATGTTCGATATAACCCCACTCCACCAAACCACTCTCCACATTCACTAAGGCTAAAAATAAAGTGATAGCTCACAATATGCAGTTTGCCCTGATTAGCTCAAATAGTGAAGCAAGGAGAGCATTAACGCATAAAATAAAGGCAAGAAATATCTATTTAAAGCACTTATTCACTTTACTTTCGCGCTTTACCAGCAATGATAAAACGCAGGGCATTAAGCTTAATAAACCCTGCCGCGTCCTTTTGATTATATACAGAATCTTCCTCAAAGGTGCTGTATGCCGCACTGAAAAGTGAATTTTTAGATTCCCTGCCAATGACTATCACATTGCCCTTATAGAGTTTTAGCCGCACTACCCCGCTTACCCTTTGCTGTGTCTTATCGATTAGAGCTTGAAGCGCCTCACGTTCAGGGCTAAACCAATAGCCATTGTAAATAAGCTCAGCATATTTAGGCATAATAGAATCCTTTAAATGCGCCTCCTCTCTATCAAGACATAAAGATTCTATGGCACGATGAGCCTTAAGGTAAATGCTCCCGCCGGGCGTCTCATAGCAGCCCCGAGACTTCATACCCACATAGCGATTTTCTACTAAATCAAGTCGTCCAATGCCGTGCTTCCCGCCTAGCTCATTGAGTTTGCCCCAAAATGCCGCCGGGCTTAAACGCTCTCCATTTATCGCCACACCATCGCCCTTTTCAAAGGTAATGCTTATACTCTCTGGCTCATTTGGGGCATTCATAGGTGAGACACTCCATCGCCACATATCCTCTTCAGGCTCCACATTTGGGTCTTCTAGAATCTGCCCCTCATAGCTAATATGGAGTAAGTTTGCGTCCATTGAATAGGGCGATTTGTTTGCCTTTTTCTCAATGGGAATCCCTGCAGATTCTGCATACGAGAGGAGCTTCTCGCGACTATTCAAGTCCCACTCTCTCCACGGGGCTATAACTTTAATATCTGGGTTAAGCGCATACGCGCCGATTTCAAATCGCATTTGGTCGTTGCCTTTGCCTGTGGCTCCGTGAGCGATAGCGTCCGCCCCGACTTTTTGGGCGATTTCTACCAATCTCTTAGCAATCAAAGGACGCGCGATGCTTGTGCCTAGCAGATATTCACCCTCATATATCGTATTAGCGCGAAACATAGGGAAAACAAAATCCCTGATAAATTCCTCTCTCAAGTCCTCAATAAAGATATTTTCTTTCTTTATACCAAGTTTTAATGCCTTCTCTCGTGCGGGTTCTACCTCTTCACCCTGCCCGATGTCTGCGGTAAAAGTTACCACCTCGCAATGATAATTATCTCCTAGCCATTTGAGGATTACACTCGTATCTAACCCACCGCTATATGCTAAAACGACTTTTTTAATTGCTGCCATTTGCCACTCCCTTGTTTAGAATCTAAGGCAGGTATTATAATAAAAATTCTCTAAACTTTAAGGACAAACAGGCAAGTCTTTCTCTAGGCTTAAAATAAGAGCTACTCTACTCTAGCTTCACGCTTTTTATAAATCATAATCCCAAAGGGCACAAAGAGGACAAAAGGCAGCAGCTCACACATCGTTTTTAAAGCGGTGGCGAAATCTACGCCATAGTTTGCGACCTGCACATAGAGCTTCAAATAATGGCTGATAGGCAAGATCGTATGCCAAAAACTTGCAAACTCTCCCATAGAGTTTAAAGGAAAGGTAAGCCCTGTAAATGCAAAGCTTGGAGCGCAATAAATCGCCGCTATGGCAAGGGCGCGAGTATGGTCGCGAAAGAGCGCATAGGCAAATACCCCAACCCCCGAGTAGCCTAAAATCGTAAGCAACGCTCCGCCATACAAGACCAAATAGCTCCCGCGGAAGCTAAAGCCAAGTGCGGTAAAAAATAGCATCATTATCACCCACCAAAATGAGAATATTCCCGCATAGGCACATACTTTTGTGAGGATATACACCCCCGCGCTAATGCCTTGAGGCATTTGACTTTGCTTACCCTTCACAAAGCCCACATCGCTTTCATCACGTGCGAGAGCATTAATCACACATAAAATTACGAGCATAATCCACGAGCAAGGCAGAATCCCTGTGAGCAAAAACTGCGAATAGCTGTTATTGATATTATAAAGGGGAGTGATTTGCATAAGAATAGGGGAGCTTTGCGCTAATGCAGCATTGAGATTATGTGTCTCGATGAGATGAGTGCCTAGCTTTGCCTTGACATTACTTGTCGCAATAAGCTGCTTAAACGCCCCCTCAATAGATTTAGCGATAAGCACTAGCTGCGCGTTATAATAAATAGGAATATGGCTAAGCACCCCCTTTTTGCTCCGCGCTTCAAGCCCATAAGGAAAAATAACTAAAGCATAGATTTTGACATTGCTTATATCAGCTTTTGCCTCTTCAAGGCTGCTAAACTTCTGCGCGACATACATTGTGGGAATGCTATCAAGGTTGCTTATAAGCTCTCTGCTTAATGGGCTTTTGTCTAAATCCACTACGCCAATAGGCGCAGCCCTCACAAAGCTTTGTGAAAATACCGCCCATACAAAAAGCCCAAGCAAAAGCGGTGCGAGAGTGCAAAGAAACACAGAGAATCTATCATGAATAAAGCCATTAAATTCGCGTCTAAAAAATGATAAAAACTCCAAGAAATGCGCTTTTATCGCCATTTTTAGCTTTTGTTTGCTATTTTTCACATAATATCCTTGCTAAGCTGCGCCTCTCTCTCACATTGGAGTAGCCATATAAACACCTCTACCACGGCATTATACATTTCAGGCGGGATATGGGAATCTAGTGGCACATCAAAAAGAGATTCTACAAGCAAATGATTAGTAAAAAGTGGCACATCAAAAGCCTTTGCCTTAGCGATAATACGCATAGCAAGTTCATTTCTGCCCTTAGCTACTACACGTGGGGCATTGTCATTTACTGCATTGTAGCTAAGGGCAACTGCTTTTTTATCTCTCACGTATCTTTCCTTACAATGTGCTTAATAGCTCAATGAAGCCATATCTATCTCACTCCACGAGAAAGAATCGGGCTTGTTTTGCATTATCGTGCGAAGTGTGCTAACAACGCTACGCGTGATAATATCTGTCTCAAGATTCACTCTCCTACCAATGTGAAACTTCCCAAAAAGCGTATTTTGCAAGGTATGAGGGATAAGAGTAAGCTTAAAGGCGTCTTTTGTAGATTCTACAACCGTTAGACTAATCCCCTCTATGCATATAGAGCCCTTAGAGATAATGTATGAAAGCACTTCTTTAGAAGATTCTATCCAAAAATCGCTTGAATCCCTATGGTGCTTAATGTCTGTAATACGCCCTATACCATCGATATGCCCCTGCACGATATGCCCATCAAATCTATCTCCCACTTGCAAAGCTGGCTCTAAATGCACGAATGCTCCTTGTGCGTAGTTTTCTGTGGCGATGTGCTTTTGTGTGTGTGTGCTTAACTCCATTACCATACCACCTTGAAAAACCCTTATAGCCGTGAGACAAGCCCCATTAATCGCAATAGAATCTCCTATGTGCGCTTGATTATACGATGTGAGAATTTCAAGTGTGTTATTTCTAAAAGACTTCACTTGTGCGATATACCGAACCAATCCACTAAACATCATCTTTCCTTATAGAGTTTCTTTGATATTTAATTTTAACATAGCTTAATTGTGCTAGAATTTCGCCTTTTATTCTAACATATCAATACCAATTAAAAGGATTTTACCCGCGATGAGTGCGAGAGAACCTATACCATTTGATTATATGATAGACACGCATTGTCATTTAGATTCCAAACAATTTGAAAATGACTTAGAGCAAGTGATTGAACGCGCCCTAAGCCATAAAGTGCGCAAAATCATCATTCCGGGCGCGGATATACGCACTTTACCCCAAGCACAAGCCATAGCACACAAATATGAGAATGTGTATTATGCCACAGGGGTGCATCCCACGGACATTGAGCTCTTTGATGAATTGGTACTAAAAGACGCGCTCAAAGATAACAAATGTATCGCTATTGGGGAGTGTGGATTAGACTATTATTATTTGCCAAAGATAGTAGAGGATTCTGCAGAATCTATAATGCAGCAAAGAGAAGCCATTAAGCAGAGACAAAAGGAATGTTTTATCGCACAAATTGAACTCTCTTTATCCTATCAAAAGCCCCTTATCGTGCATATACGTGAGGCAAGCAATGATAGCTTTGAGATTTTACAAAACTATCCTTTAGCTTATGGGGTGTTGCATTGCTATAATGCGGATAGAATCTTGCTTGATTTACAGGAGCGGTTTTATTATGGTATTGGCGGGGTTTGCACGTTTAAAAACGCAAGCCGACTTTTAGAGGTGTTGCCCCTACTTCCAAAGGAACGTATCGTGCTTGAAACAGACGCGCCCTATCTCACGCCTCACCCACACAGAGGCACACGTAATGAGCCCTATCACATTCCGCTGATTATGGCACAGATTGCTAATGTGCTACAAATGAGCGAAAAAGAAGTGATAGAATCTAGCACAGCAAATGCTTTAAGACTCTTTAAGGAACTTAATGATTAAGCAAAAACAAGGAGCTTTGATGTCTATATTATTGCGCGTAGCTTGTGCGTGGATACTTATTTTTTGCACTGCTTTAAGTGATGAAGGGGATATTTATGCTCTTACTTATAATAAAAGAACAAATAGTGTTCTTAACTCCTTTGGTGTGCATACAGGGTTTATCATCAGTATGGCGGATACACAGAGGGTGCAGAAAATCGAGGAAAAATGGCAATATTTCGTGCAGAAATTTACCAAAAGCTATGAATTTATCCCTGTGCTGAAAAATATGATGGCAAAAGAGGGAGTGCCACAAGAGTTTTTATTTCTCGCTATGGCAGAATCCGAATTTACTCTCACAGCAAAAAGTCCTAAAAAAGCTATGGGTATGTGGCAGATTATGCCCGGAACGGCTAAGGGCTTGGGCTTAGAGATTAATAGCTATATTGATGAGCGAAAAGACCCGATTAAAAGCACAGAAGCAGCAATAAAGTATCTTAAGTATCTCTATGATGCCACAGGCGAGTGGTATTTAGCCGCTATGGCATATAATTGTGGATTAGGGCGATTGAAAAGAGGTATAGAAGAAGCTGGTGGTGATAGCTCTATAGGGACATTGCTTGATGAAGAGGCACAATACATTCCAGCAGAAACGCGCAATTATATCCGCACGATTTTAGCTATGAGTTTGCTTTTTAATGATGTAGATTTTTTAAGGGCACAAAATGTAGATTATTTACTTAATCGTGGGGTAACTGATAGTATTGCAAGTGTAAGCGTTAAGGGTGGTATCTCGCTAAGTGCTATTGCTAAAAGTGCTAAGATTCCATTAAATGAACTACAAAAATATAATCGCCATTTTACACGTTCTATCCTCCCGCCGGGCAATCGATACTATAATGTCTATTTGCCTTATGATAAACTTCGCATCTTTAAGCAAAATTTCAAAGAGGATTATCCAGAATCTGTGTTTGTAACACATATTGTGCAAAAGGGTGAGAGCCTTAGCGTAATCGCGCAAAACTATAAAGTATCCATCAAAGAATTGCAAGATATTAATGGCATTAAGGGCTCGCATATACGCATTGACCAAAAGCTAACTATTCCCGTCCTAAAGGGAAAGAAAGCTACAATCGCAGATGGACGATAAGGAGGTAAATTATGAAAAAGGTAAATATGATGAGAATATTTTTATATCCTTTGTTTATGGTGGTGTGTTGCATAGGATTCTTAGGCTGTTTGGAGAAAAGTGCAGATTGGAATGATAATGCTAAAAGCACAAAGGGCTTTAATGATAGCTTTGATGATTTAGATGCCTTTAATCAAGGTATTACGCCTAATATCGGGGGCAATTCTATGAGGGAATCTCCAGCCATTCAAGAAGCCACAATGCGCCCCTATCAAGTCGCAGGGAAGTGGTATTACCCTGAAAAGGTAAGTTTAGGCGACAGCTTTGATGGCTATGCGAGCTGGTATGGGGAGGACTTTCATACCAAGAAAACCTCTAATGGTGAAACTTATAATATGCACGCTCACACTGCCGCACACAAAACCTTCCCTATGAATACGGTGGTAAAGGTGTTAAATGTAGAAAATGGCAAAAGCACAATTGTGCGCATTAATGATAGAGGACCATTTGTAGAGGGGCGCATTATAGATTTAAGCTCTGTGGCAGCTCACGATATTGATATGGTCAAAGTTGGCACAGCAAAAGTGCGTTTAGAAGTCATTGGTTTTGGTGGGGTGATAAATAAAGATGTAAAACAAGCCGTGCAAAATGTGCAGAGTGATGATATATTAAAAAGTGAATTTCAAGTATCAAGCACACCAAAATCTGTCAGTGGCGGGGATTTCGCCATTCAGGTGGGAGCATTTAGACGATATGAGGGGGCGCAAATCACACAGGAGCGATTCTCTCACACACCACCTTATCAAAGCGTGATTAAGGAATTTGAGCTTGATGGTGCGCCTATCTATCGGGTATTTTTGAGAGGATTCCAAAGTGAGCAGGAAGCAAGGGATTTTTTAAAGAAAAATCCGCAGATTCAGGGAGGATTCTTTATCCGCAATTGAGCTAATTGCAAGGAGTAAGGCAATGAAACAAGATAATATCATACAAAAGAGTCGCAAGACAAAAGAGACAGATATTGCCTTAAGTGTGCTGCTATATGGCAGTGGCAAGGCAAATATACAAACCCAAATTGGCTTTTTCAACCATATGCTTGAAGCCCTCACAAAGCATTCATTGATGGATATTACTTTGCAATGCAAGGGCGATGTATTTGTCGATGGGCATCATAGCATAGAAGATTGCGGTATCGTGCTAGGGGCGGCATTAAACGAAGCTATTTACCCCGCACAAGGCATTGAGCGATTTGGTAATGCAAGTGTGGTGATGGACGAAGCTTGCGTAGAATGCGATATTGATGTGAGCAATCGCCCATTTTTAGTCTTTGACACGCATAACTACACGCTCCCATTTAAAGGTATGGTAGGGGAACTTGATGTAGAACTTGTGGAGGAGTTTTTCCGTGCAATTTGCTTTAATGCACATTTAAGTGCACATATCGTGCTTAAACGTGGCAAGAATCTCCATCATATCATTGAGGCGATGTTTAAATCCTTTGGCGTGGCATTCCGCCGTGCATTGAGTGAAAATCCTAGAATCTGCATTCCCTCTACAAAAGGTATCCTATGATAAAACTCCTTGTCTTTGATGTCGATGGGACATTGAGCGATGGCAAGGTGTATTATTCCCAAAGTGGCGAGGAGATAAAGAGCTTTGATATACGCGATGGATTAGCGATCAATGTATGGAATCGCCATCTTAAACGTGCTAGTGCGATTATCACAGGAAGAGAATCTGCAATGGTGCGCAAACGTGCGCAGGAGCTAGGTATAGCGCATATTTATATGGGCGTAGAGGATAAGGGTAAGGTGCTTAGGGCATTGCTTGAAGAGCTACATTTGCAAGAGAATGAAGTAGCCTGTATTGGCGATGATTTGAATGATTTAAGTATGTTTAGACAATGTCGCTTTGCCTATATGCCAAAAAACGGTGCAAAGGCGTTAAAAAAATATGCCTACAAGGTGCTTTCATCACTTGGTGGCGATGGAGCGGTACGAGAAATGATAGAAGATGTCTTAAGGCTCAATAAGGATAAAAAACTTGAAAAATATTTCTTATAGAATCTATACATTTTTTATTGCTTTATTATGCTTTAGCTTAGGAAGTATAGTGTTTTTCACACAGGATAATGAGCTACATAAAGCCATTGGCAAGGAGATTCCTAATATTGAAATCAATAACTTCACACTCTATTTGATAAATCCCCAATACACACAAGCTATTTCGTGGGGGACAAGGGCATTGCGCTTTGAAGAACACGAGGAGATTTATGAGCTTTTTATGAATCAACTTAATAATAATTTTAATGAATATATATATGCCCCTTTTGTATATAGTAAAAATCATATCTACACCTTTTCGCAAGGTGTAGATTATCTACGTTTAGATGGATTGTATTTTTGGAGCAAATGGGCGACTTATCATTACGCCACGCGTATTTTTAGAGGCAGGGGCGATTTCATTTTGCACAATTCCACGACACAAGCCATAGGGCAGAATATCTACTATAATATACTGCAACATACCATTAAAGCAGATTCTATACGAGCAAATATCACTATGGAGGGCAAATAATGTATAAGATTTGCCCTATAATAATGTGTGTGTGTATGTGTGCTGCTGCTACCTCGTCGCATCTAGAAGTGAGTGCAAAAACAATACAAAGCGATTTAAAAAAGGGGCAGACGATACTAAGTGGCGAAGTGATGATAATAAAGGGTGAGGATAAACTATGGGCTGATGAAGTGGTGATACAAACTGATAAAAAGAATCAACCTCTTACATACACGGCTATTGGCAATGTGAGATTCTATACCAAAATGCCTGATAAGAAAATCAAAGGGAGGGCAAAAAGGGCAGTGTATGATGTGCAAAAAGATGAATATCAACTTTTTAATAATGCGATGATTGAGGAGGTGGGGAAAAGTAACGCCATTAGAGGTAATATCATCACGCTTAATCCCACAACACAAGAGGCTTCCGTGAAAGGCTCAAATCAAAAACCTAGTGTGCTTACCTTTATTATGGAAGATGATAAAAAAGAGTGAAATATGGTGCAAGTGTTGGAATCTCGTTTTTTAAGCAGTGCAAGCAGTATCGATAACGCCCCATCACCCAGTACTACGGAGATTGTATGCTTAGGACGTAGCAATGTGGGCAAAAGCACCTTTATCAACGCGCTTTTAAATAAGCCTTTAGCAAAAAGCTCCGCCACACCGGGCAAAACACAGCTTATTAATTTTTTTTACTCTTTATGGGCGATGAGAAATGAGCGCATTCCATTGACTTTGATTGATTTGCCCGGATTTGGGTATGCAAAGGTAAGCAAAAGTCTCAAAAATGAATGGCAAAAGCATTTATTGCCATTTCTAAGCAATCGCCCATCAATTAAACTCTTTTTACATTTAGTAGATTCAAGACATACAGATATGGAGGCGGATATAATGATGAATGAAGTGCTTAAAAGTATATGTCGTGGCGATAGTCGCATTATGAGAATCTACACTAAAGCTGATAAACTCACGCAATCTGCTCTCAATACCCTTAAAAGTAAGATAGAGAATCTATCGCATAATGAGACAGATTCACAGCAGATATATCACTTTCTTTTTAGTGCCACTGCAAAAAATCATCGCAAAATGACCTCTATTGCTAATATGCGTGAATCTATCATTACCCACACATTAGGATACTCAAATGGCGTATAACATTATCAAACCCACACTTGCAGACATACCTGCTATGCGAGAAATTGTCAATATTGAAGTGAAAAATGGCAATATTTTAGAGCGGAGCGAAGATGAAATGGCAAATGCTATCCGCTCCTATCATATAATAAAAGATGATGAGAGTGGGGAGATAGCGGGATTTTGCGCTTTGTATATTTATTCCAAGGATTTAGCAGAGGTACGCTCTTTGGTTGTAAAAGATACTTTGCGCGGACAGGGCTTAGGGAGTAAGCTCATACAAAAGGCTATCGATGAAGGCAGGGCGTTAGGGATAAAGGAGATTCTCACTCTTACCTATCGAGCGCATTTGTTTCAAAGGCTAGGTTTTGTTATAATAGACAAATCACTTTTGCCAAATCACAAAATATGGGCGGATTGTATCAAATGCAAACATTTTCCAATATGCGACGAAATAGCACTTATAAACAAACTCTCATAAGTATCCTACTCTTTGTAGGATTTTATGTCTATGAGAGTGTAGCGAGTATGCAGATGTGGCTACCACCATTTATTGGCGTGTGTTTAAGCCTGTTTATGCGCTTTGACAAACAAGATAATTTTTATGGATTTTTAGCTGTTGTTTTAGGTGTGATACTCATAGAAGCAGAGAATAATCTCCCTATGGGTATGCTTTTAGGCTTGTTTTTATTTTTATCATTTTTGGTGATTCCGCGCATACAGGCTGTGCTCGATACACCTCGTATTGCTCGGGCTATTTATGTGGTTTTAGCTTATGTGGGATTTTACTTTCTGGCTCTTATGATAGATGGCTTAATGGGAAGTAGTATCGCGCCAAATATGTGGATTGTGCTTTATTATATGTTTATTGAGATTATTGTAGTGATGTTTGTATGAATACACGTTATGCAATTCTTGTTATTTGTATGGTGATAGTGTGGCTTATCATCAGCATACGTTTGTTTGTTATTAATGTGATTAATCACGAGTATTATGAAAAATTTGCCGAAAAAAATGCCATCAGGACAGAAGTTTTGCTCCCTATGCGTGGCTTGATTGTCGATAGGAACAATGAGCCTTTAGCCATTAATGAACTAGGATTTTCTGTATCATTAGTCCCTAAGATTCGAGATAAAAGTATTCTTGAGCGAGAAATACAACATATCGTGTCATTTCTGCCACATTTGGATAAAGATAATCTTTTAAAACTCTACGAAAAGAACAATCACGCCTATAATCACAATCCTGTGGAATTAGTGCATTTTGTGCCTTATGCACAAATGCTAGGAATCTACGCCCATCTTAAACGTTCCTCTTATGTGATTGTGGCGGCAAATAGCAAAAGATTCTATCCTAATGAAAGCACCGCCTCCCACGTAATCGGCTATGTGGCTAAGGCAAACAATAAAGATATTCAAAATAATCCATTATCAGCATATAGTAAGATTATAGGTAAAGAAGGTATAGAAAAAACATATAATACCTACTTACAAGGTGAGGCTGGATATAGAAAATCACAAATTAACTCTTTGTATAAAGAAGTGAAACTATTACAAGAAGATAATGTGCTTAAACGCAATGATTTGCGGCTTTCACTTGATTTGAAACTGCAAGAAAGTATTGATGCAGAATTTACACAACGTTCTGGAGCAGTTATAGTAATGAATGTACACAATGGGGAGATTCTCGCTGCAGGTAGTTACCCAGAATATAATATTAATTATTTTGTTGATGGTATTAGCCATAAAAATTGGCAGGAATTAATAGAAAATGTGCATAAGCCCCTGATTAATAAGCTCGTATATGGTCGCTATCCACCCGGCTCGGTTATTAAAATGGGTATGTTGCTTAGCTTTTTAGAATTTGCAAATATTAATGAAAACTCCGTGATTCAAACTCCAGCTTTTGTTGAATTTGGAAATCGAAAGTTCCGCGATTGGAAAGCAGGAGGACACGGCAGTGCTGATGCAATCAAGGCAATTAGAGAATCTGTAGATGTATATTTTTATATCCTCTCTCAATATACGGGGATTGAAAATATGGCAAATGTGCTTAAACAAATGGGTATTGGTAGGCTTACGGGAGTGGATATTCCCAATGAGGTAAGTGGGATTCTGCCCACACCTGAATGGAAACTAAGGCGATATGGAGAGCAATGGTATACAGGCGATACAATTACTACATCAATAGGACAGGGCTATTTTCTCTCCACACCTATACAGATTGCGCGCTATACCGCCCTTATAGCTTCTGGTAAGCTTGTAACACCGCATTTTGCTAAAGATTTCAATGGAGAGCAAGCCGTATTTGCGACTAAAGATGTGCTCAACGATGTGCAAAAATCAAAACTTAATGTTTTGCGCAAAGGTATGTATCAGGTTTGCTCTATGCCGGGTGGGACAGCATACTCCCGCGCACAAGGCTCACAAGTAAAGCTTGCATGTAAGACAGGGACAGCTCAAGTAGTGGGTATCCCCCAAGATGTGCAAAAACGTATTAAAGAATCCGAAATGGAATATTTCCATCGCTCTCACGCTTGGATTACTGCATTTTTACCCTATGAAAATCCACAATATGCAGTAACCATTCTAATAGAACACGGTGGGAGTGGTGGGAGTGGCGCACCTGTGCTTGTGAAAATCGCAAATAAGCTTAAAGAGCTAGGCTATGTCAAATAAGGAGCACAGATGAAGCATATAGTAGATTCTAAAACGATTTTGATTACAGGCGGCACAGGGAGCTTTGGCAAAAAGTGCGTAGAGATACTCTTAAAACGGCATAATCCTAAAAAAATTATCGTTTATAGCCGCGATGAGCTAAAGCAATATGAAATGGCACAGATGTTTAATGATAAGAGAATGCGCTATTTTATCGGTGATGTGCGGGATTTATCACGTCTTGAGGTAGCCCTTAGTGGTGTAGATATTTGTATCCACGCAGCAGCCCTAAAGCACGTGCCGATTGCAGAATACAATCCTATGGAGTGCATTAAAACTAATATTGATGGCGCGAGTAATGTTATTAGCGCGTGTTTAAGCAATAATGTCAAGCATATCATCGCCCTAAGCACAGATAAAGCGGCAAATCCCATCAATCTCTATGGCGCTACTAAGCTGTGTTCGGATAAACTTTTTATCACAGCAAATAATATCAAGGGGAGCAAGGATTCAAAATTTAGCGTGGTGCGCTATGGCAATGTCGTAGGCTCACGCGGTTCTGTTATTCCATTTTTTCAAAAGCTAATTAAAGATGGCGCCACAGAACTGCCTATCACTGATGAACGTATGAGCCGATTCTTTATCACTTTAGAATCTGGGGTAAATTTTGTGCTAGAGAGTTTAGAGCGAATGCACGGAGGAGAAATTTTTATCCCCAAGATTCCAAGCATAAAGATTACTCAACTTGCTAAAACTCTCGCCCCGCATTTGCCTCATAAAATTATTGGTATCCGTCCGGGAGAAAAACTACACGAAGTGATGGTGCCTCGTGATGATTCTCATTTGTGCGTAGAATTTGATAGATTTTTCATCATTATGCCAACGATTAATTTCCAAACACCAATCAATTATCATAAAACGTTTAAAGGCGAGTGTGGCGTGAGTGTAGCCTCTGGATTTGAATATAGTAGTGAGAGCAATTCGTGGTGGCTTGAAGCTGATGATATTCTCAAAATTATTCAAAAATGATAAAAATTTAAGTAAAAATTTAGAAAATAGATTCTACAATTCCGCGTTTCCAAATTCTCATTAAAGGATACAAAATGATTTCAAATGAAATTGTAAAATTGCTCAATGAGCAAATCGCAAAAGAAATGTATGCGGCTAATCTCTATTTGAGTATGAGCTCTTGGTGCTATGAAAATAGCTTTGATGGTGCAGGGTTGTTTTTATTCCAACACGCCGATGAGGAAAGCGGACACGCTAAACGTCTTATCACTTATTTGAATGAAACAGATTCAAAAGTAAGCATTGGGCAAGTAGCCGCTCCAGAATCTAACTTTAATGGCTTACTTGATGTGTTTGAAAAAACTTACGCCCACGAGCAAAAAATCACTCAATCTATTAATGATTTGGTAGATTTTACACTCAAAAACAAAGATTATTCTACATTTAATTTCTTGCAATGGTATGTCAGCGAACAGCACGAAGAGGAAGCACTTTTCCGCGGTATCGTAGATAAAATTAAGCTTATTGGTTCTAAAGATGATGGTCCCTATCTTGCAGATAGATTCATCAAAGATCTTGCGAAGTAATCTCAAAATAAGCTTTTCTTTGCTAGATTCTCTCATACAAAGCCCTAAATTTTAGGGCTTGATAGGAGAGTATATGCAGCATATTTTCACAAACAAAAAAATCCTTATTTGCATTAGCGGCAGCATTGCTGTATATAAAATGCTTGATTGTATTTCACAGCTTTATAAATACGGCGCAGAGATAAAAGTTGTTATGAGCGATGAAGCCTGTAAGTTTGTGAATCCTCTTAGTTTTGAAACCCTAAGCCATCACATCGTCCTTGTTGAATCTAATCAAAGCTGGGCAAATGCAGATACAGAGGGCATTAATCATATCGCTTATGCTAAATGGGCGGATATTGTGCTTATCGCTCCGGCAACGGCTAATACCATTGCAAAAATCGCCTGTGGTATAGCAGATTCTGTCTTGCTTAGCACACTTCTAGCCGCTCCAGCGCCAAAGATTCTAGCTCCCGCGATGAATACAGCTATGCTCTATGCCCCTCAAACACAGCGCAATCTCGCTACATTAGCACAAATGGATTATCACATTATCCCTTCACGCTCGGGTGTGCTTGCCTGTGGCGATGAGGGAGATGGCGCACTTGCGGATATTGATGAGATTATTTTTACCCTAGCTCAAGCCCTCACTACAAGGAGCGCATTTTGGGATAAGAGAGAGGTGATTATTAGCGGTGGTGGCTCAAAGGAGAACATTGATGAGGTGCGCTATATCTCTAATCACAGCAGCGGCAAACAGGCAAGTGCATTAGCCTTAGCGCTTTTTACATTGGGTGCGAGGGTAACGCTTATCTCAAGTGCCTTTCCGTTAAAACTCCCTCTGGCTATCAAATGTGTGAATGTCCAAGATGTGCAATCCTTTGATAATGCTATAAATAACGCCCTCCACACTATAGATTCCAAGAAAAAGCCTATTGTGTTTATGGCAGCAGCTCTCGCAGACTATGCCCCACCATCTCAAAAGGGCAAACTCAAAAAAGCACAAATAGGTGAGATTCTACAGCTTACCTGCCATAAGACAAAAGATATTCTTGCCTCTATTCCACCTGATATTGCCTATAAAGTGGGCTTTAAGGCGGAGATTGATGACTTAGAGGCACAAAACTACGCACAAGATATGTTACAAGCAAAGTCCGCTCAAATGGTGTGTTTAAATGTGATTAGCGAGGAAAATCCCTTTGGGAATGATAATAACAGCATACAGCTCATCACACATAAGGGCGTAGAAACGCTTAAAGGCTCAAAGTTTGAAGTGGCTTTAGGGATTGCTGTAAGTTTAGAATCCCTCCTTAAGTGACAGGATTGACAAATGATAGGCGCATTGCAAAAGATTTCCACCGCGCTCAAAAGCACACAAACGCCCACTACCTATAATGCCTCATTGCCTATTTTGATTAAGGTATTAGCAAAGCTAAAGGGCGATATGTATCTTTTGCAAATTGGCACACAAAAGATTGAGACAAAAAGCTATAAGCCCCTGCATATTGGGGAGCGATATTGGGGTGAAATGGGGCGAAGCTCCCTAGGGCATATTGCATTAAAAAACCTCATCGCGCAGCCTAAAATTATGGAAATGTTTTTTGACGCACCACTTAAATTTTCATTACAGAATCTGCAGGAAATGGGAGAAAAGAGTGATATTTTTGAAGGATTTAGAGATTTTTTGAGCTATAAACTCGCAGAAGCAAAAAGCAGGGAGGAGTTCATTTTTTTAAGCCATCTTTTGCTTGGACTAAAACATGGTGTGCTAAGCCTTGTGATTGATGAGAAAAATGAAGTGTTACAAATGAAAAGATATGGCACGAACAAAGTGCGATTTAGCGCAATAATGCCGCTTTTGGGGATTGTGGAGGGGGAAATTGGTGTGCATAAAGAGGGCAATACGCTTGATATGAAAGTGCTTTATCAAAGCACAAAAACGCTCCTTGAGCAGAATTTGAATAAACTTAAGGGCTTTAAGATTGGCAAAATCAGCATTAATACCCACCTTAGCCCATTCTATGAGTATAAAGAAGCCCTGCTTGATGTGCGCGGATAATGAGACAATGCTTTAGCTTTTGTGTCTGCATAGCTTTATCATATAGCCCTATTTTTTAGAGCACTTCATCTTGTAGAGCAAAACTTACAAATACCTAAAAAGCAGACTTTAGCTAAAGCTAATGCTTTACTATCATAGCGTTTGCAAATATAGCTTCACATTTTGTTTCTTTTGCTGTGCGGATATATTATCCCCCTCCTTTTGGAGATTACCTTGCCTTGCCTTTCTTTTCTCCACTCCTTAAGAGAGATTCCTTTCTCTATTCCCCCTCCCACAAGGGAAGGGGCTTTTTTGTTCTCCTTCTATTATAGAGTTTATATTGTTTTATCCTCCCTTGCAGAATTTCTTTCACCTTTTGTTCCCCCCCTCCCAAAGCGAAGGGGGTTAGGGGATGGGAATAAAAATATATTTAATTAAAGAGAGTAGGAGAATTTAAAGTCTTTCCCCTTAAGTGAAGCATATCGTTGAATCGGGGGGGGGATATATTCAAACGTGGGTAGTGTGTGGGAGGAAGATCTTAAAGATTCTAAGCAAAGAGAGAAAGCGTTTTGCATTTTTATAGTTTTCTATAAAAATTAAGCGGTATTAATGTGAATCTTGATATTTCTCTCCCCAACTTTTAAGCGCATCAAGCACACTCTCTAGGCTTTGCCCTAGCTCTGTGAGAGAATACTCCACTTTTGGTGGCACTTGCGGATATACCTTGCGCTTAATGAGCTTTGCTGCTTCAAGTTCTCGTAGATTCTGTGTGAGCACATTTTGGGATATATTTTGATTTTTTGTCTCACTCGCTAGTTTTTTAAGCTCCCCAAATCGCTTTGTGCCACTGAGTAAATCGCGTATGATGATAAGCTTCCATTTGTTACCAATAAGATTGAGGCTTGTCTCCACAGGACAGGGTGAAACATAGGCATTCATCTACACTCCTTATAAAAAATCTATAAAAATTATATCACAGATTTTCCCTATTTTACATAAAGGTATAGAAAATCTAACTACATTATAATTTTATACCTACTTGATTTTAATAACTAAGTGTATTTATAATGCTAAGTGCAAAAATCATTTTGCAATGTTTTATTATATTAAGGAGCATCAATGAAAATAGCGATTTTATGTGCGAGTGGTAAAAGTGGCAGATGTGTATTAGAAGCAGCATTAAGGGCAAACTTGGAGATTGTGGCATTTGTCCGTAATCGCGCAAAGGCGGATTTCCCCGCAAATGTAAAGCTTGTAGAAAAGGATATTTTCGCATTAGATTCACAAGATTTGCAGGGCTTTGATGTGATTGTCGATGCCTTTGCTGAATGGGTCAATTTAGAGCTGCATATAAAGCATATCAAGCATTTAGTGCAGATTTTGCAAGGCAATAAGGCGCGATTTATCATCGTGGGCGGTGCGGGAAGTCTCTATATGGAGAGTTCGCACACTACAAGGCTTATGGATACGCCTGATTTTCCAGCTGAATATTTAGGCGTGGCAAAGGCTACGGCTGATGTGCTAGCATTTATCCGCACACAAGATTCTCTTAATTGGCTTTATATCTCCCCTGCGGCGATATATGACTTTGAGGGGGCAGAGAGTGGCAAATACGAGATTATAGGCGAGGAATTTAAGCTAAATGCGCAAAATCAAAGCTATATTAGTTACAAAGATTATGCTCTAGCGCTTATTGAGATTGCTACAAACACAAATTTTGAAAGCAAATATGCTAAGAGGCGCATTTCACTCCTTGCAAAATAATTAGGGCTTTAGCCCACTGCTTAACTGCAAAAAAATGCGAGGATTGCAAAATTATTAGCAAGATACGTGGGGGATGAGTGTGTTATTGAGGTTATTAAATCGCCCATAAATAAAAAAAGGGGGCATTGGCAACACTTGGTAAAGCTTTTCAATCAAAATCGATAATCTTGCACTCACCTTTATCTATGAGTTCTTGCCTAAGATTTGTTAGATAGGAAGTGAGGTTACCTATCATAGCAGTTTGTAACTCTTGCACTTTGATTAAAACTTCATTCTCTCTATGGTAGCTTTTACCATTTATGTCAGTGAAGGATACGACATCGTAGCTACAACGCGTTTCTGCATATACATTATCTATATATTGGCAAATAAATTTAGATTTCTCATCGGCATTGTATTCCCTGTTTGTTACCCTAAATTCAATCTTGCCTCCGTTCATATACTCTTCCCACGACTTATCTTTACAAACATATCTATCCTTTGCGTATAGAGATGAACCCATTACCAAACCTAAACCTAAAGTTAAAACTAATCTTTTCATATTTACTCCTCATTAAATACCATTGATTTACAATAGAATATATCTCCATTATTAACTGCTGCGCTGGTAGTTCTATATTTTCCTATAAACTTAAAGCCTGTGGTTTTATTAAGCATAATAAAATCTACATTATCAAATATACCAAACTTACCAAAGAATTGTATCGCCTCTCCAATACCTCATCTTTAAATGAAGTAAGGATATTGTATATATAATCTTTCTCTGCTGTGTATTTGATATTTTTTTCAAATAGGCTCGTGCTGCTCTTTATGGGATTAAGCATAATGATATTGCCCTCTATCTTTTCAAACTCTAGCTTGCCTCTCTCTGTCTTATTAACTTTTTGCTTATAAGATAAGTGCTTCATATTCTTAGATACTCTTAAGGGCATACAATCTTTTGGATTGCTATGCTCACCTTGATAAAAAGCTATTTGATAAGTATTGAGATTTTTTATACTATCAATATTAACTAGCATATCTACTATCGCGCCAAAGGTAGTGAAACCTTTTTGAGTGATGAGTTCTCTATCACGCCAAGTTTTAAAGCTTAATATTTCCCATACCTCGCTCACATCTACTTCTAAATAATAGAGTAATAGCAATATGGGGAGCGCTGGTATGGCTAAAACTAGCACTATAAGCCAAATAAAGCAATAGTATAAAAAATTCATTTCTTACCCTCATATTGCTTCACTACTGCTTCTCCACCTGCATTATAAACTTTGTTTGCAGATTCTCTGCCTCGTTTGCTAATATAAGCACTCAACGTTGCCTGTTCATCTGGAGTGAGATTATCCATATGTTCTTTTCTGCAATCTCGTTCAAATACGTCACTTAACTTATAATACGTTTCAACATCAAGTGATTTTGGTAATTGTAAAAGTTTTTGCCCCATACACTCAAAAACCTTATAGCCAAGTCCAAACAATAATGATTCTGCTAATTTATCGTCATCATTTGCCATAGCACCTGCTACTAAAAATCCTGCTAAAATTAACTTTTTCATTCTGTCTCCTTTTATTTCGTCCATATTACTCTCCTTCAACATTGGGTAGGTTTTTCTTAGGTGTAGCTCCAAAATTTTTAAGCGACTCAAATTTGCCACACAAGTTCCCTCTGCCACTCACAAGTTGCTTATCTAGCTTGTCAATATCGTCTCCTAAAGATTTGAAATGTTTTTGAATGCCCTGAAAACTTTCAATTGCAGTGGCAAACTTTTCATAAAAAGCATTAATCTCTTTAAATGCGCTTTGCACACTTTTTTCTCGTTGAATGTATGTCCAGCTTATATGAATAGTCTTTAATGCCATAAAAAGTGTATGAGGAGTAACTAAGTATATTTTTTTGCTATACGCATATTGATAAATGTTATGGTCTGCCGAGAGTGCTAGGTCTAAGATATTGTTGTATGGTAAAAAAAGCAAAACATAATCATAGGTGTAGTCATTAAACTCTCTATAAGGTTTATCAGCAAGTTCATCTATACGATATTTCAGGTTTTTAGCTATCTCCTTTGCTATACGACTTTCCAGCTCCATATCAGAATCTGAAGTTAACGTTAAGTCATCGGGTAAAGGAAATTTAGAATCAATAATAATATTCCGCCTTTTATTATCATTTTCTGCACCACCATCTAAGAATACTACAGCATCGGGCTTATATCCTTTGTTTCCGTCTTTGAAATGTGTTTGAAGTTTATATTGCTCACCCTCAATAAGCCCACTATTTTCTAAAACATTTTTAAGCTGTATTTCTCCAAAATTGCCTCTTACCTTTTTGTCTCCTTTAAGAATCTTGCTTAATGATTCTGTAGTTTCCTGCATTGTTCTAGCATATTCAAACACACTTTTAATCTGTCCTTTTAGATTGGCTTCATTTTCTCTCAAATTAACCGAATATTCTTGGATAGTCTTTTTAATAGGTATAAAAACATCATCTAATGCTTTTTTAGAATCCCTATTAAATATCAGTTCCACTTTCTTGAGTACATTATCATCTTGTAGTTTAATGTATTTTTCTAGTCCTTTTTGAATACTTTCAAACATATCTTTATGTTGTGCTTTTTCCCTCTCGATATCGTTATTTAATTCATTAATACGTTTTTCATTTGCCTCATTTGTCGCCTTAAATCTTGCATTATCATCTTTTATGCTTTGATTTTCTTTTCTTATTTGTTCTATATGTTCTTCTAGTTCTCCAATATTTTTATTTAAATTACAAATTTGCACTTCTTTATTTTTATTGTCTGCTTCAAGTTTTATCTTGTATTCGTGTATGGTGCTGTAATTTTCTTCAATAGTGTTTTTATCTTTATTCATCTGCTCAGCCTGCCTTAACAATTCTTCGATACGTTCATTTTTGTGTTTATTTTCTGCCTCAAGCTTTATTTTTGTTTCTTGTGCAATATCGCAAACCTCTTTCATTGCATATTTTTCTTTGCTCAGTCTTTCAATTTCTATTTCCAACTCTTCGTATTTTGTTTCAATTTTAATTTTTTCTGTATA
Source organism: uncultured Helicobacter sp. (assembly GCF_910577135.1). GTDB lineage: Bacteria > Campylobacterota > Campylobacteria > Campylobacterales > Helicobacteraceae > Helicobacter_C > Helicobacter_C mastomyrinus. The sequence continues at coordinate 163,985 of NZ_CAJTLL010000001.1, forward strand.
TGTGCTAACAAATTTATAAACACAAATAACTGCTAATATTAGAACACACGTAATTGCAAAATAGATCATTTGACTTTCTCCTTATGTATTTATCCCATAGGATATATGAAAACACATTTTAACTTTGTAAAGTGCGTTATTCAATATCCCATAGGATAAGCTTTCTGTATCATCGGGGGAGTTATGCAAAATGGCTTTGGTAACGCCACGCAAGAAGAGATTCTAGCCTTTCATACACGCATATCACGTAAGATTCGCTCTTTACGTGAGGAGCGAGGAGTCTCGCAGCTTGACTTAGCTCTTGATATAGGCATTAAATCCGTAGCCTTTTATTCTAATTGTGAGAATAATCGCTATGGCAAACACTTCAACCTAGAGCATTGCTACAAAATCGCTAAATCCCTTGAAGTAGATATTACAGAGTTTTTTATGCTTTAATTTAGGCTTTTGTATGTAATAATGGAGGATTGATAATAGAAATTCTAAACCTTAGAATCTCACTTGATGATTCACACGAAGTGCTAATCCATACCTGTAAATTGCGTTGGCAAGTCATCAAGTGCAACCTTTTTCCCTCGTGGCTTTGCCACTGCGGGATTTGCCCCTTTTAAGGGGTTGCATGGCGGAAATGGGGGCTTAGCTCCCATTTACAAGACCTTTGTAGCAGCTTTAGCCACATACAACACGCAGTGTTTTATCCACACTTGCAAATAGCAAAGGCACAATAGATTAGAGCATAGAATCTATGCTAAGATAAAACTTAAGCTATTTCAATAGACTTTCTTTAAAATCAAGCAAGATTTCACTTTCATTGGCTAGAGCTTTGATAAGTATAACATCTCCGTGAGAGCTTATGCCGGCATTAAGCTTTGAATCTAAAACCTTAGCCTTTAATGCCTCCTTATCTATGCTTTTATCAAAGATAATGTAGCTTAAAAGATGTGTATGATGATAAAACATACAAAGGCTTTGAAGTGGCATTTGCGCAGGGATAAGCCTCATATTTTCAAAAAATATAAGTTTATTTTGAGCATAAAGGGCAATTTTTGAAGCAAATTGTTTAAAGGCAAATGTCTCACCTATCGCAACCCTACCCGCACAAAAGATTTCATCATAATAGAATCTACAATCCTCGTGTAAAAATACATTTGTATGTGCCTCAAAGGAGGAATTTTCAAAAGGAATGCAAGGCAGGGGAGAATAGCGCAAAAAAGCATCTTTTTCTACGACTATTTGCGTGTTTCTTTGGGCTTTGCCATCTTGTGTATTATGTATTTTCTCATAGCTTTGGGTGCTAAGGAGTATTTTGCTTTTTTCACCTATGCGTAAGTGTATTTCTTGCGTATCATCTTTCATTAACCCAGCAGAGACACACAGCAGCATAATCTCGGCAAAATCCCCATACTCTAGGGGCTGTATAATTTTAAAAGGTGGAGTGAAAAATACTTTATCTATGATATTTTTATTATCTGCTCCTACCTTTGTTATGAGCTCTAGCACACTTTTTTGCGGAAAGTTACTCATTATTATTTTTCTAAAAGGGCATAAGTTTTTATCCACTCTATTACATCTGCAATCCCCTCTTTTTGGCGGATATTTGTAAAGAGAAATGCCCTATCCCCTCTCATTTTTTGTGTATCATTTTTCATCACTTCTAGACTTGCTCCTACATACGAAGCTAAGTCAATTTTATTAAGAAGCAATAAATCGGATCGTGTAATGCCCGGTCCCCCCTTTCTTGGGATCTTATCTCCCGCGCAAACATCAATAACAAATATCGTAAAATCGGCGAGTTCTGGGCTAAAGGTAGCAGAGAGATTATCTCCCCCACTTTCTATAAACACAATATCAAGTTCAGGAAAGCGCTCTAAAAGCTCATCTAAAGCTTCAAGATTCATAGAGGCGTCCTCCCTAATAGCTGTATGAGGGCAGCCTCCTGTCTCTACACCTATAATTCTCTCCTGTGGTAAAATGGAATTTTTGCTCAAAAATTGCGCATCTTCTTTTGTGTAAATATCATTTGTAATCACTGCGAGAGAGTATTCCTCGCTCATTGCTCGTGTGAGTGCTTCTATAAGTGCTGTTTTGCCACTTCCTACTGGTCCGCATACGCCTATTTTTACCATTTATTCTCCTTAAGACATATATAATCTTGAGTAGAGATTCTCGTGCTGCATAGCCTTGATTTCCTGATGAGGGCTTATAGCGCAAAAATCTGCTTCCCCTAAAGTTTCTAACTGTGTATATGCCATATCAAATTCTTTATGCAAACTCATAAGAATCTTTTGCCCTTCACCTTGGGCTAGGGGGATAAGCTTCACACAATTTGTAAGGGTGCTTGATATTTGGGTGTATATGTAGTGCTTTATGCAATCTTTGGGTTTAAAATGATGTGATTTGCAAAAGACGCCATAGCATATAGGATATAAGAAATAATTACTCATCTTGGCATAGTTTAAAAAAAGCTCCTTTTGCCCTTCTTGTGTTATTTGCAGTGTTTTTATGAATCTTATGCCTATTTTTTGCATAGCATTTCTTGATTCCTCTGCGGCACTTGCTGCGTATAAGAAGGATTCTAGCTCAAGGATTTTCTCTACATTTTTAGATTCTAAAGCAAGTTTAATACCTAGCATATCTGTATATAAAAATTGTGTGTGTAAATAAGATATGAGATATTCTCTAGCGTCTTTTTGATTCTTTATAGTGCCTAATTGTACATAGCTTTCTAACCCAAAAGAATGCGTATAGCCTCCTATGGGGAAAAGTGAGTCGTTGATTTGCAAAAGTAAAAAGTTCATTTTAAGCCTTTTTAAATGCAATTTCGAAATTTGGACTATAAAGCATCTGTGGTTCTTTCATAAAGAGACTTTGGAGCCTATTTTTAGATTCTAAAATGCAGGGCTTTTTTTGAAAATCTATCTTAAGCCTTTCAAGCATTCTTTGCACCACTGGTTCAAAGGGTGTGTGAAACTCTTGCGTATTTTGTGCAAAGAATAGAGGAGCGTGGAGATTCCCAATCTCATAGCAAAAGTGAGCCACACTTCCCAAGTCGTGCAAACCCACGCAAATGGCAGAAGTGGGGATAATAGAGACAACTATCGCTTCACTATTTTCTAGGGCAAGTATATCTCCATCATTTAAGCCAGATGTTTTAGTAAGTTTTAATCCTATGAGTTTATTGCCTTGAGATGTAAGACGAGCGATTTTCTTATACGAATCAAACCATTCTATTTTTACTTCATCAATTTTAAGTGCTGTAGAATCTATATGCTTGATATTGCCACAAATTTTTTCTACAATTATCAATGCCAATATCCCAAAAAGAACAGCCAAGCAGGGATTAAAGCTGTGAAAATACCCTCTAAAATTGCCAAATAAGGCGTCCATTTCAATGTAATTTTAAGTACACATTCTACAAAACCTATGAACCATAGCACTCCCCAAGCAAGCCATATACACATAAAAGCCTTTTCTTGAAAGCTCTCACCATAGCTAAGTAAAGCCGCGGGGATAGTATTTAGCGCTACAAATAGGCTATACCAGCCATACGCCCTTAAATCGAGGTTAAAAAGCAAATTACAAGCGATAAACAAATACGTAAATCCAAAAAGTAAGCTCATCGCCGCTGCATAAAAAGACTGAATCTCAGCAGAGGTTGCGCTCGCGCATATTACAAGAATAATGCTTGTAGTGATGGATAAAAAAGCGACAAAAAGATTCATAATAGCTGTGGTTTTTGCATCAATATTACTTAAGCGGCAAATGCCATTATTAATAAGCACAGCCCCAACATAGAGTAAAACAAGAGCTAGCATTTACTTCTCCTAAAATAAGCTATAAAGTTGTCCTAGAGGGACTTTATCTACACTTTTTGAGGTGATTGTTTGATTATTGATTTTTACTTCATAGGTTTGAGGATTGACTTCTATATGCGTGATAATATCATTATGCTTCATATCTTTTTTACCGATTTTACGGCAGTTTTTGACAGGCAGAATTCTTTTTTGCAAGCCTAATGTTTCTTGAATCTTTAAGTCATAAGCAGCTTGTGAAACAAAGGTGATGCTTGTATCATATTTTGCCTTTCCTTCTGCCCCAAACATCTTTGCATACACTACAGGCTGAGGAGTGGGGATAGAAGCATTTGCATCGCCAATTTTTGCCGCTACAATCATTCCATTTTTGATAATCATTTCAGGCTTTACACCAAAAAATGCAGGTTTATAAAGCACCAAATCAGCAAATTTACCCACCTCAACAGAGCCTACATAATCAGCAATGCCTGATGCAATAGCTGGGTTTATGGTGTATTTTGCAATGTATCTTTTGATTCTAAAATTATCATTTTCGCCTTGCTCTTCCTTAAGGCTTCCAAATTCATTTTTGCATTTATCTGCGACTTGCCATGTCCTTATGATAACCTCTCCTACCCGTCCCATTGCTTGGGAATCCGAACTTGTGATAGAAAACACCCCCATATCGTGTAGCACATCTTCTGCGGCAATACTTTCAGGTCTAATCCTACTATCTGCAAAGGCTACATCTTCTTTGATATTTTTATCTAAATGATGGCATACCATAAGCATATCTAAATGTTCATCAAGTGTATTTTTAGTAAATGGAAGCGTTGGGTTTGTGGAGGCAGGGAGGACATTTGCCTCTCCTGCGGCCTTAATAATATCTGGAGCGTGTCCGCCTCCTGCTCCTTCTGTGTGGAAAGTATGAATCGTTCTACCAGCTATGGCTTTAAGTGTATCTTCAACAAAGCCGCTTTCATTAAGCGTATCTGTATGTATGGCTACTTGCACATCGTAACGTTCTGCTACATTTAAGGCGTGATTGATTGCAGCAGGAGTGGAACCCCAATCCTCGTGTATTTTTAAGCCTATGGCACCAGCTTGTATTTGTTTGCTTAGGGCACTTTCACTTGAGCTATTTCCTTTACCCAAAAAGCCAAGATTCATTGTATAGGATTCAGCGGCTTTAAGCATACTTTTTATATTCACCTCTCCATTTGTGCAGGTTGTAGCATTTGTCCCAGCAGCTGGTCCTACCCCTCCTCCTATCATTGTAGTAACCCCGCTATAAAGGGCAGTTGGAATCTGTGTAGGAGAGATAAAGTGAATATGCGTATCAACGCCTCCAGCAGTGAGTATAAGCCCTTCTCCTGCCACAACTTCAGTATTAGTCCCAACAATCATATTTTCCCCTACACCATCTTGCGTATCTGGATTCCCGGCTTTGCCAATACCTACGATTTTGCCTTCTCTTATACCAATATCAGCTTTATAAATACCTGTATAGTCAATAACAACTACATTTGTAATCACTAAATCAAGCATATTTGGATAATCACTCGCACATTGTGCCATACCATCACGTATTGTCTTGCCCCCGCCAAATTTAATCTCCTCTCCATAGAGGGTATAATCTTTCTCAATTTCTGCAAGCAAATGTGTATCTGCTAACCTTATTCTATCCCCGGTTGTAGGACCATACATCGAAGCATATTCTTTTCTTGAAATTTTTTTCATATCTTTCCTTTTTACTTATTCTGCGAAGTTTTGCTTTTGTGCGATTTTTATAGCTTTTTGCTCATTTTCTTGGTTAATAACCCCATTTGTTAGGTCGTTAAATCCTATTATCTTTTTCTTGCCTCCAAACTCTATAAGCTCCACATTTTTAACCTCTCCGGGTTCAAATCGCACAGAAGTTCCCGAAGCTATATTAAGACGTCTCCCAAAGGCTTTTTGTCTATCAAATTTTAAATATCTATTTACTTCAAAAAAATGGAAATGTGAGCCTACTTGTATAGGTCTATCCCCTTGGTTGCTTACTTTGAGAGATATACATTCTTTATTGACATTGAGGAGTATATCTTCATCTTTTAAGATATACTCTCCGGGTTTTAGCTTTCCATTGTCTTGTATAGGATTGTGGATTGTTACAAGCTTAGTGCCATCGGGGAAGGTAGCTTCTACTTGCACTTCGTGGAGCATATAGGCTACACCATCAAGCACATCTTCAGTCTTTAGTATTTCTCTACCATAGCTCATAAGCTCAGCCACACTTTTATTTCCTTCTCGTGCGAGTTCCATAATCTCCATACTAAGCAGCGCTAAAGCTTCGACATAATTAAGCTTAATACCTCTTTCTTTCCGTTTTTTTGCAAGATCCCCAGCATAGTGGAGCATAAGTTTATCTGTTTCTTTGGGTGTTAAATGCATTGTAATCCTTAATATAAAACTTTGCTTTATTAATTAAATCTTGAGAATCCTAATATTTAGGAAATAATGCTCTTTTTATGGCTTAAACTAGGCTTTTATTATGTGGGAATTGCCACTATTATATGCTACAAACAAGCTATTTATGTAAAATATGCAAATACTCTATTGTAGAATCTTGTTTGCACACACGTTTAGAATCAGCCTTAAAAACGCTGGTATTTTTGGCTTTTAAGCGCATATTTACCATATTTTTCAAAGATTTGTTTAATCTGTTCTAAGCTTAATAATCCCTCATCATTGTAGCTTAAAAAAATCCATTCAAAATGTGCGTTTTTGATAAGCGATTCTAACTCATTTGCTACTTTTGCTTTCTTACACCAATGTGATTTTGATATGTTCTTAAGCCTGTTTTGCCCTGCGGGATAAAGTCATCATAGAGGGCAATGGTGTTTAAAAGATGATAGTTTGCCCCATACTCTCTAGCATTATAAGGAGGGTCTAAGTAAAGAATATCACCACTAATGCTCTTAATAAGCATATTAGCGTCCTCATTAAATACTAAATGTTGATTTTCATTACATTCAAAATAAGCAGGGGTTATAAACATTTGCCTTGTGGCACTTTTTTAAGATGCTTTAAAAACGCTCCATAAACAGAAGCGGTATTCGCCACGCTATCAGCAGTTTCTAAAGATTTATTTTTGATAAATATGTTGATAATGGTATTTTAAAAATGCTTCTCTGCCATTGGTTGGCAAATTTTCAATAATTTTTCCATTAAAAAGATTTAATTTATTAAGATATGCTCTAGTGCTTCTATCCATTTTCTTTGAAAATAAAATCTCTCTATCTTGCGCAAAAGTGATAAGTCCTACACTTTTATCAAAAAGTTTATCAAACAATGGTGATAGCAACAATCCATTACACACATCAAGCCTTTCTTGATGACTGCAAAACACCCAAGGCTTAATATGTGATGCAATAAGAAGTTTTAAATCTTGTATATGTGTAATAGGGCATTCTTTTAATGTCTGTATTAATGCTTTTCTAAAATCTTGTTGCCCAATTCTTATATTTTGTAGGCTTTGACTTTCTGTAAGATTCCTTGTTTTTATCTGCTTAGAATCTAGAATAATTTGTATATCTGCATTCTTATTTTCTATATCATTAATAAAGCTTCTAAGCGCATATATGCCATAGGCAATTCTTATAAACTTTGGATTTCTTTGACAACGTTCTTGAATGGTGTTATTAGGCGTTTTTCCGCTTATCTCATTTTTGTCCTTATAGTGCCAAATATATTCATATAAGCATTTCAACGAGGCAAATTCCCCATTTTCTAGCATTACTTTTTCTATCGCCTCATCATAAGTCATTTCAAGCCCCCATTTTTATATTATCTTAATAAACTCTGTAATATTTACCCATCGTGAAAACCCCATACTATCTGGTTTGGCAAGCTCTAAAAATAAATCCATTTTTGTCTTTTTCATTTATGTTCCTTATGAAAATATTCTAACCTCTTTGTGCTTAATGCCGCTTTTGCTATAATGCCCCTTAGATGACAATGATAACAACAAGGAGGAAGAGATGGTGAGTATAGATAATCCCACTCCCACAGAGGCAAAAACAAAAGCAGAAACAGAGACACAAGCAAAGGCAGAGGTATTCAGGGATTTTAGAGGATTCATCACAGAAGCACAAGATGTTTTCAAAGATAGAATCTACACAGATTATTTGCGGCGGTTTGCCTATGGCGTTGATGCCTCTTGCTATGCCTATGTGCCAAAGGCTGTGGTAAGGGCATTTAATGAGAGTGAAATCCAAAGGCTTTTTAATTTAAGCGATAAATACAATATCGCGCTTACCTTTCGAGCAGCGGGGACAAGCCTTAGCGGACAGGCTTGTAGCGATAGTGTGCTTGTCTTAGCAAATGCGAGATGGCAAAACATATCTATAAACAAAGAGGCGCAAAGTATTTTTTGTGATTGCGGCGTGATAGGGAGTGAGGCAAATGACGCCCTTAAGCCCTATGGGAAAAAGATAGGACCCGATCCAGCTACGATTAATAATGCAATGATTGGCGGGATTTTCTCTAATAATTCAAGCGGTATGTGCTGTGGGGTAAAACAAAATAGCTATAACACGATTAAATCTGTGCGGGTAGTTCTCAATAATGGCTTCGTGCTTGATACAAGCCACAGGGCAGAGGAAAAAGAAAGTTTAGAATCTTTCTTACGCACAAAAAGGGGTAAAGCCATAACAGAGGGACTTCTAGCCCTAAGAAATGAGATTTTGCAAGATAGCGCCCTCTCTGCTCTTATTAAACGCAAATTTGCGATTAAAAACACGACAGGTTATAGCATTAACGCTTTGCTCGATTTTGCAGAGATAAAGGATATTCTTAATCATATTTTTATCGGTGCAGAGGGGACTTTGGGCTTTGTCTCAAGGGTGGAGTATGAATGTGTGCCTGATAGTGCCTTTAAAGCTTGTGCCTTGCTCTTTTATGAGAATCTTAATAGTGCGGCAAAGGCGGTGCAGATTCTCGCACGTAATGATGATAAGGTGAGTGCGGCAGAGATAATGGACTATGCGTGTTTAAAATCTGCAAAAGATTTAGAGGGCGCGCCAAAAGAGCTAAGGAGCACCAAAGAAGGGCAATGCGCCCTGCTCGTGCAGCTAGAGGATACTACGCAAAAAGGCTTAGAATCTAAAGTAGAGGCTATAAGCACACTTTTAGCACCCGCTCCTAGCCTTTTTGGGACACACTTTAGCACAGATGAGGTAGAAATGGCTTCGTGGTGGAAAATACGTAAAGCCCTCCTGCCTTTATCGGCAAGCTTACGACCAAGTGGTAGTATTGTGATTACTGAGGATATTTGCTTTCCTATTGAATCTTTTGCAAAAGGCATTGAAGAGATTACGCGGCTTTTTAAACAATATAAATATGAGGGCATTATCTTTGGACACGCGCTCTCTGGCAATGTGCATTTCATCATCACGCCGCATTTAGGGGAGCAAAAGGAGAGTGAGCGATTTGGGGCGTTTATGGATGCTATGGTAGATTCTGTCATCGCTCTTAAAGGCAGCACAAAGGCAGAACACGGCACGGGGCGAATGGTCGCGCCATTTGTAGAAAAAGAATGGGGAACAAAGGCATATCGCATAAATGAGCGCATAAAGGCGATTTTTGATGAAAAAAGCCTTATCAATCCTGATGTGATTATCTCTAAAGATTCTACAATCCATTTGAAGAATCTCAAAGGTAGCACGGAGGTAGAGGACTTTATCAATCAATGTATGGAATGTGGATTCTGTGAGAAAATATGCCCGAGCAAGGAGCTTACACTCACGCCAAGACAACGTATTGCATTGCGGAAAGAAATCAAACGATTAGAAAGTATAGAATCTAAGAGTGCGGAGGAGGTAAATGCGCTTAGGGAGCTAAAGGAGGGCTATGCGTATTTTGGCATTGAAACTTGTGCTACTTGCTCGATGTGTGCGATGCTCTGCCCCCTAGAGATTGATACTGCAAAGGTGGCTTTAAACCTAAAGCCTCAAATGGTAGGCACATTTAGCACATTTGTAGCACAACAGACAAGTAGGCATTTTGCGAACGTGGTAAGTGCGGTAAAAGGAGGTGTGAAATGTAGCAATATGCTATTTTCTGCCTTTGGTGCGAATATAGTAAGTGAGATAAGCAAAAAGGCGCATAAGGTATTGAAAACGCCCTATATGCCTCGTAGCTTTCCACAGGCAAATGACTTTGTGCATAAACCTTTGTCATTAGAGGCAAATTTTCAAGATTCTACAAATGATACACGTATGAAAGTGCTGTATTTTAGCACTTGTATTAATCGTGCGTTTGCACCATCAAAGAGGGCGAGGGATAAGCGGAGCTTGCAAGAAGTCTTCGAATCTATTTGTAAAAAGGCAGATATTGCAGTGATTTACCCGCATAATTTAGGAAACCTCTGCTGTGGCAAGGCATATAAGGACTATCCGCATATCGCACTAGAAAAGGCACAGGAGGCATATAATGCACTTAAAACAAGCATAGCAAAGCTTGGCGGGAATGTAAGTATGGTGTGCGACCATAGTGCGTGCAGCTATGAGCTTATGCAGCAGGTAAAAATGATAGAATCTAGAAGAGAGGGAGAAGACAAACTGCATATTTATGATATGCCTCAATTTGTAGATTCTGTGCTTTTAGAGCGGCTTAATATCACGCCAATTGATGAGGATATAGCCCTGTATGCGATGTGTGCGACCAAAAAGGGCAAGTGGGATAAAAGCTTAGAAAGTATCGCAAAGGCGTGTGTGAAAGGCAAGGTGATAGAACATAATAAGACGCAGTGCTGTGGCTTTGCAGGGAATAAGGGCTTTACTTGTCCGGAGCTAAATGAGAGTGCGTTGCGGGAATTTAAGGCATTTTATGCAAAAACGCAACAGGAGTATTACACAAGGGTAGATTCACAAACAAGGCAGCTTCAAAGGGGTTTTGCGAGTTCTAGCACTTGCGAGATTGGGCTAAATGATAAGACAAATATTATATGGCAGAATCTGCTCTATTTAGTTGATGAGGTAAGTAGCCCACGAGATTAGAGGTATATATGCCGATAAAAGAGGAGTATTGGCAAAATGTGTCTTACTGCTTCAATAGATGTAAAAGGTGGCTATCCCCCCCCTCCCTCCCGCTCAAAGATATATCTCTCACCCTCCAGCCAATGGAGGGGAACTATCCATTACGCTATAATTCCATCTGTAAGGAAGCTAGAACAATCAAGGCATAAGCACGATGTAACGTTTGCTTATGCGGAGGATATTGGTGGTTGAGGGGTGTAAGATAGAGCCGTGTATGTCGAGTAAAATCGTTTGCATATCAAGATGTGTGAGATTTGCACGGAAATGATAGCCCTGCGGAAAGGTAAATTCCTGAATCTGGCAAGTAGGCATATCGTGCTTTTTGAGGCATAAAATCACCATATCTTTAAGGCTACGGGCATAGAGTTGTAGCTGGGCTTTGGCGTGGAGTGTGCTATGTGTATATGAGCGATGATAAGACTGATGGAGATAAAAGGTGGAAGCAAGTCCTATGGAGACGATAAGCAAAATAGCATATATGATATAGAATCCTCCACGTTTTGAGCTTTGTTGGAATTTGTCCTCGTATGGAGTAGGTGGTAGGCTAGCAAGATTCAAGGCAGCACCTCGATCATATCATCAAGCCATACGCCCCCACTCTCACAATGAGCTTTTACAGGGGCTTTGATACAAAGATGAAGCTCTAGGAAAGTGCCTTGAGGGAGATTAATGGAGGTGGCAGTAAAAGAGAGAACATCAAAGATGAGCGGAGCACTATTAAGCATTAAGGTATTATCGTGTAGTGCAAGGCGATGGGAACGTATGGGGAGGATTAGACGTGGGGGGTGTGTAGGCTTATCATCAAGGCGGAGGGCATTAGTATAGACTTGCGCAATATGGTATATCTTAAAAGGCTCTTTAGGCTGGGTGATGAGATAGACTTCCTGTCCGCTCTGCCAACCTTTGAGTTGCGTGAAAGTAAATGTATCATCATAATGAGATTCTATAAGAAGGGAGGCATTAGGCAGGAGTGTGTCTCCATCTAGGGATTGGGTGGTATTTTTCACACCGCCGCCAAAGAGGAGAGGCTGTGAGAAAGTAGCAAAAAGAAGCGTGGAGGTGGGGGAGTGCGGGGGTGCGCCATTATCTGCGGTGATAGAATCAATAATGGCATATTGGAGGAGATTCTCAATCTTTAGCAGGGCAAGACGTGGACTTGTGTCGCTTAAGGCTCTTGTGTAGGCGAGATTCTTACTGATACTAAGCAACATAGAGCTGCAAATAATGCCAATAACGCCTAGAATAACAATGCTAAGCAAGGCTTCAAAGAGTGAAAAGGCGCTGTGTGTGGAGCGTGAGGAGAAAGACATTAGCGAATGTCAGTAGGGCTATAAAAGCGCAATGTTTCAAATGTATTTGGGCTAGTGCAGCTCTGCTCTAAAATATCATAAGTGAGTGTAGGTTGTGAATGCGTGGTGATGGTGGTTTGTGCGCTATGTGGAGTAAAAAAAAGCGCCTTATACACTTCATAGGTAGAGATTCTCACACTTGGGGAGAGCGTATAGAGGAAGCCAAAGGCAAGGGTAAAGGCAATGGCGGTGATACAAATGCCCATAACCGCATCAAGCAACATAAAGGCAGGGCGCGATGTATTGTGCTTCATTAGCTCTCTTTTACAAAAATTTCTTGCTCAAAAAATGCCTTTTTATCCACATCATAGGTGATTTCAACGATGAATTTCCACCGCCCAGCAGAGAGATGCAAAGGGGCTGAAGTGTAGTGCAAGGGGTTTTGTGGGTTGGGTGAGAGGGTGCTGATTTCTTTAAACATATTTGCCTGATGGAAAGAATCTAATAAAAGGCGTATAGAAGCGATATTTTCTTGTGTATTATCAAGCGGGATTAGCTCTACATAAAATTCCCCTTGATGTGGGAGATATGTTTTAGAACCTTGGGCTTTTTTATCATTAGGGCGCGATGGCTTTGTCATATAAGGAAAGCTAAAGTTTGCAAGTGTGATTTGCTCATTTGGGCTATTAAAAAAGAAATGCAGCTTGTATGCGCTAAGGAAGCGATTTTGCTCTTTAATAATCTCATTGATACGTTCATCGACATCGCGTTTTGAGCTTAGGAAAGTATCTTCATCTTGTATAGGATTTTTAAGTGCGATAGCAATAGAAACACTCACCATAAACACGCCAAAAAGTAAAATACCTATGATAGCGTGGGGCCAGTAATTTTTATTTTTCATTTGTTACTCCTTGATTATTTTTTACGCGTGAGATAGATAATGCCAATAAGACCAAACATAATAAACAACATAGCATACATACTGAATCGCACAAATTCCCGCCCGCCGCTCTCATCAATGGGCATATTATTTTCAAGTCCCACGTCAAAATGTGAAGCTATCATATCCGCTGCAGACACATAACCATTAAGCACAACGGCTGAAATGAGTTGGGGCGTGAGGGCTTCGTCTTTTTGCTTAGGCAAAAGTGGCACCATATATTCAAAATATACTTTTTCTTCATCAAAGTAGGTATTGGGCTGTGAACTGATAATCCCCATTTTTTCATCATTTTTCATAAAAAAAATGATGCTATAAGGGGCTTTGAGATTCTGTGTGAGGGATTGCTTATAGGTATCGCGCTGAATCTTTTGCCACTCTTTTGCTGTGTGTTGGTTTTTGTCTGTATTATCCTCTTGTGTAGATTCTGGGATTTTATCAATAACGGCAACATAGAGAGAATAACCCGTTTTTGAGAAAAGCTCATTTGAAAGGATTTCTACAAATTCTACGCTTTTAGGGATAAGTAGCCAATGGGGATTATCAATAACATAAGATGTTTTAGCGTCATTTGCATAAGAAAGGGACAGACAGAGGCTAGCAAATGCTAGCCTCCTTAACCATAAAAGCATTTTAAACCAAATGTAAGAAGAAGTTAGGGATAAAAGGAATGATAATTGTCATAACAATAGTGAGGACAATTAATCCTCCAAGTAATTTTTCAATCAATGTGAGTTTCATACTGCCTCCTTATTGTACATCTGTGCGGTATTTTGCATTATCAGTGTTTTTTTGCTTAATTTCTGTTGCATCAATAATTTTGTAATAATCAGTTGCTACCGATTTTTGCGTGAGGATAGCACAAGTGCCTAGCCCCGCAACAACACTTAGCAAAAGCACTACCGCGATGAAAAATCCTGTTAAACCATTAAGTCCAAACAAACCATTCATACAAGCCTCCTTACTCTGCTTGAGATTCTAAAGAGCGGATAAACGCATTCAACGCTTCTTTTTGATTAGGATGAAAATTTGCATACTCAAATGAAGGCATAATACCAATCATACCTTTTTTACCCTTGGAGAGCACTTCTGTTAGATAATCTGTCGTGCCATATTTGCTTAAATCTGGTGCAAATCCATCAACCCCACTGCCATTGCCTCTACCCTCATCACCATGACAAGCAGCACAATGCATAGCAAAAAGCTCTTTACCTTTATTTACTTCAAGTGGGTATTTTGTGTTTTTTACATTTGAAATATCCTGCATTACATAAGCCGCAATGGCTTTAGCCTCACTATCACTCATTTCAAGAGGTGTCATTTCACCCGCGATATACCCTAAGCCTTTGCTTCCATTTTTAATAACATCAATAATTCCATCTTCTTTACCCCATTTAGTAAGATCTGATGCTTTGCCATTCATACCTTCTGCGGTAATGCCGTGACATTGAGAACATTGCACAAGGAATATGCTTTGTCCCATATTGCTTAATTCCTCACCATTGAGTTTTTTCCAAGTCGCCTCATATTTATCTTTATAGTTTTGGACTTCTTGATTATATTCGCCAATTTGTGAGTAGGCATTGAGGGGATAACCTAAAAAGATATACCAAAATCCCCAAATAAGCACGCCCAAAAAGCACGCAGCCCAACCTACAGGGAGGTTGTTTGTTTGTTCTCCAATGCCATCCCAACTCTCACCTACAACTTCTCCTTCAGCCTTGCTATCTCTAATTTTTTTAAGATACACGCCCATCACAAAGATAGTGAGTATTAAGATAACAAAAGCACCTAGTAACCCTAGTGTTGTTATATTATCTGACCAATTCATCTAGTTCCCCTTTAATGGATTTTGTTTTCGTGGCTCAATGGGTTCATCATCAAGATTATCATTTAATGCAAGATTTGCATACTTTTCATAATCTTTCACACCTTTAGCTTGTGAAGAATAAAGATGATAAACATATCCATACAAAAATGCTACAAGCAAAAGTGTAACAATGAGATAAATCTCTTTTTGATGGGCGATGATAAACTGCACCAAGAACTCTGCTATTGCTGTCATTGTGCTGCCTGTGATACTTGTGTCGCTGTGCGGCGAGATTGCCCAAGACTATTCATATAGGCAATAAGTGCTACAATTTGCTTTACTTCGCCTCTTGCAAAGGCATCTTTCACATCTTGGCTTATCATTTCATTAACGATAGTTTCTGCTTCTTTCATAAATATCTCCTGAGCTTCTTTAAGTGTAGCAGGATTACCTTTTTGATAAGTTTCTGCGCCTATTTGCACACCACCTTCTGTATCATAAGGTACACCAAATACCACTTTTTGCGTATAGGCTTCAGCAAATGCTGTTTCAAAATCAGCATTTTTTGTATAGAGATGCTCATAAGCTGGCATAATTGAACCCGGAACACGAGATTCTGGATCTCTCATATGCCCATCGTGCCAATCTACTGCATTGCGGCTATCACCTACCCTATGCAAGTCTGGTCCTGTGCGTTTTGAACCCCATAGGAATGGTCTATCATAGGCATATTCACCACTTAAGCTATATGAACCATATCTATCAGTTTCTGCCTTAAATGGGCGGATAAGCTGTGAATGGCAGTTATAGCAACCCTCGGCAATATAGACCTGACGTCCTGCTGTCTCAAGTAGAGAATAGGGCTTTAGGCCCTCAATAGGTTGAGCTTTTTTGGCAAAGCCCGGAATTACTTCTACAAGTCCTGCGATAGAAAACACCAACAAGAATGCAACCGTAAAAAAGAATGGATTTTTTTCTAAAAAACTAAACATTGCTCATTCCTCCTTTAGGCTGCCATCGGTGTAGCATTTTGTGGTTCTTTTTCAAGCACCCTGCCTGATGAAATTGTCATAAGGATATTGTAAAGGAATATAATAAACCCTATTAAATACATCAAACCACCAATCGCACGAATAAGATAATATGGGAAAAGTGCGGTAACAGTATGGATAAAGCTATATACAAGACTTCCATTTGAATCAACATCTCTCCACATCATACCCTGTGTAATACCTGCAATCCACATACTTGAGAAGTAGAGGATAATCCCTGTTGTCATAATCCAAAATTGAACATCCATAAGTTTTTTAGAGTAAAGCTCACGTTTGAATATACGAGGTACCATATGGAAGCACGCAGCAATCACCATAAATCCTACCCAACCAAGAGCTGCATCATGTACGTGCCCAATGATCCAATCTGTAAAGTGTGCCAATCCATTGACTGAACGAATAGATTGAATGGGTCCTTCAAGTGTAGTGAGCATATACCAAGTTGAAGCTAGAATCATAAACTTAATCATAGGAGATTCTTTGATTTGATGCCATTGTCCGCGCATAGTGAGAAGCATATTAATAGCTGTACCCCAAGAGGGTAAAATCAAAATGACAGAGAATACTGAACCCAATGTCTGAATCCAATCAGGTGTAGTTGAGTAGATCAAGTGATGACCACCTGCCCAAATATAAATAAACATAAGCCCCCAGAATGAGAATAGTGTAAGTTTATATGAAAAAATAGGTTGTCCAGATTCTTTAGGAAGGAAGTAATAGATTAACCCAATAATACCTGAAGTAAAAACGAATGCAACGGCATTATGCCCCCACCACCATTGCATCATTGCATCATTTGTGCCAGCATAGAATGAAATTGAATGCAAAATGCTTCCTACACCTGCGACAAAATAAGTTGGAACCGAAAGGTTATTAAAGATATAAAGCGCAGAAATACCAACAAATGTAGCGATGAAATACCATAATGAGATATAGATAGTCTGCTCACGTCTTACACCCATACTACCAAATAGGCTCACACCCCATAAAACCCATACAACAACCACGATAATATCCAATGGCCAAATCAGCTCGGAATATTCTTTTGATTGTGTTAAACCGGCAAAAAGCGAAATTACCGCAAGTACCATTAACACAATGTAAATCCAAAAATGCGCTAAACCTACCCCACGTAAGAAAGTATGTTCTTTGTAGGTAATTTTAAGCACTCTTTGTCCTAAATAATACCACGAAGCCCAAATCCCACTAAGCGTGAAACCATAGATGATTCCGTTAGTATGAAGAGGTCGAAGTCTTCCAAAAGTCCCATATTCCGAAGCTAGATAGTTTAAGTCTGGAAATGCCATTTGAAATGCGATGATTACACCAATGAATAATCCCACGAAACCAAATGCCATTGCAGAAAAAACAAATAACTTAGCAATTGAGTAATCATACTCGAGCGTGTTTGTCTGCATGCAGTCTCCTTTGTCTTATTTTGTAATGCAACCTTGATTCTAATCCCTTTGAAGTTATAGCTACCTTAAAAAGTTAATCAAAAAATAACAAATTTTTTTTTAAAAGCTAAAAAAGTGCCTTATCTTCAAATCAAATGCCTTATAATCTTCTTGAATTTCTTGTTTTATTTTCATATCATTGTTTTTGTGGAAATTTTTTGACATACAAAATTCACCCCATAAGAGCCTTCTAAGCTTTGGTGGTATGTGATATTTAGCACATAATGTTTTGAATCTTTTTGTCATTGGATTTTGTGTTACTAAATGATAGATATTTAAAATATCAAGTGCGATAAAAAGAGCAAAGTCATTTTTTACAATGATGAGATGATGAATCTTGCAGCGAAAATTACTTTTTAGAATCTCATTTCTTTGCTTAGCACTTAGCACATAGCCGCAACGTTTAGCTATCTTATCACAGGCGAGTAAAAGCAGATGTGTCTCTATAATGTTATAAGCAAAGATAGCGCATTGCTGCTTAGATTCTAAAGGTAGGGCTTGACTTAGAGATTCTAAATACAATGCTTGGGGTGTGAGAGCAGCAAGCAAGGTTTGCTTATCTTTTTGCAGATACATAAGACTTCGCGCAATACCCTCGCTAAAGCTATTTACAAGCTCATTACAAAATGTATACCTAAAGTAATTGCGCTTAAATCTCATATCATTATTGCTGCTATCTTCAAAGTATGCCAACCCCTCATCTTTACAAAATTGATAAATCTCATTTTTTGGAATAGATTCTAAAGGACGGATAATAGGATAAGAGCGACTATCCTCAAAACCTAGCAGGTTACTAAGCCCTACTCCTCGCACAAGCTGCATCATAAACCACTCAAGGCGGTCATTCAGCTGATGGGCGAGAATGAGCGATTGATAATGATGAGTGGCGATAATCTCACCAAAAAAGCCAAAGCGGAAGCTACGAGCATTTGCCTCAAAATGTGAATGAAAATGTGGTGCGTGGGCGATAAAACAGCGTTTATTGTATTTTTGAGCTAAATCTTTCGCATAAGCCACCTCATCATCGGCTTCTTTGCGTGTGTGATAATGCACGATAGCCATATCAAAGACGACATTAAGCCTAAGGAGTATAAAAAATAATGCCACAGAATCCACCCCGCCAGAAAAGCCTAGCAAATGTTTGCCTCGTGTGAGGGATTGCGTTGCAGGAGAGAGTTTATCATAAAGAGACACGATGAGCCTTTGTGTGATGAGAGTAGATATGAGGCACATTATAGCTTTCTTGAGGTAATGCAAAAAGTATTTATTGCTCTTATGCCCTTGCTACTGCGATAAATCACCGCAAGGGTCTTGCACACTTAAGGCAAAGCCTCTCGTGTGCGCCTAAAGGACGCACTTAAAATTGCGCTTTGCTTAATTTTGCCCTTGCGGGATTGCATCAAGTGAGTTTCTAAGGTTTAGATTCTATTGTGCCTTTGCGGCACGAAGTGCAGTAGCGTAGCTATGATAAATCTTAATGAGACTTATGTGGTGTACTGTGAGGATTACCACCGCTACTTCCACCTACGTGCTTAATTTCACCATTTGGCAAAATATCATAAGCTTGACCGAATCCTTTGACATATCGCCCTAAACCCACTTGCAATTCAATCAAATGAAAATCCTGCATTTGACGAATAGTCTTAATGCCACCTGCTCCATCCATCGCACATTCTAGACCATTAAGTGCTGTATTAAACTCCTCACTATCACGCTCGATAAAACGTGCATTAGCTTTATATCTCAAACGTTTACGTAAAATTACAGATTTTGCCTTGCTTTCATCTTCTAAGAAAAGTATCTCGATTTTATCGGGATTAGTAGAAATACTTTGAAAATGCTCGGCAACCTCGCTGATATAGATATAAAGCTTGTTGTCTACTTGCATTAATGGCGCATAAGAAGCAATAGCATAGCCATTTTTATCGATGCTTGCGATAATGATAGAACCAAGCTCTTTTTTAAATGCGGCTACCTCATCGGCTATGGCTTTATTATCGGGTGCCTTCGTGCCTTGGCATAGCGAGATGATAGCATCTTTAATCGTGCTCATATCGGCTTTTTGCGGAAATTCCACACGTAAAGAAACATTATTGTTATACACAATATCCAAGCCCTCAAAATCTACACCTGTAAGCGTGGCATTTTGCACTTCACCATTGATAAGCGCATCGACTTTGCCATATTTTTTACACAGAGCCATAAGCTCACTATTGTGGTGTTCATTCATATGTTTAAGGATACTTTCAAAATTCATAAGATAACTCCTAAGGGAAAATGAAGTTGCGTCCATAGACTACCCCTAAAGGATAGCCTATTTGTGCAATCAAACAACAAATAAGGAAGGAAAAGATGCTTTGCTAACCCAACCCAATCAAATCAAAAATGATTTTGTTAGTTAGCATCATTTTGATGAGTAGCATTATAATACTAGAAAACTTAAAAACAAATTAATAACTATTATTAATTATTGATATTTTTTCAACTTTTTACAGCAGCGAACAGCTCTTAAGCTATCATATTATATAAGTTTATCAAAGATTAGTACCCAAGTCCAAAAGATTGCATTACTTTCCACATTGTTAGGATGACAGAAAGGGCGTATATCCCAATGAGTGCGTAGCGATGGTTGCTTAGAGTTACTTTGCTAATGAGATAGATTCCAAGCCAAACGCCAAGCATTGAAGATATGCCAATGGTTAAACCCGCGTGAAAATCAATGAGATTATGTGAGGCAAGAGATATGCTGCCTGAAATAGAGGCAAAAATAATGAAAAAAAGCGAAATAGGCACGACTTTTTTAGAATCAAATCCTAAATAATATGCCAAAATCGGCGCAAGTATCAGTCCTCCGCCCACTCCTAGGCTTATTGCAAAAATACCGGTTAGGAATCCTGCTCCAATCATTAGGCATTTTTGCTTAAAGGGATTAGTGATAGGCGGTGTGGGATTAGCCGTTGTTTTGACATCAAAGGCATATTTATAAAAACTCACGCAAGAAAGCAACAAAAAGAGCAAAAGCAGTGTCCTAGATGAAAGGCTATCAACGATTATCCCGCTAAAAGCCGCACCCATAAGCCCCCCTAAACCCACAAACACCCCGTGATTTATATCAAGCTTTTTTTGATAAATATTAATGATAGAGCCAAAGGTAGAGGAAAACACCATCTGCATAATGGATATACCAATGGCATATTCCATTTCCATACCGAGCAAAAGGAGGCAAGGCACGATGATAACGCCCCCTCCTATACCAAAAAACCCAGCCGCCACGCCGCTTACACAACCAATAAGAATGAGAATCTCAACACCCATTATTTCGCCTTTAAAAGAGGGGTTTATCCATTTCTTGCGGGATTGGTAATCCCATCACTTTGAGCACACTAGGAGCGATATTGTTTAGCCCACCATTATTAAGCTTACTCACACCATCAGCAAGACAAAAGCACCATACCTGCCCAACCGTGTGATTTGTGAGGATATTTCCCTCCTCATCTCTCATCTCCTCACAATTCCCGTGATCGCTTGTGATAAAAAGCCCATAATGATGAGCCTTAGCAGATTCTATAATTTTCCCTAATGCCGTATCTACCGCCTCTACCGCCTCTACCGCCGCTTCAAAATTACCCGTATGCCCCACCATATCGCCATTAGCAAAATTCACTACGATAAAATCATAGCTCTCCTCTATGCCCTTTAACACTTCATCACATACCTGTGGTGCGCTCATTTCAGGCATTGTATCATAGGTTTTGACATTAGGAGAGGGGATTAGCACACGATGTTCCCCTGCAAACTCCGCCTCACGTCCGCCATTAAGAAAGAATGTTACGTGAGCGTATTTCTCTGTCTCTGCGGTGTGAAGCTGCCTCAAATGATGTATAGAAATAACTTCTGCAAGGGTGTTTTGCACCTTTTGTTTAGGGAAAAGTATAGGATAGGTGAAAGTAGCATCATATTCTGTCATTGTAGCAATGCGGAGATTCACTACTTTTGAACGTTCAAACCCTGTAAAATGTGGATTCCCTAGCGCATCGACAATCTCCCTCGCCCTATCAGAACGGAAGTTAATAAAGATAAAGCCCTCATTATCATTCATACCGCTAAAGCCCTCAAAACTCGCAGGAGTGATAAATTCATCAAAAATACCCTCCTCATACATAGAGTGCACATATTCTTGCGGGGAGAGCGATGTGGGATTAGTCCCCATTACCATACTTTCATACGCCTTTTGCACCCTCTCCCATCGCTTATCTCTATCCATCGCATAGAATCGCCCACAAAGAGTCGCTATCCGCACAGATTCACTGCAAAGTCCCTGTATCTCATCGATAAATGTTATTGCGCTTTGTGGAAGGACATCGCGCCCATCGGTGATAAGATGAAGATATACTTTTTTATGCTGTGCAGATAGAATCTGTATAAGTGCCTTAAAATGTGATATATGCGAATGCACCCCACCATCGCTTAGCAATCCACATAAATGCACAATATTTTGATGCTCTGTGGCGTGAAGAAAAGCGGGATTATCTTGGATTTGCTTATCCTCAATGGCGCGGGAGATTCTCACTAGGTCTTGGTATAACACTCGCCCTGAGCCAATACACATATGTCCCACTTCCGAATTGCCCATTTGCCCTTGAGGTAACCCCACACTCAAGCCAAAGGTATCAATCATACTATAAGGCACATTTTTAAAAAGATAATCATAGGTTGGTTTTTTAGCGTGATGGAAGGCATTATATTGGGTTTGCTGGCTATATCCTATGCCATCAGTAATCACAAGAATTGTTTTCATAAGCATTCCTTTACAGAGAGATTTAGCATTAACCAATTGTAGCTAAAATCAAAAACCTTTCATTAAACTCACTTTAAAATCCCTAGCTTTATGCTTAAAGCTTATAGGATAAAGGATTGCTATGCTTTATTGGCTCTATCAACACTTTGGTATTAATATCTTTTTTTATATTACGTTCCGTGCGGGGGTGGCATTTTTCTTAGCTTTTGGATTTAGTATCGTGCTTATGCCTTATTTTATCAAATGGGCGAAGGCAAAAAAGGCTAATCAGCCCATCTCTACTTATGTAGCTGCACACGAGGGCAAGAAAAATACCCCGACAATGGGCGGAATCGTCTTTATCGCTAGTATGGTTGTAGCCTCTTTGCTCTGTGCGAATCTCTTTAACCCCTATGTGATTTTGGGGCTATTTTGCATTGTGAGTTTTAGCCTTATTGGTGCAAGAGATGATTATATGAAAATCTCACGCAAAAATAATGCCGGAATGAGCGCGAAAATGAAGTTTTTTCTGCTTTTTGTTGCTTCACTTATCATTACTGCCGCGCTTTTATATATAGGGCATAATACCAATCTCTACATTCCCTTTATGAAGTATCCTATCTTTGATATGAGTGCATTAAGGATAATGGATATTCCCTTTATCGCTTTGGGCTTTTGGATTCTCGTATTTTTGGCTACGAGTAATGCAGTAAATATCACCGATGGGCTTGATGGATTAGCCACAGTGCCTAGTATTTGCGCGCTTTGTTCGCTCTCTGTTTTTGTATATGTAGCCGGACACGCTGGATTCTCCGGCTATTTGTTATGGCCTAAAGTCGTAGATAGCGGGGAATTAGTCATTCTCTCTGTGGCACTCATCGGCGCACTCTTTGGCTTTTTGTGGTATAACTGCCACCCCGCACAAGTCTTTATGGGAGATAGCGGAAGCCTCGCTCTTGGAGCATTTATAGCCTTTATGGCAATCGTTTCTAATAATGAGATTCTACTCTTACTCATTGGCATTATTTTTGTCATCGAAGCCCTCTCCGTGATTTTACAAGTATGGAGCTACAAATACAGACAAAAGCGTATCTTTGCGATGGCACCTATTCACCATCATTTTGAAGTGCGCGGCTGGGCAGAAAATAAAATTATCGTGCGGTTTTGGATCATTGCAATTTTGGCAAATCTCATCGCGCTTTTAAGTATCAAGATCCGTTAATTTAGCATTGCATAAGGAGGCTAAATGCGTATAAGTATCTTTGGCTATGGCATTACGACCACGCCTCTTGTAGCATTTCTCAACCAAAAGGGGCATAAGCTCCATATTTATGATGATAAGTTTAATTCTATAAAAAATGATGATAAAGGCAATGTTTTGCTGCCCTCATCGCATTTTGAGCCACTTCAAAGCGATATGGAGATTCTAAGTCCGGGCATTCCGCCTAGCCACCCTCTTATCCATAAGGCAAAGCACCCCATTAGCGAATATGATTATTTTGATATGCTTTTAAAGGCGGATTCACAAGCAAGCATACAAATGCCCTATATGATATGGATAAGCGGGACTAATGGCAAAACCACAACCACAGAGATGAGCACATTACTTTTAGAATCTTTTGGCGCACAAAGCGGAGGGAATATCGGCACACCTTTGGCAACTCTTTATGAGCAAAAACCCAAAGTATGGGTGCTAGAGACAAGCTCCTTTACTTTGCATTACACACACAAAGCCACCCCACATATCTACGCCCTCTTGCCCGTGAGGGAAGATCACATCAGCTGGCATGGGAGCTTTGAGGCTTATATTGATGATAAGCTAAGCCCTTTAACGCGTATGGATTCAAAGAGTGTTGCCATTATCCCCACTGCGCTTAAAAACCATCGCTTTGTGCAGGATTTTAGCGGAACTTTGATAGATTATGAGGGGAGCGTGGATTTAAGCCAAAAATGTGGCATTGCCCTGCAAGATATTGTCTTTAAAGAGCCGTTTTTGCTCGATGCGCTTATTGCTCTAAGTATCGCTAAATATGCCTTTAAGGCAGATAACATCGCGCTTTTAAATCGCTTTAGCATTGGCAAACACAGAATCGCAGAATTTTATGATAAATATAAACGTCTGTGGGTAGATGATAGCAAGGGAACAAATGTCGATGCGACTATTCAGGCTATCGCTCGTTACACACATACGCATATTATGCTAATCCTTGGAGGTGATGATAAGGGGGCAAATCTCACGCCACTTTTTGAATTTATGCAGGGGAAGGATATTGAGATTTTTAGCATTGGGACAAATGAGGCGCGATTAGTTGCATTTGCAAAGGAATACAAGATTCCCATTACACCTTGTGGGAATATATATAAAGCAATGGAATCTATTAAGAATAAACGCACAAAAAATGCTAAAGATATAGTTTTGCTCTCTCCTGCTGCTGCAAGTTTAGACCAATTTAGCTCATATAAAGAGCGAGGAGAAATTTTCACACAACTTGCCCTGCGGGAGTAATATAGAACTTCACATAAAAAGCAGCAAAGTAGCTTTATATGGCTAAATGTGTCGCTTTTTGAATATATGACAATATAATATTATAATTTATAGGGAGGGCAGTATGCCAAGCATAGAAGAAACATAGACGACCAAGTCAAACAAGAGCTAGCACACCATCATATCCAATATTTTTATAAAAACAGATGCCATCAATAGCGAAATAGAACAGGCTTTACGCAAATACCCTAGCAAAAGTGGAGGCAGCGGGAGGAATTATCCTGATATTAAGCTTTTCTTACATACAAGCGAATTGAGAAAAATCCCTGTGATGATAGAGAGGTTAAGACACAAAGGATAAATTAAAATTCCAAAAAACAGGCGATGAGGTCAAAAACACCAATGATAAAGGCGATTTCAGTTTCAAAAACATAAGCGAATACGCCCTAAATGGTACGGTGCATTATGATTGCAAAGCTGGTGTAGGTTTGCCCTATTAAAAGACACGTAATAAAATATCACGGCTAGGATTAAGACAAAGGATAAATATGCAGTGGAAAAACGAAGCCGATGTAGATGATTATGTCAAAGGGACTTTTAAGAATCTTGGGCTTAAGAAAAATAAAGATTTTTTTGAAAAATCAGGCAGTGAGTATCTCAAAAATGCACTTGAGGGCTTTTCTAAGACAAAGGATAAAAGCGGAAAGGAATCCCAGACTTTGCCATAGAAAGCTATCAAATTCCTATTTTAATTGAAAGCAAACTTGGGCTTAAGAGATTAGAAAGCAGAAAAGAAAATGAGCTTAAATTTGATGATAATGCTATCTCAAGTTGTGCTTTTAATGGGGCTTTACATTATGCAATGGGCGTGATAAAAAACAATAAATACAAAGAAGTCATTGTTATAGGTATAGCAGGAGACAATGAAGAAAATGTTAGTTTTAAAGTTGCTTATGTTTTTGGTGCTTCTTCTTTAGCTTTTAAAGAGATTGTAAGTCAAAATTTAGATTTTTTAGAAAACAAAAAGAGCTTTGAGAGTTTTTATGCATGAAAAAGCGATTTTAAGCGAAGAAGACAAGCATAACATTCTTATTAGAGGTCAATTTAAACTTGAAAGGCATTCCAAAAAGCTTAATAAACTCATGCACAATCGCAACATTACCGCCCATCAAAGAGTGCTTTATGCCTCAGGTATGCTCCTTACTATGCAGAGTATAGGAGATAATAGGGGCTTGGAAATCGATGATTTAAAAGGCAAACCAAAAACCAGCAACGACAGAGATGGCTTGATATTTTAAGGCAGATTGAAGATTTTTTAAAGACAAAGGTTAAGGATGAAAGAAAATTGCAGCTAATGCTAGAATCTTTCAAAGAAATTTCAAAAGACGCCGACAGAGACGAAGCACAAAAAGAAAATCATAAAGAAGTCGCCGAATTACTCAAAGAACCAAGCTCTATCACAAAGCAAATTTACCTATCTTTATGAATACATTTATAGCGACATTGACGGACTTAAAGGGCATTTAGATATAATGGGACAAATGTATAGCGAGTTTTTAAAATATGCTTTAGGTGATGGCAAAGAATTGGGAATCGTCCTTACTCCTCCTTATGTAACCAAAATGATGAGCCAGATTCTAAAAATCAATCAAGATTCTAGGGTAATGGATCTAGCCACAGGCTCGGCAGGATTTCTCATCTCGGCTATGGAGCTAATGATAGAAGATGCGGAAAAAATTTCAGGCAAAGACACGAGCAAAACAGAAGCAAAAATCACACATATTAAAAAGAATCAGCTCTTAGGCGTGGAGCTTAATGCAGAAATGTTCGTCCTAGCCACCACGAATATGATTTTACGCGGCGATGGCTCAAGTAGAATAGAAAAGGCAAATACCTTTGATACTCCGCCCAGCCTTTATAGCGATTTTAACGCAGATAGAATCTTGCTTAATCCTCCCTTTACTTATAGCGAAATGTGAGTAATCCTAAAATTTTAGAAAAGCACCCTTTAAAAGCGAGTATTAAAATGCCTGTGGATTTGTTTGAACCTATGGCAAGTGTGCAAACAAGTATTTATGTCTTTGAAGCGGGAATCCCGCACGATTTTAATCAAGTGGTAAAATTTATTGATTTTAGAAATGACGGCTATAAACGCACAAAGCGAAAATTACAAGACAAAGACCACGCAAAATGGCGTTACCAAGACATCATAGAAATTTATAAAAATGGCTACAAAGCAAGACTACAAGCTAAGTGGAATTTAGATGAAATCTATGTAGAAGATTATATTGATAAAAGCGGAGCGGATTGGAATTTTGACCAGCATAAAATAATCGATACTAAGCCCACATTAGCGGATTTTAAAAAATGCGTGAGCGAATATTTAGCGTGGGAAGTAAGCAATGTGCTGAAAAATACCAATAAGGAGAAAGAGCCAAATTTTCACTAAGCCCCCGTTTGGCAGAGCTTGAAAAAACATTCAAGCAAAATGGGGGCGAATGGAAGGAATTTCGAATCGGGGATTTGTTTATTTCTTATAATGGCGATTTTGACATACAAAAAACGCATTTAAACGATAGGGGTTTTTATGTGGTAAGTTCAGGCGAACAAAATATGGGTATCATAGGCAAAACAGATCTAGAAGCTAGAATTTTTCCTAAAAATACCATAACTTGCGATATGTTTGGAAATGTGTATTATAGAAATTTTGATTATAAAATGGTTACTCACGCTAGGGTATTTTGCCTTGAATTTATAGCTGGAAATTTAAATGAAAAAATCGCTTTGTTTATCATTTCTGCAATGAAATTTCTACGCTTTAAATTTCAATATTCTAATATGGCAAGTTGGAGAAAAATACAAGATTTGACAATCTCCCTCCCTGTATATAATCCCGCTCGTCATTGCGAGGACGACAGGACGAAGCGATCCATAGAAATCAATAAAATGGATTGCCACGATTCTGCTACCGCAGAATCTCGCAATGACAACAAGGACAAAAACTATACTATCGCCTTTGATTTTATGGAAAAGTATATCCAAGAACTCGAGGCGTATCTTTTAGTAGCTAGACTAAAAGATACAAGGCTTACAGAAAAAGAAAAAGAAGCTTTGCGAATCTTCGCAACGCTTGAAGATTCTGCAATTCGGGGGGGGGGGGGTAGAATCCTCTCCGCTGCTTGAGCGTGAAAATTTTGCAAACATCAAATGGTGGGAATTTCAGCTCGGTGAGCTGTTTGAGATTTTTACAGGTAGAGATGTGATTATAGGAAATATGGAAAGTGGAGATATTCCTTTAATTAGCCATCAAAATACAAACAATGGAGTAGCAAAATATATTAAAAGATTAGAGCATAGATGCCTTTTTAATTATAGAAATACTGTCGCACTTGCTGACAGGGGTGTTTTTTATGCGACAACACACAATCAAAACTTTCATATAAGAACAAGAGTGAAAGCTTTAGTATTTAAGGAAAAAAATATAAGTAGGAATATAAGATTGTTTTTCGTAGTAGCTATTAATAGATTACAAATTAAATTTATAGAATATTCGGCAAATGCTACCGATAAATTATCTAATGAAAGAATCTCCCTCCCCGTGTATCAAAACAACCAAATCGCCTTTGATTTTATGGAAGATTTCATCAAATCCATAGAAAAAGCCCATATTGATAATATTTATAGATTCTGGCAAAACAAATTATCAGCTTATAAAGATGTCGTTGCAGGTAGCGGGGGTTGATACAAGAATCCCATCTCTTGTTGAGGTTTCGCACCTTGCAGGTGTTCAACATGACATAGGTGCAGATATTTCATGCATTGCTCCTAAGCTTTCAAACTACTCATATCAATCACATAGCGGAATTTTGCCTTGCCTGTGGTGAGGTTTGTATAAGCCTCATTAATATCATTAACGCTAATAACCTCTGTTTCGGGGTAGATTCTATGTTTGAGTGAGAAATCTAGCATTTCTTGCGTCTCTTTAATGCCCCCAATGAGTGAGCCATAGACCTTTTTACCCGCAGAAAATACAAGACGTGCTACATCAATATGCGTTTTTAGCTCCGCAGGAGGCAACCCGACAATCGCCATTTCACCCCCAAAGGCAAGCAAATCCACATAATCATTCACATTATAAGCAGTAGGAATAGTAGAGATGATAAAATCAAATCTCTCCTTTACATCTTTTAGCCTATCAGTCGTGTATAGGGCTTTTGCACCAAGTGCTAAGGCTTCTTTTTCCTTATTTTTATTACGGGCAAATACGCTCACCTCCGCACCCATTTGCAATGCGTATTTTAAAGCCATTACACCAAGTCCGCCAAACCCAGCTACTGCGACCTTATCGCCGCCTTTGACATTGCTAAATTTAATAGGTGAATATGTCGTAATCCCCGCACACAGCAAGGGAGCGACTTTCTCTAATGACGCATCTTTTGGGACGCAAATAGCAAATTTTTCATTCACCACGATATTATTGGAATAGCCTCCATAAGTGGGGGCGTTATTATGAAAGCAATCAAGGCAATCATATGTGAAAACCACTTTGCCGTTCTCACAAAACTGCTCTTGGGATTTCTTACATGCCGCACATTCCCCGCAAGAATTGACCATACAGCCCACGCCCGCATAATCACCGACTTTGAACTTACTCACCTTGCTCCCCACAGCCACGACCTTTCCGGCTATTTCGTGTCCGGGCACCATAGGGTAAATGCCCTTCCTCCATTCACTTCGTGCGGAATGTATATCGCTATGGCAGATTCCAGCATAGAGAATCTCTATGAAAATATCATATTCGCCCATAGTATGACGTTTGAAGCTAAAGGGCTTAAAGGTATCATCTTTATGCGCCACAGCATAGCCTAGCGCGTCTATCTCCGCACCGCTTGTAGCTTGAGTGAGATTATCTTTTAATAACATAACAACTCCTTGTTTGGGAAACTTTAAAATTGCAATTATAATACCTAACACCAAGTGTTTGTCAAGCATACGTAGAGAAAAGTTAAGATAAATGCGTGGTAAAAGCCATTGTGATAGAAAAGATGAAAAGGCAAATCGTGGCAGAGAGGAAGGGATTCGATAAATATTGTTTATAATTCCCTCATATAGGGATTAAGGTTTCTTTTGTCCCCAAT
>NZ_CAJTLL010000002.1 GCF_910577135.1 uncultured Helicobacter sp.
TTGTTGAATGACTTCTCCTGTTTTACCACTTACATTTTGCATAGATGAAGTAATCTCTTCTACAGCTTGAGCAGTTTGCTCTAAGCTACTTGCTTGAGAGTTAGTGAGATTTGTGAGATTATTCACTGCTTCTTGGAGACTTTGTGCTTCTTTACTTAATGTATGAGCAAAGTTTGCAGAAGTGGTAAGCATTTTTCTAATTTCTTCTCCTAGAGTATTTGTAACAACTTCTACTCGTCCTTTTGCATCTTTTACTTCTGTGGTGAAATCTAACTTGGTGTAGGTGTCAAAGACCCTATTAATCTCATGTAAATTTTTCCCCACACCTGTCATAAGAAGTGTTAAAAGATCATTAATGATATCTCTTAATTCATTAAGTTGAGGATTATTCCCTCTAAGCTCAATAAGATTTTCAGCATAACCCTCTTTTGCCCTACCTATAACTTGCGCAGATTCTGCAATAAGCTTTTGGTCGGCCTCTAAACCTGCAATAATCTGTTCCGCATTGCCTTTGATGACACGAGCCATTTGCGCAAATTCATCTTTGCCTTCAAGTGGAGCAAGCTCGATACGATCATTTTCTCGATTAAGATATTTAAAAAACGATAGCATATTATGTTGCAAAATCTGCACACTCTTCAATAACGAGCGGTAAAAAAGTACCGCTATAGGCACAAACACAATCAAGAAAACAACCAAACCACTTATTATGGCTTCTTTTAAAGTATGACTAATAAGATTCATAATCACTGATGAATGTTGCTGTGCGTAATCTCCCAATGTATCCACATAAACGCCAGTTGAAAGCCAAATATTTTGTGTGTTAGGAATAAGCCTTGCATAAGCAATTTTGGGTGCATTAGTAAGCGAACCATCAGGCAAAGGCTTTGAGAATACATAATATACAAATTTCCCTTCAGGTGTCTGCGTTTTGGCACTCTCAAACAATTCTTTTACATAATATACACCATTAATATCTTTAGTATCATGCAAAGATTTGCCAATCAAATCCTTTCGTGTAGGGTGAGCCACAGATACATATTCCTTATAGGCAAAGAAATAACCTGACTTGTCACTTTCAAAGCGAAAGTCTTCAATAGCTTCAGCGATAAGAGCGATTTGCTCCTCCTCTGGAAGTCCTTTAACGCGTGAGCCAAGAGAAATTGCTAATGCATCGGTGGAGAGCTTAATCTTCTGTTCTACTTCTATTTGAATAATTTGCTCTAAATACTCAGCACTATACGTAGTTAATTTCTTTTCATCAATAAGAATAAATACTATAAGTGCTGCAAAACTTAATATGGAGCCAATAACAAGGATTGCGATTTTTGTTTTGAGTGACAATCGTTTAAACATTCTTGAGCCTTCCAGTTTGATTCAATGCTACTATCCTACATCAAAAAACTTAATTTAAATGAAACTATCCGCGCTCACCACACACATTATTCACAATATCTACAATATTTTGTGCCTCTTGCATACTTAAAGCCTGATGACAGGGAATAGAGATTTGGGAGAGATAGAAGCTATCGGCACGAGGCAAAGTCATATCACCAAAAAGCTTTCTATAAAGGCTAAACTGATAAATAGGCTTGTAATGCACCTGCACCCCTAAACCGCGCTCTTGCAATGCTTGGAAAATATCTTCCTTTTGACACCACAAATGCGGATAGAGCAAAATAGGATACAAATGATGTGAGCTAACAATATGCGGGGGTATAGATATCACGCCAAAATGCCTACTATGCTTAAAAGATTCATTATACAATGTTGCAATTTGATGACGATAAGAAATAAAGCTATCAAGCTTTTTGAGCTGACTAAGCCCAAGAGCCGCACCAAGCTCACTTAGACGGAAATTCATACCCATAAGCACACAATCATAATTCCATAAAGATTTTTTCTCTACTCCGTGAGAAAGCAAAAGCCGCGCATAATGCGCCAACTCCTCATCATCAGTTAGCACAGCTCCACCCTCTGCGGTCGTAATAGGCTTTAACGCGTGAAAGCTAAAGATAGTCGCATTAGCAAGGCAACCTATGGGCTTACCATTATAGCTCCCTCCTAGTGAATGGGAACTATCGGCAAAAAGCAGGAGATTATGCTTATCCGCAAGAGTGCGCAAAGATTCTATCTCTACACTTTTGCCACCATAATCCACACTTACAATCGCCTTTATATACTGCCTTTTAGGGTGGGAATCTAAAAGATGAGAGAGAGCCTTTTCATCAATATTACCATCATCTTTTATATCGCAAAAAATAGGCTTAATGCCCCACTGTAACATCATATTAGTCGTGGCAACAAAACTTATAGGTGTGGTAACAAAATATATCTCCTCATTATGTTTTATATGCCTTGTGTCAAGCAAATGAGGGAAATATTTATACATAAACGCTCCATAGAGAGCATAGAGTGCAGATGTAGCAGAATTAAAACTAATAGCATATCGCGCTTGACATCTCTTGCTTAAAGCAGATTCAAAGGCTTTAGTTATCTCACCTTGCGTGAGATAAGAGGAATGCGCAGCAGCGCATAGCGCGTCTATGTCATCTTGCTCAATACATTGTGTGCTATAAGGTATCATCGAATCTAAGACAAAAGCTCTTGCACTCGCTGCTTGTCAAGCTTATCTGCATTATGAGATACGCTAAACAAAGAGCCTAATCGCTTTAGGAAAGAGCTATTCGTACCTTGGGCGTGTTTAGCCGCATTGCTGCCCGCAATTTTCTCCGTATTTCCCTCTGCTTGTTTTTGCAAAGTTTGAATAGCATCTTTAATCTGCTTTTGCTGTTCTTTCAATGTGTCATAAAATTTCTGCGCGTCAGCTTTAAGTAACCTCATATTAATTTTTGCTACATTAAAGATAACCCTACCCTCGCTATCCTTGATATTTTTAGCAAATACATTGCTTCCTTCAAATGTTGCATTTTTGAGAGTAGATTCTATATTTTTTTGCAATGTGACCATCTCTTGCTTTATATCATCTTGGTCTGTTTTATCAAAAGTTTCTTTGTATTCTTGTGAAAGTTTAGTGATTTTTTCTGCATCAGATTCTATAGAGTTGAGCGATTTTTGGGCAACTTGTAATTTTCCAATATCATTATTTGTGTCTTTAATTTTTTGCGCATATAGATTATTTTTTATATCGTTTGTATCCACGCCTTGAGTAGCTTTTGTATCCGAGCTATTCTTGTTGATATTTTGAGTTTGTTTTGTTTCTTGTGTAGCTTGTTTTTTGAGATCCTCTTTGTTGATTTGTTGCGTTGCATTAGTGATTTTCACACTCCACTCCTCTCTTAACTTGAACAATAAGGCTATAAGCCCTATTATTACTCCATATCAAGCATATTTTGTTCCAAATACTTAGTGTGGATATTTGAGGCAAGGAAATCTTGATTTTTCATCATTTTGATATGAAAGGGGATAGTTGTTTTAATCCCCTCAATACAAAATTCCTTTAACGCCCTGTGCATACGATTTATGGCTTGGGCTCTATCTTCTCCCCATACAATGAGCTTGCCAATCATAGAATCATAATGCATAGGCACGACATAGCCACCATAAGCGTGAGTATCAAGCCGCACATTCGCCCCACCGGGTGATACCCATTTAGTGATTTTACCCGGACACGGATAGAATCTCTCTGGATCCTCAGCTGTGATACGACATTCAATAGAATGACCTTTGAAACTAATGCTCTCTTGACTAGGGAGCTTCTCACCTTCTGCAATACGAATCATCCATTCCACCAAATCAAGTCCGCTTACCATTTCACTCACGGTATGCTCGACCTGCAGACGCGTATTCATTTCCATAAAATAGAAATCCTCATAATTAGCATCAAGCAAAAACTCAAATGTCCCCGCGCCCACGTATTTAATGTATTGCGCTGCTTTAACTGCCGTCTCTAAAAGCCTTTTGCGCACTTCAGGCTTAAGCACCACTGCAGGAGATTCCTCAATGAGCTTTTGCTGTCTGCGCTGTGCGGAACAATCGCGCTCACCAATATGCACGACATTGCCGTGCATATCTGCTAGAATCTGCACTTCAATATGCTTAGGATTGCGGATAAATTTCTCCATATAGATTGTGCCATCGCCAAAGGCACTTACTGCTTCAGATTCTGCTGCAAGATAGAGATTTTTAAGCATTTCTGGCTTTTCCACCACACGCATACCTCTACCACCACCACCAGCAGCCGCTTTTAAAATCACAGGATAGCCTATCTCTTCAGCTATCTTTTGCGCCTCTTTATAATCTTTCAATGCCCCATCGCTCCCTAAAATCACGGGCACACCTGCTTCTTTCATCACATCTTTTGCCTTTGATTTATCGCTCATTAGCACCATTACATCAGCCGTTGGTCCTATAAACTCAATGCTATGATGAGAGCAAATCTCCACAAAATTTTGATTCTCACTCAAAAAGCCATATCCGGGGAAAATCGCATCAACCTTAAGCAATTCAGCTGCACTCATAATCGCAGGAATATTGAGATAACTCTCACTTGATTTTTCCCCTCCCACGCAGATTTTCGCATCAGCCACATCAAGATAATGCACATCTTTATCCGCAGTTGAATAAATCGCTATGGCCTCCTTGCCCATTTCTTGGATTGTTCGAATGGCACGAAGCGCAATCTCTCCTCGATTTGCAATAAGAATCTTCTGTATATGTCTTTGCTTAGCACTCATTACACTGCCTTAGAGCTTTTCAACTTTAATAAGATTTGTGCTAAATTCCACAGGTTGTCCATCACTCACTTCAATAGCCACAATCTTACAATCAAATTCCGCTTCAATCTCATTCATAATTTTCATTGCCTCAATAATCCCTACAGTTTGTCCCTTTTTCACCATATCACCGACATTCACATAAGGTGCTGCACCTGGACTTGGTGAGCGATAGAATGTCCCCACCATCGGAGACGTGATAAAATGTCCTCCCGTATCTTTTGCTACACTTGGCGCAGCAGGGGCAGATTCTGCAACTGCAGGGGCAGAGATGGGGGCAACAAGTGGGGTTTGTGCGCTCACTTGGGGTAAAGCTGTAGTAGTGTATGTAGTAGCACCTGCCTTTTGGAGTTTTAGCTCAAAGCCCTCTTGCTTGAGGCTAAATTTCGCTATATCGCTATTATCAAAAAGCTCCATAATTTTTTTGATTTCTTGCAAATTCATTTTACACCTTTCCTCTTTTTGGTAAAAATTTAATCTGCTATAATAACACGATTTTTTTTAAAATTAACAAAAATTTATACAAAGTGAGGCTTAAGTATGGGTTTAAAGTCGGATTTATGGATTAAACAAATGAGCCAAAAGGGTATGATTGAGCCATTTTGTGAAAAGCAAATAGGTAAAAATATCGTAAGCTATGGGCTTTCAAGCTATGGATACGATATTCGCGTAGGTAGTGAATTTATGATTTTCACCAATATTGGCGCGACACTTGTTGATCCTAAGTCCTTTGATGAGCGCAATGTAGTGGAGGTGAATGCTCAAGAAGCAGGATTCTGTCTTGTCCCACCTAATTCCTTTGCGCTCGCTCGTACGATAGAATATTTTAGAATCCCGCGCAATGTGTTAGCCATCTGCTTGGGTAAAAGCACGTATGCGCGATGTGGGATTATCGTTAATGTTACGCCATTTGAGCCTGAATTTGAAGGGCATATCACCATTGAGATTTCAAACACCACACCCCTACCCGCAAAGATTTATGCCAATGAA
Organism: uncultured Helicobacter sp.; assembly: GCF_910577135.1. GTDB lineage: Bacteria > Campylobacterota > Campylobacteria > Campylobacterales > Helicobacteraceae > Helicobacter_C > Helicobacter_C mastomyrinus. Next base: position 5,727 of record NZ_CAJTLL010000002.1, read on the forward strand.
GGTATCGCACAAGTGCTATTTTTAGAGGGTGATGAGCCTTGTGAGGTAAGCTACAAGGACAAAAAAGGCAAATATCAAGGACAAAGGGGCATTACCCTACCTAAGGTATTAAAATAGATTTTGATAAAATCCTGCCATTGTATCACTTTAACTAAAGCCATTACACACTCTCAAGGCAAACTCTCCACTTGCCGCTTTAAAATTATTCTTTCTGCGCTATTGTAGTTTTACCGCCGCGTAAGACTTTTATAGAGGCATTCGCACTTGTACTAATCTACACTTGCAAAAGCCCTGCGGAACGCCTGAAAAATAAAACTAAAGCTGTGGTTTCACCTTATTCTTACCCTTGCGGGATTTTACCAAGTGAGGTATATCCTCGAACCGACCTCTTTAAGCCCTTCTCCCTTATAGAAAAAGGAATAATATAATTTCTAATCCAGCTCACATACTACTACATAGGTTTTCAATCTTTACCGTCCGTATTAAATACCCAAAGCCTACTCATCATAAAACCTACGCATACATACACTGCTCCGCCAATGATTTGAGAAAGATAGGGGTTAATGTCTAAGATTCTATAAGCAGCACTCATTGCCATTAATTGCGCTATATACGCCACTCCCATAGCAAAGCCAAATCGAGGCAAATCACGCTTATGTGAGGCAGGGGAGGCAAATGTAAAAGTTTTATTCAAATAATAAGAGAGGATAAAGCCTAGCGCATAGCCGATAATATTCGCCACTTCAGGGATAATCCCTAGCCACAAAAATGCAAATATTGCACCATAGCCCACGCAGGTATTTATCACGCCAATACCAAGATACATAATACCCGATTTTTGCCACGAATGCCTACTCATTCACGCTCCAAATCTCTTTTTACTTATTCTACTCTAAAGGCTTTAACTCCAAAATAATGAGCATAGGTTGTATTAGGCCACTCATTAGGATTATCCCCGGGATTGCCCCAATCGCTATATTGAGCATAAAACGATGTGAAAGTAGAGGCTTTGACTATCACTTCATCTTTGCCTTCACGCTTTTGTGTGGCGATAGAATCTAGCATCACATTCCATTTCAAGCGTCCATCAATATATGCGCCCAAAACATACGCGCCATACACGCAAGTAATGGCTATTAGAGCCACCTGAATACCTCTAATAAGCCGCGCAGATGAGAGCATACGCATAAATTGCTGATATATGAATATCACCATCACCGCCATAACAAGTACATAGGCTAGTCGCGCCCTACTAGGAATACCCACCTGAATGGTCGTGCCTACCAAAAGGATATACACAACAAACGCGCTCAATAATTTCACAAAAAGGGCTTGCATATCTGCCTTACCCTGCTTGTGATAAAAATATATCATACATACATAAAATCCTAACAAGAAGGCAAAATACAAGATTCCAACATAATCATAAGTCTCAAAAAATGGAAAAAGCCGTATGTGGTTTTTCACCACAGGTAAGAAAACAGCGCAACCTATCACTACAAGGATAATTTTATATATTTTCATACCCGCCCTGTATCGCTCAAACAGCACAAGTGCGAGAGGAATGCAAAGCATATAAGGCGTGAGGGAGAAAAAGGCTCGATAGGTTTTGCTTAAATGCGTGATTTGCTCTCCTAAGCTCATAGAGAGGATATCGCCTAACGTATAGATAGAATTCCGTCCCAAAAGATCCCACCACACCGCGATTCTCGCAGCGTGTCCGGGGCTAAGATAGAGTGCTAACCACCCTAAACCCAAAGCCACAAATCCCACATAATACCACAGCGGCAAACGCACACACTTATAAAGTGCATAGATAAAGAATCCTATATGCACCACAAGTGCAGTAATGCCCACCATCTCGCTACCCATACCTGCGATGAAGCATAGCAACATCAATGCGAGAGCTTTAAGCAATTCCTTAGATATGCTTGAATCTTTAGACAAAGATTCACAAGCCATATACCGCGCCCAAAACAAACGATAAGGGATAAAGCTATATACTAACGCACAATACGCCCACAAGTAGTTTAAGCTCCCCACCGCCCATAAGAAAATAGAACCAAATGCCGAGCAATACATCACAATAAGCAGAAGAACACTGAGTATCACCACATCATCAAAGCTTTGCGGCAAACGCGCAAAAATAAAGATGAAAAATCCAAAGATAAATGCCACCGCCACAAATGTATTAAGAATCACAAAATACGCACTAGGGGCGATAGCACCAATATATGCTACCCGCAACATTTCAAAGATTCTGCCATTCCAATTCATATAGCTACGCCAAGCACCCTTTAAACCCTCTGCTGCCACCCCTAAATCATCGCTTTGTGTGGGGAAAAGCGCATTGAGTGCTAATAAGAATCCACTAAAAACACAAAAGTATAGAATTACGCTTTTATGCCCCCCCCCCCCCGCTATTTATTAACTGCTTCATATATACTCCTTTTGTGATATATTAATGACAAGTATATCATAGAATCACTTTGCCAATGTGGATTATCACTCCCTGCAAGCGTAATACGAAATGTCTATCCACACTTGCATACAACGTAGCATACGAGCGAAGCTCTTATCCTTTGGCAAATCCCATAAAGACAAAGTTAGCTTCTAAGGTTTGGATTCTCTAGTCTATCCCATGCCCTTGCTGTTGCGATGTAATCGCCGCATTCGCACGAAGTGCTAATCCACACTTGCAAAGGGTCTTGCTTTGCAGATATAAAATCTGCTTCGCGCCTAAAGTTATTAACTTGATGACTAAGACGTTGTCTTATTCATCAAGTTAGTTTTTAAGGTAAAGATTCTCTAATCTAATAGTGCATAACTCTCTTCTCACCCGCTTCGTGGTACGTAATATCGGGAAAAAGGAGGCAGTAGTGCCTCCGCAGATGCGGAGCCAGAAGCGGATTAAGCGAGGCTCTCCCCTTGATTGCCAAAAAGAAGTTTAGAATATAGAAAAAAAAGAAAATAAACTAGAGAATCTATATCCCATTATTCCTAAATTAAAGGAGAGTTTCAATTTTTACTGCCCCACCCCCTGTGCTAAGAGAGGTTGGGGGATTCACATTTGTATAAAACACTAATCCACACTTGCAAATAGTGCAATCATAAATAGAATCTATAGTATCTTATGTGTAGTCTTAGACTTCACAACCACGCTCTCTAAGCCTCCACTTTCATATAATGGAGAGACATCATAATGATTTAAAGCACATTTATGCTCCCTATCTGTAATCCACTCTATCGCGCCATAACTATCCACTAAATTCGGCAAATCTGCACAAGATTCTATAAACATCACTTGATGAGTTTTAGGCAGATACGGCACAATGAGCGAGACATAATAAGTAGAGCCTTTTATAAACGCCACCGCAGGGTATGAGAGCTTTTGATATGCCTCGCTTGATACGAATCGATGATGATTGAGAGCGTCTATTTTATGCTTATTTAAAGGTATAATGCTTCCTATGCACCACATAGCACAAAGCATTATACCCCCCCCCCCCCGAGCATTGGCAGAGTATATTTACGCAAATAGCAAGATACAAGATTATACATACTTGCCAAGCTATAAACAGGCAAAAGTAGCAAGATAGGGAAAATAGACATAATATAGCGCAAGTCCTTATAAGGCGCGATAAAAGTCACCACAAAAGCCCAAACAAACGCACAAAGCCCCAAAATCAAGGCAAGTGACATAGGAGGAAGCACCTTGTTGGAATCTTTCATATAGGCAAGAAGCGTAGCGCGGTATTTGATAATTTGAGCTAAAACAAGACATATCCCACAAAAACTTATGCATATCACACCATAAGAAAGCTGTGTGCTTAATATATCAAAGAAACGCTGCGTATTTGCCCCAAAATGCTGCGCCACGTAGTCCATATTGAGCTTATCACCCACTTCCTTGCCCCTCCCACCCGTAAATGCCAGAAAATAGCGCGGATACAAAAGTGTGCTTAAAAGCATTGTATATACAAAAGCCGTGATAAAAAATAGCTTGTCTTTATATACTCTTGCCCGATACGCCCATAAAGTCGCTAAGGCATATATCATCACCACAAATATAGTGGCAAAATATCCACTCAAAAGTAATAAAGCCGTCACGCTCGATAATATCAGCACTTCATAAGAAAGCAATCCCGCACAGATAATCACCGTACATCCTATTACATAGGCTAACGCAAGCATTGCATAGAGTTTAAAAGCAATATGCAGTGTATAAGGAATGCTCCCTAGTATCTCACCTGCTTGTATATTATGCTTTGTATCAAATATAAGATAGCGTGGATTCCCATCTATATGTATCGCAAGGGGCGTAAATGCATCATCTAAGGCACTCTCTAAATGTATAGAATCTAGCATTGGATTTATGACAATATAAGGGCTATGGTCGCGGAAAATATGGCTTGGAAAGAGCATTTTGCCCTTTATCTCATAGCCCAAATACTTAGTATCTGTATCCACTTTATGAGCCACGATTTGCGCATATCTCACCTTATGAGTAAAGCACTCTAAGCTCACACAAAAGCCTAAAACCACGATAATACAAGCACTCCATATCGCAATAGGCTTTTTTACCTTATGCTTATAATTCTCACATTGAAATAAAGACGTGTTAAACAATGGCTTTTTAAAAGATTGCAATATACGCAAAAGCACATAGCAAAAAAGCAGAAAGCTCATTTCCTGCAAAGCATAAAGTCTTATAAAAAGCGTATTGTTGATACTCGCAGGATTCCAAAATGCCAAGCACAAAAATACTAAGATGAAGTAACTCTCCCCAAATAGCCGCCTAGCCAACACAAAAGCACACGCAAAGCCACAGAGCAAAAATACAAAATTTAAGCCTACACCCCTATAAAATGTCTGCTTCAAGTCGGTATGTATAAAGCCTATATGCCACAGACGCAGAAGCGAATAGTAGAGGTTTGTATGCGGGTCATCGCGGTTATTTACCCACAATCTTTTGACATCATTTAACGCGCCTTTGAGCGTGCTATCATTCCACAGGCTCATTTCCTGCATTTGCTCGGCAGTATAGATTGTATATGTCTCAAAGTCCTTACCCCAGCCATATTCATTATATTCTGCTAAGACAATAGAGAGTATCTCGTCCATATGTGCTATGTCTTTGTATTGTAGATAATACACCCTCAAACCACACGCTACAAGCAAAATCGCCACTGCCCCAAGTATAAGAATCTTTGATTTGGCTATCACATCAATCCTTAGTATCCCTTGGCTGCTTTTCTATATAGATAGGGCGAGATTTCACCTGCTCGTAAATACGCGCTATGTATTCGCCAATAATCCCTAAAATGATGAGCTGCACCCCTCCCAAAAAGGCTATCCACGCCACAAGTGATGTCCAACCAGCCACAGCATTATGAAAAATCAATGTGCTAATAATGGCATAGCAGCCATAGCCTAAACTTAAAACACTCATCACAAGCCCAAGCACAAAGGCAATACGCAAAGGCATAGTGCTAAAGCTCACAAAGCCTTCAATGGCGTATTTAAACAATTTCCAAAAGCTCCAGCCACTACTACCTTGTGTGCGGGGGATATATTCATACGCTAAACCTACTCTTTTAAATCCCACCCATTCAAACATAGCCTTTGAGAATCGATGATACTCACTCATCTTTAAAAGCGCATTGACTACCTGCCTATCCATAAGACGAAAATCCCTCACGCCAGATTCTAAACGCACCGCGGAGATGAGATTACTTAGCATATAAAAACACTGACTTAGCTTCGCACGGATAAAGCCCTCTCCTGTGCGCGAAATACGTCTAGCATAAATCACATCAGCCTTTTTACTATGCCATTTTGCAAACATATCCTTTAGCATTGAAGGCGGGTCTTGCAAATCCACATCAATAAGCGCCACACAATCGCCACTACTCGCCTGTAAGCCAGCATATATGGCACTCTCTTTGCCAAAATTACGTGAAAAATCAATGATTTTTATTTCGCATTCAGCAGGGGGGGGGGGAGCAAAAAAGCATTATTTTGCAAATCGCTCTTCATATTTTGCAATGCACATAGCATAGATAGGGTAGAATCCGTGCTACCATCGTTAATAAAAATACATTCAAATGCACTTTGAGGATACGTCTTTATAATATCTGCAAACACTACAAAAATATGCTCACAAAATGCAGAGAGATTCTCTGCTTCATTATAGCAAGGACAAATAAGAGAGAGCTTTGCCACTTTTGCCTCCATTGTCTTTTATCTCTAAATACAAATGGGCGATTATAGCAAATTTTCTATCAAGGCACTCTTAGGACATAAAAATGCAGCGGCAATCCATAAGCATTATGTGAAAGTATCATATCACCCTTTAAGATTCCTAGATACAACAGAGCAGATTTAAGAAATGCTTTTAATCCCAAAGGCGGCACATTATAGCCATACTCCGCGCTAAAGAGTAGCTCATACTTCTTGCTTATCGCTTCTTTGGTGATATATTGTGAAGCATAGGGGGTAAGTATCACTATATCCCCACTTTGCTTAGGCATAGCCTCCATACTTTTAAACACACTCCGCTCGCCCTCTTTAGCAAATGCGTGAAAACGCTCATCGACTTCATCGCTTGAGAGCAAATCAAAATCCCTCGCCCCATAGTGCTCAAGCCACTTGCCAAAGCTATGATACACCTCTACATTACTCACTCTATCCACAGATTCTAAATAAATTCTTGTTTGGGGGTGCTTATGTGTGTAATCACTCACAAATGCCAATGTAGCCTGAAAATTTTGCGGGACAAACTTATAATGCGCCCATAAATAAACCCAAGTAAAGCAGGTATTCCCAACAAACATAATGCCACATAAAATAAAGAGAGTCTTCGCCCATTTATCCCGCCACCACAGCAAAAAACCAGCCCCTATAACAACTAAGCCAAAAATATATGCAGGAAGCACATAGTGATAGGAAACAATCCTAAGAATCGCATATTCAAGGAGTAAAATCGCACTGCCCCAAATACTCGCATCAAACAATGGATTAAGGGGAGATTTCTTTAGCAGCACGGCATAGATTCTATACAGAAAGCCGCCAAAGGTAATACCATACAAAAATGGCTCACTGCATATATTGGTAAAAAGTGCCTTTGCAAATACAAGCAGGGCATTATAGGGACTTTTTCCGTAAAATCCACTCTCACCTTTTTGTATTAAAACAACCACCATATACACAGCAAACCATATAATTGCACCCACTATCAGTCCATAATCAAAGATTTTTGTTTGAATCTTGCAAGATTTTTTGCCTTTATGCATACAACATAAATGTATAAAACCAAAGGCACAAAGAAATGCAAAAGCGCTCTCTTTATAATACATTGCTATTAGCACATAGCGCCCCAGAAATAAGCGCGATATTTACATATATCTTGCGATGATTGCCTAATACAAAGGCATAGCACATCAAAAATAGGCTCAAAAAGACAAATTCCATACGTTCAGGCACAAAAAGCCGAAGCCACGAGCTAATAAATGCAGGGGAAAGAAGCAATAAGATAAGCAATATATCCACGACATAATATATTTTAGAGGAGTTAATATCTGCAGATTCTGTTATCTCGCGTAAAAACACTCTTAAAGCATAGCGCAATGCAAAGATAACCACCCACACGCAAAGGGCATTGAATGTATAAAACACATAGGCACTCGTGCCAAATAGTAGGCTTAGAATGTTTAATCCTGCCCATCTAACGGATAGAATCTCCCTATGCTAGGCTGGATAAAAAATCCAATGGGTTGATCTACAAAAAGTGTGTGAAGCAAAGTATGGTCATCAATGACGCTAAATCCAGATTATGCCTATACTATAGACACACAAAGGCAATAAAGGCTATTTGCCAATAGAGTGGAGCTTTAGCTAATAGCTGCTGCCCCCACCCCCACGTTATGGGTCATTTGAGTATTCATTATAAGCTCCTTTAATCTAAAAAGTTAGGAATGTATCTCAAATTCCCTTAGAAACTTATTTATTGTTTGATGTGTTTTTTTGTGGATTGGCAATCTCTTCTATAAAGTATCGTGGGCGCCCCTTTGTCTCTGCATAGATTTTGCCCACATACTCGCCAATCACCCCTAAACTCAAAAGCTGAATCCCGCTAAAAAAGCATAGTAGAATAATCGTTGAAGCCCAGCCATACACTACCCCATCGGTAAAAAGCTTTACATAAAGCGCATATAGCCCTAGCCCTAAAGAGAGTATAAAAAATGCAATGCCTAGCATACTCACTATTCTTAAAGGCATTACACTAAAGCTTGTAATGCCATTCCACGCAAAAGAGAGCATTTTAAACAATGGATATTTACTCTCCCCCGCCAATCGCTCTAGCCTATCGTACTCCACCCTATCGCTTTTAAATCCTAGCAAAGGCACGATACCGCACAAAAATGAATTCCGCTCTTTAAAGCTTAAAAGTGCAGAAATCGCACGAGATGAGAGCAGCCGATAGTCGGCGTGATTATAGGTGATTTTCACCCCCATAAACGCCATAAGTTTATAGAATCCTAACGCGCTATATTTTTTAAAAAAGCTATCTTTATTGCGTGATTTTCTTACCCCCAAAACCACTTCCACCCCTCTCTTAGCCTTTTCTATAAATGTATCTATCACACTAATATCATCTTGCAAATCACAATCAATACTCAAGGCATAATCGCATTTATCAGCCACATATTCTAATCCGGCTAAAAGCGCATTTTGATGTCCGCAATTTCTTGAAAGCTTTATGCCACTACTTGCAATCAAACCATTTTGCTCCTGTGCAAGAGATTGGAGAATCTCCCAAGTCCTATCCTTGCTTCCATCATCGACAAAACATATAAAGCTATCTTTAGCAATCTCGCCCTTTTGGGCTAAAGATTCTAAAATCGTGCTCATCTCTGTGTGTGTTTGCCTAAGCACCGCCTCTTCATTATATGCGGGTATCACAACACAAAGGCGCATTACACGCTCCTCTGCGGAAGCAAAAATTGCAAAATAATAGAAAAAGAAAAAAGATAATAAAGTCAATAAAGTAGAGAATCTTACTATTTTTTAACGGGGGGGGGGGTGATGAAAGAAGTGGCAAAGATATAATATGTCATTTTATCTCCTTATATTTTTGCATATTTCTATACTATGCACTGCTAAAACCTTTTGCGCCATTTATTCCCACAAGCGCTTTATCACACAAGAGCGGATTGTAATGCCTCTATACTTAGAAACTACTAAATCTCTATACAAAATCCCTAAAGAGCTTACCCACATCGACATTTTGTATCACCCTATGGGCGCATTTATCATAGATTCCTGCCGCACCACTGACCAAATCATCGCTAGAGATTCCGTGACTGATAGAAATTTTTGCCTCTAAATACGCGCTTAGATTATCAAAAATCTTTAAGAACTCCCCATATATGCCATTGTATTCATTAAGGTTAAAATTCTCCATTAGCTCCTCGCCACTTGTAGCGTTGTGTGGGAAAGATTCTATGATATAACGATTAGCAAACTCATTTTGTGTAAAATATCGTATATCCTCTGCGATATTAGGCGGGACAATAGCAAGAATCTTCTTTTGCACCGCCTCTTCCTCTATTTCTTTAATCAGTTTATCAAGCCCCTTAACACTGCGTTTAATAGGCGAGATAATATCACGTGTGAGTATCTCAGGTAAATCGTGGAAAAGCCCGCAAAGGAAGTGGTTAATACGCATTTTTTCACAGCAGCCTATATCAAGGCTCACTAAATACGCACTCAAAGCCACTATAAGCGTATGCCCCAGAACCGAAGTAGCAGGGATTCTAGGCGTTTGACTCCAGCGCTTTTGGAATCTAAGCTGCCCAAACATAGCTATAAGCTCTCGCACATTTTCATAAAGCATAATCTGCTGCATACCCGCTAGATGATAATGCTCCTCCACCTCCTTATTTAGCTCATTTCTAATATGCTGCACATCATACATATAAGGATTAAAATGATAGATAATATCAAACTCCCATTTAGAAGCATAATAATGCGAGGCTTTGAGAATCTGCCTTTCGATATTGTCTTTTGAGCTTATCAAATACTCTTTCATCAAAGGGAAAAATTCATAATTGCTCAATTCATCTTGCAGCTGCGCATATACAAATTCCACTAGCTCCTTATTATGCGAGCGGCGGAGCTGATGAAACACAGGGGGCTTAATATCTGTCAAAACAATACGTTCAAAAAATTCAAAGCAAAATTGCAATATCAACCTTTCCCAGTCAATGCTCACGCCGCGATTTTCCTCATACTTTGCCAAAATATAGGCAATCACAATTTTATGCGCTTGTTTATCAAGCTCTACAAGCTCCACAGGCGTGGCTTGGTCATTCCATCGGCGGATACTTGCCGCCACAAAGATTCGCTTCAGCAATGCTGCACTTAAACGCGGGGCTTTGTATTGAGAATCCATAGCATTCCTTTATGCAGAAAGTAAAATATGGCAAAATAATACTTTTTTCTTAATAAAATTCAAAATATCCAATGGTTTTTTGATGCTTAAGTATCTAAAAACGTTTTACCTTAAATAATCTAGCAAGCAACTTAAGCACTATAAATTCTGTGCTAAATGCCTCTACAAATTTGTAAAATTTTGATAATCAAGGGATGATCACAACCTTTTAATGATAACTACAACAATACCACCGGGACACTCACGAACTTTAATAACCAAACAAACACTCAAGCCGGAAATATCACAAATACTGGCACTCTCACTACTGGCTCAAACTCCGGCAGCAGAACCACGCTCACCAATAGCACGAAACCAATATAAAGACATTACCAATAATGCCGGTGGAGATATACAGAATCTCAATAATAACAACACATTTTGCACGATTACGGGCGAAAATAATGAAGGGACAATCACAAATATCAGCAATACCACGAATGGAACCATAGATTCTATAAGTAACCAAGGACATATCAAAGATGGCACCAATGATGGACATATTAAAGGATTTGTAAATGCAAATCCTAATCCCCAAACAGATGAAGGCAAACTTGATACATTTACAAATAATAAACAAATAGATAGCTTTGATAATCAAGCTGGTTCTGTGGGAACATTTACTAATGCTCAAAATGCAACTGTAACTCAATTTACAAATAGTGCTCAAGGAAACATAGATACATTAAGCAATAATGGAACACTTGTAGGATTTACAAATGCTGTTAATGGGCAGATAGGTTTGGAGGAGATTTAAGAAAAAACTAAAGGCTTCTTCAGTTTATACGAGGCTAAATAGCCTTGAACGCTTTAACGCTTTCTTTTTTCTCTTTTCTCTCGTGTTCCTCATTACCAGAGATATCTTACCTTTATCTCCATTTTTAGAGACATTATTTTACACATTTCTTTTTTTAAGGCTTATGGATTGCCTAAAAGTTTCTTTAAGATTTTAAAATCTCTAGTCTATCATTTCTGCGCTGTTGTATTTCACCACCGCAAAGGCATAATAGAATCTAGCTCATTCGTGAAAAATGCTCAATAGCCTTAGCAAGCTCATGTAGGGTCTTATCAATATCGCCCTTTTCATCGCATATACTATCGCGCACACAATGATTGATATGCCCTTCAAGCACGATTTGCCCAACTTTATGTATCGCGCTCTTAGCCGCATTAAGCTGGATAAGCACATCAGGACAAGGCGCATTATCATTTATCATTTTATCGATACCATTAAGCTGTCCTATCACTTTTTTTAATCGTTTATGAATATCTTGTGTAGAGTGTTCAGGCATATAAACTCCTTCGATTAGATTCTGCGATAGCTAAGGGCTTCGAGTATATGCGATTTATTAATCTCCTTTGTCTTAGCTAAATCGGCAATCGTGCGTGCAAGTTTTTTGACTTTATTTTGCGCACGATGTGAGAGGGCATATCGCTCACTTGCTTGATGGAGTAGCTTTAGACACTCCCCATCAAGCCGACAAACGATATCAATATCCTTTTCCTCAAGCTTACCATTTAGTGCCACTTGCCCCCTTGCCTTTTGCATAGTGAAAGCATCAAAGACCATTTTTTGCATACTTTGGGAATCTAACCCTGTATTTACCTCGCTCTTATCCTCTTCATTCTCATTCATTTGTATAGAAATATCGATTCTATCAAGCAGGGGCTGGGATAATCGCGCACGATATGCGTTAATCTCCCTATCTTGACAGCGGCATTCTTTAGTTTTGCTTAACTGATTCCCGCAAGGGCAGGGATTCATCGCAGCGACAAACATAAAACTTGTATCATACTCAAGCTTAGAATGCACACGTGAGATAACAAGCTTATTATTCTCAAGCGGCTCACGCAAAGATTCTAAAATATCACGCTTAAAATGAGGCAATTCATCAAAAAACAAAATGCCATTATGCGCTAGGGCAATCTCTCCGGGCTTGGCTTCAAATTGTGTTGCTGAGCCTAGAATACTTGATTTGCTTGCGCTTTGATGGGGATTGCGAAAGGGGCGTAAGGGCGTGTATTGTGCGTTTTGCTTATTGAGCGCTTGGGATTTTACATTCTCTATCATCTCTTGCAGGGAGCTTGGAGGCAAGATATATAAAAGCCGCTTGGCAATCATACTCTTTCCACAGCCAGGTGAGCCTTCCATAATGAAATTATGGAATCCTGCAGCAGCGATAAGTGCAGCGCGTTTAGCGATATTTTGCCCCTTGACATCGCTAAAATCATATTCAAAACTATCATTATAATAATATTTTTCCCCTTCAATCTCCATAGACTTAAAGCCCTTAAATGTCTCTAAAGTGGGCTGCATATTATAAGATTCTAAGGGAGCAGATTCTGGATTATTGAGTATATCTATTGCTTCTTTTAGATGTGAGATAAAATAAAAGTCAAGATTAGGAATAGGGCTTAGCAAGTCCTTTGCCGTATAAGGCACAAACACCCTTGCATTAGGATACAAAAGCGCAATATCAAGCAAAAGCGGAAAAATAGAATCAAGATATTTTACGCTCCCATCAAGCCCAAGCTCGCCAAAGGCAAACCATTGTGTATTATCCTGTGAAGCTTTTTGCAATGCAAGAGCGATAGGCAAATCAAAATGCCCTCCGCTCTTTGGCATATCAGAGGGCGAGAGATTGACATTAATCTTAAAAGGAGAAAGGGTAATGCCGCTATTAGTGAGGGCAGATTGGACACGTTGCTTAGATTCTTGTATGGAGCTATGGACAAGCCCAGTAATATTAAATTGAGGCAGACCCTTTGTGTAGGAGGCTTCCACCTCAACGATTTTTGCACTTGTGCCAAAACTTGTAGCACTAAGGATTGTTTGAACCACTATTAATCCTTAGGATTTTTGCACTTCTTTAATGCTTGTTCAAATTTTTTACGTCTCAAAATAGGAAGCTTATCGACGAAAAGAATACCATTTAAATGGTCTATTTCGTGCTGAATCGCCACAGCAAGAAAGCCCTCTGCCTTTAGAATCTTGTCATTGCCATATCTATCTTTGTAAGCAATGGATACTTTATTAAAGCGTTTCACATTTTCAAAAAAATCAGGCACGGACAGACAGCCCTCCTCCCAATCTATGCTTTCTTCTTGCACTAAAAATGTGGGATTAATAATTTCTAGCAAATCCTCTTTATGTTGTAGATTATCTTCCTCGCGTGGAATATTGATGATAAGAATCTGCTTTGACACTCCTACTTGTATCGCGGCTAAACCTACGCCTTTACGCTCCATCATCGTATCATACATATCATCAAGGAATGTATGGAGCTTTTCATCAAAATCCTTTATAGGCGTGGATTTCTCTCGTAACTTAGGATTAGGATAAGTCAAAATCGCCAAGGTCGCCAAGATCATCTCCGGGTATTTCAAAATCATCTTCGGAATCCGAAGAAACATTTTTCTTAGATTGCTTTTGAGTGATTTTTAGTGTTTCACCCTCCTTTATTGCTTCTTGTAAATGCTCTTTTGCCTCTTCTAGTAATATATCAGGGGTTTTATTTACATCAAGTGTTACGCCGCCCATAACAATTTGTAATTGCAATTCCATATCACCAATAAAAATATTTGTTTCTTTACATCTTCTAATGACATCTTCGCATAATTGCACCGCTCCTTCAAGCTGCACATTTTTGAGCAACATACCAAAGCGCCCCTCACCCAAATAAGACACAATATCCTTCGCACCAATATTTTTAGAAACAATCTTAGCAATATTTTTAAAGGCTGTTATAAGCTTATTCTTGTCATTAAGTTGCCTTGCAAATTCTTTAGAAGGAGCAAAAACTATGACTGCACAATGTCTAGGAAACTCTCTGCCATTCTTACATTCTGTTTCGATAGCCTGCATTAAAAATGATCGCGTATATATACCTAATATCGTATCATACATAGCTCCATTTTTGGCTAGAGAAGATTTATTATACATATCACGATAAGCACGTGATACATAATCTGCTTCTTTGACAATTTGTTTGTGGAATCCCCTAATCTCATTTATAAGCACTTTGATGGCATTTTGTGCGCCAAGCGGATTTGTGATTTCCGTAATTTCTGCTAAGCGGTCTTTTGTGTTGCTTTCCATAGCAGACATATGCTTACATAACACCAGCAAATGCTCTAACACATTTTTCAATGTAGCAAAATTGTCATTAAATATTTTCTCAAGCGCAATCAAACGCGAATCGTGATTGCTGCTCTCAATCATCGCTCTAATTTTTTCCCTTATATCTTCGTCTTGCTCTTGCGAAAGCGTTTTCTCAAAATAGGCTTCAAAATTTTCAGGTAATGGTAAAATCGCATCTTTTTCTAAAGCTTCTAATGCCTGTTTAGAAATAGATGTGAGTTTTTGTGTTGTTTCAGCTAGATTGACAGGAGCGTTTCCACCTTGTTTTTGCTGACCTTTCTTCATAATTCCAAGCTCTGTATCATCAAGCCCCCCAAAAAAATCATTATTCCCAATATCTAAGTCTAATCCATTTAGATCCATCATAGCACCTCCATAAATACTGACCTATTCATCATTTTAAACTTTTGGTTAGAATCTCATCAACCAATCCATATTTTTTAGCTTCCTCACCACTCATAAAAAAATCGCGTTCTGTATCAAGACTGATCTTTTCAACACTTTGTCCTGTGTTTTGTGCCATAATCTCATTAAGTGTTTGCTTTAAACGCAAAATCTCCTTTGCCTGAATCTCAATATCCGTAGCCTGTCCTTGTGCACCACCTAAAGGCTGATGAATCATAATGCGTGAGTTTGGTAGGGAAAATCGCTTCCCCTTTGTGCCAGAGCTAAGGAGGAATGCCCCAGCAGACGCGGCCTGTCCAATGCAAATTGTGCTAATATCAGAGCGAATATAGTTCATCGTGTCATAAATGCTAAAGGCGCTTGTAATCACACCACCGGGTGAATTGATATAAAAATTAATATCTTTATCGGGGTCCTCTGCCTCTAAAAAAAGTAGTTGTGCGACAATAGAAGAGGCTACGTGGTCATTAATTTCACCACTCAACAAAATAATGCGGTCTTTAAGTAGACGTGAGTAAATATCATAACTACGCTCCCCTCGCCCTGTACGTTCAATCACATAGGGAATATAAACACTCATTATGAATCCTTTTTGGCTGTTTTAGACTTTGAGTGAGATTCTGTTGTGCTAGCCGAATCTGCCTTTTTTGCATTATTTTTTCCACTTTCAAATTTTTGGTCAAGTAAGTATTGTAGCACTCTATCCTCAATCATAGTCATTTTAATTGCAGGGACAAGATTATTTTTTTGATAATGCTCTAATACTGCGCGTGGGTCCTGCCCCATCATCATCGCTTCATAATAAATAGTTTGCAGCACTTCATTATCATCAATAATAATATTATATTTCTTTGCTAAAGCGTCCATAATAAAGGTAATTTGCACACTTTTTTGCGCTTCATCACGTTGGAGTTCGCGCTGCCTCTTTGCTTCCTCTTCATTATTTTTAAGTTTTTCAAAAGATTCTGGTGCAAGTTTAGAGAGAGTGTTTCTAAAGAGTATGTCCATCTCTTGCTCTACAATTAGTTCAGGTAAATCAAAGGATATATTTTTTAGCAATGCCCCTATAAGTTGCTCTTTTAATTCCTTATTATAAAGCTCATTTTTTTGCTCCATTTCAAGCTGTGCTTTTATGTCGCTTTTTAGTGTCTCAAGCGTAGCTTCCTCTCCGGCAATACTCTTAGCAAAGTCCTCATCAATTTTTACTTTATCTTTTTGCAGAATCTTATGCAAGCTTACCTCAAAACTCGCCTCCTTACCCGCTAAATGCGCAGCTTGATACTCTGCTGGAAATGTAACCTGTATCGTGCGTTTCTCACCCTTTTTCATACCAATAAGCGCGTCCTCAAATCCCGGAATAAATTGATTAGAACCAATAACAAGATTGAAGTTCTCTCCCTTGCCGCCATCAAATGCTTTTCCATCAATAAATCCTTCAAAATCAATATTTGCTGTATCATCTTTTTGTAATGCCCTATCCTCTACTATTTCGCTTAAAGGCGCGCGATTTTTGGCAATTTCTTCCAAACGCTCATCTATTTGTGCTTTCGTAATAACCTTTAACTTCACTTCAGGCACATATTCCTCGACCTTATCAAGCTCAAATGTAGGCATTATGCTTAATTTAATTTCAAGTTCTATATCACTTTCACCTTTATCAAATTTAGAAATTATAGGATTGCCAATAAGCGCATTTGGGGCGATGCCAAGCTCCTTGAGTGCAGATTCTAATATATCTTGTATTGCTGCTTGTTGTGCATCTTGCTCAACCTGCTCTTTATAGCGTGTTTTAATGACTTTTGCAGGGACCTTGCCCTTCCTAAATCCATCAATCTTGACACTCTTTGCAATCTTTTTAACAACTCCTTCCATTTTCGTCTCGAGCACCTTAAGTGCAATTTTACCATCAACAATGGCATTAGCGTTGTTTGTGCGTTTTGTTGTGAAATTCATTAGGCTTCCTTAATCAAATAAAAAAGTATAATTTGGTATTCTATAATAAAAAATCTTAAAAGTAGGTTTTATAATGCCATTATCTCAAATCAAGCAAAAGCTCCAAAACAATATCAATCTTTCCCCAAGCTATGGACATTTAGTAAAAGTAATGCAAAATATGCTTGTAGCCGATGGAGTAAAACCATCTGTGGGAGATATTGTCAAAATTCTTCCTTCTTATAATAATAAACATTTTTCAAAATCCAATAAAGCCCATCATAATAAGCCAATTAAACAGCATACTTCTCTGTCTCGCACTCACAGCTTGGGTATGGTTATAGCCATTGAGGGAGAGCATTTTTTTATCAGTCCTTTTTCATTTACCGAGGGGCATAAATGTGGCGATAGAGTGGAGATTCTTAATCCGGGCTTACAAATCCCTGTAGGAAAGCATATTTTAGGGAGGGTTGTGAATCCGCTAGGAGAGCCTATCGATGGTAAGGGTGCGCTTAATGCCACAGCCGCTACACCGCTTATGCGCTCCCCCATTGGTGCGCTCAAACGTGGCTTAATCGATGAGGTGTTTGAAGTGGGCGTAAAGTCTATTGATTCTATCCTCACTTGTGGTAAAGGGCAAAAAATGGGCATTTTTGCTGGTTCAGGTGTGGGAAAATCTACGCTTATGGGCATGATAGTGCGTGGTTCAAATGCACCAATTAAGGTTATTGCGCTCATTGGTGAGAGAGGCAGAGAAGTCCCTGAATTTATACACAAGAATCTTAATGATGATTTGACAAATACCATTCTTGTGGTGGCAACTAGCGATGATTCCCCGCTTATGCGTAAGTATGGCGCATTTAGCGCAATGGCAATAGCCGAGTATTTTAAATCTCAAGGCAATGATGTGCTTTTCATTATGGATTCTGTAACGCGCTTTGCTATGGCACAGCGTGAAATCGGCTTAGCCTTAGGAGAACCGCCAACAAGCAAGGGCTATCCACCATCTGTGCTGACATTATTGCCTCAACTGATGGAACGTGCGGGCAAGGAAGATGACATAGGCTCTATTACTGCATTTTTTACCGTGCTTGTGGAAGGCGATGACTTAAGCGATCCCATCGCAGACCAAAGCCGCTCTATACTTGATGGGCATATCGTGTTAAATCGCGATTTGACAGATATGGGGATTTACCCACCTATCAATATTCTTGCCTCTGCCTCACGTCTTATTAATGACATCATTACACCCGAACATTTGCAGGCTGTGCGGAAATTCAGGCGATTATACTCTCTCATTAAGGAAAATGAAGTGATTATCCGCATTGGAGCATATCAAAAGGGATCTGATGCGGAACTTGATGAAGCCATTAATAAACGTCCGTTAATGGAATCTTTTTTAAAGCAAGAAATGGACGAAAAATGGGATTTTACATCTTCCTTACAAGAACTTTTGCATATTATGGGTGAATAAATAAATTATTATCTTTATTATATCTTTCTATATACATTAAATTAATTATAAAATGATAAAATCTAGCGCTTTCTTAGCAAGGTTAAAATAAACTTTACTTTTTAATACGATGTCAAACACAAACCAGGAGTTAAAGTATGAAAAGAGTCTATTTAGACAATAACGCAACGACAATGCTTGACCCAAGCATAAAAGCGCTGATGGAACCATATTTTTGTGAAAAATTTGGGAATCCAAATAGCCTTCACAAATACGGCACGGAAACCCACCCAGCTATCGCACAAGCTATTGAGTATCTCTACAATGGCATTAATGCCGCTGATAATGATGATATTATCATTACAGGCTGCGCGACAGAATCTAATAATTGGGTGATTAAGGGCGTATATTTTGACAAAATATACAATAAGAACAAAAATCATATTGTTACCACAGAGGTGGAACACCCCGCTGTGCGTGCTACTTGTGCTTTCTTAGAAACGCTTGGCGTGGAGGTAACCTATCTGCCTATTAATCAAAATGGCACAATCACCGCAGAGCAAGTGCGCGAGGCATTAAGAGATGATACCGCGCTTGTAAGCATTATGTGGGCAAATAATGAAACTGGGCTAATCTTCCCTATTGAAGAGATAGGTGCGCTCTGCAAAGAAAAAGATGTGCTTTTCCACACAGACGCAGTGCAAGCTATTGGGAAGATTCCCGTTGATGTGCAAAAGGCACAGGTGGATTTCCTAAGCTTTAGCGCACATAAGTTCCACGGACCTAAGGGCGTTGGAGGATTATATATCCGCAAAAATGTAGAGCTCACACCACTTTTACACGGAGGGGAACATATGAGGGGCAGACGCTCAGGCACACTCAACGTCCCCTATATTGTTGGTATGGGCGAAGCGATGAGACTAGCTCATCAATTCCTTGATTTTGAACTCACAGAAGTGCGAAGACTTCGTGATAAGCTAGAGGACGCGCTTTTATCTATCCCTGATGTGTTTGTGGTAGGCACAAGGGAAAATCGTGTGCCAAACACTACACTTATTAGTGTGCGGGGCATTGAAGGCGAGGCTATGCTATGGGATTTAAACAAAGCAGGGATTGCTGCCTCCACCGGAAGCGCTTGTGCGAGTGAAGATTTAGAGGCAAATCCTGTGATGGTAGCTATCGGCGCAGATAAGGAATTAGCCCATACGGCAATTAGAATCTCCTTAAGCCGCTTTACCACCAATGAGGAGATTGACTACACCATAGAAGTCTTTAAAAAAGCTGTGGAAAGGCTAAGGGCAATTTCAAGCTCATATAACGCATAAAACAACAAAAAAAGGAAAACAAAATGGCAAAAAATGATTTAATCGGGGGCGCACTTTGGGACGCCTACTCAAACAAAGTAAGTGAGAGAATGGATAACCCCACACATTTGGGGGTTTTGACACAAAAGGACGCTGATGAGCGAGGCGCGAAACTTATCGTAGCTGATTATGGCGCAGAATCCTGTGGCGATGCAGTGCGACTGTATTGGCTCGTGGATAATGATGATAGAATCATTGACGCGAAATTTAAAAGCTTTGGCTGTGGGACAGCAATCGCAAGTAGCGATATGATGGTAGAACTTTGTCTTGGAAAAAAGGTGCAAGAAGCAGTGAAAATCACTAATCTTGATGTCGAACACGCCTTGCGTGATGACCCTGACACACCTGCTGTGCCGGGGCAAAAAATGCACTGCTCGGTGATGGCGTATGATGTGATTAAAAAAGCTGCGGGAATCTATCTAGGCAAGGATGCAGAAGACTTTGAAGATGAAATTATCGTATGTGAATGTGCCAGAGTTAGTCTCTCTACGATTAAAGAGGTGATTAAACTCAATGATTTAAAGAGTGTTGAGGAGATTACTAATTATACTAAGGCGGGGGCATTTTGCAAAAGCTGTGTCAAGCCTGGAGGACACGAGAAAAGGGAATATTATTTGGTAGATATTCTTGCTCAAGTGCGTGAGGAAATGGAAAGAGAAAGTCTCAAAAATGTCGTGCAAAAAGGCGCGGAGGGGAATCTAGCCTTCAAAGAAATGACTATGGTACAAAAAGTAAAGAGTATTGATAAAGTCATTGATGATAATATCCGCCCTATGCTGATGATGGACGGAGGCGATATGGAGATTTTAGACATTAAAGATACAAGCGATGGGCATATTGATGTGTATATCCGCTATTTGGGCGCGTGCAGTGGCTGCGCGAGTGGGGCTACCGGCACACTTTTTGCGATAGAATCTGTTCTCCAAGAACAGCTAGATTCTCACATACGAGTGCTACCCATATAAGCTAAAATTCAATTAAGCATAGAAACCCAGATTTTTATGCTTAATTCGCAAGCAAAAAGCCAATTTTATTACACAAAAATAAAAATAGAGCGGTAGCTTCATTCCTCTCCATTCACAGAGAATAACTCACTTTTAAGATAATCTTATTTGACCTCAAAAACAATCCATTATTAATACTCTTCCAATCTCTCCACAAAACACGAAGCTTGTGTCCTTTATATACTTTTAGAGATGAAAGAGAGAGGTAATCACTGCAAAAAGATAAACCCCCGCCTTCCTCTGCTTTTAAAGATATGTTCTTTCCCTTATCGCATACTTTTTTAAAGGTCTTTTATCTTTAACCTACTTAATAGATAAGAAGATGGATATATGCTAAAAACAAAGTAAAAAATGATGCCTTCATAAGGACAAAATATTCTTAAAATATCTTATCAAGCAATAGCCATTGCTAAAATTTAACTCCTTTAAACCAATCCGCTAGACAAAAATGAAACTTGATTGTTAAATCAATAATTCTTATCTTTAATGGATTTTTTAAGCATAGATAATTTAAAGAATCGCGAAATATATCCTTGCAGAACTTCCTTCCTTCTACCAAGAGTGTATGGCATTTTAGTACGCATCAAGAGATAAAACTGGCTCAAATCCCACAATAATATAACATTAAGAATCTAATCTAAGATTCTATATTTTTCTAAAAATGCCTCATTTGTATCATCAAGCAAACCTTTCTCTTGCAATCGTTTGATGACAGCGGGATTGCAATTTGTATCCATAGGCCATTCGCGTAAATGTCTATCGCACTTGCCCTTTTGTGTCGCATCGATAAACACAAGGCTACTAGCAATGAGTATATCTCGCTTGGCATCGATATTATTCACAATGCGCCAAGTGAGCATATAGGGGTTATCGAGGGCATTATTTATAGAATCTACAAAAATCACTATACTTAAATGTGATTGTAATGTCTCAAAATATGCCATATTTGCCTTAAGTGCGTTAAAAATATTATCTTTTTTATCCACGCTAACAATGCAAATAGGATTAGGCGTGTGTGTGAAATACTGCTTCAAACCCTTTGCATTTGGGAATAAATGTGCGCATTTTTGCCATAACTCCTCATCACTTAAAGCTTTAAAATGTGGTTTGCTCACGGGGGTAATCGCCTCAATGCCTAGCTTGCCTCCGTGCGCAAATGTGGGGCTTGAATGATCGAGTGCATCGCAGATTCCCTCTGTAATCAGTAATTTATCTGGTGCAAATCGCTCTAACACATAAGTGCCAAAGGATTCATAATCTGTTAAATCTGGAGCATTTTCATCAACAAAAATGGCGTGTTTTACAAAACTCATCTGCCCTACACCCCAAAAATTGTGCATAATCTGCTGTGCGTGGCTTGGATATTGAGGCTTGATTTTTGCAAAAATAAGATTATGAAAAACACCATTTTCTGGCATATGATAGTCAATCAAGCCGTGTGCAGTAGTTTGCAATAATGGCAAAAATACGCGCTCTGTCAAATAGCCCATATATTTATCTTCAAGCGGAGGTTTGCCAACGATTGTGGCAGGAAAAATAGGTTTTTTACGCATTGTGATTGCGCTCACTTCAAGCACAGGATAAGGCTCAATAGGCGTATAGAATCCTGTATGGTCGCCAAATGGTCCTTCATCACGCATTTGTGTAGTATCTACCCAACCCTCAATTACAATATCTACATCATTTGGCACAAAAAGTGGATTAGTAATGCAAGGACAAAGCACAGGTTTTTTTGCTCGTATGAAACCATAAAGCATAAGCTCAAAAATCCCCATAGGCAAGGGAGCTTGTCCGCACCAAATATACAGAGGATCACCCCCAAGTGCAATACTCACAGGCATTTTTTGTCCAGCTTGTTTGTATTGATGAAAGAAATGCTGTGAATCTTTGTGAATCTGCCAATGTAGTCCTAAATGCGTCTCATCATACACTTGCAAACGATACATTCCTAGATTTTTCTGTGTGCCTTGAAGATTCTGCGTATAGACTTGCCCCATAGTGATAAACGCCCCACCATCTTTCTCCCAAGTCGTAAGAACAGGCAAATCAAAAAGATTCAGATTCTCCATTTGCACGATCTCTTGGCATAAACCGCGTTTTTTGCTGTATTTGGGAAAGGCATAGCGCAAAGTATAGAGCTCTTTTAGCTTATTAAATAACTGCCCTATGCCCTTTGGCGGAGTGAATGCAAGGAGATTACGAATATCCTGTGCAATTTGCGGTATGGGCTTATCTAAAAGCAAATCAAGCCTTTTTTGTGAGCCAAAAACATTCATTAACACAGGTATATCAAATCTCTTGCCGCTTTTAGCACATATAGGATTTGTAAAAAGAAGCGCCTTACTTGTAGATTTTTTCACTTCAATATAAGCAAGTTGGGGGATTTCTAAATAAATATCAAGGGGCTCATCAATAATTTTTAACTCATTATGAGATTGCAAAAATACAATGAGTTTAGCAGAATCTAAAGCCATTCAATAGCTCCATAAAATTGAGTGGATTTGGATAAAAGTGTAGATTCTGTTTTTACAGAATCTACACAGAGGCGATTGCAAACTTTAGAAATGCAAGCCTATGAGTGCTTGAATCGTGTGCATTTTAGCCTTTACGTTGCCTATTTCAAACTCTGGATTTTGATAAGTATAAAGCACACCTAAAGAAACAGGGATAAAATCAATCTTTAGCTTCAATCCTGCATTATAAGAAATAGTATCCTTAAAAAGTCTATTAAAACTTGAATAATTCACACCCACATAAGGAGTAAGACGTGCAACAATTAGCCCGATATTGTATCCCGCAGATATGCCATATTGGAAATTCGTAAAGCTATCAGTTGTGCTTGTTTTTTTGTTATAATCATATTTTATTTGTGGAGCGACAACAAAATCAAATGCTCCAAGCCATATACGACCGAATGCACCATAATTAGTTATGTCTTGTTTTGCATCACCATAAGAGAGCTTTGTCTGTCCTGCAAGTAAGCCAATCTCTGGGCTAAACTCAAATCCCATAATACTTGCGGCAAACATTTGCATACTTAAAACAGCCGAACCTAAAAAGCCAAATACAATTTTTTTCATTATAATCTCCTTGCATTGAAAAATTAAGGCAGTATTATAATCAAAATATGTTAAAAAAATATAAGCCATAATAAAATGACTTCAGGCATCACTTACAATCAGCATAATTTTTGTATTTTTAGATATAAAAACTGAAACGATTTTGCCATAGCTTATAAAATTGCTTTGCATAATCGCAATGGCAAACATTGCTTTAAAGCAAATTAAGCTAGAATCTTAAAATATTTTAAGCATTAAGACAGGAGGCAGTATGACGATTAATGATTCCAAAATGTATTTCAATCGGGAGCTTTCGTGGCTTAAGTTTAATACACGTGTACTAAATGAGGCTAAAAATACAAATATTCCACTCTTAGAGCGTTTAAAATTTGTAGCTATTTATGGCACGAATCTTGATGAGTTCTATATGATACGTGTGGCGTTATTAACACGACTCTATGCGAGTGGTATTACCGAAGTGGGTGCAGATAAACTTACCCCTTTGCAGCAACTTAAAAGCATACGAGAACAGCTTGATAAAGAAAAGAATGTGCTTGAGGGCATTTTCAAAGAAATTCAAGATGGATTAGCAAAAGAGGGTATGCACATAAAACGTGTCTCTCAACTCAATGATGAGCAAAAAAAACAACTCCACGAGTATTTTATTAATTATCTCTACCCTGTTATCGTGCCTGTGGTGGTAGATGCTACTCACCCATTCCCGCATTTAAATAACCTTAGCTTTGCCATTGCTCTACAACTAAAAAGTTTGCATAATGGCAGCCTCAAATTTGCAATGGTGAGAATCTCACGCTTACTTTCACGATTTGTAGAGATTGAAAGCGGCATATTTGTCGCCATAGAGGACATTGTAGGGGAATTTGCAAGTGAATTATTTGGGGATTATGAGATTATGAATTATGTCCCCTTTAGAATCACGCGTAATGCGGATATGGAGATAGAAGAGGAGGAAGCTGATGACTTTATAGAATTAATGAGTGAGGGGCTAAAAACCCGGAGGAAGGGTGAAGTGGTGCGGCTTGAAGTAGGCACAGATAAAGATACAAGCCTGCTTGATTTTATCAATTCTCATTTAAAAGTAGATAGCAAAGATATTTATATGTATCGCATTCCGCTTAATCTTAGCGGACTTTGGGAACTTGTAGGAAGCAAGGCGTATGCACATCTTACTATTCCGCCTTTCAATCCTAAGACCTTACCCCCCCTTCACAGCAATGTAGAGATTCTCTCCACAATGGAAAATCACGATATTGTACTTTTTCACCCTTATGAGAGCTTTGACCCGGTGGTGAATTTTATCCAAAGTGCGGCAAAAGACCCCGATGTACTATCTATCCGTATGACGCTTTATCGCGTGGGGAAAAATTCGCCCATCGTCAAAGCCCTCATTCAAGCTGCGGAGAACAATAAGCAAGTAACTGCACTTGTGGAGCTTAAGGCGCGATTTGATGAGGAGAATAATCTCCATTGGGCACATTCTTTAGAATCTGCTGGAGCCCACGTAATCTATGGTGTGCCGGGCTTAAAGGTGCACGCTAAAATCGCCCTTGTGATTAAAAAAGTAGGCAATACCCTCAAAGAATATGTCCATCTTAGCACAGGTAATTACAATCCTAGCACGGCAAAAATCTATACGGATATTTCGCTCCTTACTTGCAATAGCGCATTTGCAAAAGATGCCATAAAACTTTTTCACTCCCTCTCCACAGGCTCGTGCTATCGCACAAAGCTTGATTGCTTGATGATTGCTCCCACACAGATTAAAACAAAAATCCTAGAACTTATAGAAAATGAGATAAAGGCTGGAACTGAAGGACGTATCATTATGAAATGTAATGCGTTTGTTGATGTAGATGTAATACGCGCTTTATATCGTGCCTCAATAGCAGGGGTTAAAATCGACCTTATTGTGCGGGGTGTGAGTGCATTGCGTCCGGGAATCAAGGGTGTGAGCGAGCATATCCGCGTCTTTTCTATTGTGGGTAAATACCTCGAACACGCTAGAATCTACTATTTTAAACACGATAAAGTTGGAATTTACTTTGCTTCGGCGGATATTATGCCTCGTAATCTCGAAAGACGCGTGGAGATTCTCACGCCAAGCCTTAACGTAGATATGAGCAAACGTCTAATGGAAATCTTGCAAATGCAGCTTAATGACAATGTGCAAATGTATGAATTACAAAGCAATGGCGAGTATCACAAAGTACCTCATACAGATAAGCCATTTAGCTCACAGCTCGCCTATGAAGAGTATGTAAATGCTATTTATGGGGATTCTGTGCGAAATGATGAAGTAAGCAAGGCAAAGAAACTTGCTAAAAGAATGCTTAAAGAAAGTTGATTCCATCATTAAAAATTGAGAGATGAAGGAGTGGTGTCCCCAATGCGATTCGAACGCATGACCTCACGATTAGGAATCGTGTGCTCTATCCTGCTGAGCTATGAGGACAGACATAGGCTTAATATAAGCTAAAAGTTGGCATTCTACACTTTTGCGTGAGATAAATCAAGTCAAAAAGTGCCAAATAGGCATTTTTGTGATAGAATATATGTTTTTGCTTAAAATCAATGTTGATACGAGATGAAGGAGAAACTATGGCGATTAAACTAGCGATTAATGGCACAGGACGCATTGGGCTAAGTGCAGCTAGAATCATTGGTGAGCGCGATGATGTAGAGCTTGTGGCTATCAATAGCACGGCAGATATGGATACATTGGTACATTTGCTGCGTTATGATTCTGTACACAGAATCTATAAAGACGTGCAAAAGCTTAATGATAGCACTTTGCGTATTGGCAAGAGTAAAAATGTCAAACTCTTAAGCAATAGAGACCCGCTCAAACTTGATTTTGGTGAGGCAGTGGGGCTTTTGGAATGCACGGGCAAGTTTAATGCACTTGAAAAATCAAGTGTGCATCTTAAAGGCAAGATTCAAAGAGTGATTATCTCTGCCCCTGCTGATAATACGCCGACTTTTGTCTATGGAGTTAATCATAAGGACTATGCGGGGGAAAAGGTGATTTCAAATGCCTCCTGCACGACAAATTGTCTTGCACCCATTGTAAAGGTGCTTGATAGTGCCTTTGGTATTGAAAATGGCTTAATGAGCACAATCCATAGCTACACAAACGACCAGAATCTCCTTGATGTGAAGCATAAAGACTTGCGAAGAGCGCGTGCGGCGGCTCTCAATATGATACCTACAAGCACAGGAGCGGCAAAGGCAATAGGGCTTGTATTACCTCATTTAGCGGGTAAGCTTAATGGCATTGCTGTGCGTGTGCCTACACCTGATGTGAGCTTGGTAGATTTAAGTGTGAATCTTAACAAAGAAGTAAGCAAAGAGGACATAAATGAAGCCTTTTATCAAGCACAAAGTGGGCAAAGCATGGAGGGTGCAATGAAAGGGCTTATTCTTGTTGATGATGAGCAGAGAGTATCAAGCGACTTTATCGGCTCAAATGCAAGTGCGATTATTATCCCTGACAAAAGTATAGCTATTGGGAAAAGTGCGAAGCTTCTCGCGTGGTATGATAATGAAATGGGCTACACACATCGCCTTGTGGATATGAGTGCCTTTGTATGCAAGAATCTCTAAGGCATAGCTTGTGCTTACATTTTCATCACATTTTAAAGACATAGCCCCTAGCAAAGAAGCACAAGATAGACTTTTTAATGCGATATTGCAAGAGAGGCAAATGCAAAAAAGTGGCTACTATAATTTGCCTTATGACAATCAAGCCCTTGAAGAAGCATATCAATATGTGCGTCAAAATGAAGCCTTTTTAGATACTATCGCTCATTTGGTGATTATCGGTGTGGGTGGCAGCTCTCTTGGGCTAAAAGCCATAGATTCTATGCTGAGGCATTTGCCTTGCAGGAAAAAGCTAGATTTGATATTTTTAGAGCATACTGACCCGCTGCATATTACCCAAAGCCTCGAACATATTAGCATTCAAAATGCCCTTTTTATCGTTATTTCTAAATCCGGCACGACTATTGAAAGCATATCATTGCTCAAATATATGCTTGATAGATATGAGATATTGCAAAATGCCCAAAACAAGGCGCATTTGTTTGTAATTACAGATAATCGCTCTCCGCTTGAATCTTGGGCAAAGCAGCACAATCTGCATTGCTTTCATATCCCCCCAAATGTTGGCGGGAGATTCTCTATTTTAAGCGCAGTAGGTATAGTACCTTTAGCAATTTTAGGCTTTGATGTTGAGGCACTTTTGCGCGGTGGGAGAAATATGGCAGATGATTTTTTTGAACGCAGGGCAGAGCATATCTTACATAAAGCCCTTGTATATGCTACATACAGAGAACAAATCCCTATGAATGTGCTTTTTTCATACTCAAGCTTTTTTGAACATTTCAATGCGTGGTATGTGCAGCTATGGGGGGAGAGCTTAGGGAAAATTAATGTCCATCACCAAAAGATAGGATTAACGCCCATCGCGCTTATTGGCAGTATCGATCAGCATTCATTTTTACAGCTTATCGTGCAGGGCAAAGCAGATAAAAGCGTTACATTCCTAAGCGTTAACCCCGCACATAACCTTATACCCTGCATCCCCTCGCTTGAGCTTACATTTTTAGAATCTACTGATTTTGTTAATGGTAAAAGCTTTGCGACCCTGCTTAACAATCAGCGCATTGCAACTATGCAGACCATAGCAAATGAGGGGATTCTTACCGATTGCATTGAGGTGATGAGATTATGCGAGGAGAGTATAGGAATGCTGATTATGTATTTTGAGCTACTCACTTCTTGTATGGGAATCCTCTTTGAAATCAATACCTACGACCAACCCGGTGTAGAATATGGCAAACAAAGGCTTAAAGCCCTGTTTGACGTATAAGTGAAATATTTTTCTAATACATAAGATAATGATTCTGCTAAAAATTAGCATTATTTGCAGATTTATTTTGCATTTCAAGAAAATATAATAGCAAACCAAATTAAGATAAAGATAATAAATAAGCTAAAACCTTGTGTTTTTATCGCCTCTTTGGTATCTTTTGGGTGTTTTGGAGGTTTTATCATCTTTATCCTCTTGCTTTGATTTCACACTAAGATACAAAGGCACTCCTGTGAAATCAAAATGCTCCCTTAGTATATTAATCAAATATCGTTTGTAGCTAAAGTGCAAACTCTTTGGGCGATTGCTTATAAGGGCTATTCGAGGGGGCTTTATATCATATTGTGTCGCGTAATAAATCTTTACCAATTTGCCGTGATCGCTTGGGATATGATGCGCACTTATCGCCCTAGCTATCACATCATTAAGTGTGCTTGTGGGGATTCTATAACAAAATCGCTCATAGACTTTAAGAATCTCCATTTTAAGTTTATCGATATTGCGCCCACTAAGCGCACTTAGAGTAATCACAGGCGCAAAGGACAAAAAGGGAAAGCGATGAGTAAAAGCTCTCTTTATCTCCTCAAAACTCGCATATTTTTTATCCCACTTATTAAGCACTATAATCACCCCTAACGCATATTTAGGGATAAGAGAGCTAATCTTTTCATCTAATTCTACAAATGGCTCACTTACATCAAGCACCAAAATAGCGATATGGCTTTGAGAGAGTATGGTATTTGTTCTAAGAAGTGCAAATTTTTCAATTCCTTCAATCTTCCCCGCCCTGCGAATCCCCGCCGTATCGACAAACCTTATACTTTTCCCCTCGATATGCATCTCATCATCGACAGGATCAATAGTCGTCCCAGCCACCTCGCTTACCACACTGCGCTCTTTGCCCACAAGTGCATTTAAAAGTGAGCTTTTACCGACATTCACTCGCCCGATAATACCCACGCAAATGCTTTCATTTACCTCACTTTGAGGCTCTTGCAAGATTCCTAAAAATTCCTCTAAACTCTCATCTATCTCACCTTGCTTAAATTGCTCCCTTAGCTGATTTTCTACGCTTTGCTCTTTACTAAGACAAAGTGTGTCAAAAATATTTTCAAGCAAAGATGTTATGCCTCGATTGTGCTGCACCGAGATAAAGCACATATCTTGTGTCCCAAATGCGTTAAAATCCCACGCTCTCTGCTTAATCTTGTCATTATCAACCTTATTTATCACAAGCATTAAGGGCTTTTTGTGCTTTTGCAATGTGCGGAAATAGGCTATATCATCATCTTGAGGGATAGTGCTTCCATCAACCATATAGAGTATCATATCCGCCTCTAAAGCTGCCTTTTGGGAATGCTCACTCACTTTTGCAAAAAGTCCTTGTGTCTTTTCAAGCCCACCCGTATCGATAATCTCCACTTCCACACCACTAATGCTAAAAGAAGCCTTTTTCACATCACGCGTCGTGCCACTTATGGCAGAGGTGATAGCTAACTGCTGCTTAATGAGACGATTAAAAAGTGAGCTTTTGCCGACATTTGGTTTGCCCACAATCGCAATGCTTTTCATTAATATGTCCTTATGACTTATGATAATACTCAATTCTTAAAGGATACATAGCAAACAAAATGTATTTTTAAGAATCCTTTAATCAAATATTTTTTATAACGATATGTTAGCTAAAGTTGGATTTACCTTGATAAGATTCACAAGGAGATACTATGAAAAAAAATTGTTTTATAGTCTGCTTTTTGCTTTTTTGCATCGTTATAGCCGATGATTTGGAAGATAATGCCAACAAAGCAAACGCTAAAGAAGTATTTGTAGATGAGGGTATAGCCTTTATACTCCATAAAAATGATGCACAATTTGCTATGTTTGGAAATTCTTACGTGCTTATACCTCTCTCACAAGCTCTTAAAAACTTCATCAGTCAGCAAAATTCTAAACTTAAAATACGCACCTTGCGTTCAGGAAATAATACGACACAAATTTACAGTCAAGGTAAAGAGATTCTTTTTTATTATTCAGGCATTAAAGGTGCTGATTTATACAATAAAATTGCGCCTAAAAATTTTAAACTTATCCCTCAAACACACATTGATGAAAGCAATCCTAGTGAAACCACTTATTTTTATAAAATTGAGGGTTTTGATAAAGCCATTCTCCACTCTCC
The DNA here is from genome assembly GCF_910577135.1 of uncultured Helicobacter sp. Taxonomy (GTDB): domain Bacteria; phylum Campylobacterota; class Campylobacteria; order Campylobacterales; family Helicobacteraceae; genus Helicobacter_C; species Helicobacter_C mastomyrinus. The sequence continues at coordinate 36,650 of NZ_CAJTLL010000002.1, forward strand.
CTGCCACATCGTGCAAAATAAACATTTTATTCAAGATAGGGCAAGGGGTGAAATGCTTATTAACCCTGATAGTGATATTAATCCCAAACTTGCTAGTCAAAAACCTATTGAACTCATTTTAAAATGCGAGATTTTAGACTAAATAAGCCAAATATAAAATGAGATTGCTTATAATGCAGTCCAAACTTCACTTCAAAGGCACTCTATGCGTGGATTCAAAATCTTTAGCGGTTCAGCCCATACGCTTTTTAGTAATGAACTTGCAAAATATCTTGATGTCAGTTTATCCAAAGCTACGATTAATCGCTTTAGCGATGGTGAGATTAATGTACAAATTGGTGAATCTGTGCGGGGAAAAGATGTTTTCATCATTCAGCCTACTTGTGCGCCCACAAATGATAACCTTATGGAGCTACTCATTATCACTGACGCATTAAGACGAAGTGGGGCAAATAGCATTAATGCAGTGATTCCATACTTTGGCTATGCAAGACAAGATAGGAAAGCCTCTCCTCGTGTGCCTATTAGCGCAAAACTTGTGGCAAACCTCATCGAACAAAGCGGCGTTCATCGCGTGATTACGATGGACTTACACGCGGGGCAAATTCAGGGATTCTTTGATATACCTGTGGATAATCTCTATGGTTCGATTGTATTCGCAGATTATTTACGTGCGAAATCTTTTAAGAATCCTATTATCGCTTCACCTGATATTGGGGGTGTGGCAAGGGCACGATATTTTGCCGATAGGATGGGTATGGATTTGGTGATTGTGGATAAAAAGCGCGAGAGGGCAAATGAAAGCGAAGTAATGAACATCATCGGCGATGTGCAAGGCAAAGATGTGATACTTGTCGATGATATGATTGATACCGCTGGGACGATGTGTAAGGCAGCTGATATGCTGAAATCACGTGGGGCAAATAGCGTGATGGCTCTAGGCACTCACCCTGTACTTAGTGGTCCAGCATTTGAGAGAATTGCTAAAAGTGCACTTGATGAAGTGGTGGTTACAAACTCCATTCCCTTGCGTATCACTCACACTAAGGTCAAGGTTCTTAGCGTTGCCCCGCTTTTTGCAGAAGTAATTCGCAGAATCTACCATAACGAAAGCGTTAATTCACTCTTTATTTAAACAACAAATGGAACATATAGAAATTCTCACGCTCATAAGCATTGCATTTTTTGCTTCACTCGGGCACTGCGTGGGTATGTGTGGAGGAATCGTCTTAGCCTTTAGCGCACTCTATGCCCCCGCACAAAATACGACAAAATATGTCTTTCTCTCTCAAATCCCTCTCCAACTCCTCTATCATAGCGGCAAAATCACTACTTATTGTGTGCTGGGCTTTATCGCTGGGAGTTTGGGTTATTTAAGCGCACCAAATGAGACAATAAAATATGCTATTTTGCTCGTAGTGGGAATCTTGCTCGTGCTAGGTGGCTTGGGGATAGCACAATTTATACCTATTAAGCACTATTCTTTTAAGATTCCATTTTCTAGGAAAGTGCTTCATTTTATGCAAAATCTCCTCACCCAAGGCTCAAAATGGCGGTTATATATGCTTGGCTTATGCAATGGCTTACTGCCTTGCGGGATTGTATATTACTTCCTACTCACTGCCGCAGTAGCCGGAAATGGCATAAATGGCGCAATAGTAATGGGGATTTTTGGCGTGTGTGCGATGCCCTCACTCTTTATCTTAGGACTTGTGAGCGCGAGTGCGCAACGCAAACGGACTCTTTTTTTGCGTTTAAGCGGCATAGGTATGGTAATATTAGGATTCTATGAAATATATAAGGCACTCAAGGTATTTTATACTTTGTAGTTTTACTCATCTTTACTGACAGAAAAAACAAATCGTATAGCACACCCACTTCTTGAAGCATAACTTAGGGAGTGAGACAGCATTGAATGATTTATAGAATAGAGCAAGATTGTATATCGCCAAATCAATCTCTTGTTGATTATTAGGCTACCCACTTTTACACTTAAGCTCCTCTATCTTGTAGAGAAAGAAAAGTAAAATACATACCAAAACTATATTTGATAAATAAACTCAAAAATAGACAAACTTGATGCTCTTTATTGCTCATAAGCCTTTAAGCTGTGTTTTTGCTCCTTTTAATCTACCTTGCCCGAGCCAAGCACAGATACAGATTTAACACATAAAATCTTAGCAAGTTTAAGCAAAGCAGGGATTTGTGCTTCCTTTATCGCCTTTTCTAGCTTTTCACTCTCTGCCTTATCACCGCTCACAAGCAGCACAGTACTCTCACCTTTTTGCTATTATCTACAGCTACGGCGACATATTTCAAACTCTCATCAATCTCATATTTTTCACAAGTTTTGCTACCTCCTCCTTAATCTCCCAAAGGCTTACCATTTCGCCGACCACTTTTGCAAATCGCGAGTATCTATCCACGCCCTGCCAAGCGTAGGCAGTATCTCACATTGTAAAGTCCACATAGTAAAAGGGAGTTCAAAGACCTTAGCTTCTACACGTTCTACAACAAATAAAAACAGATATGCCGCATCAATGCCTAAAACAGCAGCATACCGATATTTTGGATAAAGTTATTTCCCGTTAGAATCTTCCCAAGCTCTCCCTCTTTAGCGTGGCATTGTATCAGTGCATTAAATGACGCAATAAACAAAGCCCCACCCATACTAAATAAGAAAATTATAATCACATAAGGCGCAAGTGAAGAGGAACTTAAAAGTAGCATACCTATCAAGCACACAAGTGCTCCACTAAGAGGGATAAACTCTGTTTCAGTATAATGCTTTAAGAATCGCCCTGCGATGACAGAGCCTATAATAATCCCAAAGCCCGAGCAGCCAATAATCATTTACACCTTAAAGGTATCAAGCTTTAAACATATCGCTTTCACATAGGCAGGGAAAGAAGCTAAAAGCAGTTCAAAAAAGACCAAAGATGAGATTTAAGTGAATCTCCTTTAAAATATGCCTCTCTATCAAAAGTCTTTTGCGTAGGTTGGGTTAATGTAAGCAAACGATCACATAAAAACACCTCAAACACCACATATAATATTAAGATAAAGCCAAGTGGTGCAACACTCTGTAATATATCGCCCTTTTGTGCTAAGAATCCTAACCCGCTTGAGGCAAACATTACTTCAAAAAATAATGAAAAGCAGCTCATACCCGCTAAAATCACTACTGCTTGCATAGCGCCATTGCCCTACACAAGCAAATCTTTACCCACCAAATCCTTAATAAAACCATATTTTGCAGGAGCATAAATAGCCGATTGTGCTGCCATAAGCAAAGTAGCCATAAACACCAGCCAAAAGAAGTAAAAACATAATGTAATCACAATACTTGGCAACAGCCCGACCCAAGCGCATAAACGCATAACGATATTTTTAGGAATTTATCCGCTATAAATCTTGATGGAGTAAAAAGAAAGATAAGAGGGAAAAAAATAAAGGTATTGATAATACTTTATAAGAAGTGTTAATTCGCTACCATCATATACTTATAAAATGTATTTTGAATGGGAATCTTATGTCCCAAATCCATGAAAACATAAAGCCTGTAATTTTCTCTAATTGAGATATCTTTATCTTTACGCAATTATCAAATTATGCTTATCGCTCACTTAGAATCTTTATTTTGCCATTTTCGACAACTACATACATATCTTTTTTGCCTAGGGAGTTAAAGCTTGGTTTGCCATTCAATGTTGCCTTATAATCTTGGATAAAACTTATGCGATACATATTGCGGTGTCCTTCATTAGGGTAGATGGATACATTGATGTTAGAAATACGGATAGTTTTTGTCTCATTTTTTTCAAATACATTCTTTTTGTGTTCACTAAATGTGCGGAAACTCATACCATCAGGACGATAAAAATCCTTTTCATCATAGAAACTAAGATAACTTGCCAAATCACCTTTTTGCCAAACATCTTTCCATCGATAGAGGCTTGAAAGCACGAGGGCGAGTTCATCTATACTAGCGGGTTTGAAGGTATCTTCATAGGTGATAAGCATTGTTTTTCGCCAATCAATGAGATTATCATATTTTTTCAGTAATTCATTATCAATAGCTATACAGCCCCGAGTATTTAACTCTTCTCTATCACCATTAAGTGGTAAGCCGTGTATCCATATCCCACCACCGGTTTTTTTGAGCGATTTATCATATACATTTGGATAGCTTGTAGAGAATGCAAGAGGTCCGTAATATTGGTTTAAGCCTGTTAAACGCGCGTCCAAGTCATACGAGCCTATGGGCGTTGTCAAATCACCCTCTTTTTTCTTATTGCCCTTGCCCTTTGCCACAAGTGCGCTTGAGTTACCCAGTTCCTTAAGCTTAGAATCTGTGAGTTCATAAAGTGCTAGTGATGGCGCAGATTTATTAGAAATAAATAAAAATTGCAAATCCTCAAAATAGCCATATTCTGTTGCGGTGTTTTTCAAATACTCTGCCCAATACTCCTTATTGAGCAAATAACCCTCAAGTTTGGCTTCTACCGCGCTTATGCCGTTTTGCTTATATTCATTGACTAATCCTACAAGCTGCGCATCAAGCCCATATAGATTCCCTAAACTGAAAATAGTTGCGCAGCAAAGCCACTTTTTTATGCCATTCATTGCTTCTTTTCCTTTAATTTCTTTCATATAAAATCATACCCTATTTTTTTTAATACATCTTTTTGCTTACTCCAGCCTTTATATACCACCACATCAAGCTTTAAGAAAATTTTTTTACCGCTAAAAAGCTGCATTTTTTGCCTTGCGTTTATGCCTAGACGTTTGATCCCACTGCCTCCCTTGCCAATCACCATAGCCTTTTGCTTTTCTCTTTCTACGATGATATGCGCATTGATTCTATCCTGTGTCTCTCCCTCATCAAAATGTTTTATCATCACATCAGCCTCATAGGGAATCTCATCGCTCATTTTTTCAAACAAACTCTCACGTATCATCTCTTTATAAATCTCCCTTAATGTGCTTGGAGAGAGTAGCTCCTCATCATAATAAAAAGGCGAATGTGGCAAATGCAGGGCGATATGACGGAAGAGCTGCTCCTTATCAAATGGCTTTTTCACACTAATAGGGAAGAGTGCTAGAAAATGCTTGCTATATGCCTGATAAGCAGCAATTTTTCGTAAAAGCTCATCTTTGCTGCAAGTATCTGTCTTTGTCAAAAGCAAAATATGCGCTATGTCCTCACTTAAAGATAAAAATTTCTCATAATGTGCCACATCATCGCTCACAGGTGCGAGATAAAGGGCTATGTCACAATCCCCCATAGCTTTGAGTGCTTGTGAAAGCATATATTGATTGAGCAGTCTTTCCTTATGATGAATCCCGGGTGTATCGACAAAGATTATCTGTGCTTGTAATGGAGGATAAGGCACGATGATTTGCATTTGTTTGCGTGTGGCATTTGCCTTATGCGATACAAGGGCGATTCTCTCTCCCAAGAGATGATTAAGAAGCGTAGATTTGCCCGCATTTGGCCGCCCAAGAACAGCTACAAATCCCGCACGTGTAGTAATATTTGCCTGCGTATTCATTGTCTTATTAAAGATTCTTAAAGAATATAACGTGCTAAATCTACATTTTCTACCAAATCTGCTAACGCCTCCCGCACCATTTCCGCATTTACCTCTATTTCCTTACCTTGATACTCATCTACATTAAAGCTAATATCCTCTAAGACGTGCTCAATAGTCGTATGTAGACGTCTTGCGCCAATATCTTCGGTGCGCTGATTAGCATTATGCGATAAACGGGCAAGTTCCCTAATGGCTTCATCGCTAAATTCAAGCCGAATATTCTCTGTCTCTAGCAAGAGTTGATATTGTCGCAAAAGAGAGCTTTTAGTTTGGGTAAGAATTTGATAGAGGCTTTCCTCATCAAGTGTGCTTAGTTCCACGCGTAAAGGGAATCTCCCCTGTAATTCCGGGATTAAATCACTTGGTTTGCTTACGTGAAACGCCCCTGCAGCGATAAACAAAATATAATCCGTCTTTATCTGTCCATATTTTGTATTGACTACACTGCCCTCAACAATAGGGAGTAAATCCCGCTGCACACCCTCTTTGCTAGGATCCTGCCTTGAGCTATCTTTGTTGCTTATTGCCACCTTGTCAATCTCATCGATAAAGATTACACCATTTTGCTCTGCACGTCTTAAGCCCTCCGCGCGAATGCTCTCCGCATCTAGCACAGATTCTGTAGCTTCATACATCAGGGCTTCTTTAGCCTCTCTCACGCTCATTTCTTTTTTGATTTTATCTTGCGTAACATTCAGCACCTTAAAGATAGATTCTTGCACTTTTATCATATCTGGCGGGAGATTATCATCGCCCATTGGAGCTTTCTTACTTATATCAATTTCAATCATCAAATCATCCACTTCACCCTTAATCACTTTTTGCTTCATTTTTGCAAAGCTTATTTCGTATTCATTTTTCTTGGCTTCACTCGCTCCGCTTGGCAATGGTGGCAAAAGCTTTTGCGTGATTTTTTCGATGATGTAATCATTGATTTGCGCTTGAGCCTTTTGCCTATGCTCATTCTCTACAAGATTCACACTCGCTAGGACCAAATCTCTTACCATAGATTCTACATCTCTCCCCACAAAGCCCACTTCAGTATATTTACTTGCCTCCACTTTGACAAAGGGTAAACCCATCATTTTTGCCATACGTCTGGCAATCTCTGTTTTACCCACACCCGTTGAGCCAATCATAAGGATATTTTTGGGCGTGATTTCCTCCTGCACTTCCTTATCAAGCTGCATACGTCTGTAACGATTCCTTAGAGCGATAGCCACCGCTTTTTTTGCCTCATTCTGCCCGATAATATAGCTATCAAGATATGCCACTATCTCTTTGGGCGTCATATTTTCTTTCATTATCTCACTCCGCTGGTAATTCTAGAATCTTAATATTTGTATTGGTATAAATACATAATTCCCCCGCAATACGCAAAGAATGCTCTACTATATCCTTAGGTGGTAACTCACTATGTGAATCTAGCGCACGTGCTGCACTCAAGGCATAGTTCCCCCCACTGCCAATAGCCGCTATTTTGCCATCTTCTGGCTCTACGACATCGCCTGTGCCACTTAAAATATAGATATGCTCCTTATTTAGCACTATCATCATTGCTTCAAGCTTACGCAAAAACTTATCCCTACGCCATTCCTTGCTAAATTCTAGCACACTCCGCACTAAATCGCCCTTACGCCCATCTAAGATACGCTCAAAGTTATCAAAGAGGCTAAAGGCATCAGCTGTGCTTCCTGCAAATCCGCTTAGAATCTGCCCGTTGTAGAGAGTGCGGATTTTTGTCGCATTGCTTTTTAAGACACAATTCCCAAAGGTAACCTGTCCATCTCCGCCAATAATCGCATATTGTTTGCCTTGATATTCACCCCTGTAACCAAGTATCGTTGTTGCTTCAAACATTCTCTATCCTTCATTTGCGCTTTAAGTGCTATTTAAGTGCTTCTACTACAATTTTAAAAGTGGCATTAATGCCGTGCCCTAGTTTCGCGCACACCTCAAATTCTCCTGTGTGCTTAATGGATTGAGGGATTTCAATATGCTTTTTATCGATATGAATCTTATGTGTGCTGAGTGCAGCAATGATTTCATCTTTTGTAATCGAGCCAAAGAGCGCATTATTCGCACCTACTTTTTTATGGATAATAGGTTTTAGAGACGTTAAACTCTGCTTTAACTGCTCCATTTGAGCGATTTCTAACGCTTCTAATTCTTGCTGTCTTTTCACCTGTGCTTTATATTTGTTAATCACCTCGTGCGTGGCGTGCTGCGCCTTGCCCTTAGCGATAAGAAAATTTTGCCCATAGCCATCTTTTACCTCTACTACCTCACCCTTTTTACCAAGCCCTTGGACATTTTCTAAGAGTAGCACTTTCATATTTTCTCCATATTTGGGTTATAATATCAAAAAATTATAGCTAAAAGTGGCAATATTATGTTAAAAGCGTTGCAAAAATCCTATCCTATCGCCTCTGCGATATATATTGAGCATAAAAAGATTGCTTATCCACGTATTGTAATCAAAGCGGATTTATCGCTATTTGTGCGTGTGCCGCTGCATTTTTCACACGCACAAATTGAATCTTTTATCTATGCGTATCATAAATGGATAGAATCTACCCTCCATAAACTTCACACACGCCATCTTGCCTTGCAATCCACTTTGTGCATACATTATCATCAAATCCCCATTTTTGGGGTGTGGCAGGATATAAACGCGCTTTTTGATACCCTCCGCACACCTCAAAGACAGCTTAAAGATATGCTAAGTGCATATATTATGCCTAAAGTAGCAGAATATGCCGCCTTAATGAGCTTAACATATCATTCTATCAAAATCACTTCTGCTACTTCACGTTTTGGGAGCTGCACTTATGATAATCGCTTGTTTTTTTCTCTTATGTTGATTTTTGCTCCAAAACATCTTATTGATTATGTCATCATACACGAACTCGCTCACATCACGCATAAAAACCACTCGCGTGATTTTTGGCATTTAGTGCATAGCTTTTGCCCTAATGCAAAATCCCTCCGCAGCTCCTTACGACAAGAAGCGAGAATCTACCCCCTACTTTTGCAAAAAATTGCTGATTTTACCTCACCTTATCAGCAAAATTAGATATTTAAAATCTTAAGTTTTAGGAAATTTTGAAAAAAGAGTTTTGCTTTTATCCTTGGTTATGGAATATTTTCAAGGTGAGGAATAAGCGATATTTGCGAACACAACTCATACTTTACTACATCTGTTTCTAGGCTCTATATTGCATTAATTTAAATATTGGGATTTAGCAATGAGCCAAGCTTAATAGATTCTCTAATGGCTTCTACGCTCTCATCAACGTGTTTTGCCACTACTTGCAAGTTAGGTAAAATACCATTTGTTAGATTGCTTGCTCGCTTTACATTTACAGCATTGACTGGAATAAGCTAGGATCTAGCAAGGCTACTCTCCTTGTTTTCTTGATACTTTTCCATAATATCAAGCTAAGCGAGAATCGCTTGCGCTTCTTTAGGTATTAAGAAAATATACAAATATACAAAGATTATCCATGGAATATTAAATTCTTAACAAAGCCTCACTTAAAGTTCTACAATCACAAGTTTGTTATAAGAATGTTTTGCTATAATCTTGCGCTTATTTTATGAATTACCTTGTTTATGGAGCAATTATGGCAAATGCTTTTTTTGTGATTCAAATTGTTTTAGCGGTGCTTATTACGATTGTAGTGCTTTTACAAAAAAGCTCAAGTATCGGGCTTGGCGCATATAGTGGCAGCAATGAATCTGTATTTGGAGCAAAGGGTCCTGCTGGGTTTTTAGCTAAATTTACAATGTTTCTAGGATTACTTTTTGTGCTAAACACCATCATGCTTAGCTATACTTACAATAAACAAAGCCAAAAGAGTGTGCTTGATAGCCTACCAAATGATACGCTTCTCGCCCCACCTGCAGCTAAACCTGATGACAAAAGCGCATTTATCGTAGATCAAAATGCCGCCCCATCTGCGCCATTACTCGCCCCAACACAAGATTCAAAACATTAAAGGAGCATTATGCTTAATGAGATTTATAACCATGCTAAATCCCATATGGATAAAACCATAGAATCGCTTCGCAGGGATTTTGCCACATTACGTAGTGGCAAGGTGAGTGTGAATATCCTCGATAATATTCGCATAGATTATTATGGCACTCCTACACCGCTTAACCAAGTAGGCTCTGTTATCGCTCAAGATGCCACTACCATTATCATTACTCCTTGGGAGAAGCCTTTACTAAAAGACATTGAAAAGGCTATCCAAGAGGCAAATATCGGTGTAAATCCAAATAGTGATAGCGAATGTGTCAAATTATTTTTCCCCCCTATGAGCAAGGAGCAGCGCATAGAAATCGCAAAAAATGCTAAATCTATGGGAGAAAAGGCAAAAGTCGCCATTCGCAACATTCGACAAGATGCCAATAATCACATCAAAAAACTTGAAAAAGACAAAGATATTACAGAGGATGAAAGCAAAAAAGCGCTTGAAGAGATTCAAAAACATACTGATGAGTTTGTCAAAAAATGCGATGAAATGGTGAAACACAAAGAAGAAGAGATAATGAAAGTATAAATATGAGTGAAGTTATAGGGTTCAAACACAAAGAAAACATTTATGACATCTGCACCGCTAAGGAATTAGGCATTAGTGGCAATGCAATACATTTTGACAATTCTAACGAATCTTTAGAAATTATCCGCCACTCCTGCGCCCATCTTATGGCTCAAGCCATCAAATCACTCTATCCTGAAGCGCAATTTTTCGTAGGACCTGTGGTTGATGAGGGATTTTATTATGATTTTAAGGTAGATAGCAAGATTGGTGAGGAGGATTTAGCACGTATTGAATCTGCTATGCGTGAGCTTGCCAAAAAAGCCTATCCTATTACTAAAACCACGCTCCCACGTGCACAGGTGGAGAAGAGATTTGCCAATGATGAGCTAAAACGTGCTGTAATGAGCCGCATTACAAGCGATGAGTTGAGCATTTACGCACAGGGGGATTTTGAAGATTTATGCAGGGGACCACACTTGCCAAATACTGCGCTTTTAGAGCATTTTAAACTCACAAAAATAGCAGGAGCATATTTAGGCGGCGATGAAAAGGCGCAAATGCTTACACGTATTTATGGAATCGCCTTTGCTGATAAGGCATCATTAAAAACTTATCTCTACCAACTCGAAGAGGCGAAAAAGCGCGACCATCGCAAACTCGGGCAAGAAATGGAACTTTTTACCTTTGATGAGGAAATCGGCGCGGGACTGCCTATTTGGCTACCTAAGGGAGCAAGATTACGTAAAAATATTGAGAATCTCCTCACAAAAGCCCTTATTGAGCGTGGCTATGAGCCTGTTAGAGGACCAGAGATTCTAAAAAGTGCCGTTTGGAAAACAAGCGGACATTATGCAAATTATGGCGAAAATATGTATTTTACAACTATTGATGATGTGGAATATGGCATTAAGCCTATGAATTGCGTGGGGCATATCAAAGTTTATCAAAGTGCTTTAAGGAGCTATCGCGATTTGCCTTTAAGATTCTATGAATATGGTATCGTCCATCGCCACGAAAAAAGCGGTGTATTACACGGATTACTCCGTGTGCGTGAATTTACACAAGATGACGCACATATTTTTTGCAAAACAGAGCAAATTTGCGCCGAAGTCAATGACATCATCGCCTTTTGCAAAAGCATTATAAACGCCTTTAATTTCAGCTATGAAATGGAGCTTGCTACTCGACCAGAAAAATCCATAGGAGATGAGAAGGTGTGGGAGAGTGCAACACAAGCGCTTAAAGATGCATTAGAGCAAAATCACATCGCATATCGTATTGATGAGGGTGGCGGGGCATTCTATGGGCCAAAGATTGATATCAAAATCACTGATGCCATTGGCAGAAAATGGCAATGCGGGACAATACAAATTGATATGAATCTGCCAGAGCGTTTCAAGCTTAGCTATACTAATGAGCATAATGAACAAGTGCAGCCTGTAATGATTCACCGCGCTTTGCTTGGCTCATTTGAGCGATTTGTCGCTATTTTGACAGAGCATTTTAGCGGTGAGTTTCCACTTTTTATTGCGCCCACACAGGTGATTCTTATCCCTATTGGCGATGCACAGCTTGAATATGCTAAGATATTGCGACATAAGATTCTTGCTCAAAGTGAAGCTTATGCTGAAATCATCGATAAAAATGAGAGTTTGGGTAAAAAAGTGAGACTTGCTGAAAAACAGCGAGTGCCGCTTATTGTTGTCATTGGAGCAAAGGAAGTGGAAAGCAAAGTGCTTGCGATTCGAGATAGGAGGGAGAAAACACAATATGAACTCCCAGAAGAGGCGTTTATCGCTATGTTGCAAACAAAAATAAGAGAGGTTAGTTTTTGAACAAAGAAGAAACATTGCTAAATGAAGAAATAGACTTTAAAGAAGTGCGCTGTATAGGCGATGATGGGCAGGTGTATGGGATTATATCTTCCGCAGAGGCATTGAATCTTGCTAATCAAGCAGGGCTTGATTTAGTGTTAATCTCTCCCAATGCTAAACCGCCTGTGTGCAAGATTATGGATTATGGCAAATATCGCTATCAAGCCGAAAAAAAGCAAAAAGAAGCGCGTAAAAAGCAAAAACAAATCGAAATTAAAGAAATCAAGCTTTCAACGCAAATCGCGCAAAATGATATTAATTACAAAGTCAAGCACGCCATTGAATTTTTAGAATCTGGCAAACACGTGAGGTTTAAAGTATTCCTCAAGCAGCGTGAGTTGGGCATTCCCCAAGCGGGTATGGATACCCTACATAAAGTCGCAGCAATGCTTGAAGACATCGCCATAGCAGAAAAAGAGCCAAAGCTAGAGGGCAAATACCTCAATGTGCTTTATGTGCCAAAGAAAAAAGACAAACATTAATCTTATGAAAGGAGAAAATAATGCCAAAGATGAAAACAAATCGCGGTGCAGCTAAACGTTTCAAGTTCAAAAAAAATGCTTTCAAACGTGGTAGTGCATTCAAAAGTCATATTCTGACTAAGAAATCACCCAAACGTAAAGCTAACCTTAATGCACCAAAATATGTTCACAGCACAAATGTTGATTCTGTAAAAAGCCTACTTTGTATGGCTTAAGAATCCCACTCCCCATCATATAAATATGGGAAAGAGAAGCGAAAGCTTACACCTCAATTAAGGTAAAGGAGATAAAATGAGAGTTAAAACAGGTGTTGTTCGACGAAGAAGACATAAGAAGATTTTAAAACTTGCTCGGGGCTTTTACAGCGGCAGACGCAAACATTTTAGAAAGGCAAAAGAGCAGTTAGAACGCAGTATGTGCTATGCTTTCCGCGATAGGAAGCAAAAGAAGCGCAATTTTAGACAATTATGGATTACGCGTATTAATGCGGCGTGTAAAATGAATGGTATTAGTTACTCGCGCTTTATGTATGCTCTTAAATGCGCCAATATCGACCTTGATAGGAAGATACTTGCAGATATGGCGATGAATGACATCAACGCATTTAACGCTATTGTGGCAAATGTGAAAGATAAAATCAAGTAAAATTATGTCATAAGGTCTGCTTTTTGCACCTTATGACATAAATCACTATGACTCGTTATTATAATTTTGCTACTACATAGCATTACAAATAACACTAGGTGCTATCTGCCATCTTTATCTCCATCTAAAATCCCAATCTGAATCAAAGATTACCTTTTTATTAAAATGCTTTAGCGATTGCATTTCTATCACAAAGTATTTTTCCCTAAAACAATAGCTTCCCAAAATGCCTAAATACGCCTATGGCTAAGATTATTTTATCCATCAAGTGAGTTTTTAAGATTTATATCATTAAACCACTTCAAGCCATTGGGGTAAATAGGTATAGAATCTATCTTGGATAAGGATATGATGAGCCATATCACCTTTGAATGCCACCTGCCCTATGTTATGGGCTTTAGCAAGGGTAGTAAGAGCGGTAGATAGAATCTCACACATTGAGCTTACTGCGCCATAGGCTACCCCCTCGATTTCTAATCCTCCTAAAAGGTAGCACAAAGGCAGTCGCAAAGATTTATCAATATCGATTTGACACATTTGTGTGCCGCTTAGTTTCATATCGAGTTTGCTTATATGGGGGAAAAGATAACTTTGCGCAATGTGGAGCATATCAAATGTGCTATGCGCTTTACCAAACATTTGCGCGATAAGGGGCAGAATATCACTCAAATTTTGTGAGAGTTCTAAAGGATTAGATTCTGTAATTTGGCATATATCTGCAAGATTCCTTGCTGTGCGCCATTTGCTGTAATTTTCTACAAGCCTTGCTCCAAGCTTATTTTTCCCACTAAGATGTGCTAAAAGTGTGGGAAAATGTGCCTGAAAGCTACAATCAAGCAGATTTTGCGGAATGGCAGAATCTGTGGTTTGTATGTAGATTTTTGTGGGGGCATTGCTTTGCCATTCCAAGATAAGTGTATTGCTATCTGTTTCATCATCAATATTGTGTATATGAGGGAGGTGTGAAAGGGTTTTACGCGTTGTGATATAAGCATTTACGTTATTTAAAGGCTCTTCAATACGCCCAAAGCTATCCCAAAAATTTGGCTCACTACACGCGATACAGCCGTGTCCTGCGCGCACAGGCCAACTTGTCTTTGCATTAAATTTCACTTTCGGGCAGTTATTAGCGACATAGGGTCCCTTGCAGCCGACCTTATAGAGACAATAGCCATCTTGCAAATGCGGGTCATCAAAGCTTTCTACAAAATCCCCCGATTCAAACTTTGCCTTTCTCTCGCACATATCGTGTAAATTCTTACCATAGCTCCATAAAGGGCGATTGAAATTATCAAGTTCAGGGAGTTCATCAAAGAGGATAAAATATATCAAAGATCCGATAATATTTGCTTCACTTGGGGGACAGCCGGGGATGTTCACTACCTTTTGAGATAAAAATGTATCTATGCCTACTGAAGATGTGGGATTGGGAAGAGCAGCTTGCACGCCACCAAAGCTACTACAAGTCCCTACGGCAAAGATTGCTTTTGCTTTACTTGCTACTTCTTTGCTCTCCATCTCTCCTGTAATGCTATCCGCCCCTGAAGTCATAAAATAAGCATTCTCATCAAGTGATACGCCACCCTCAATAACGAGAATAAAATCCTCATCTAATGTGTCGTGGAGAGATTTTTTTGCCCCAAAGCCTACCGCGCCCATAATGGTCTCGTGATACTCTAGGGAAATATATTCAAGTAATAAGGATTCTACACCGGGCTTATCTAATCGCAAAAAGCTCTCGCTACAGCCGGTACATTCTGCCATATGGAGCCATATTAGGCGAGTTGGTGGCTTGAGAGAAAGGATTTGGACGCATAATTCTATACATTCTTTGGGTATGCCAATGAGTGTGCAAATCTGCCCTATCCATTCCTTATTTACGATATATCGGGGTTCTTTATATTGAGATTGAATCTCACTCAGACGTTGCTCCAGCCGCTCAAGCATTTGAGTTTTATCCATACAATATTCCTTTATTGAGATGGCATTATTCTATCGTATATCTTTTGAGATATGAATAAAGGCGCGCTATGAAACTATTTTTATTGCTTCTTTATATTTATTAACTTTACACGAGATTTACTTGCAGGCTGCTCCATACAATACTTTTCTTGATATGTTAGAAGGCGCAGATTCTCTTTGCTGAGCTGATAGTCTTTATCAAACTTTTTACGCACAATTTGCTCAATTATATCGCGCTCATCTCCTGTATCATCTTGAAATAAATCAAGCACAAGTGCATAAAGCTGAATATTATTTGAGATACATTCAATCGCGTATTGCCTTTCTTGAAGGAAAAGTTGCTCATCTTTAGCATATTCTTTGAGCTTGATAACAATATGATTAAAAACGCGTTGCACAAGATGGGGTTTGAGATATTGTGCTAGTATCTTTGGTAGCTCATTAAGCAATGTCTCTAAACGCTCCTTTTGCATAAAAAGCAGCACAGGCAAAAGCGTGATAATATCCTCTGTATTCTTATCTACCGAACGAGATTCTAATTTGAGCCATAGACGTTCGAGCAATCCGTATTTATAAGATTCTAATGTCATTTTTACGCCTCTTGTATGGAGTCATAAATCTCTGTGCCAATGCCCTGTGTGGTGAAAAGCTCTAAAAGTAGCGAATGCTCCACGCGCCCATCGATAATATGTGCCTTTTGCACACCATTTTGCACACAATCCACACAGGCCTCAAGTTTGGGTATCATACCGCCGCTTATAACGCCCTGTGCTACAAGGCTTTGAATCTGTGAGGGCGTGAGTGAGGAAATAAGCTCTTTGTTATTATTCAAAACACCTGCAATATCGCTTAGGAAAATAATCTTTTGTGCCTTAAGTGCCTTAGCAATATGACAAGCGGCAATATCAGCATTGATATTATAGCCCAAATGCCCCGCACTCTCGCCTGTGGCAATAGGGGCAATCACAGGCACAAAGCCATCATTAATCACTTGCAATAAAAACTCCGGATTCACATTTGTAATCTCGCCTGTGTAGCCAAGTGCGCCATTATCCTTTGCTTGTGCTTGAAGTAAGTGTGCGTCCTTGCCACTCATACCCACTGCCTTTGCCCCGTGGAAGTTAAGAAAAGCTGTAAGCTCTTTATTAATCTCCCCGCTTAACACCATCTCCACCACGCGCATAGAATCTGCACAAGTGATACGATAGCCATCTTTAAAGCTACTTTGTATGCCTAGTGTATCGAGCATTTCATTAATACGTTTGCCCCCACCATGCACGATGACAGGCTTTAAGCCAAGCATATACATAATAACAATATCAAGGGCAAATTTTTCTTTGAGTTCAGGGCTGGTTTGTGCTGCACCGCCATATTTAATCACAATGATTTTGCCACGAAAGATTCGAATAAATGGAAGAGAATCTAGTAATATCTTCACAACCCTTGCATTTTTTTGCATAAAACTACCCTTGATAAAAATTAAAATGTGCTATTATACTCAAATTCTATATAAAAGGAACAGGTATGAAAATAGTAATACTTGATGCGGATACTCTAGGTGAATACGATTTAAGCGAGATAAAAACACTAGGCGAGGTAACAAGCTATGGCTTTAGCAAAAAAGATGAGGTGCTTACGCGCTGTAAAGATGCAGAAATAATCCTTACTAACAAGGTCGTGCTTGATGAGAGCATTCTCTCTGCTCTTCCTAGCCTTAAGCTTATTTGTATTACTGCCACAGGTATGAATAATGTCGATTTGGATTGTGCCGCTAAGAGGGGTATAGAAGTAAAAAATGTCGCAGGGTATTCTACAAGCGATGTCGCACAGCACACAATGAGTATGGTGCTGCACCTTTTAGCAAAGCTAAGTTATTATGATGAATACTGCAAAAGTGGGGAATGGGCTAAGAGCCCCATTTTTGTGCATATTAATGGCGGATTAAAAGAGCTAGAGAATCTGCAGTGGGGGATTATTGGCTTTGGGAGCATTGGGCAGAGGGTGGCATACCTCGCACAAGCCTTTGGTGCAAAAGTAAGCTATTATTCTACAAGTGGTAAAAATACGCAAAGTAGCTTTGAGCGCAAGGAACTCGATAAGATTCTCTCCCAGAGTGATATTGTCTCTATCCACGCTCCACTTAATCCTAGCACAAAAAATCTTATCAATCGCACAAATTTGCCTCTCTTAAAAGATGGAGCGATACTTATTAATGTCGGTCGTGGTGGGATTGTCAATGAGGAGGATATGGCTGCATTCCTTAAGGACAAGGATATGTATTTTGGCACTGATGTGCTAGAAGCAGAGCCAATGAGAGTAGGACACCCATTTTTAGATAAAAGCATTGCTACAAAGCTACTCATCACACCGCACGTAGCGTGGGCGTATGATAGGGCAAGAGAGCGATTGCTCGCGCTCACGGCAAAAAATATTCGCGATTTTTTAAATAAGTAAGTAAAATTTTAAGCTAAACATCAAAGTATTAATGAGAATTAAAACTAGATAAGATATTTTTTAATTAAACAAAACAAGGTATCATAGCAGAAATTAACTTTTTGGATAGATTTTGTTTGCTTGAGATGTTTAAAGGAGGTTGAATGAGCAAGGAGAAGTTAGTTAGTGGGTTTTTGGTATCAAAAACAGATACAAAAGGCAGGATAACTTATTGCAATCGAGCATTTATTGATATTTCAGGTTTTTTAGAAAGTGAGCTTTTGGGCAAGCCACACAATATAGTGCGACATACAGATATGCCCCGCACCATTTTTGCCTATCTTTGGAGAGAAATTTCATCAAAAAGAGAAGTAAATGTATATGTCAAGAATCTTGCTAAAGATGGGGGCTACTATTGGGTTTTTGCCAATGTAACACCCTCACTTGATATATTTGGGAACACTGTAGGCTATTATTCCGTGCGCAGAAAGCCTAGAAAAGAAGGGCTTGATGCTGCTGCGAAGCTCTATCAAAAGATTAAAGAGGCGGAATCTAATGGCGGTATAGAATCTGGCTTAAAGTTTTTCCATAAATACTTTGAGGACCTAGGAGAGAGCTATGAAAACTTTATCTTGCGTTTGCAAGTAGGAGGCAAGCAATGATAGTAGCTATTTTAAGCATTATATGTGTCCTATTATTAGGCTATATTTTTATTCTCAAAGCAAAAATAGCACGTGAGAAGGTATCCATAGAAAAGATTACGCGTCTTATTGATCAGGTGTTGAAAGGAAATTTTGAGCCACGTATAACCAATATTGGAAACACACGGCTATGTTACATCTCTAGAGGACTAAATGAGTTACTTGATAATTTGGAAACATTTCTTAGGGAAAATAATATTGTGATTCAAAAATCCTCTTCCATAGGCGAATATAGACCATTTTTGACCGGTGGTATTTTACCTAACTTGCAAGTAGTGGCAAAACACGTTGATGAGAGCGTAGAAGCCATTAGAGAATCTATCAAGCTGGGCTCATTTAGAGAAATAAATTTGACACTGAGCAATATCAACAACAACTTGAAACAGCAAAAATTTGTGCAAAAATCTTTCCACAAAAGCCTTTTGTATTTGCGTGATATTTCAAGCAAAATTACCTCTATGACAGCAAATTCCGAAGAGGGCTATAATAAAATAAGCACTTCAATGCAAGTCTTAGAAGATACACAGCAGCTTATAAGCGCAAATGATAATGCTGTGGGTGGGCTAAGTGAAAGAAGTCAAGAGATAAGCTCTATTATTGGTGTTATCAATGAAATAGCAGATCAAACAAATCTATTAGCCTTAAATGCCGCTATTGAAGCTGCACGTGCAGGAGAGCACGGACGGGGCTTTGCGGTGGTAGCTGATGAGGTGAGAAAACTCGCAGAAAAAACACAACATGCCACAAAAAATATATGGACACAAGTCAATCTCTTCCAGCAAACGACTAATGAAATTTATGAAAATTCTCAAAAAATGCTTGACCAAATGAATGAGTTTAGCGCTATGATTGGGGGATTTGAATCTATGTTTAAAGACATCAGTCAAACTTCAATGCAAATTGATCGTTCTGCAAAAACTATTAGTGCCCGCTTGAATGGCAATAGCTTGATGGTTGATCACATTATTTTCAAAAGCGATGCATACGATAAGGTATTGAAAGAAGAAGATAGCACAGCATTAGCAGATGGTATTAAAGAGATTTTCTCGCAATGGTATGAGACACGAGGCAATCCAAACTATGCAGGCACAAAAGCATTAGAGAATATTGTTAATTTCCATAATGAGCTTATTAAGGCAGCAGAAATTGGCGTAGAAAATGCACAGAGTTGCTATGGTCAAGAATGTCAAATCACCTGCGTAGAATCTTTTAGAACAATGGAAAAAATGAGTGATTTGCTCTTTGCAGAAATTGATAATCTAGCTAAAACTTGGGAAAAAGAATAGGTTACCATTTTTTGTTGGTAAAGATTATATGTTTTAGGCTTTATTAGCCACTTTAATAAAGCCTTTAATTTGCACGTATTTATTTAATCCCATTAAAAATATGGTAAATAGTTGCATATACAACTATTTACAAAATCACATTACAATTCCCATCTTTAGAGCAAAAACCACAAAAAGGAGTTTTTATGCCATTACTTGATAGCTTTAAGGTCGATCATACGCGTATGCCAGCTCCAGCAGTGCGTTTGGCAAAGAGTATGCAAACGCCAAAGGGCGATGTTATTAGCGTTTTTGATTTGCGTTTTACTCGCCCAAATTGCGAGATTCTAAGCGAAAAGGGAATCCACACAATGGAGCATTTGATAGCCGGATTTATGCGTGAGCATTTGAATACTTCACGAGTAGAGATTATTGATATCTCACCAATGGGCTGTCGCACAGGATTCTATATGAGTGTGATAGGTGCACCAAGTGAATATGATGTCAAAGATGCGTGGGAATCGAGTATGCGTGATGTATTGCGCATACGTGATGAAAAAGATATCCCTGAACTGAATATTTATCAATGCGGCACTGCCAAAATGCACTCTCTCAAAGAAGCACAAGAAATTGCTCAAAATGTGCTTGATAGAGGTGTAGGGGTAATGAATACCCAAGAGCTACTTTTAAAAGATTTTGCATAATTAGTACAAGGTAATACCTTATAAGGTGAAATCTTCTCTCGCTGCTCATATATTTATTTTTTACAATAAATATGATATGGAGAGAAGCCTGACTTTTACACCTCCTATAGGTTTTACATTGCGTCTTAAAGCTTTTTTAATTGAGAATCCATACAGACCCGCTTGATAAACCAAAGCAAATGCGGTTTTATCCTAGCGGGATTTGTCCTTTTGCAAAGGGCTGTATGGCGGCAAAGCGTGGACTCACACTCCGCGCAAATATTAACTACGCAGTGGTGAAGCCACCATCGCGCAGGAATGATGGATGAGAGATTGTATACCTTTAAACTCACTTGATAAATCCCGCAAAGGGTAAAATTAAGCAAAGCACAGTTTTAAGTGTATTCTTTAGGCGTTAGCAGAGGCTTACCTCTGTAACAAGACCTTTATAGCGGCTTTAACCGCAACAGCAAAGGAATAATAGACTAAGGAGTCTATTATTCAAGATTATGCTTATTAAGGAGACATAATGCGAGTAATACCCATATCATTAAATATTATTCCCATATTTCTAGTTCTTGGTATTTTTGTAGGTTGCAAAGATTCTCAGCAATCAAGACAAGCATCGGTATTAAAGGTCAAGACACAGACTATTGCCTATAAAAATACAAATCTAAACTTTGAATATCCAGCAAGATTAAAAAGTGTGCAAAGTGCAGGAGTATATGCACGAGTGCAAGGCACACTTTTAGCAAAAAACTTTAAAGAAGGGGATATTGTCAAAGAGGGACAATTGCTTTTTAAAATAGATCCCGCTCGTTATCAAGCAAAAGTCGATCAAGCAAAGGCTCAAAGGCAATCTGCAGAGGCAAATTTCATTAAGGCAAACCGTGATTGGCAACGTGTGGAAAAACTCTATAAACAAGGCGTTTATACCATTGACCAATATGACACTTCACGTGCGAACTTCCTCTCCGCTCAAGCCAATGTTGCAAGCACACAAGCAGCCCTTGATGATGTAAATATCGATTTGGGCTACACAGATGTGATAGCGACTATTAGCGGACGGATTGGTATGCGTAGCTATGATGTGGGGAATCTTGTCGGTGGAAGTGGTCAAGATGTGCTTACAACCATTACGCAACTTAGCCCTATATATGCGGAATTTTCCATTCCCAATACGGATTATTATCTGATGCGCGGCTTAGAAAATAGCCGCATACAAGTGGAATATGTGCTTAATAATGGGCGTGTGTATGACAAGATAGGCAAACTTGATTTCGTCGATAGTGTGCTTGATCCACAAACTTCTGCTATTAAAGCACGCTCAATCGTAGATAATGAAGATTATAAGCTTTTACCTAATGAGTTTGTAAGAGTGCGTCTTAAGGGGTTTGAAGCACAAAATGCCATTACTATACCAGAAAGCGCACTTTTGCAAGATACGCAAGGAAGTTATGTTTATGTTATCAAAGATGGCAAAGCAAAAATAGCTCGTGTGAGCTTAGGGCAAAGAGTTGATACGCATATATTGGTTAATAGCGGTCTCAAAGAAGGTGATGTTTTGATACTCAATCAACTCTCTAAAATTCGCGATGATAGCCCAGTAACTCCTGATAGCGATTCTCAAAGCGGCACAGAAAATAACGCACAAAATTAGGAGCATAATATGTCAAAATTTTGTATCAATCGTCCTATTTTTGCAATGGTCATATCCATTGTTATTACACTTGTTGGGGCTATTTGCATTACTATTCTACCTGTCGAGGAATATCCACAAGTAGTGCCAAATGAAATTATGGTGCAAGCCACTTATAGTGGTGCAAGTGCTGAGGTAGTGGCAAATACAGTAGCCAGTATCCTAGAGGATAGTATTAATGGTGTGGAAGGAATGCTTTATATGAAATCCTCTTCCACTTCAAGTGGGGTAATGAATCTTAGTGTATTTTTTGCCAACGATACTGATGCAGATATGGCACTTATTAATGTAAATAACCGCGTTCAAACCGCCCTCACACAACTCCCAACAGATGTACAGAGAGTGGGTGTTACTGTGAGGAAACGCTCTTCTACTTTACTGCAAGTATATGCGGTATTTTCGGATAATCCTGCACACGATATTACTTATGTGGCAAATTATACAATTTTAAATATTATTAATGAACTCAAACGCGTTCAGGGTGTGGGTGATGTAGCTGTTTTTGGCTCGAGGGATTATTCTATGCGCATTTGGCTTGATATTGATAAATTATCACAAAATAATCTTACGCCTGCAGAAGTGGCACAGGTACTTTCTGAACAAAATGCGCAATTTGCGGTAGGTTCATTTGGTAAAGAGCCCGTAAGAGGCGATATTGCCTTTACTTATTCTATTACCACACAGGGGAGATTTGTTAGCGCAGAGGAGTTTGGGAATATCATTGTGCGCTCAAATGCTGATGGCTCAGCATTGCGTTTAAAAGATGTGGCAACAGTAGAGCTAGGAGCAAAAGATTATAGTGTAAGCCCACTTTTTAATGGCAGAAATGCCCAAGCTTTTGGTATTGCCCTTCAGGCTGGAGCAAATGCACTTGAAGTAGCCGAAGGTGTTGAAAAAAAGATGCTAGAGCTATCAAAAAGCTTTCCTAGTGGAATGCAATATAAGATTGCTAATGATAATACAAAATTTGTGAAAATCTCTATTAAAGAAGTGGTGAAGACATTTATCGAGGCTATTGTGCTGGTAGTAATTATTATGTATTTTTTCTTGCAAAATTTCCGTGCAACTATTATCCCTGTGATAGCTATTCCTGTATCGATTATTGGGGCTTTTGCAGGTATATATGCGTTAGGATTCTCAATCAATCTTCTTACACTTTTTGGGCTTATTTTAGCTATCGGTATTGTGGTTGATGATGCCATCATTGTCATTGAAAATGTGGAGAGAATCTTACACAATGAGAGAGATGAGAATGGTGAAAAATATTCTGTCAAGGCAGCTACGCTAAAGGCTATGGGGGAGATTCAAGGACCTGTTGTCGCTATTGTGCTAGTGCTTTGCTCGGTGTTTATTCCTGTGGCATTTATCGGTGGCTTTAGTGGAGCGATTTACAAACAATTTGCCATAACCATTGTAATTTCGGTGATTATTTCAGGGTTTGTAGCACTTACCCTTACCCCCGCACTTTGCGTATCAATCTTGAAAGCTAAGGAGCCTAAGCCTTTTTATCTTGTGCGAAGATTCAATGAATTTTTTGATTGGCTAACACATAAGTTTGGCGAACAAATTGGCAAGGCATTACGGCGCGGTTCGTTGCTTTTGTTATGTTTTGTAGGTATTTTGGGGGTTACTTGGGGATTACTTGCTAAACTGCCTACCGGACTTGTACCAAGTGAAGACAAAGGCATAGTGATGAGCTTTATTCAGCTACCACCAGCTGCCTCACTATCCCGCACAATAGAAGAAGGTAGAAAAGCCTTGGCTTTCCTAGAACAAGAACATGGAGTAGAACAAAACTTCCTTATTGCTGGTTTTGATATGCTTGCAAGTGCTGCACGTTCTTCAGGTGCGGTTATTTTTACCTCATTGAAAGATTGGAGCGAGCGCAAAGAGAGCGCATTTGAAATTGCACAAAAAACAATGGGTGCTTTTAATGCTAGTCTTGACGCCTTTAGCTTATCAACGACGCCTCCAGCTATTATGGGATTATCAACAGTTGGCGGCTTTGAGCTGTATATACAAGATAGAAGTGGGGGCACCATTAGAGATTTGGAGAAATATGCTAGCTTATTTGTAGCCGAAGCAAATAAACGAGATGAACTTGTGGGTGTAAGAAGCCTCTTTAGCGCAGATATTCCACAATATTACTTGCAGCTTGATAGAGAGAGGGCAAAGGCTATGAATGTTAATATCAATGATGTTTTCACAACCTTGCAAAGCACACTTGGGCAATATTATGTCAATGATTTTAATCTCTATGGCAAAACCTATCAAGTCAATGTGCAAGCTTTGAGTAATTTTAGAGAAATACCTGAAGATTTAAGCCATATTTTTGTGAAATCAGGTAATGGCGACCTAATTCCCATAAGCGCGCTTGTAAGATCTGAGCGTGTGATTGGTCCTGATATTGTGGATAGATTTAATCTCTTTACAAGTGCAAAAATTATTGGTAACCCCGATGAAAGCAAGGGATATTCAAGTGGTGCTGCATTAAGGGCAGTTGAAGAAGTGGCAAAAGAGGTGCTGCCTGATGGCTATACCATCGCATATAGTGGCACAAGCTATCAAGAGAAAAATGCAAGTGGCACAGGCACAATCGCCTTTGTTTGTGGGCTTATTTTTGTCTTTTTGATTCTATGTGCGCAATATGAGCGGTGGCTTATGCCTCTCTCTGTGCTAAGCGCAGTGCCTTTTGCAGTTTTTGGTGCGGCAGCAGCTACGGCATTGCGTGGGTTGAGTAATGATATATATTTTCAGGTAGGGCTTGTTATGCTTATTGCCCTATCGGCTAAAAATGCGATTTTGATTGTGGAGTTTGCACAGCATTTACACGAAAAAGAAGGTAAAGGCATTATAGAATCTGCCATAGGTGCGGCAAAATTGCGATTCCGCCCTATCATTATGACTTCACTTGCTTTTAGTATTGGGGTATTGCCCCTAGCCCTAAGCACAGGGGCAGGAAGCGCAGCTAGACACGCTATCGGCACGGGTGTGATTGGCGGTATGATGGCAGCGACATTTATCGCCGTATTCTTTATTCCGCTCTTTTGGAGCTATATCGCACGCCTCTCTCATTGGTTGAAGAATAGAAAATGAGATAAATTAGATATTAAAACATTTATGTCAATTTTAATATATAGCTTCATAAGGCAATTAAGCACAAGGTGCTATGCCTTATGATAATAAAGCAAGAGAATATATGTTTTTATTCTAGCTGTTGTATTTCACACTATATGAGTTGAGTATTTGTTAGGATTTTTTGTATCTTATGAAGCTTTGATATGATACACAAGAACTTTGTTGCACGTTTTGGTTCTCCTATCCTACTTTCGCGTGCCATCTCTCCTACTTTTTTATTATATTCATACCCTCTATTTGCCTTAATCTAACAGATTCTTCATATCCTCATTCCCAAAAATCTTGCAAAAATAGACAATCCACACAAATAGCAATCACACCACAGAAATTAAAAACTAAACTTAAATCCATCTTTATAAATTATTTATAGACTATGATTTATCAATAATAATGGCTAAAAAACAGACTCGCATATGTAGTGATATAAAATGCAAGAACTTAAATTGTTTCCTGTATTTAGATTTCTATTTGTGTAGTTCTCTACGCTATTATAAAACTGCTGCGTAGTCTTATAAATGCAATTAGCCTCCTTTAACCAAGTTATCTTGCTTCTCAAGTCAGTTTCAAGGATATAGTTTCTATAAACTCATCCCTTATTTAATGCAAAAAGTGCCGTGTGTGCGTGAAATACATACTTATACCATATTCATCACAGGCTTTAATCACCTCATCATCTCTTATGCTCCCACCGGGCTGGATAATCGCGCTCACGCCATATTGATGAGCTATATCCACACTATCACGGAATGGAAAGAATGCTTCAGAAGCGCATACGCAGCCTTGCAAGTTTAGATTCATATCCTTTGCCTTTGCCATTGCCGCCCTTGTAGCATCAACGCGGCTTGTCATACCCATACCAATACCTACTAGCGCACCATCTTTGACATAACTCACGCAGTTTGATTTAGTAAGGGCTGCGATAATATAAGCGATTTTTAAATCCGCCTTTTGTGCTTTGCTTGCTGCCTTAGTACTCACAAGTTGGGCAGAATCTACCTCATCATCTCTTACCACATCGCTTTCTTGTAGCAATAATCCGCCCTGTATGTGCTTAAAATCATAGTTATCGTGTGGCAGGCTAAGAAAGGCATTATTTTGCGTGAAAATCTTTGTGCGCTTTTTACTTTCAAAAATATGAAGCGCCTCATCGGTTATATCCCCGGCTATTAGCACCTCTACAAAGATTTTGTTTATCTCTTCGGCTAAAGCCTTATCTATCACGCCATTGATAGCCACCACACCACCATAGGCGCTTATGCTATCACACGCAAGGGCTGCTTTATAAGATTCTAAAAGTGTATCTTTAAGCGCGAAACCGCAAGGATTGCCGTGCTTAATGATACACACGGCTTTTGCTTCATCCTCAAAGCTCGTGGCGATTTTGAGCGCGGCATTCATATCATTAAGGTTATTGAAACTTGGCTCACCTTTTTTGATGATAAAATGCTCGTGCCAAAAGCCATTAAACCCATATAATGCGCCCTTTTGATGAGGATTTTCCCCATAGCGCGTTTGCATAATCTTTTGCCCCTCTATAAACACTTTCTCCCCAAAGCCATCATTAAAACGCTTATTCATATAGTTAGCTATCATACTATCATAGGCAGCGGTATGCTCATAGGCTTTAATCATCATTTGCTGCCTTAGAGCGAGCGAGTTTGCGCCATTACGTAAAGATTCTATCACTTTTGCATAATCATTTTTATCTGTTATGACTAGCACGTGGGCGTGGTTTTTCGCCGCGGCACGCACAAGTGTAGGACCGCCGATGTCGATATTCTCTATAATCTCGCTAAAATCTACTGTGCGCTCAATGGTTTGTTTAAAAGGATAGAGATTCACACATACAATATCGATAGGCTCTATATCGTTATCTTGCGCACTTTGCACATCATCTTTATTATCTCGTCGGTAGAGTATCCCCCCGGCAATCTTTGGATGCAAGGTTTTTACACGTCCATCAAACATCTCTTTACTCTGTGTGTATTCGCCCACATCAATAGCGTTGATACCCGCTTTCTCTAGGAGTTTGAGTGTCCCACCTGTGCTAAGAATCTTATATCCTAAAGCACATAAATCCCGCGCAAATCCCTCAATACCCTCTTTATCACTCACGCTCAACAACGCATACATCTTTTGTCCTTATTTGGTAAATTTTGATAATATTGTACCCATATTTTGTAAGAAGGCAGCTAAATGATATGCGTCTTTGATATTGAGAGTATCCCTGATTTTCATCTTTTGCGCGATAGCTTTGGCTTTGAAGGCTCGCCTTTGCAAATCGCACAATCTGCCGCAGAGGAGCAATATGCAAAAAATGGCAGCTCCTTTCTTTCCCTTTGCTTTCATCGTGTTATTAGCATTGGTAGCGTGATATGCGATGATTTTGGACGATTTGTGAAGGTAGGGCATTTTGGCACACATTTTTTAGAATCGCTCCCCCATTCATTAGATTCCATAGATTTCTTAAGCAGTGATTTTTTAGACACATTAGAAAAGACACTTTTAAATGAGTTTTGGACATTTTTTAATAAAAACAATCCAAGACTTGTGAGCTTTAATGGACGGGGCTTTGACATACCTACAATGCTTTTACGTGCTATGCGTTATGACATTAATGCGTGGGCGTATTACGAGCAGGATAATCCTACACATAACAAAAGTAAATGGGAGAATTACCGCCAACGATATAGCGAAGTCTTCCATACCGATTTGCTTGATAGTTTGGGGAATTTTGGCGTGGTGCGCTCCTTAAAGCTTGATAATATATGTAAAATGCTTGGTTTAGTGGGGAAATATGATATGAGCGGAGAGCAGGTCTTTGACACCTATATCAACGCTCAAAGTGCTAAAGATAAGCTCACCGCACTTGAGACTATTAACCACTACTGCCATAGCGATGTGCTAAATACCTATTGGCTTTATCTCAAATACGAACTACTAAAGGGGCATATTATAGAATCTGATTATTATCATATACTGCAGGAGTTTTTAGCCAATTTTCCTGCTAATAAGCCTTATTCACAGGTTTTTAAAGATACATTAGAGCGGCACATCACTAAATATACGCAAGATTCTACAAAGGATAGTGATGGATAGCCCATATATGAGTAAAAATGGTGAAATCACCTCTAAAGCACAGCTGATTACAGAGATAGAATCTTTACTGAATGCTATCCCTGCAAAATCCCACACTACACTCTCACGTGTGGTAATGGATAGCCTCTCCTGCCCTGATTTAGAATCTATCCGCGATAACCTCATAGCAAAAAGCCACGATACCATAGCAGAAAATAAACAATGGCTTTTGGGATTAGCCAATGATTAAAATAGGTATTATTAACTATGGTGTGGGGAATCTAGGCAGCGTACAGAATGCCTTTGCGCGTATTAGCTCATTTAGCGATGTGGCTTTGTTTAATGTGTGTATAGAATCTACACCCGATAGGCTAAAGAAATATGATAAGCTTTTACTACCCGGTGTAGGGGCGTTTGGCAATGCTATGGCGCATTTGAAACACACAGGGCTTGATGAGGCGATTATTGATTTTGCACGGAGTGGGAAGCATTTGCTAGGGATTTGTTTAGGGTTACAGCTACTTTTTGAGAGAAGTTTCGAATTTGGCGAACACAAGGGGCTTGGGCTATTAGAGGGTGAAGTCGTGGGCTTTAGCAATATCGCACCGCTTAAGATTCCGCATATTGGCTGGAATAGCTGCCACTTCACCTATCAAGCGCGAGATTCTAAGCTATTTTGCGGTATAAATGATAAGAGCTTTTTGTATTTCATCCATAGTTTTCATATTAAGGCAAGGGAGGAGGATATTTTAGCTTATTGTGATTATGGCTATCCTTTTGGTGCTATTGTTAATCAAGAGAATCTCTTTGGGATTCAGCCTCACCCTGAAAAAAGCCATAATGTAGGCTTAAAATTGCTTGCAAATTTTATTAATTTATGAGAAAATAATGCAGTATTTACCTTTCAATATTAAATTAATAAGTTTTAATAATGGAAAATTTTTATAACTTATAGGAGAAAAGATGATTAATTTAGCAATTATTGGTGGGGGTCCTGCTGGACTTAGTGCGGGATTATATGCGACACGTGGCGGAATTAAAAATGTAGTGCTTTTTGAGAAAGGAATGCCCGGTGGGCAAATCACAGGGAGCAGTGAAATAGAAAATTATCCGGGTGTAAAGGAAGTAGTAAGTGGTATGGACTTTATGCAGCCGTGGCAAGAACAGTGCTTCCGCTTTGGATTACAACATCAAATGAGCGAAGTAGTGCGTGTGAGTAAAGAGGGAGATATATTTCATATCCATCTCTCCAGTGGCAAGGTAGAGGAAGCAAAGGCGGTGATTTTCGCCGCTGGTGGTAGCCCCAAAAAAGCTAATTTGAAGGGTGAAAGTGAATTTTGGGGGAAAGGGATTAGCACTTGTGCTACTTGCGATGGATTTTTCTACAAAGACCAAGAGGTTGTCGTGCTAGGCGGTGGCGATACGGCGCTTGAAGAGGCAGTATATCTTAGCCGTATTTGCTCCAAGGTACATTTAGTGCATAGGAGAAATGAGTTTCGCGCCGCACCTACTACGATAGAGCACGTAAAGAAAAACGATAAGATTCGCATTATCACCCCTGCCATCGTTGAGGAGATTAAGGGAGATTCATCAGGCGTTACAAGTGTGCTTATCAAACATACAGATTCAGGGGAAAATGAGGACATACCCGTGATGGGAATCTTTATCTTTGTGGGCTACGATGTGAATACAGCCACTTTAAAACAAGAGAATGGTTCAATGCTCTGTGAATGCGATGAATACGGAAGCATTAAAGTGGATTTATCAATGAGGACAAGTGTAGAAGGACTTTTTGCTGCAGGAGATGTGCGCACACAGGCTTCTAAACAAGTCGTATGTGCCGCCGCAGATGGTGCAACAGCAGCATTACAAGCCATTGCCTATTTAGAGCATAAATAACATTTGATTTCTAATCAAATGGGATT
The DNA here is from genome assembly GCF_910577135.1 of uncultured Helicobacter sp. GTDB lineage: Bacteria > Campylobacterota > Campylobacteria > Campylobacterales > Helicobacteraceae > Helicobacter_C > Helicobacter_C mastomyrinus. The sequence continues at coordinate 66,682 of NZ_CAJTLL010000002.1, forward strand.
AGAATACTGGGGTAAGTGAATATACTGCGGAATAGAAGCGAGGACTATTTCGCATTTTGTTCTGCAAACTAAGCTTTTATCTTCGCCAACGATAAAGCAAATATTTACAAATTCGAGCCAATCTGCAGTATTTGCTTACCCCTAAAACACCAAAGCATTAATCCAATATTTGTAAAATATTCGCTTAGAATTCGTGCATATACCTTTGCCTCTATAACGTATGACAACAGCATAATACACAAAAATCTAAGTCTTTGGGCTGTTATGAACCACGTTTCAAAACTAATGCTCCACGATACATCTCATACACCACCACGCCAAGCACTACAATGCTTGAACACGCCAAAGAAAGCGGATAGGAAAGCCACACGCCAAACACTCCATAATAATGCGACAGCACAAAAAGAAAAATGATTACAAAAACAAAGTTATAGGAAATGGTGATAATAAATGAGCTTTTAGGGCGTTGAATAGACTGAAAAAATATCGCACTCACTATATTGACACCTAAAAATATATAACCGATAAAATACACTCGCATCGCTTCAAGCGTAGGCTCAAGGATACTCTCTTGCCCCTCTTTAAGGAAAAGCCGCACCAAATGTGAATCTACACTCATAAACAAGCCATACACCACCACGCCCATAATTGTGGCAAAAATCACACCAAAGGCATAAATACCTTTCACGCGCCTCATCGCCCCCGCCCCGTAGTTATAACTTGCAATAGGCTGAATCCCCTGCGAACAAGAAATCAAAATCGTAATACACACCACCCCCACATACATAATAATGCTATATGTGGCAAGATAGCTCACGCGTATATCCTCCGTATCTGCCAAAGCCTTTAGTGTGTGGTTAAACACGACCATCACAAACGCTACGCTAAGTTCAGCTATGCTTTGAGGCACGCCATTTTTCATTGAAGCAAACACCGCATTGATATGGAATCTTTTCACCAAATAAATGCGCCCTTTTTTACGCACAAAGTGGCTAAGTAGGATAAGCATACCCAAGCTATGCCCTAAAATCGTAGCTAAAGCAGAGCCAAATATGCCCCACTCAAGGACAAAAAGAAAAATATAATTCAAAACAATATTAGAAACAGAGCCTACAATCATTGCTACCATCGCTAAAACAGGGCGTTTGTCATTAATGGCAAAAACATCAAGCAAAGGGTGCAGCACGATAATCACAGAGCCTAGAAAAATCACCTGTAAATATTCCACCACATAGGGCAGCACTCGCTCACTCGCCCCAAGCGCGATAGATATTTGCTCGACATAGATAAAGAGTATTCCGCCAATGATAAGAGAGGAACTCATAGCAAAGTAAAACACGGAGCTAAACATCAGCCTCGCGCGATGATCTTGCCCCTTGCCTAAAAAATATGCTGCTATGGAAGCCGCCCCCATACCAAAAAGCAGCTCAAAGGCAATCAGCACAGGAAATACAGGCCAACACAGCCCAATAGCAGCCAATGCGTCCTCGCCCAGCTTCTTACCTACAAAGATTCCATCAAATGTAGAATATGTAGAAAGCGCGAGCATAGCGCACAAATTAGGGATAAAGAAATAAAAAAAGAGACGATAGATAGAATCTTTACTTAAATTAATCTTCTCATTAACGCTTATCACACTCATACAAACCGCTCCAAAATCCTTTTATAGTCTGCTTGTGTGTCAATGCCTATACTTTGTGTCTCCACTATGGCTAAGGCAATAACTTTGCGATGATACAAAGCTCTTAACTGCTCTAATTTCTCAATCTCTTCCAGTGGACTTTTAGGCAGGGTGCAAAATGTCTTTAGACTTTTAGCACTATATCCATAAATCCCCAAATGCCCTAAATATAGGATATTTGCTAATGTTTCACAATCCTTATCGCGGCAAAATGGAATAGGAGCGCGGGAGAAATATATCGCCTCATTATGAGCATTTAGCACGACTTTGACAAGATTAGCATCTCCTATATCATCCTCATTTATCACCTTTGCCAATGTCCCCATAAAAGGCTTTTTATGCTCCATTAAATGCCGCAATGTCTCTATCACATTATGCTCTAAAAATGGCTCATCAGCTTGGATATTAATCACCACCTCATCATCGGCTAATCCTAGCTTTATTGCTGCTTCCGCACATCTATCCGTACCGCTACTATGAGCTTTATCAGTTATCACACATTCTATCTTATGTGCCCTACATACAGATTCAATTTGCGCATCATCACAAGCGACCACCACATCATCTATTTGCTTTGCATTGAGTGCTGTCTGCACCACCATAGGCAGCCCATTTATATCACATAGCACCTTTTTTGGGAATCTTGTAGATTCTAGCCGCGCAGGGATTATTATCATCAAATCCTCCTTTGGGTAAAATAAGCAAGATTCTAGCTAAAATCTTTCAATCAAATAAATGCTTTTGCTTTCTCTTATAACCTCCACTTACCTATGTTTTTTATCCCTATACGCAAGTTATTTAAAATCTCTGTGCTCATTTTGTTGTTCAAAGCCATAAACTCTCACTAGTCAAAAATCTTATATTACAAATTTGCAATACTAAGATTTATTGCCAAAAAAGATTAAAATTTTTGTTATTTTTTATTCACCTAAGAGATATTTTTGTAGAATTGCTTATTGTTAAATATAAATGATAAAAATATTTATGATCTAAAATTTAGAGATTTGAAAAGGAGTATTTATGCTAAAAGTAGGGATTTTTGGAGCGACTGGGCGCGTGGGGCGGCTACTTATTGAAGAGATTTTAAATCATAAACATTTCGCTCTCTCAAGCGTGTATGTCCGCAATGAATTACAATATTCACTCCCCTCTAGCACTATGGTTACGCGTGATTTTGCCATATTTGTGCAATCAAGTGATGTGGTTATTGATTTTTCCTCTCCAGAGGCTACAAAAACCTTGCTTGAGGCAGCTATTGCTGCTCCTACGCCACTTGTCATAGGCACAACGGGACTTGATAGTGATACACAGCATTTACTTGAGGAAGCCTCGCACACAATGCCTATTTTGTATGCAACCAATATGAGTAAGGGCGTGGCGGTGCTAAATAAGATTGTAGGACTTGTGGCAAATACGCTCAAAGAAAGCGATATAGAAATTTGTGAGATTCATCATCGACATAAAAAAGATGCTCCTTCCGGGACAGCTTTAACTCTCGCTCAAACCTGTGCTAGCGCGCGCAATCTTAAGCTTAGCGATGTACGTATCAGCGGACGCAATGGTATGATAGGCGAGAGAAGCAAAGATGAAATTGCCGTGATGAGTTTGCGTGGGGGTGATGTGAGCGGACGACATACGGTGGGATTCTATCTTGATGGCGAATATTTAGAACTCACACATAATGCGACTTCACGGCTTACTTTTGCTAAGGGGGCGCTTGATATGGCAGGATGGATAGTGCGACAGGAAAATGGCTTGTATAGTATTCAAGATGCTCTTTGTCTGTGAGATGATTTACCATTGTTACGCTATTTGCAAGTGTGGATTGGCACTTCGTGTAAATACATTTCACGTCGCATAATCTTACGCACTTAAGATAAAGCCTTTCGTGTGCGCCTAAAGGATTAGGGTTAAACTAAAGCTAAAGTCTTATTATTCAATTCATTTTGGTAGCCTCATATACCTTTGCTATTGTGTCAATCTATGTTTGAAAAAATTCTTGTAAAGCAAAAAAACACAATAAAACAAACAGTAAAAATTTTATTTCCTCTCAAGTAAAATGCTCATCTCATTCCCCTACCCCCTCTTAGCCACAGGTAGCAAAAAATCTTACTGAGATTCTAAGATGTAATATGGGTTAGCATTTTGCATAAATGCGAAGCTAGTTTGTTAGATTACCTACTCGCTCCCCTTGTATTATTTGTAGATATATCCCCATTCCACACAAAAAGAGCAAGCACTTTGTTTTAAAGGGGAATACAAGATAAATGCAACCTTTACATACAGACAGAAAAAAGAATGCTTTGCTTATTAAAGGGATAACTCTCTTCTTTAATTGAGTGAAGGTAAGGTAGTCTCTACCAAAAAAGGAACAGAAAGTGATGCGGTTATTCCAGAGGGGGGGGGGGAAGCGATAAAAAAGTGAAAAACAGGAACAGCCCTAGCTTCCCTCTCTCTTTATATATAGGGGAAAGTTGTCTCCTCTAGTCTCTCATATAACAAACTCAATATCTACAAATGTATCACACACAAGGCAAGTTTTAAAAGGTAAAGAATCCTAAAAGTTTTATAAAATCGCGTGTTAGCTTTGTTTCTATACAATCACATACCAAAAACACAAAGTAAGGACAAACTTTAGGTATGGAAAGTTGGAATGAAGAATGTGCTGTGGTGGGCGTGTATAATGTCAATAATGCGAGTGTTTTAAGCTATTATTCACTTTTTGCAATGCAGCACAGAGGACAAGAAGCAAGTGGAATCGCCGCAAGTAATGGCACAAAAATCACTACAATCAAAAATACAGGGCTTGTAACAAAGATTTTCACTCAAAGGCAATTAGACAAACTACAAGGGCGCTCGAGCATAGGGCATAATCGTTATTCGACTGCAGGGGAAGATTCCATCAATGATGCCCAACCTATCTTTGCTCGATATGAGCTAGGGGAAATGGCTATCGTTCATAATGGGAATCTTACCAATGCAAAAGCTGTGCGTAAAAAGCTTATTGAAAATGGAGCAATTTTCCAAAGCCACCTTGATACCGAAAATCTCATACATCTTATCGCACAGAGTAAAAAACAATCTCTTACAGATAGAATCATTGACGCCCTAAAATGCGTTGATGGGGCGTATTGCTTTATATTTCTCTCTCGCACAAAAATGTTTGCTATCCGCGACCGTTATGGATTGCGCCCTTTGAGCTTGGGGAAGATTCAAAACGAGGATGGCAGCACAGGCTATGTAGTAGCAAGTGAGAGCTGTGCGTTTGATTTGATTGGGGCGGAGTTTGTGCGCGAGATTAAGGCGGGGGAAATGCTGATTTTTGATGGGGCGTATGCGCTCAAAGATACGCAGCCTAAAAGCATTCAAGTTTTTGAGCCAAATCCTCACCCTTGCGTATTTGAACACGTCTATTTTGCTCGTCCAGATAGCAATATCTTTGGTAGCAATGTCTATAAGGCGCGCAAACAAATGGGTATTGAGCTTGCTAGGGAGCATAAGATTAAAGCGGATATGGTAATCCCTGTGCCAGATTCTGGCGTGGCAGCGGCACTTGGGTATAGTAAGCAAAGTGGCATTGACTTTGAGCTAGGCATTATCCGTAATCACTATGTGGGGCGGACATTTATCGAGCCCACACAGCAGGAGAGGGAGCTGAAAGTGCGGCTCAAGCTTAATCCTATTAGAGAGCTGATTGCAGATAAAGATATTATTGTGATTGATGATTCTGTCGTGCGTGGGACGACAAGTAGGCAGATTATTAGAATCTTGCGTCAGGCAGGGGCACGGAAGATTCACTTACTTATTAGTTCTCCACCTACTATATCGCCCTGCTTTTATGGTGTGGATACGCCGCATAAAGAGCAGCTAATATGCGCAAATAAGAGTATTGAAGATGTGCGTAAATACATTGGGGCGGATTCTCTAGGATTTCTCTCTATTGAGGGCTTAGTGCGAAGTATAGGGGGGGAGAACAAATCGTGGTGCAAGGCGTGTTTTGATGAAAACTATATTGATGAATACACTAGGGGCTTGTGATGCGGCTTATACTAAGCGTAGGGCGGTATTTTAAAAGACGTTTTGGCACAAGGGTGCGGAAAATCCCTATATCTCTGCAAGGCTTTACCTGCCCTAATATCGATGGGAGCTTGGCAAAGGGCGGGTGCATATATTGCGATAATGAAAGCTTCTCTCCAAGCCTCATAAAGATAAATAAAGGCTCTCAAGTAAAGATGAATTTCTCCCTTAACTCCAATCCACTTTTGCCCAAGCAGCTTAAGCAACTAGAGGAGCAATTCTTTTGGCACGCGGAATTTCATCAAAGAAAATTTGGCATAAGTAAGTATATGGTATATTTTCAGTCTTATACAAATACTTATGCGCCCTTTGAGACGCTTAAGACTCTCTATGATAAAGCATTGAGTTTGCCCAATGTCGTGGGGCTGAGCATAGGCACACGTATTGATTGTGTGCAGGATTCACTCCTTGAGCTTTTGGGCGAGTATGTCAAAAAAGGTAAAGAGATTTGGCTAGAATATGGGATACAATCTGTGTATGATAAGACTTTAGAAATTACCAATCGCGCCCACAGCATTGCTCTGGCTAAAGAAATGTTTGCTAAGACACGAGCAAAGGGTGTGAAAGTCTGTGCGCACTTAATCTATGGCTTACCGGGTGAGACGCCAGATATGATGCTACACTCACTTGATAGCGTGCTAGAATGGGGGATTGATAGCATTAAGATTCACCCCCTGTATGTGGTGAGCGGCACTCGCCTTGCTCAGCTTTACAAAAATGGCGAGTATGAGCCTATTAGTATTGAGACTTTTAGCGATTTGATTGTCAAATCTTTGCAGAGGATTCCCCCTAATATTGTCGTGCAGAGAATCAGCGCGGGGGCACACGATGATACACTCCTTGCACCTATGTGGTGCTTTGATAAAAATATTCAAATGCGCTATATCCGCGATAGGCTAAGGGCAGTAGGGATAGAGTATTAAAACAAGGAATGAGCCTATACACAAGCCCTTTAAGCAAAAAACACATTATAATGATTAAACAAGCTAGTTTATAATTTAGCCTCATAATAAGGCAAAAAGGATTGCTATGTATAAATCACAGCTTGATTCACTCCTTAAGGCTTCAAAAGCCCCACGCATAAGCTTTTTATATGGTGATAGCTTTTTGGTAGAGTATTATAGTAGGCTTATCGCCTCTGCTCTTATGTGTGAGGAAAAAAATGTGTTTTACTTTGATGAATACAATGCCACACAAATAAACGCTCTCCTTTCACAAAGCTCACTTTTTGGCACACGCTCACTTGTGGTGCTTAAAATCAATGATAAAATAAATAAAAAAGATATTGAACTTTTTTTGCAATCTCTTTTTCATAATACACAAAATGCCCTTATTATCGAGTATTATCAAGGCTCAAAGTCCCCAGCAGATTATGCTAAAAATTCCAAAATATATGCTGGATATTTTAAGCACCCTAAAATGCCCAAAGATGACATTATAGAAGTGCGCTTTTACGAGCAGACTTTACACGAATGTATGGATTTTATGCGGCAAAAAGCTAAAACAATGTCTCTAAAAGCGAGTGATAAGGTGCTTCACCAAATCCTTAGCCTTCAAAATAATGACATTGCCCTTTCTTTGAATGAACTAGAAAAATTTGTTATTTATACTGATGGTAGGGAAATTGAGCCAAGTGATGTGAATCTGCTTTGCGATGGGGTGGCAAGCTTTAGCATAAGCGAACTATGCCACACTCTAATGGAAAAAAAGCCTTTTGTGGAAATGCTGCATAGCATTTATGAGGAAGGCGTGAATGAAATTGCGATGATCAGCGAGATTCAAAGATTCTTCTATCAACTCTTTTTATTTTATGCATTTATTAAGGCTAATGGTAGAGCAGATGAAAGAGAAATCCTAGGTTATGCCCCACCAAAACATATAGTAGAGCCATTAGTGCGGCATTGCATTCGCTTTAAAGAAAATGAGTATATTGCCATTTTTGAGCTCCTCTCTGCGTGGCGATATGAAGTGAGTAAGGGCAAATCTAAGCAGTCTATGAGTGCTTTAATCAAAATTCAAGAATTAATAAGATAGAATCCGTGCTTCTAACCCTTGCTCTTTTATGCTAGATTCTAGCGCGGAAAGGGCGACTACACCAAAAGGAGAAAGAATGAAATTTTATGAGACGATGTTTATCCTCAAACCTACGCTTGTAGAAGAGGAAATCAAAACACGTATTGATTTTTTTAAAGAAGTCATTACAAAAAATGGCGGTGAGATTGAAACCTGCCTTGATATGGGAACGCGCAATCTTGCTTATGAGATTAAAAAGAATAAACGTGGATACTATTTTGTCATCTACTTCAAGGCACAACCAACCCTAATTAGAGAGCTTGAGCGAAATTATCGCATTAATGAAGAGATTTTGCGCTTTCTTGTAGTGAAATATGAGAATAAAAAAGAGCAAAATGCGTGGCAAAAGCTCGTAGATAGGGCAAATAACAAGCCTGAAGCAAAAAAAGAGCTTAAAGCCTCTAAGGCTAAAAAAGAAGAGACAGCAGAGGCACAGGAGCAAGATTCTCAAGAATCGTAAGCAAACAAGGGAATGAGATGTATAACAAAGTGATTATGATGGGGAATCTTACGCGAGATGTGGAATTGCGATATTTGCCTAGTGGAAGCGCTCTAGCGACTATTGGCTTAGCGAGCAATCGCCGATTCAAAAAGCAAGATGGCAATATGGGTGATGAAGTATGCTTTGTCGATGTGAAGCTTTTTGGTCGTAGTGCAGAAGTGGCGAATCAATACTTGCGTAAGGGCAGCAAGGTGCTGATTGAAGGACGATTAAGCTTTGAAAGTTGGAATGACCAAAGTGGTGCAAAACGAAGCAAACATACGATTATTGCTGAAAGTATGCAAATGCTAGATTCTAAATCTGCAAGTGAGAATAGCGGCTACGCCCCCTCATCATATAATCAACCCAATCAACCTATGCAGTCTGCACAACCTCAAGCACAGAGCTATGGTGGGAATGCAGGAGTAGAGAACTACCCCCAAAATATCCCTGAAATCAATATTGATGAAGATGAAATACCCTTCTAGTTTTCACACATTTTACAAGGAGCAATGATGGAAAAGAAAAAATACTCAAAACGATACTGCCGATATACCGAGGCTAAACTTGAATTTATCGATTACAAAGATGTGGAAATGCTTAAGCATTCATTGTCTGAACGATACAAAATTATGCCAAGACGTCTTACAGGCAACACAAAGCGATGGCAAGAACGCGTAGAAGTAGCCATCAAACGTGCTAGACATATGGCACTTATTCCTTATATCGTGGATAGAAAAAAGGTTGTCGAGAATCCTTTTAAAATCTAAGTATTTCAATGGGCGCTAGTATACCGATACTTAAGCCCTTTTGTCATTACAAGCGTTAGTGAAGTAATCCATAAGTGATATTTTCTAAGGGTATGGAATTCTAAAGGATAGAAAATGTGGGGTAAAAAGCTCTTTATTCCCTTTATCTTATGCTTTATTGCCATATTGGGAATCTTTATATGGGCGTTTGATGCAGACAGGATAAGCCAAGAAGTGCTTGACTTATTTCCGCGGAATGAGAGCAAGGCACTCATTGAAGCGCATAGATATTTTGCAAGCTCCAAATACATACCTGTAGCTATTGAGGGAGAATCTACGCAGGAGGTACTAGAGGAGATAAAGGCATATCTTTTGGCTATGCCTCATATCACTTCTGTGATAGCAGAGGAAATTCCGCTCTCTTATCAGCTTTATGACTTTCTATCGCATAATGAGAAATATCTCCTCGCCCACGCACATATAGATTCGCAACCATCTTCCACAGATTCAAAAGATGCAAATGAGCAAAGCCCAGATTCACTCTCTGCACAAAGCGCAGCGATTTACGCACCGCTTTTATCATCTTTTACCCCCTCACCCGATGAGGCAAAGCCTATTTACGCAGGAGATAGGGGCTTAATGCTCCTTGCGGAGATAGATAGCCTCGAAGACAGTGCCCTTAAAGATACCCTAGCGCACTTTAAAGAGCTAAAAACACATTACCCTTCTATACATTATTTTTCCACAGATTTTATGCGCGTAGAGAATCTAGGCTTAATTTTGCAAGAAGTGAATTTCCTCTTAGGCTTTGCCTCGCTTGTGTTTATTATCTTATATTTTGTGATTATCCGCATACCTCTTTTGACATTCAACACAATTTTTACACTCATTTTTGCAAATACGATTGCCATTTTGCTCACACTATGCGTGTATCCAAAGGTTACCATTATGGCTTTAAGTTTCGGTATGGGGATTTCAAACATCGCTATTGATTATATGATGCACCATCATTTCTTTGGGCTATACACTCACGCTCCCTCTTATGCAAAGCATTCACCCTTAGCACGTCCAGCCTTCAATCGCCCTGTGTTTTATGGGTATTTCACGACGATGATTGGCTTTGGGGTATGCTTATTTATCCCCTTTCCACTTTTGGCTCAACTCGCGCTCTATGCGATGATTTCACTCACTATCTCCTATGTGAGTTTTGCCTTTATTTATCCACGCATAGGCTTTAAGCCCCCTCGCCTTTTTGATAGCATTGCTAGACTTAGGAAGCCCTGTGTGCCAAGCATAGTGTTTTTAACTCTAGCCTGTGTAGGCTTTATCTTTGCATTTAGCACATTGAAGCTTGATTTTGACCTCTCCAAGCTTGATTATCAAAACAAGTCTATGCTTGATGAACGTGCCTTTTTTGCGAATATTGAGGATAAAGATGAAGTCAAAGTGCTGCTATTTTCGCAAGAAAGTGATGGGCTTATGCTCTTTACACGTGGGCTGCTTGAGCATATAGGTGCGGTGAAATTTTATGCTAATGCAGGTAAATCGCCATTAGAGCAATACTATTACCTCGCCTCTATGTCAAAGGCGCAATTTGCGACAATGCGGGCACTTTTTGATGAACTTAAAACGCAAGGGATTCTATCACCACTTATCGCACAGTTATGGAATCCTGCAGAGATAGCAAAAATTACAGAATCTCGCATAAACTTTGATGAACGACCCTTGCAGGACATTATGGATAGTTTAGCAGATAGTATTTATCAGCCTATGCTGATTGTGCTAGGTATCGCGCTTATGGCAATGCTATGTGTGTTAGCCTTTAGTGTGCGTGGGGCGTTTATAAGCGCAGTGGGCTTCGTGCTTTTTCCCTTGAGTATGGCATTAAGCGTTGTGGCAAGCCATAGTGAGTTTAATATGATGCACCTTTTTGCCTTGCTGATTTTAGTAGTAGTAAGCGTGGATTATGGTATTTATGCGATTAAAGAGGGTGAAAGCCCACGCACAACACACGCGATTTTATTTTCCGCATTGACTACGGGAGTGAGCTTTGGGATTCTCATCACTTCGCACACAAAGGCGCTTAATTCCTTTGGGGAGGTCATATTCGCCGGTATGGGCTGCATACTAATCCTGCTTTTATATAATACTTCCTATCAGCAAACAACAAAAGATTAGTAGCAAAATTAAGAAAAAGACAAAAAGGACAAATAAGCAGAGCAGAAGTCGAGCAGGATAGACAGACGTATATAAATCTCAATATAAAATGAGCAGTTTGTCATTTATAGAAAATGGGATTATAGCTGCCACGAGGACAAATATAGCAATAACGCGCAGTTTGATTGACAATATTTCATACAAGATATTTGGAGTGCGCGTAAAGTCTTTGCCAATCGCCCTCAAGTATAAATGGATTATTCATCGCTCATCTCCTTACGGGTATGCAAAAGGTTGTTATCTTGACATTCGCCCTACAAAGAATCACTTTGGCACAAGCTTTTTAAATACTAACTGGGGGGGGGGCAACATATATTCAAGCTAATGCGACCCTCTTAGAAAATATAGCAGATAATTCTATGGGCTCTCTTTATGTGCTTTATGGTAGTGGAGCATTTCGGCTTGGGGTGATAGCGACCCTATCGAGCCAGACGCGTGAAAAAAGGCATTAAAAGCTTTTTCAAAGAATGCTAGTATTTTAGTGTATCTGTGGGGCAAGCGGATAGGATATGCTTTAACGCACATCGGGTATTCAAGCCACAAACCATTATCGGTACTTTAGACCAAATCGATATTGTAGAAATGAACTCTATCTCCAACGAGCTTACTACAATTGAATATATCACGCATAAAAATGGCAAAAACACATATTGATGAGAATCCTGCATTCTTTACCTGATAAAATCCAAAACTAGGGCTATGCAGGGCTATTTAAGTTTATAAAAAGATAAACTTTCTAAAACTTATAATCTTTGCTTTCGTAAATGAGATATGCCTCCTCATCTGCATAAAACTAAAGAGAGTTTGCTCAATTGCCTCTCTCTTAAATACTACTATGGAAAACGATGTATCGCTCAAATCAAGCCACCCTACAGACTACCCTCCCCCTCTTTAAAATTTTAGACTAGAGAATCTCTACCTTAAAAACTAACTTGATGAATAAGACAACGTCTTAGTCATAAGTGCGTCCTTTTGTCCTCAAGGGCTATCGCCCTTTGCGAGATTAAATCCCTTCGGGATTGAATGGTGCGAAGCAGATTTTATATCTGCAAAGCAAGACCCTTTGCAAGTGTGGATTAGCACTTCGTGCGAATACGGCGATTACATCGCAACAGCAAGGGCATAATAGACTAGAGAATCTCTACCTTAGAAGCTAACTTGATAACCAACCAAAGTGCGATTATAAGTGTATCCTTCAGGCGCGAAGTGGAGATTTGACTGCACACGAAACAGCACTACGCGGTAGCTTTAGCTACAACAGCGCCACCATAATACATTACAAGAATCTATACATAATCTTTGAAGCCCAAAACAAACAAAGATGGAGAAAGTGAGTAATGAAGCAGTGTTTCTAAGGGAGTAGCTCCCTTAGGAGTGCCTGCCTTTTAAAAAATAAAAGGAGGTTGCAATGAGTAAGATTGTAAAAATCTTGGTTAAAAGATTGCTATCACGCCCATTAATACTCAAGTGCTTTTTACTTGTAGCTTATAGAGTGTCACCGCAGTCATTATGTAATCGGGTTTTACTTAGATTTTCTTCTTGCTGTAGTTTGGTAATACGATACAAAGATGTATACCCACCAAAAAAAGAGGGGGTACCCCGCCCCCACATACTCTCTTTTTAATCTCGCATTGAATCCGCCTTGCCTTAATCACACCAACGCGAGATTCTTTATAAACATTGCTTTATTAAAATTGTAGATTTTTTATGTTTTTCTTTTTTTTGTTTTATCAAACACCCATCTACACGTTTAAAAACGAGTTAAGTTATACAAATGAAATAAAAACTTAGATAAGTTAAGTATAATACATATTTCACATAAAGACAAGGACATACTATGCACAAGGATTCTAGAATCTATATTGCAGGACACAAAGGATTAGTAGGCTCAAGCATTTATGACTTGCTTCAATCTCAAGGCTATACCCATCTCTTAACACAAACACGCAAAGAATGTGATTTGCTCTCATCTTATGATGTGGAGGAGTTTTTTAGCAAAACTCGCCCTGAATATGTTTTTTTATGTGCAGCAAAGGTGGGAGGTATCTCTGCAAACAATACTTATCGTGCAGATTTTATCTATGAAAATCTTGCCATTCAAAACAACATTATTTTCAATGCTTATAAATATGGTGTCAAGAAGCTCCTTTTTCTAGGCAGTTCTTGTATCTATCCTAAAAACGCACCTCAACCGATGAAAGAAGATGCCCTCCTCACAAGTGAGCTTGAATACACCAATGAGCCATACGCAATCGCTAAAATTGCTGGATTAAAAATGTGTGAAAGTTTTGCGCTGCAGTATGGCTGTGATTTCATCTCTGTAATGCCTACGAATCTATATGGCAATAATGATAATTTTGACCTAGAAACCTCACACGTGCTTCCCGCACTCCTGCGTAAGATTCACTTAGCTAAGCTTCTTTATCTTGGGCAAATAGAGCAGGTAGAATATGATGTGAGCTTACAGGGCAAGGCATTGGAGGATTATCTTAGCTCTTATCATATTAGTAGCAAGAGTGTAGCTATATGGGGTAGTGGCAAACCTCGCAGAGAGTTTCTCCACGTGCAGGATATGGCAGAAGCCTGTGTGTTTGTAATGAATAATGTATCTTTTGGTGCTCATCTCTCATCCCATACATCGCAAATCCGCAATACCCATATAAATATTGGCTATGGCACAGATATTAGCATTATCGAGCTTGCTTATCTCATCAAGGAGATTGTAGGATTTGAAGGTCAGCTTGTGTTTGATAGCTCAAAGCCCGATGGCACATACCAAAAACTAATAGATTCTAGTAAGCTCCATCAGCTTGGCTGGAGGGCAAAAATCTCTCTTAAAGAGGGTATACGGAGCGTTTATGAACACTATCTTCATACGCATACCTTATAGATTCTGCTTAAGGAGTATGATATGCAAAAAACACGGATAGTCCTTAAAGTGGGGAGTTCCAATCTCTCTAATGGCAAAATTATCGACAAAGCCCAAATCAAAGCATTAGCGCAGATTATTTATGAACTAAGAGAATGCTTTGATGTGATTTTGGTAAGCTCTGGTGCGATGGCAAGTGGCTACACAGCATTGCAAATTGATAAAAACATTATGCACAACAAACAAGCTCTTGCAAGTATCGGGCAGCCGCTATTAATGGAATCTTACCGCGAGGCTTTTAGGGAATACAACATCTATGTGGCGCAGCTACTTTTGGTATGGCGGGATTTTGATTCTCGCAAACATACTGCCTTTGCGCAAAATACGATTGATACATTGTTAGCACATAATGTCCTGCCTATTATCAATGAAAATGATACGATTGCCACAGATGAAATGATTTTTGGCGATAATGATAGACTAGGTGCGTATGTGGCGCATTATTTTGGGGCGAAACTACTTGTCATCCTAAGTGATATTGATGGCTATTTTGATAAGAATCCTCATCAGCACACAGACGCAAAGATTATCCCTATTGTGCATTCTATTCCGCAAGAGGCATTGCAGGAAAGTCATTCACCCCATGCGGGTTTTGCCACAGGGGGAATTGTTACAAAACTTTTAGCCGCAGATTTTTTACTTGGGCACAAGGGTATGATGTTTTTAAGCAATGGGCGCAAACTAGATGTGTTAAGAGACTTTCTTTTACATCATAATCATCGCTGTGGGACACTTTTCTGCCCTGCAGAGATTCAAAACATAGAGGGAATCTTGTGAAAATTGTATGTGCGGGAACACCGGAATTTGCCACAGATATTTTTCTGCTCATAAGCAAACATCATAAAATACTTGCGCTTATTTGTCAGCCTGATAAGCCCTTTGGACGCAAAGGAGAGTTAAAAGCCCCGCATACAAAAGCAATTTTTGCCCCTATGGGTATGGAAATCCTGCAGCCTACATATATTGATGATGCTTTTAGTGAGTATATTAAGAGTTTAAAACCTGATATAATCCTTGTAGTAGCGTATGGGAAGATACTCCCACAGCATTTTTTAGACATCGCGCCTTGCATTAATATCCACGCTTCTATTCTGCCCTCTTGGCGTGGGGCAAGTCCTTTGCAACAAATGATTCTCTCTCAAATGCCTTATTTTGGTGTAAGTGCTATGTATATGAATGAAAGGCTCGATAGTGGGGAGATTCTAGGCATATCTTATGTAGAAAATACACAACAAAATATTATTGAGCTTTCACAACAACTTGCATTTCACGGGGCAAATCTCGCCCTCTATGTCCTTAAACATCTACAATCCATTGAGCCGCTTAAGCAAATTGACGCAGATTCAAGCTATTGCGCTAAGATTAAAAAATCTTGCGGTTGCGTGCAGCTTGATTCTGCGCTTGATGTGTATTGTGCGTATTTAGCATATTGCGTATGGCCCCATATCTTCATACAAAGTGCAAATGGCTATACACTCAAATTCTTTGATATAAGTCTTGAAGAATCTACACAAACACACAAAGTCGGTGAAATACTGCATATAGAATCTACATATATTATAGTAGGTTGCGCACGTGGAAGTTTGCGCATAGGGAGCGTGCAACAAGAGGGGAAAAATAAACTTCAATCCCCGCTTTATCTACGTGGCAAACATCTTAAAGTAGGTGATGTGCTATGCTAGATGAAATAAAACAAAAGCCTTGTTTTGATGAGACATTCATTACCACCCTAAAAACAAATATATACCATTTTGATACACTGCCCTCTACGCAAACTTATGCCATTGAGGCGCTTAAAACTCATTCGCTCACAGCACCATTTTGCATTCACGCTACACATCAAAGCGATGGCATAGGAAGTAGAGGTAATCAATGGGAGAGTATGTCAAATGCACTTTTATTTTCTTTTGCCCTGCCCCTTAAAAATCTCCCACAGGACTTAAGGATAGAATCTAGCTCTATTTTTTTTGGTGTGATAATGCGGGAATTTCTCGCTTCGCTTGGCTCACAGGTATGGCTCAAATATCCTAATGATTTATATATAGGGCAGCATAAAATAGGGGGGATTCTCACACAAAAAGTAAATGATTGCCTTGTGTGTGGCATAGGGATTAATATCTACCCTACTTTAGAATCTCCGCAATCACCACATCAGCACAATTATGCCACTTTAGAAGAACCCATAAGCCAAAATATACAGCCTGTGCGCTTTTTAGAGCGTTTTTTTGAGAGCTTTAAAAAATTTATATTATGGAAGCAGATTTTTAGTATTTATAAGTTAGAATTTCACAAAAATAACTCTTTCTTTTTTCATCTTGATGAGAAAAAGATTTGTTTAAAAGATACTATTCTCAATGAGGACGGGTCTTTAAGCATTAATGGACACAAAATTTATAGTTTACGATAAGGAGAGATGATGTGCAAAATCATAACTATAGCTAATCAAAAAGGCGGTGTGGGTAAAACGACAACAACGGTTAATCTCGCAGCTTTCTTAGCCTCTGCAAACAAACGTGTGCTTGTGATTGATTATGATCCACAAGCTAACGCAACTACGAGCTTTGGTATCCGCCGCAATAAGATAGAATCCGATATTTATCACGTGCTTACAGGCTCAAAAAAACTCTCTCAAATTATATTAAAAACAGATATTCCCAATCTTGACATTGCGCCCTCAAATATTGGTTTGGCAGGTATTGAAAAAGAGTTTTATAACAAAAACAATGCAAAAGGACGCGAATTGCTTTTAAGTAAAAAAATCGAAGAGATAAAAGAGCAATATGATTTTATCATTATTGATTCTCCTCCTGCACTTGGTTCTCTTACCGTTAATGCACTTGCAGCAGCAGATTCTGTTATCGTGCCTATACAATGTGAATTTTTCGCTCTTGAGGGATTGGCACAGCTGCTTAATACAGTCAAGCTTATTAAAGATACGATTAATCCAAAACTTAGCATTCACGGCTTTTTGCCTACGATGTATTCAGGGCAGCACAATCTCTCAAGACAAGTTTTTGATGAGTTAAAAGAGCATTTCAGCAAAGAACTATTCAAATATGATGATGACTTTATCATTGTGCCTCGCAGTGTTAAACTCGCAGAATCGCCAAGTTTTGGCAAACCTATTATGCTCTATGATAACCGATCTAATGGAAGTGTAGCGTATGAAAATCTTGCACGTGCAATCTTGCAAGGAGCATAAAAATAATGGCTAAAAAAAAGCTAGCGATGGGGAGGGGACTGGGGGCGATACTTTCCGAAACGGCGGAAGCATACGAGCAAAACTTAAGTGATAATTCATCACTCGTATTAGAGCTTGATGTGGATATTATTAAGCCAAATCCCTATCAGCCGCGCAAAACCTTCAATCTCCAAGCCCTACAAGAACTTTCGGAATCTATTAAAGAGCACGGATTATTACAACCTGTTGTTGTGTATGATAATGGCGATGGAGATTATATTCTTATCGCTGGGGAACGCAGACTCAGGGCGTCAAAACTCGCTGGTTTAAACAATATTAAAGCAATTATCGCTGAAATAGATTTCAAACGTATGCGTGAGTTAGCTATTATCGAAAATATCCAACGTGAGGAGCTCAACCCTATTGAGCTTGCCTTATCTTATCAAGAGTTGCTTCAAGAATATGGCATTACACACGAGGAGCTTTCTAAACGTATCGGCAAATCACGTACGCAAATCACAAACACCTTACGCTTATTGCAACTAAGTGAGGAAGTGCAGCAAATGCTTATTGAAGACAAAATCTCGCAAGGACACGCTAAAATGCTTGTTACCCTCGATGAGGGAGAACAAAAGCTTATAGTGGATTCTATCATTGGGCAGAAACTCAATGTGCGTGATACCGAAATACTTATTAAAAATATTAAAAATAAGGGTAAAAAGCGTATCAAAAAAGAACATATAGGCAATATCAATACCCAGCTTCTCCAAGCATTACAGGATAGTTTTAAAATATTAGGAATTCAAGCACATATTAATACATCAAAAATCACACTTTCCTTTGAGAATGATGCGGAAGTTACCGCCCTGATAAAAAAAATATCAAAATGATATGTGCTTTAAGGTTTAATATATTTTAACTTGTTAAAATACTTGCGGTTTTCATAGAATATAAATCAAGGAGAGCAAATGAGTATCACCCTCAACCCCTACCTTATGCTACTCGTTTTTATTACTTTTATAGTCCTAATCTATTTACTAAATCAGTGGCTTTTTAAGCCTATGTTTATCTTTATGAATGATCGGGATAGCTTTATCGAACGTGAAATCTCAAGCACTCAAGGGCATAGACATGACATTGAACAAATTGAAGGAGAAATTCAAAAAACCATTAGCACAGCGCGTAAAGAGGCAGCATATATTTTAGAAACAGCGACAAAAGAAGCAAAAGCTACTTATGAAGAAAAAATTAATGCAAAAAAAGCCGAGCATGAAAGCAAGCTTGCGCAATATAAGAAAGAATTAGAAGAACAAAAATCGCAGCTTTATGCAGAACTACTTGAACAACTTCCTGCTTTTAAAACAGCATTAAATACAAAGCTTAAGCAAATTTAGGGGGATATAATGAAAAAGACTTTATGTGCAATTATATTTTTAGTTCTGCCTTCTTTTCTCCTTGCTTCTGTGAGCATTGAACAGAGCGATTTTGTCGAACGTGTGATTAACTTTGTGATCTTTATAGCAATTTTATGGTATTTTGCTTTTGATCCCATTAAGGGGATTTTTATCAATAGAAAAAATGCTATTGCTGCTCGTCTTCAAGAAGCCCAAGACAACCTCCAAAAAGCAAAGCAAGAAAAGGAAGCGGCTCTAAAGGCTTTAGAAGAGAGTAAAGAAAAAGCTAAAGATATTATTACCGCTGCTAAGCAAGAGGCTTACTTGGTTGAACAAAAATATAATGAACAAATCAAAAAAGATATAGAGACACTCAAATATGCTCTAGAATTAAATATTGAATTTGAACAAAGAAAAGCCATACAAGAAAGTGTAAATAAACTACTTGATGAGCTTATAAAAAGTAATGATATTGCTCTCAACAAAGAAGAATATATCAATATCATTACAAAAAGGATTTCATAATGCTGTATATTATCGCTAAAAAATACACACAAGCGCTTATGGATTCAGATGTAAATCTCGATGAAACACTCCATATTCTTAAAGGTTTCTCTCTTGCGCTAAAAGAGAAAAAATATGCAGATATTATTGTCTCGCCATTTCTAAGCAAAGCTCAAAAGGAGCAGCTTCTGCTAGACAATATAGGCAAAATAGATACAAAACTCGAAAATTTCTTTCGTCTTTTGGCAGAGGCGGATAGAATCTTACTTATTCCATATATTAGCAATGAACTTGAAAAACGCTTACTTGCACGCAAAAAAGAATATGCGGCTACACTCACAAGTAAAGAGGAGCTTGATACTAAAACGCTAGAAAAGATTCAAATTGCTTTAGCCAAAAAGCTCGGTGTCAAGTTAAGCATCAAGCAAAAATTAAGTGGGGTTGAAGGCATTAAACTAAGTGTTGAGGATTTAGGTATGGAAGTATCTTTTTCCAAAGAACGTTTTAGTAGTAATTTGAAACATCATATCCTCAAAGCACTTTAATTTAATTTAAAAGGAGAACCAGTGGCAACAAAAATTAAAGCAGAAGAGATTAGCTCGATTATCAAAGAGAGAATTGAAAGTTTTAATATCAATATTGATATTAGTGAAACAGGTAAGGTCATTGCTTATGCCGATGGAGTGGCAAAAGTTTATGGACTTAATAATGTAATGTATTATGAAATGGTAGAGTTTGATACAGGCGATACGGGTATTGCTTTTAATCTTGAAGAAAGTAGTGTGGGTGTTGTGGTGCTTGGCTCTGGACGCACTATCAAGGAGGGAACTTCTGTTAAACGTCTTAAAAAACTAATGAAAGTGCCTGTAGGCGATGCGGTAGTTGGACGTGTTATTAATACGCTGGGAGAACCGCTTGATGGCAAGGGAGCTGTGGAAGCAAACGAATACCGCTTTGTAGAAGAAAAAGCACCTGGCATTATGGCACGTAAGTCTGTGCATCAGCCACTTCAAACAGGGCTAAAAGCTATTGATGCTCTCGTGCCAATCGGCAGAGGGCAAAGAGAGCTTATCATCGGGGATAGGCAAACAGGAAAAACAACAGTTGCTATAGATACTATTATCAACCAAAAGGGTCAAGATGTTGTTTGTATTTATGTCGCTGTGGGACAAAAAGAATCTACGGTTGCTCAAGTTGTACGCAAACTTGAAGAACACGGCGCTATGGAATATACCGTTGTAGTAAATGCTCCTGCATCATTCTCTGCTGCTATGCAGTTTCTTGCACCTTATACAGGTGTAACCATTGGTGAATATTTTAGAGATAATGCGCGGCATGCACTCATTATTTATGATGATTTGAGTAAACACGCTGTAGCATATCGAGAAATGTCGCTTATCTTAAGACGCCCACCCGGACGCGAAGCATTCCCCGGTGATGTGTTCTATCTCCACTCTCGTTTACTTGAAAGAGCTGCAAAACTTAATGATGAACTAGGAGCAGGATCTCTCACTGCATTACCTATTATTGAGACACAAGCAGGGGATGTGGCTGCTTATATTCCAACCAATGTAATTTCCATTACCGATGGACAAATCTTCCTTGAAACAGACTTATTTAATTCTGGTATCCGCCCTGCTATTAATGTGGGCTTATCTGTTTCGCGCGTGGGTGGTGCAGCACAAATTAAAGCTACAAAACAAGTAGCAGGGACACTTCGCCTTGATTTAGCTCAATATAGAGAACTTCAAGCATTTTCACAATTTGCTTCTGACCTTGATGAAGCAAGTCGCAGACAACTTGAGAGAGGGCAAAGAATGGTAGAGATTCTTAAACAACCTCCCTATTCTCCTCTTGCCATAGAAAAGCAAGTGATTATTATTTATGCAGGTGCTAACGGATTCCTTGATAATATTCCTGCTAACAGAGTGGTTGCATTCGAAACAGAGCTATATCCATTCCTTGAGGCAAAGTATCCTAAAATCCTTGAAGATATTAGCGCAAAAAAGGCACTCGATAAAGATATTGAAGTTGAATTAAGCAGGGCCCTTGAAGAATTTAAAGCAAACTTCGGGGCATAATAAAGGAGTAAGTTATGGGAGGCAACCTTAAAGATATAAGGAAACAAATCACAAGCGTTAAAAATACGCAAAAGACAACTAAGGCAATGAAGCTTGTCTCTAGCTCTAAACTCAAAAAAGCTGAAGAATTAGCAAGACG
Organism: uncultured Helicobacter sp.; assembly: GCF_910577135.1. Classification (GTDB taxonomy): domain Bacteria; phylum Campylobacterota; class Campylobacteria; order Campylobacterales; family Helicobacteraceae; genus Helicobacter_C; species Helicobacter_C mastomyrinus. The sequence goes on from NZ_CAJTLL010000002.1 coordinate 88,188, forward strand.
CTCTAAAGCTTATGTGAAGCAGCTTGATGCAATTTTCAACGACATAATAGCAAGGATTCAATTACGTGGGCTTGATAGTATCAATAGCCCCTATTTTGCAAAATCAAAAGATCGTCAAATCAAAAAGCTTGATATTATTTTTATTACAGCCGATAAAGGTCTATGCGGCGGATTTAATACCACTACTATTAAAGAGGTTATGCGACTTATGGAATCATACAAGCAGCAAGGTGTCAAAGTGCGACTAAGAGGTATTGGTAAAAAAGGGATTTCTTTTTTTGCCTTCAATGATATTGAAGTCCTTGACAAAATCGTAGGTTTAAGCTCAATGCCTACTTTTGAAAAGGCTGAATCTTTCATTAATGGCGTAGTTGAAGATTTTTTAAATGATGCAACAGACGAAGTCATAATTGTGCATAATGGTTTTAAAAATATGATTTCTCAAGAGCTAGAAACATATGCCATTTTGCCCTTGACTATCAACACTCAAGAAATTACCCAATCTTCTATACTGAACATTGAGCCAGAAGATGAGGAAGATGTGATACTTGATGAGCTTGCAAAAAAATACATTCAATACAATATGTATTATGCTCTTGTAGATTCACTAGCAGCTGAACATAGTGCGAGAATCCAAGCTATGGACGCTGCGACAAATAATGCAGGAGATTTGGTCAAAAGCCTCACAATTTCACTCAATAAAGCACGGCAAGAAGCTATTACAACAGAACTTGTTGAAATTAATGCTGGTGTTGAAGCCATTAAATAAACTTACAAAGGAGATTAAATGCAAGGTAAAATTACACAAGTAATGGGTCCCGTGGTAGATGTCGAGTTCGACTCTTATCTACCGATGATTAATGAAGCCATTGATGTTGTTTTCAACATTGAAAGCAAAGAGCATAAGCTTGTCTTAGAGGTTGCCGCACACCTTGGGGATAATCGTGTCCGCACAATTGCTATGGATATGACAGAGGGGCTTACACGCGGACAGGAAGTGAAAGCTCGTGGAAAAATGATAGAAGTGCCTGTGGGAGAAGCAGTGCTAGGTAGAATCTTTAATGTTACAGGCGATATTATTGATGGTGGTGAACCTCTTAATAGCGATCTTAAATGGGGAATCCACAGAGAAGCACCGACATTTGAGCAGCAAAGCACACGAACAGAAATGTTTGAAACAGGCATTAAGGTAGTTGATTTGCTCGCACCTTATTCTAAGGGCGGTAAAGTTGGCTTATTTGGTGGTGCTGGTGTGGGTAAGACTGTCGTTATTATGGAGCTTATTCATAATGTGGCTTATAAGCATAGTGGCTATTCTGTGTTTGCTGGTGTTGGTGAGCGCACAAGAGAGGGAAATGACCTCTATAACGAAATGAAAGAAGGTGGCGTTTTGGACAAAGTGGCACTTTGCTACGGACAAATGAATGAGCCGCCGGGTGCAAGAAACCGCATTGCTTTCACAGGTTTGACAATGGCAGAATATTTCCGAGATGAAAAAGGACTTGATGTGCTTATGTTTATTGATAATATTTTCCGCTATGCCCAGTCTGGTTCCGAAATGTCAGCACTCCTTGGGCGGATTCCATCAGCGGTGGGCTATCAGCCTACACTTGCAGGGGAAATGGGTAAATTACAAGAGCGTATTACCTCTACTAAAAAAGGCTCAATCACATCAGTTCAAGCTGTGTATGTCCCAGCCGATGACTTGACTGACCCAGCTCCTGCATCTGTGTTTTCACATCTTGATGCAACAACGGTGCTAAATAGAAAAATATCCGAAAAGGGTATTTATCCTGCTGTGGATCCCCTTGATTCTACTTCTAGAATCCTTGACCCTCAAGTGGTAGGAGAGGAGCATTATAAAATTGCTACAGGCATTCAGCAAGTGCTACAAAAATATAAAGACTTACAGGATATTATCGCTATTTTGGGAATGGACGAACTCTCTGAAGAAGATAAGCAAATCGTGGATAGAGCAAGAAAGATTGAAAAATTCCTCTCTCAACCATTCTTTGTGGCAGAAATCTTCACAGGTAGTCCAGGTAAATACGTAACGCTTGAAGAGACATTAGAAGGCTTTAAGGGTATTTTAGAGGGTAAATATGATGATATTCCTGAAAATGCGTTTTATATGGTAGGTAATATTCAAGAAGTCTTGGAAAAGGCTCAAAAACTCAAAAGTGCATAGGGGATAAAATAGAAATGGAACATCTCACATTAAACATTGTAACTCCCTATGGGAGTATCTATAATGATGAAGTCAAGTATGTCATCATACCCGGTAGCGAGGGAGAATTTGGCGTTTATCCCGGACACTGCAATCTTCTCTCTTTGCTCAAGGTTGGAGTTATAGAATTCGAAAGTATGGATGGCGATAAGGGGCTTATAGCAATTGATTGGGGACACGCACAAATCTCTACCAAGGAAGCAGGCACTGATGTAAAAATCATTGCTGATGGTGCAGTAGCCATTGCTGGTAATACAGAAACTGAAATTGCTTCAGCTATTGATGAAACAAAAATGCTTCTAGAAAAAGCCTCAAATGACCGCACACTAGTTAGTATCGTCGTTTCACGTATTGAAAATATAGCTAAAAATAGAATCTAACAATATGGATACGATCAAAACTTTCTTTGAAGAAAGCACAATAACAACAATTATTGTGCTTGCGTGGCTTTCGCTTTACTTTCTTGCTACACTTTGGATTTACATCTACAAAACTTTTAGTCTTAATGATTGGCTTTCAGCAGAAAAATATCATCTTGATATGCTTTTAGCTAAAAGTATTCTTGTGCCAAAAAATACATTTATCAACGCTTTACTTGAAGCAAATGATGGGCGTATTACGCGAGAAATTTTGCAAATATGGAAACTTAAGGCAACGCAAAAAGCAACTTCTTCTCTTGTATTCTTAAATGTTATTGCCTCTACTGCCCCATTTATAGGTTTATTTGGCACGGTCGTGGAGATTCTAGAAACATTTAGTGTGCTTGGCGGAGGGAATGTTTCCTTTGATGTGATAGCTCCTGTGATTTCTAAAGCCTTAGTAGCTACTGCTGCAGGGATTCTTGTAGCCATTCCAGCTTATTCATTTGCCCTACTTCTTAAACGCAAGTCTTATCACATTATCACCTGCATTCAAATGCAAATTGACCTTATGCTCTCTCACAAGTAGGCTATTATGCACGATGATTTTGATTGGGAAGAAAAGCCAGAGCTTAATATTACACCCCTTGTGGATATTATGCTTGTGCTTTTAGCTATTCTTATGGTGAGCACACCCACTATTACCTATCAAGAAGACATCACGCTTCCCAAAGGCTCAAAAACAAAAAAGATAGCTAAAGATTCTATGCTTGAAATTCGCATAAGCGCAAATAGAAAAATCCACATACGCGACAAAGTATATGAGTTTAAAAATTTTGCAGATAGTTTTATACTTTTTAGTAAAAGTTTTGATAAGGATACAAATGTTTTTATCCGTGCCGATAAGAATCTCAAATATGAAGATATAATCTATATTCTCAAAACTGCCAAAGAAGCTGGGTTTCTTAAAGTATCTCTTATTACTAGTAGCTAACAATGAATAATACTCTCTTATTTATCACTAGCGGTATTATTTCTTTTTGTATATATTTTCTTATCCTTGTTTCGCTTATTTTTACTTTCTTTTATTCTAATCCCACACATTATTCTTCTCTTAGAGAATCTGCCATTTCACTTAATGCTATTAGTATCGAAGCTATCATTGATGATAAACCCACACCAAGTGAAAGTAAAACACCAACCCTTAACAATCCTCTAGCTGGTTCAGGCATTAAGGATATGTTTGATAAAATCGATAGTAATGTGCCCTCGCAAAATGCGCCCATAGGGGATAATAGAGAAAAAATAGAACAAAATGCTAAAGTTGAAAAAATCAAAGAATTACAATCAAGCGCAGAAACACTACAAAATAAGCTTAACGCCCTAAGTAATCTGACCATAAGCACCAATAGCGCGCAAAACGATGGGGAATATGATGAATGGTATGCACAAATTGAAAAAATAATGCTGCAACAATGGCAAAAAACATTTTATGTCGAAGAAAAATTGCAAGCCTTAGTGCATATTAGCATTGCAGACAATGGCAATTTTAGTTATAAAATTGTAAAATACTCTGGCAATGCAGTTTTTGACGATTCACTTAAAAGTATGCTTGAGGAATGCACACATTTACACTTTCCTCCCCACCCAAAGGGCAAAAAGGAAATTGCCACAACTTTTAAAAATTAGATTTGCATAAAAGGAGTCCTATGAGAATTATCGTTTTGTTTTTATTGTTAAGCTTCAAGTGCCTTGCTATTGATGCAACCTTAGAGATTGTGAAAAACACAAACAAAATTCCCTACATTATCGTTGAAAGACTAGATACTGATAATGCCGATTTTGGCGCAAAGATTCTTAAAATGCTTGTTGCAGATTTAAAAGTAAGCGGACATTTTCAAGTTCAAGATGGGGGTGTAAAAAAGCCTGCAGATATTAATTACAAAGAATATGCCGAACAAAAAGTTGATTTGCTTGCACAATTTAAGGTAAGCAAATCTTCCAATAACCTAACAGCTACTCTTTTTCTTTATGATATCAACACTTCAAAACTCGCATATACCAAAGATTATAGAGAAAATGAACTCAAACGTTTTCCTTTCATTGCTCATTCTATGGCGATTGACGCAAACAGTTATATTCAAGCACCAAGCATCCAGTGGATGCAACGTCTTGTAGTGCTTTCTCAATACAACACTCCAGGTAGCAGTGAAATTCTCATCGCTGATTATACACTCACCTATCAAAAAATAATTGTCAAAGATGGCTTAAATATTTTCCCCAAATGGACAGATTCTAAGCAAGAGAGCATCTATTATACCAAATATCTTGAAGTGCCCACTATTGTAAAGCATGATCTCGCTACCGGACATATTGAGCAACTTGTAGGGAGCGAGGGCGTAGCTATGGTATCTGATGTGAGCAAAAATGGAGAGAATCTTATCCTTAGTCTCTCGCCCAATGGGCTTTCGGATTTGTATCTCTATAATACCAAAACCAAAAATTTACGCCGTCTAACAAACTATTCGGGTATTGACGTTGATGGTAAATTTATCAATAATGAAAAGGAAATCATTTTTGTCTCCGATAGACTTGGTTATCCTAACATCTTTGTAATGCGTCTTGATGGAGGAGGAATAGAGCAGGTTGTTCTGCACGGACGTAATAATAGCGCTGTTAGTTCCAATGGTCATTATGCCGTCTATACAAGCCGAGAAACAAATAATGAGTTTGGTAGCAATACTTTTAATCTCTATCTTATTTCACTTGCTCCGGGTTCAAACTATATCCGCCGCCTCACAGCAAGTGGAAAAAATCAAATGCCCAAATATTCGAGTGATGGGGGGAGCATTATGTATTTAAAGCACTACAAAGCTCAAAGTGCACTAGGGATTATTCGCGTGGATTACAACACAAACTACTTTTTTCCTCTTAGCAAAATGAAAATCCAAGCTTTCGATTGGTAAAAGCTATATATTTACTTTTGTAGCTTAAAATAATTTTCATATCATTTTTTAAGGAGTTAAGATGAAAAAATATCTTGCAATAGGCGTTTTGGCTGCTCTTATTTCGGTTGGTTGTTCAGAGCCAGAAGCAGCTGATACAGGAAGCGGAACATCTGCTAGTAGTGGCTCAGATAACTTTGTAGATTTAGCCGCTGGAACTGCTGAAGGTTATGCAAAAGTATTGTTTGATTTTGATAAATATGATATTCGTGCAGATATGGAAGAACGCGTTACAAATAGCGCTACTGCACTTAAAAACACAGGCGCAAAAGTAGTACTTGAAGGGCACACTGACTCTTATGGTTCAGATGCATATAACTACGCACTTGGCACAAAAAGAGCAAATGCTGTCAAAAACGCACTTACTGCGCGTGGCGTAAATGCTTCTCAAATTAAAACCGTAAGTTATGGTGAAAGTAAGCCTACTTGCACAGTTGATACTCCGCAATGTAATCAAGAAAATAGACGCGTTGAATTTAAACTTTCTAAATAATGCTAGGGGAGGCACGGATTGATAAAGCGTTATATCATTCTGCCTTTTATTGCCTTATCCCTTAGTGCAAATGAACCCTCTGCTTTTGAAAAGCAGAGCGGTGCTACAAAAAACGATATCAAAACCTTACAGAATCTTCTCTCCCGGCTTCAGCAAAAAGTTGATAGTGTTAGTCAAACTCAAGAGGGTATTTCTAGTCTTTATGAATCCCAAAGTGCAAAGCTACAGCAACAAGTCATTCAAATAACCCAAACCACAAAAGATATTGAATCCTTAAAAGCACAAATTGAACTTTTAGGACAGCTCAAATCACAAATTGACACCAATACGCGCGAGATTCAAACACTCAAAACTCATCTCAAAGAGGTCAATGAGAGTCTCACAGCACTTAATCAAACTATTCTTAAAGAACTAAAGCAACTAAGCAATACGTCTACACAAAATCAGCCTCCTGCAGCGAAAAACACTCCTACTAAACCTGCCACTACAACACCTAGCTTCACTAAAGATAAAACAAAAAAAGCAGAAATTTTTACTCAAGCACAGACTCTATTTAAAAAAGCTGAACATGAGGCTGCTAGGATACGTTTTGAATGGCTTATCCAAATTAATCACAAAAAAGCAGAAAGCTACTTTTATTTAGGTGAAATTTCTTTTGCAAATAAAGCCTATAATACCGCCATCAAACACTACAAGGAAAGTGTGTTGCTTGATGACAAATCTTCTTATATGCCTACACTTTTACTTCATACGGCTCAATCTTTCAACGCTATCAAAGATACAAAAAACTATAATAAGTTTTTAGATTCTTTGATAAACCATTACTCCACAAGTAAAGAGGCACAAGAAGCTGAAAAACTTAAAAATCAAAACAAGGAAAAGAAATGATTACACAAAATAAAATGGTAAGTATCGAATATGAAGTGTTAAATCACGCCGATAATACTCTGCTTGATTCCAATAAAGGTGGTTCACCCCTTGAATTTCTTATTGGTTCAGGGCAAGTAATTAGCGGACTTGAAAATGCTCTTATGGGTGCAAAAATAGGTGATAATATCAAGGCTACTATTGAGCCTAAAGATGCTTATGGTGAATACCAAAGCGATTTTGTGCAAGAAGTGCCAAAAGAGCAATTTGAAGGCATTGAGCTAAAAGCAGGTATGACGCTTTTTGGACAAGGCGAAGATGGGCAAACCGTGCAAGTAAGCGTAAAAGACTTTAATGATAAAGTAGTAATTATTGATTACAATCATCCTCTTGCAGGGAAAACATTGCAATTTGATGTGAAGATTCTTGATGTGCGTGAAGCCACAGAAATGGAGATATTGCAAGGCGGAGCTGGCGGAGGCTGTGGCTGCGGTAGCGGAGGTGGCCACGGGGGAGGAGGCTGCTGTGGTGGAGGTGGACATGCACACGGCGAACATAATGGCGGAGGCTGTGGCTGCGGTCATTAATGCCATTTAGAATCTAGCAATAGCTAGATTCTAATATAGGGAGGGCAAATATTTCTGGTGAATATCTTGGGCTTCAAACCCATTGAAAGGCTAGGTGTCTAGTCTTTGGGGAGTTCGATTCTCTCGCCTTCCTGCCAAATGCTAATTTATTTATGAGGATTCGATATGGAAGCACAACTTATGGCACTTGCAGTTCAAACTTATAAACTCACTCTTATTCTTTCGCTTCCAATGCTTTTAGCAGGGCTCATCGTGGGGCTACTTGTGAGTATTTTTCAAGCTACCACACAAATTAATGAAATGACACTCACCTTTGTGCCAAAAATCCTTGCTGTTGTCGCTGTAATTATATTTGCAATGCCGTGGATGGTAAATATGATTACAGATTATACTCGTATGCTTTTTACAATGATTTCTAGCATTAATTTTTAGTTTATGCACACTAGAGTTATCAATTTTGCTACCTACTCAAGCCTAAGGATTGGCTCACCCCTTGAAGTCCATCTCATACAAACTCCCCAAGATGCACTTTATGCATTTTCTCATAATATGCTACTTATTGGTAAAGCAAACAATCTCCTCATCTCCCCTCACGCAGCAAATCTTGCTATGCTTGATGAAAATTTCTCCTATCTCACAGAGGAAGAGACATATATCGAAGTAGGCGGTGCATATAGCTCAAATGGTATTTTCCGCTATTTTAAATCTCATAATCTCATGGGAGTAGAGTTTCTCCAAGCCTTACCGGGTAGTTTAGGAGGGCTTATCAAAATGAATGCAGGAATGAAAGCCTATGAAATCGCCCAAAATCTTATGGAGATTAATGTCAATGGCACGTGGCATAAAACCTCGCATTTTCCTATGATGTATCGTAATAGCGGCATAGAGGGCGTTATCCTCGCTGCAAGATTCCATAAGATTGAAGGGTTTAATCACACACTTCTAGCGCAATGCAATGCCCTGCGCAAACACCACCCTAAAGAGCCAAGCTGTGGCAGCTGCTTTAAGAATCCTAAAGGTGATTATGCTGGCAGACTTTTAGAATCTGTAGGCTTAAAGGGGTATGCTATTGGCGATGCTGCCTTTAGCGATAAGCACGCAAATTTCCTTATCAACAAAGGCAAGGCGACTTTTGATGACGCCCTAGCCCTTATCGCCCTTGCTAAGAGGCGCGTATTTGAATCAAGCGGCATTATACTTGAATGTGAAGTGCAGATTTTGCAATGAGGTGAGGGATTTATTATTTCTACGCTGTTTCGATGTAAATCGCTGCGTAGTCTTGTTCGCGTGGAATGAATCCACGCTTCACGCCATTCAATCCCATACACCCGTAAGCGTTTATCCACACCCGCAAAAGGGATTTAATCTCACAGTAGCAAAGGCATAGTAGAATAGAATTTTAATGAGGGGGTTGCAATTCAAGTAATGTAATCTCACGCTCACTGCCTATACGCATAGGGGGTCCCCAGAATCCTGTGCCTTGCGAGACATACACTTTTGTTTGGTGGAGATTCTCTAACGTGTGTAAGCCAGAGATAAAAGGCTGCTGCAAAAGCATAGCAAGAGAGAAGGGGAAGATTTGCCCTCCGTGCGTATGTCCGCTCACTACTAAATCCACATTATCATAAGGGGCTTTAAGATAGCTAATCACCTTTGGTTGATGTGAAAGCAGTATGGTGGGAAGGCTAGGGTCAATATCTGCAAATGTGGCTTCAATATTGGGTTTTAAATATTCCACATTACCACGCCACCCCATGAAGTCAGCTATCCCTGCAATATTGAACGTATTATCAAATGTGTAGCTTTGATTGATAAGTATATGGAATCCTAAGGATTTAAGCTTAGCAAGGATATTTTCTACATCGTGAAAATATTCGTGATTCCCCAATACATAGAAAATCCCGTCATTTGCCTTGAGATTGGCTAACTCATCTACGGCTTTTTCCACATTTTTAAGCGGTGCATCTACAATATCGCCTGTGAGGAAAATCATATCCGCTTCAAGTGCGTTTGTCATCTCTACAATTTGCTTAACTTTACTCTCCTCCATTAACCCACCGATATGCACATCGCTTAGCACAGCTATTTTAAAGCTCGTGCTAAGCCCTTCAATTTGTATGACTTTATGGACAATATCAGGCTTTCTTGTACCATTATAAGTGCCAAAAACAAGCATAATGAGGCTTAAAATAAAAATACCAACCTTTGCCCTATGCCTCCAGCGAGAACGTGCGGATTTTGTGCGTAGGGTCATAATGATAAGAGAGCAGCATTGATATAAAAAGGCAGCCATCGCAAATAAAAAGGTAATGCCTAAACAAAGTGAAAGCAGGAAGTAAATGGCCTGTGGCACATTGGCGCTATCGCGTAAAAAGAGATAGGCAATGCAGTAAAGGGTATTCAAACAAGTAAAGACTTTCCATACCAAACGTGCAAAGGGCTTAATAGAAAGCGATTTAAGTAATGCTTTATAAATGTAGATATGAAGCACGATGAATACAAGTGAGCCTACAAAGGGGAAAATGGCATTTTGCATTTGCGCAAATTGAGGTATATCCTGCATATATGTTCCTCACACAGAAAGTTTAAGCACAGCCACACAAAGCAATGCTATGATAATATAAATAATCCCTTTAAGTTTTGGTTAATCTTTAAATCCACTTACAAGCATAGCAAATCCCCGTAGATTCCTTTAATAAAGGATACCCTATAAAGGGCAATGAGTATATGGGGCAATAATAACCTTAAGCGTTTAGAGCTTCTTTGGCGTATTTTTCACCTAGTTCAAAAGCCTTTTTGTTTGCCTCCTGCACTTTAGCAGGGACTTTTTCTATCATCGTCTCAAAGACTAAATCCCTATCTACGCATTGAGTGAAAGCCGTAGTAATAGCAAGGGCTACGACAGATTGGGTTACGACATTACCTACTTCTTCTTTGGCAATGGTGATAATGGGGATTTCATAAATCTTAAACTTCTTTTTGTCCTCTTCACTAGGGCGCACGAGATTTGGTTCTACAACAATCACACCACCCTCTTTCACGCCACTCTTAAAGGAATCATAGCTCACTTGAGCGGTGGAAAGCATAAATTCAATTTCCCCTTCATTGGCATAAGGATAGAGAATCTCCTCATCACTTAGCAAAATATCCACCTTTGTGGGTCCTCCACGCACTTGGCTTGTGTAAGTAGCTGCTTTAACACCATAGCCCTTGTCTTTAATCTGGGCTTCAGCGAGAATCTCACCCGCTAGGAGAACACCTTGCCCTCCTACTCCTGTAAATCGTAATTGATGCATCATTTTGTGCTTCCTCCTTTGGCTTTAGCTTGAGCTTTTGCAATCACGCCATCATAGGCTTGTGTGTATTCTATTCTGTCTGTTTCGTGTTTTAGCACACCTGTGGGAAATTTACCCACGCGCTCTTCGGGCGGGAGTGTGTCAAATTTATTTTTAGAAACAATGCGAGATTCTATCCATTTGAGCATTGAAGTCGCTTCTCCCATTTTGTTTTTTCGCCCTAGGTTAATGTGGCAGTTGCTATGAATATCAAAGAAGCTAAAGCCCTTATGTGTGAATCCCTCCATAAGCACCTTTTCAAGCTTCTTAGGATTAAGCACACTCTCTCTTGCGACAAAACTCGCTCCTGCTGCGCTTGCCACCTCGCAAGGGTCAAAGTTAGGGTCAATATTGCCATATTGAGCCGTAACTGTCCAAAAATCCTTTGGTGTAGTAGGGGAAGTTTGAGAATTAGTAAGCCCATAAATAAAGTTGTTAATCATCACAAGATTCAAATCCATATTGCGTCTGCAAGCGTGAATGGTGTGATTACCCCCAATTGCCATAGAATCCCCATCACCAGAGATGACAATCACCTTTTTATCAGGATTAGCAAGTTTAATGCCTGTGGCATACGCCATTGTCCTCCCGTGTGTAGTATGCACGGTATTACAATTCACATACGAACTAAACCGCCCAGAGCAGCCAATACCGCTTACGATACATACATCATTCATATTCCACCCAAGCGCGTCAATGGCACGTATAACACTTTTAAGAATCACGCCATCTCCACAGCCCCAACACCAAAGTGTAGGCATTTTATCCATTCGCAAATATTCTTCGTAATTAAAAGCCATCTTACATCTCCTTGATTTTTGTGATAATCTCTGTGGGTGAGATACTGCGCCCATTTGCCTTGCCCAAGAAAGTAACATCTCTTTGCATAATACGCTCAATCTCTTGCTTATACTGCCCTTTGTTTAGCTCAATAACAAGAATCTTTTTGAACTTCTCACCCAGTGCTTTAAGCTGCTTAGCAGGGCTAGGCCAAAGCGTAATGGGGCGGAATAGCCCTACTTTAATGCCATTTTTACGCAAGTTGGCAATAGCCTCTTTGACAGAGAGAGAAACAGAACCATAAGCGATAATCACAATCTCTGCATCATCAAGCTGAAATTCCTCATATTCAACAATATCATCTATATGAGATTCTATTTTGTTAAAGAGTCGATCGATGAGGTTTTGAGAGAGTTTTTCATCTTCAGTGGGGAATCCACTTCCGCCGTGATGAAGCCCTGTAATATGGTATTTGTAGCCTTTAAAAAATGGATTAAGAATAGCAGCTTCATCTTGGGGTACTGCATAGGGCTGATAATCCTTAGGGTCGCCTGTGAATACTCTGCGATTATAGATAGTTGGCTCAATGTCCTTAAAATCCGGAATAAGCGTTTTACCATGCATATGCCCGATAGTCTCATCAAGGAGCAAAAATATAGGGGTCATATATTTTTCGGCTAAATTAAAAGCGCGGATAGTTTGCGTATAGGCTTCTTGGAGATTCCCAACAGCAATAGCAACAGAGCAGAAATCTCCGTGGCTTGGCGATTTAGCCTGATTTATATCACCTTGTGATACACGTGTGGGTAATCCCGTAGAGGGTCCTCCACGCATTACATCAACAACAACAAGCGGAATCTCCGCCATAAAGCCATAACCAATTTGCTCAGATTTGAGTGAAATGCCCGGTCCAGATGTGGCTGTCATAGCCTTTACACCAGTCATTGAGGCGCCTAAAGCCACAGCAATACCGCTGATTTCATCTTCCATTTGAATGAATTTCCCCCCGATTTTTGGCAACTCCACGCTCATTTCGTGAGCGATTTCACTTGATGGCGTAATAGGATACCCGCCAAAAAACCGACAACCAGATTCTATCGCAGCGAGTGCGACAAGCTCATTTCCTCCTGTAATTAACTCACGCATATTCTCTCCTTATATTATATTGCCATAAATTTATTTTCTTTGATTTTTGCCGCTCTCTCTTGCGCTTCTTTGCTGACTTTAGCAAATGTAAATTCTGTCTTGTCAGCGACAAAAATAGCAAAATCTGGGCAATGTAGCTCACATTCCCTACAGCCAATACAACTTTCTGGATATGCTACGGAGATTATCTTGCCTAAAATTTTGTGTTCGTCCTTTCTCATACCTAACACTCCGCTTGGGCAAAGCGATACACATACATCACACGCCTTACAACGTGTCTCATCAATCCATACCGGCACATTTTGCGGTGCTTTTTTAATTCCCATTTTCCCTTCCTTTCTTTTGTTTAAGATTAACGCGTATCTTAGATTCCCTCTTTTAACAATCCGTTATTTTTAAGAATCTCAACTTGTTTTTTAACACCCTGTGCGGAAATACTTAACATTTCCTGCTCTTGCTTATTAAGTGATAATTCTACAATATGCTTTACTCCTTTTTTGCCAAGTTTGATCGGAAGCCCGATATAAATATCTTTTATACCATATTCTCCCTCTGTATATACGCTACATACGAGTGTATCATCATTAGATGTAGCAAGATGCTCAAGTATTTTCACCACCCCACTAGCAGGAGCAAAATAGGCACTTCCTTTTTGGTAGCAACTGACAATTTTCGCACCACCCTGTTTTGTTTCCTTTAATACAGATTCGCGCATAGCCGGAGTGAGTATTTCATCAAGACTTTTGCCATCACACATAGAGTGTCGCAACAGCGGCAACATCTCATCATTATGTGCGCCTATCACAAAAGATTCAATATGTTTATTGAAGTCATCAAGAATCGCTTTGCTCTCATAAGCAAGTCTAGCCCCATCAAGTAGTCCTGCCATACCAAAAACACGGCTTTTATCAAATCCGCTCCATTGCTTTGCCACAAGACACATTACATCAAGTGGATTGGATACAACAATAAGCATTGCAGATGGTGCTACTCTAGCGATATTTTGGGCAATCTCTTGCATAATGTGAGCATTTTTAAGCAACAAATCATCACGACTCATATCTGGTGTGCGTGGGAATCCCGCACTGATAATAACAACTTCACAATCTGCAAGCTCTTCATAAGATTCGCAACCCTTAACACACACAGGAATATCAAACATCGCTGCAGCTTGAGATATATCAAGTCCAACGCCCTTACAATGAAGAGAATCAATACTAAAAAGAAGGAATGTTTTTGCAACTTGTCGCATTGCACCTAAAAACGCGATATGAGAGCCGACATTGCCAGAACCACCTACAATACCAACCTTATTGAACATCTATTCCTTCTTTCCCTAAAAGACAAAAATTTGTTTTGTTTTATTATAGAAACATAAAAGTTAAACAAAAATTTTAACTTGCTAACTATGAAACAATTTAACTTAAAAGCAAATTAAAAATTAAAAATGGCTTCGATGTTCTTCATAAGTTTTACTAAATTTATGTGTGCCTGTGTTTCTATCTCGCACAAAATAGAGATAATCTACTTGCGCGGGGTTAAAAACTGCCTCAATAGCCTGTAAGCTGACACTTCCTGCAGGATAGGGTGGCACACCTTTGTATTTATAAGTATTATAAGGGCTTGTATCATTGCGGATTCGCTCGGGTGTTACTTTACTATGTGAATACTGCCCGTAATTAAGAGAGCCATCCATCTGTAAGGGCATATTTTTTTTCAAACGATTAAAGACTACGGCAGCTACAAGGGGCATTTCTTCATTATTTGCTGCTTCTTTTTGTACCACAGAAGCGATTGCCACTTTTTGAAACCATTCTTTTTGATTATATGCTCCAAGGAGTTTAATGGCATTCTGCTCGTGTTTTTTTATAGAAGTTTCATAAAGAGTGAGCATCATCTCATCTTCATTCATACCGATAGGCAGCTGATAGGTATCGGGGAAAATCACGCCATCAGGATATGGAAAATACTTGTCGTAGGCTGTTTGTAGCTCACCAATGGAGAGATTAAAAGTCTGTGCTAAAACGCGGATAAAAAAATACATCGTCTCACCCGGAATCAAAGTAACTTCCTTTGTCGCAGCCTTTGAGCTAACAAGAGCCTTAAAAAAAGCACCCTTAGGCAATATCTCATTTTTCATATCAACGAATCCACTTTGAGGCTGTCCTAAAAAATGGATAAAAAGCGTATCGAGCTTATTGAAATGCCCTCCATTGTCATTTAAGTATGCTATAATCTTATTCAGTGAGCCTTTAGGCAGATTTAGTATTCGTTCAGTTTGCACGGGTTGAAGCAAATAAAATAAAACGGTTATAGCAATGATAAAAATAAAATCTAAAAATATTGCAAGTATTTTTGTTTTTTTGGGCATTGTACTTACACTCTCTGTAATGGGATATAAGATTCTCTCCAATGGTGTCTATAGTCCTTCACTCACGCTTGGAAAGATTCAGATTGATGGATTGTATCTTAGATTAAATAACAAGCTGATTTTGAGTATTAATGAAATCAATCTCTCAGCATTGCAAGCCTCTCAGGCATTAGAAGAGGAAGATGAAGAAGATGATATAAATGCTGATGAGGTGCTTACTTGGATTAAGCGATTTTTATTTGTGCTTTCATACTTTGAACAAATTGATATAGAAAATATTGTTTTAAATGATAATCATAAACGCAGTGTGCATTATGACGGGGTGGAATATAGCATTAACACGCCAAAGGTTCTAGCAAAATTTGCAGTTGAAAACGATAGTAAAGCAACACAATTGCATATTACACAGCTTGAAATTATTCGATTTGGCATACAAATACAAGGCAACCTTTCTTATCAAGGTGTAAAAAAAACTCTTGAGATGGATATAGCTATTTCGCCTAAAGAACACACTAATGATGTAGAGCAGCCTACTCTCTATATACGTGCCATTACAGATTTTTATAAGATTGATTTGGAGGCTTCATCATCACATCTTTATAATCTTGAAAGCATTAAGCCCTTTATCACAAAGCTCAAAAATAAGACACTCAATGATTGGCTTTTTAAAAATGTGCATTATGATGTGTTAAAACTTCACGCTTTGCGGTTTCAAAGCACATTTGATAAATATTTTTTTACCAAACTTCAAAAAACACTCGAGCTTGATTTAGCTATAGAATCTCCTAAAATATATCTTGCTCCTCATCTTCAGCCTATTACAGCTACACGTATAATCGTATATATGCGTGATGAGAACTTGCATTTTTTACCCAAAGAACCATTTTTTGCAAATACTAACCTAGAGGATTCTAGCGTTACAATCAGCAATATCTTTACACAACCGCTTGGGGTTAAAATCTCTATTGCTTCACAAAATGCAGCCCTTAGCGATGAGCTAGCCAAACTTTTAGAAGTATATGATGTGAAGCTTCCTATAAGAAGTGTAGATTCTACCCTAAATGTTAAACTTGATATCGATGTGCAAAATAACAAAAAAGGCACAAATGTATGGCTCAATGGCAATATTGGTGCTCCACATACAACTTTAGTTCTAGGGAATCAAAGGCTTATACTCCATAATTTACAGCTTGTCTTGGCACATAAAGCCACTCAAGGATATATACAGATTCTCAATACCAAAGTTGATTATGCTAAAAGCATACAGGGGACATTGAATGTGTTATGGAATCTGCAAGATTCTACATTAAATGGAAATTTTTTAATCGATAAGTTTGCGCTTAATTCTACTGCATTTACCCACAATATAGAGACGCTTAAAATTCCCGAAGGAAGCGATGAACTGACACAGCGGATTATTCAAGCTATTTATGAAGATTCTAAAAAAGGTATGAGTGAGGATATTTTACACATTGATGCCAATGAACTTAAAAAAATTACATTTACAGGCAATCTTGGTGGGGAACATAAAAATATCACTCTGCCTGATTTTGGACTCAATATAAATATAGGCGATAGCAGTATATTTGAATTAAGCGATATAGCTAAGATATATCGTTATTCGCCTATGTTACGCTTTTTTGAAATCCCTAAGGGCTATATAAAAATACAAACCAAAGATTTTGAAACATTTGCCATAAATGGAGAGGTAGAGGATCTAAAATATCCCCTTTATGATAAAACAGGAAAAAAACTAAGCCATTATGTACTTGAAGGCGTGATTAACCCAAAGGGCATATTTATTGGCTCACAGGATAAAAAATTTCGTTTTATTAAAGAGGGCAATATTGTCAAACTCATATTAGATGGCTATAACTTACGTATCGATGAGGTGTTTTCAAGCTCTGTCCCTCTCCTTGCTCAAATCAATCAAGAAAATGAAGTAAAAGAATCGCTCACGCCAGAGCAAAGACAGGAGCAAGAAGCATTTTTAAGGGCTAAGCAATCTTATGAGCAGAAAAATAATATCTCCCCTCATATTACCTATGTCGAAGCAGCTAATATGGACTTTTATTTACAAGATTATATGATTCCATCAGACTTCGCATCTATAGCTATACGCGATGGTGTGATACGTGCGGATATTACCTATGGTAATGGTGTGGCAAATGTCGATATGGCATATTCTCAGGCTAATTTACGACTAAGTAACTTTAGCGATAAATTTCTTAATCAAGTATGGCAGAGAGATATTTTTAGCGGAGGGCTTTTTAACTTTAAGGGTGTTTATAATGATGGAGCATTAAAAGGGCAAATTAGTGTGCAGAATACAACATATAACGATTTATCTATTGTGCAAAATATCTTAGCGCTCATTGATACTATTCCAGCATTGCTTACTTTTAGAAAGCCCGGACTTGGTGCTAATGGCTATGAAATCAAAAAAGGCACAATAGATTTTATGATTAATAATGAATTTTTGGTGCTTGAGAATATCGATTTAGTAGGTAGCTCTATTGACGTAGAGGGCGGTGGATTGGTAAAGCTTAATACAAAAGAATTAGATGTAGTACTTAAGGCTTCTACACTCAAAAGACTAGCAGATATTATTGATAAGATTCCACTTTTTGATTATGTGATTTTGGGAGATGATGGGAAATTTGCCACAGGGATTGTAATGAAGGGCACATTAGATAACCCTAAGAGCGAAGTGAGTGTGGCAGAGGATATTTTATTTAGCCCATTTGAAATGGTAGGGAGAATCTTAAAGCCTGTGGATAATTTTTTAGGTAATCTTTCAAATGCGCTCGAATCAGGCGTAGAATCCCTACCCGTACCGGAAAAAGAACGAAGTATAAATATACCCGATACACCTATGGAACCTGAACAAGATTCTCAAAAAATAGATACACAACAGCCAGCTTTAGAGGAAAAAGAGTTAGATTCCTTATTGAATGAACCCAATCTACCACAAGAAGAGGAAGAATAGGACAAGCTGTTTTTGGATAGAATCCATTATGCCTTTGCTATTGTGCGAATCGCACCGCATTCGCACGGGGTGCTAATCCACACTTGTAAAAAGGGGTCGTAAGATTACCCGCAATTACCCCTAATAAATGGCAAAGCCGCAAGGACAAAGTAAAACTTCCTGTAAAACTAAGGCTTTGCCTTAGTTTTACTTTGTAGGATTTCATCATGCGCACAAAGTATTCGTTGGATACCCTCCCGCTCGACACTTGCAAACTCATTTTCTAAGGCATAGAATCTCTAATCTATCCTATTTTCTTTTTTCTATAAAATAATGTGGGGGTGGGGACGAGAGAGATATCCAACAAGCCAACCTCGCATACCAGTAAAATTATGTAGTAGCGATAACCACAATAGTGTAAAATACGATAAAAATATGTAAAGGATATACTATGACACTCTATGATTGTGCATTGGGAAGTAAATGCAGGATTCTTGATTGCAAAACACAAGATGAAGCCTTAAGAGATAGATTTATCTCTTTTGGGATTACAAAAGATAAAGTATGTCAGGTGCTAAGCCATTCTATTGGGCGTTTAGCAGTGGCAGTGCTGATTGAAGGCACACGGGTGGCTTTGCGAGACAATGAGGCAAAAATGATTATTGTTGAGCCACTTAAGTAATGCTAGGGGTTATGTAATGGCAGATTCTAAAACAAAAGCAACATTTAAAAAATGCAAGAAAAAAGATGTGCAGACTATCAAAGCACTCTTTTTAGAGCATTATGCTAATGCAAAAACAGAGCTTGTGTATCATAATTTATATGAATTACTTGTTTGCGTAATGCTTTCAGCTCAATGCACCGATAAACGTGTGAATCTCGTTACCCCTGCACTTTTTGCAGCATTTCCTAATGTAGAGAGCTTAGCAAAGGCGGATATAGAAGAGATAAAAGCACTGATTAAATCTGTTTCGTTTTTTAACAATAAAGCAAAACATCTTAAGGCAATGGCAAATCAGGTGATGAATGAATTTAATGGGGCGATTCCTACGACACAAACAGAGCTAAAGAGTCTTGCAGGTGTGGGGCAAAAGACAGCCAATGTCGTGCTAATAGAATTTTTAGAACAAAATTATATGGCGGTAGATACGCACGTATTCCGTGTGTCTCATCGCTTGGGCTTAAGCGGGGCAAAAAGTGCAAAGCAAACAGAAGAAGAACTCACACTTTTGTTTCAAACACACCTTGCTACGCTTCATCAAGCATTTGTGCTGTTTGGGCGATATACGTGCAAAGCATTAAAACCGATGTGTGAAGAATGTTTTGTGAGTGCATTTTGTCAAAACAAATCAAACTTCAAGCCCGCTTGAGACAAAATATTATATAATACATAACATTTCATTTTACGACATTAAAGGTGGTAAGCAATGGATATTATTCATAATAGTTTTTTTGATGTTGTGCAAAATAGCATTAGTAAGACACCTCGCGATTCTATTATGCCGCTTAAAAAGGGATATTTAAGCAAAATTAGTATGCTTGGGACACATAATGATGTATTTTTGATTTTCAACAAAGCCTTTTTACGACTTTTTTGTGCTGCGTTTTTGAGTGATGAGAATCCTGATGAGCAAACACTTGAAGATATGGCAAAGGAACTAGCCAATCTTGTTGTAGGGAGAGCAAAAGTGATGACACAAGAGGTGGGAAAGAATTTTAATATCTCTACGCCTGATTATTTAGGACATCGTCTAATTAAAAATTATGATAAGGGGCTACATTTTCGATTAGGAGCAGGACGATGCAGTATTTATATGCGGCGAACATATTAAACAGAAGATAAGGAGTTGCAATGGCGGGAGAAAGCATTTTAGATAAACAACGTATCCATACAGCTAAGGAAATAGAGCTCGCTACATATCTTGAAGATATGATGAAAAATTATAGTGGGCTTTTAGATATGGGGGTGTTATTCAATGCTGAACTTGGCAATGCAAAAATTTCTTTAGGAGAGATTTTACGTTTTGAGAAAGGCTCTATTATCGATCTTGGGAAACCTGCAGGTGAAAGCATAGAGATTTTTGTAAATGGTCGTATGGTGGGTAAAGGCGAAGTGATGGTATATGAGCGCAATCTTGCCATTCGTATTAATGAGATTTTAGATTCAAATGCCATTGTATATTATCTCACACGTGAGTTTCAAGTGTAGATTCAAAAAATAAGCAAGGATATTACTATGAAATGGCATATTGTATTTTTATGTTATATATGTATGATACAAATGCTCTATGCAGATATAGAAGTGCGTAATATCGAGCTAAAACAGAAGGGTGAGACATTAGAGATTTTTCTCAACCTTTCTAGTGTATATGAGAAGTCTCCATATCTTACCCAACAAGATGGCTATAAGGGCGTAATCTTCCCAAATCTAGGGGCAAAAGCATATAATGAAAGTTTTAAGAATTTTTTTATAACCCAAGTGCAGATTTTTAATATACAAGAAAGCCTCTATATACTTGGTGTAGGCGATACACGATTTATTGATGTAAATGTAAGTAAAACGCCTCATATTTTAAAAATTGTTTTTCAAAGAGTTACTCCTCCTCCAAGCGAGATTGATAAACTACTGCAAACATCTTATTCATCACAGATTCCAAATATCAATATAATCCAGCAGCCTATTACCCCTACACCTCCGATCTTAGACATAAAAACTGATAGTCTAATGAATATACTACCCTTCAAAAATGATTTAGGGCTCGATACGTGGCGGTATGTAGCTGTGCTTGGAGTAATGGCTTTTTTAGTGTTAATATTATGGATAGTCAAACGCTATGTCGTGCATAAAAAACAATTTAGTAGCTATTTTGATACCCTTGCGTATAAAAAAGATGTATTTGATCCAACAAAGATAGAGGTTATCTCCCAAAAGCATATAGATTCTAAAAATAGAATCCTCACCATACAATCAAATGGTTATCGTTATCTAATACTCATTGGAGCGACAAGCACGACACTTATTGATCGTTATCTTATTCCTCAAAACATCACTCACGAGGAAAAGTCACGTTTTGATGATCAATTTGCCAAACTCTTAGAACAAAAGCAAGAGCGGCTTTCTAAGTATCTTCACAATAAGAGCGATAAGCTATAATGGCGCAAACATACCCTATCATCTTGCGGTATAGGCATTCACATTTGTGGTTATGGCTGCTCATTTCTGCCATTATACATATACTTATACTGATTTTACTCTTTGTGCGCTTTGAATCTATGCAGTTTAAGAAAGGCGCATCGCAAAATCCACATATGAAAGTGGCGGGATTCCAAATTCTAGGAGGGAATGAATACCCCCAAGAATCTCAAGAACCCAATATGCCATCTCCCGCACCTTCTGCTTCTCCATCTGCAAAATCACAAATAAATAAGCAAATGGGGAAAAACTTTGACTTACGATCTTTAAGCCTTTATGATGGTAAGAGCAGAACACCACAAGATAACACTGTTAGCACATCAAGCCATATCAAAGCTCTAGCAAAATTCCCAAGAGTGGATCATATCACCAAAAGAGATATTGAAGATCTTTATGGAGAGGAATTTGGGGATTATGGAATAGCTGAGCAAGAGTTTTTAGTGAATAATTTACGAGATATAGGGCGCATTACGCAGCGGTATTTGCAATATCCACCAAGTGCTGCGCGGCTAGGGCAACAGGGCGTAAGTGCAGTGGAGTTTTACCTCCACCCTAATGGCGATATTAGCGGATTAAAAGTGATTGTCTCGAGTGAATATATGCTTTTAGATCGCAATAGTGAGCGCACGATTGAAATTGCCTATAAGGATTACCCACACCCAAGCACAAAAACCAAAATCCGCATTTTTGTAACCTATGGATTATATTATTATGGATACTAAATTGCTTATTTGCCAATATATAACACATATTGATACATAAATATTAAGTGGCTAAATAGCGAAAATTTCATAAAAACCCTTTTTATTTTTGACACTCTCTTTTGGTTTAATTTTAACGCAAAAGGAAAGAGCATAAAAAGGATTCTATTAAGTGGAGCAGTAGTAATGCTCTTAGCAGGTTGTAGAGAGGATAAACTCGCACGAGAAGATATTGTATGTGTATTTGATAATGCTTATAATAGGGATTTTGGTGGCACAACCCCAACACAAGAGAGCGTGTTTAGTTGCACCAATAAAGCAGGAGGAAAGGATAAGCGATGTCTTAGAAGTAGATAAAAGTGATAAAGACAGGAAAGATATAAATAAAGTCTATTTTAAAGATGGGTTAAGTACAAAATACAAAAGAGGAAGCTCTCTTTGAAAATAGTAAATTTTCTAAAGGAGTGGTAAATGGCAAAGAAGAATATGCAAATTATACTACATATGCAATCAAAAACATTGTTCCCAAAAATAATTTTATGGCAAGGGAATCTCTTGCCATAAAATTCCTATGAGTAAATAACTTCCAATTTCCCTATATTTTACGCTATAACCCCTCAACAATACTAAAAGAGCATTACTTACCATAGGCTTATTATTATCCATAAGCATAAATACCATTAAGGCAAACTTACCTGTTATAGATATAGGCTCTATCGCTCAATCTATTTTGCAATATTCGCAAATGGTGCAAGAATTTGTCAAATATGAAGCAGAATTAAGAGCTTTGGGCATAGGATCCAGGGAGAGTAGGCAGTATTTTACAAGGTTTAGATGATATAGGTAGAGACCTTACAAGCGACATTGATAGCCTTAATAAAGAGCCAAATGAATTTACAAAGATACTTGAAAACGAGTGAGATTGTCAAAGCACCTCAAAGATTCTTGCGGTTGATAGCTGCATAATAAGCTAGAGTTTTAAATATACACAAGGAGTGAGAAATGAATAAATATATAATTATGGGGGGGGGGGTATTAGCTATCTGTAGTCTTGTCTTTGTGTCATTGTTTTTTGTAGTAGTATGCCACTAATGAGTGGTGATGATGTGAATTTCTACGCACAAACTTCTTTTAGGTAAAGATGTCTGGCACGGGCTTGATACAAATAACGGACGTTTTTTCTCTTGCGGGGTTTAATTTAAATCTCATTACATATTTTTCTACAAATCCTTATGCTCTTATGATAGGCAATGCTCTTGTATCCTTTCTTATTGCTTGGTGTTTTTATCATTTAGCCTCTTGTATAGGATTATCGGGGTATTGGGTACTTACAAGCTTTATGGCTATAGTTTTAAATGTAAGCTTTGTCAAAATGATGACGCAAACGCTCTTTATGCTACTTTTTTCTGCACCTATTAAGCTTTAGAATCCTCGCAAACAAAGCAATCTGCAAGTGTTTATATCTTTATAGCATTACTGTGTGCTAATACTCGTATTTACCTGAAAGAAGTCTCCTTTATCCTTATTGGTGGATTTGGATTTTCTATTGCACACTAAGCTTCTATACTAAGAAGCTAAGCAGATTAGAGCTTATTTTTACTTGTTTATATATGCTAAGTGCGGTAATATTTTTAACTCTATCTGTATATTACAGGCTTTGCTCAAAGCAGTTATGCCCAAATGGGGGGGGGGTGTTTTCTCCATTACGCAGCTTGATGGTATTACTTTTTGCCTTTCCTTTTGTAGACATATTGCTTCCGCTTATGTGTGTTTATAGAATCTACCACATAGTCCGTAGGGGCGATAGCATAGCAGTATTTTGGATAGCATACTTGGCATTGCTTTATGTTATGTTGTAGCATTTTTTATTTTAGGTATGGCAAGTTTTCACTACTTTGTCCCTGCAAATGTGCTAAAGTGCTTATATATGCTCTTTTTCTGGAATCTCTACAAAGAACATATATTGCATAGTATCATCACAAAGTGTATTCACACGCTATGTGCTCTTATTTTTGTTCTTAATGTATTACCCCAAAGCTTACATTATTATAGTTTTAATAAGATTCAAATGCACAATTACGAAGTGGCATTGCATTTTTTACCGACTATGCTACTACATCAGCACAAAAACCAAAAGTGCATTTCTATGGATTTTATGATAGTGGATATAATCAGTGGGCGTATGCAGCCTATTATACACTTTTATCTCTATTGAAGGGGAGATAGAATTGAAGCCACAAAAAGCGCTATCTCTGCTTTTTGTGGCTTTGGGTGATGTGTTTATTGATGATAAAATAGCAAATACATCGCTCTCACAATATGAAATTCTCTTTGAAAGTAAACATTATAGCTCTATATACCCCATTACAATCTTATGAGCTTAGGAGCATATCTTTTGCAATACATAGGTATAAGCCATACTCTAAGCAATAAGGGCAATATCTTTAGGCTGCCTCAGCAGGTTTATGTTCTTAAAGTTTCTTAGTCTTGTAAAAAATCTTTTAGAATCTCCGCGTGAAGCACGACTTCGAATGTGAGAATCTCATATTGCGCGAGATTGTGCCGCGTAAAAGGGTCATTTTGAGAAAAGGTTATTGCCTCATCTTTACTTGCAAATTTACCGATGATAATCCCGCCATCTTTTGGGATTCTAGGACCTGAAGCAAGTAAAAAGCCCTTTTCATAGCCCATTTTAAGATAAGTGCGATGTTCATCTAATCGCTTAAGGATTTCCTCAAATGGCTGTGTATAATGCACGAGACAGACAAAAAGCTGTGGCATATTTTCTCCTTTTATTGATTTGAAGCTAGGGGTGGCTTTTCGCCCTCTTTATAGTTTTTGAAAATATCTTGGGTGATTTTATAGCTGCAAAATTTTGGTCCACACATAGAGCAAAATTCCGCGTCTTTAAACACTTCTTGGGGCAATGCCTCATCGTGAAATTCTCTCGCTCTCTCCCCATCTAATGCTAATTCAAATTGTCTATTCCAATCAAAGCTATACCTTGCATCACTCATCGCATCATCTCTATCTCTTGCACCCACTCTGCCTCTTGCAATATCTGCGGCGTGTGCAGCAATTTTATAAGCGATAATGCCCTCTCGCACATCATTTGCATTAGGTAGTCCCAAATGCTCCTTTGGCGTTACATAACAAAGCATTGCCACGCCCTTCCACGCAGCTACACACGCCCCAATTGCACTTGCGATATGGTCATACCCCGCAGCAATATCTGTAACAAGCGGTCCTAGCACATAGAAAGGTGCCTCATTGCAAAATTGCTTTTGCAATTCCACATTGCGTTCAATTTGATTAAGCGGGACGTGTCCGGGTCCTTCTATCATCACCTGCACGTCAGCATTATAGGCTCTTTGTGCAAGTTCGCCTAGCACTTTTAGCTCGGCAAATTGCGCTTCATCACTCGCATCAGCCAAGCAGCCCGGACGCAGAGAATCCCCCAAAGAGAGACTCACATCATATTCTTGACAGATTTTTAGAATCTCATCAAAATATTCATAGAAAGGATTCTGTTTATGATAATGCAACATCCACGAAGCCATCAAGCTCCCTCCACGACTGACAATACCCATTTTGCGTTTTGCTACAAAAGGCATATGCTCTAGCAAAAACCCACAATGAATCGTAAAGTAGCTCACTCCTTGCCTCGCTTGTTTTCGCAGCACTTCTAGCATAGTGTCAATATCAAGCTTTAATACATCATTTTGCACATCATGCAAGATTTGATACATCGGCACTGTGCCAATAGGCACACTTGAAGATTTGATAATCGCCTCTCTAATCTTATCCAAATCCCCACCAGTGCTTAAGTCCATCACCGTGTCCGCACCATATTTGATGGCTGTTTGTAGCTTTGCCACCTCATCATCAATATCCTCTACAATCTGTGAAGAGCCTATATTTGCGTTAATCTTCGTGCGTGTGGCTATGCCAATCCCCATAGGCACAAGATTTCTGTGATTAATATTTGCAGGGATTATGAGCCGCCCACGTGCGACTTCTTTGCGGATTAGCTCTGCCTCTAGATTCTCAATATTTGCAATATAATGCATTTCCTCTGTAATAATGCCATTTTTTGCGTAATAGAGCTGTGTGGGAATGCTATCCTTAGTGCGTTTTTGCACCCATTGCGCTCTCATATAAAACCTTTATTATGAAGTAAATTTGTTTGTTAAAGTATGGTGTTATACTAATGAAACTTACAAAATATTAAAGAAATTCTTTAAAAAAAGTTAAACAATATGGAAATTTAAGTAACAATTTTTAGTTTATTTTTTATTTTCTAGTGTTAAAATAATATCTTTACTTTGAATAAATCTATTTAGGAATTTATCTTGGATTGGGAAAAAGTTTCACTCATTATGATGGCAGCGGGCGATTCTACGCGGTTTTGCAAGGATTTATCTTGTAAAAAACAGTGGCTTCGCATAGATGAAGAGCCATTATGGCTTGTGGCTACTCGCAAAATACTGCACTATGCTTTTCATCAAGTGTTTATTACTGCCTCACCTGCGGATTATGCGTATATGTGCAGTATGTGTCCTAAACATATAGAAGCAAAAAGTCGATTCTCTATACCTTGCAATATCGTGCAGGGAGGAAATACACGTACACAATCATTGCGTAATGCCTTGCAATGCGTCGATACACCTTTTGTTTTGGTAAGCGATGTCGCACGATGGAATACCCTTGAAGGTTTGCTTGATATGATGGAAAATGAGATAAACCAAGATTCTACAATAGATTGCGTTGTGCCATTTTTGCGCGTGGCTGATACGACTTTTTATCAAGGTGATTACCTTAAAAGAGAGGATATAAAGCTAATCCAAACGCCGCAGTTAAGCAAGGTTAGCATTTTGAGAGAAGCGCTAAAAGATGAAAATAAAGACTTTAGTGATGAGAGTTCAGCGATTCACGCTTTAGGTGGCAAAGTCGCCTTTGTAGAGGGCAGCCCATTGATGAATAAAATTACCTTTGGCAGCGATTTATCCTTTCATATTGCTAAACTCGCACCCCCTAGTTCAAAAACATTTGTAGGACAGGGCATTGATGTGCATATGTTTGAAGATTCTAAACCTATGTGGCTAGGGGGTATAAAGATAGAATCTCCCTTTGGCTTTAAAGCACATAGTGATGGAGATGTTGTCTTACACGCACTTTGTGATGCGATTTTGGGTGCGATTGGTGGAGGTGATATAGGACAGTGGTTTCCCGATACAGATATGGCGTATAAGGGGGCAGATTCTAAAATACTTTTAAAGCAAATTTATACCTTTGCTCAAAGTGTGGGGTATGAGCTACATAATGCAGATATAAGTATTATGGCGCAGATTCCAAAACTCGCTCCCTATAAAGAATCTATGCGTCAATGTATAGCAGATATTTTGCAAGTGCCTCATAGCCGCATTAATATCAAGGCGACCACGACAGAGGGCTTAGGTTTTGTAGGGCGTAAAGAGGGTGTATGCGCTCAAGCACAAGTAAGTATGGGATTTGTCCATTGGGGGCATTTTGTATTAAAGGAGGAATTATGAATAAAATCTATCATAAAGAGGAGTGCGTATGAAAGTGTTAATTATTGAAAATGAAATTTACTTGGCACAAAGCATTGCTAATAAGTTAAGCGATTCTCGTTTGGAGTATATCATAGCCCATTCACTCAAAGAGGTGCAAAAAGACCATTATGATGTGATTCTCGCGTCATTTGGCACCATTAATGAAGGCTATACTGAACTCAGCAAGGCATATTCACAGGCGATTATTATTTTGATGATTGCATATATCAATGATGATACAGTGATTAAGCCATTGCGTAATGGCGTTACAGACTATATTGTGAAGCCTTTTATTGTAGATGAATTGATACGCAAGATTACACATTATAGAACCTATCGAGAGATCAATGAAGAGATTGGATTTTATAGAAATTATTTTAGTTTCATTGAGCGTGAGCTAGGCACACCAGAGCTATTTTTATACAATCCTCCTTTTGTGATTAAGAGCAATGCCCAACGAGGGGCAGATATTTATGCTATGCGATACGCACGGGAAAAACATATACAATTTCATTTTTATTCCCTTAAAGAAGAGATGTGGAAAAGTATTTTTCGTGTGCCACCAAAGAAAAACGAAATCTATTACATTACCAATCTTGAAGAGCTCAAAAAGAGTGAGCGAAAGGACTTTTTAGAAGTAGCCCTCAAATACAATGTAATTGTCTCTATTGTCTCGGGTGAAAAAATTGCCTTTCCTCAAGTGATTGATATCACCCGTCAGACCAACAATATGGAGCTAGGCGGGGAGATTCTCTCTGTAAAAGAATATGAAAAACTCATTATTAGCAAATACGAAAATCGCTATCCTGATATTGAACTAGCCAAAAAGCTTGGTATGAGTCGCAAGAGCCTATGGGAGAAACGTAAGAAATATGGCATTATCCGCAAAAACAAAAGCACTCCCCAAGCCTAAACAATGAAAAACCATAAGCTTATCAAAGATTTGTTTTTAAGCCTTTTTTATAGTGGCTATTCTCCTAAGGCTCCTGGAACGGCAGGAAGCGCACTTGCTACGATACTAGGTGCGCCCATTTTGTATTATTCGCAAGAGAGTTTGTTTTTACTTAGTGTTTTCATAGGGCTTGTGGCAATCAAGCATATTGATTTATATGAAGAGCGCACGAATACACACGATGATAAAAGTATAGTGATTGATGAGCTAGTGGGCGTATGGATTGCTATGTCAATGATTGGATTTGGGCTAATAGAGATTCTTGCGGCTTTTGTGCTATTTAGAATCTTTGATGTTTATAAGCCCTCACTCATTGGTAGAATTGATAGAGAATGCAAAGGAGGGCTAGGTGTAGTGGGTGATGATGCCCTAGCTGGCGTATTAGCAGGCATTACGGGTATTTTATTATTTTTGCTTATAGAAAAACTATCTTTTTGATACAAATAAGCATATCCAAAGCTTACAATTTAAAGCAAAAGTCCCTATGCAGCTCCTAAAAGGAAGAAGTACATTTAAAATCTTAAGCCATAGGAAAGACTATAGGATAACTCGCATAATATCTACCACAAGAGATAGGCTTATTTCATTGTTTAAAAAGGTATATACAGGTAGTTATCACTACCCTCTACTCTATACCTGTAAAATCCCTTAATTTTTGTCTCAATAAACAAACTTGTGTTTTTTTGAGTAAAAGTCTCTATCTATGCCTTTGCTGTTATGACATAATCGCCGCAAAGGTCTTACTTCGCGTGGAATGAAACCACAACCGCAAGGTCTGCTCGGCAATATATGTCTCACTCCCCCTTATATATCCCCCCCCCCTCTACGATGCTTTAAGAGGTTAGCATTATCGTGCGATTTATTTTATGCAAGTGAGGATATACCTCACTTGTGGGGAAAATAGAGAATCTATACTATTTATTCTTTTGCCACCGCACCTTACTAAAAACTACGTTTTTGCCGCATTTACATTATGTATTAACGCACACTTACAACATTTCTTGGCTTATGGTAAAACCGCGAGCTATAAAAGCATTTCAAAATCTCAAAACAATGTTTTTTGCGTAATTGATGGAATCTGCAAAAGCTCATAAGTCTTAGCAGTAGCCACTCGTCCCTTTGCTGTGCGTTCTAAATACGCATTGACCAGCAAATAAGGCTCTATTACATCTTCAATAGTCGCCTCATCTTCACTCATAGCTGCTGCGATGGTATTTAGCCCTATGGGTTTGCCTTGAGCCTGTGCTAAAATACGCAAATAGCGTAAATCTAGCTCATCAAAGCCTAGCTCATTGACCCCAAGCTCATTAAGCGCATATCGCACACATTCAAGGCTAATCTCTCCCTCTTTAGCATAGATTCCCACCTCGGCGAAATCCCTTACCCTACGCAATAATCGCAAAGCAATGCGAGGTGTGCCTCTTGAACGTCTGGCTATCTCATTTGCACCATCTTGTGAAAGTGCTTTTTTGAGTTTTTTTGCGGCGATACAAAGGATACGTGCAAGTTCCTCTACCTCATAAAATTGCAATCGAAAGCTCATACCAAATCTATCGCGCAAAGGATTTGAAAGCATACCTGCACGTGTTGTTGCACCAATAAGCGTAAAAGGGGCAATATCAAGTTTTATAGTTTGTGCAGCAGGTCCAGAGCCAATGATTATATCAAGGCGAAAGTCTTCCATTGCCGGGTAGAGAATCTCCTCAATCGCAGGGCTTAAGCGATGAATCTCATCAATAAATAAAATGTCATTTTCATTAAGATTGGTTAAAATCGCCGCTAAATCACCGGCTTTTTCAATCATAGGTGCGGCACTCACCTTGATACTACTTCCCATTTGATGAGCGATGATATGGCTTAGTGTCGTCTTACCTAGTCCGGGTGGTCCAAAAAACAAAATATGATCCAAGCACTCACCACGTTTCTTACTCGCTTCAATGGCAATTTTGAGATTCTTTTTGATCTTTTCTTGTCCAATATATTCTTCCCATACGCTTGGACGCAAAGAGGATTCTTGTGTGGCTTCAAAGTTAAACTTCTCTACCTCAACGATACGATTTGTCTCTCGCGTATCACTTTTACTTTGAATCTCTGTCTTTTCAAGGGCAATTTTTTCCATTATGAGTAACTCTCCCCATCGCTTGGGAAGGCTAAAGATTTTACATCATTAGCATACGCTTTTATAGCCGTTTTGAGCATTGCCTTGCCATCGCAGTAGCGGCGCACGAACTTAGGCCTAAAGCTATCAAAAAATCCAAACGCATCACTCCATACGAGAATCTGTCCATCACATTCTACCCCCGCGCCAATGCCTATGGTAGGAATCTTTAAGGCTTCTGTAATCGCACTTCCACAAGGCTTACTCACACCCTCAATGAGGATTCCAAACGCACCGACTTCCTGCATAGCTAAAGCTGTTTCTACCAACTCTGTGCTTTGTGCGCTATCTTTACCCTTGACTTTGAATCCTCCATCAAAGCGCATAAATTGCGGCTTTAACCCGATATGTGCCATCACTGCAAACCCTTCATCGCATAATGCCTTGATGATAGGGAGTTTTTCCATACTTACTTCAAGTTTAATAGCATCTGTGGAGGTGTGTTTATAGAATCTTAGCGCGTTTTTGAGAGCTACTTTTGCAGTGGTATAGCTCCCAAAGGGCATATCCGCGATGGCAAAAGAATGCTTAATGCCTCTGCACACGGCTTTTGTGTGATAAATCATCTCTTGCATACTTAAGCTTAAAGTATCACTCTGCCCTCCAAAGCTCATATTAAGACTATCCCCTACTAAAATCACATCAACTTCCCCATCAAAAATACTCGCCATCAATGCATCATAAGCCGTAATAGCTGTGATTTTCTCCACACCCTTTTTTGCCTTTAGCGCAGTAAGGCTTAATTTCTCATCAAGCATTCTCTCCTCCTTTCAATTCCACACTCTAAGATTCACAATGCAATAATACCACGCCACATACTACCATAACAATGCCTATATATCCTAGAGTGCTTAATCGCTCTTTAAATAATATATAGCCTCCTAATGTCGTGCCAATAATACCTATCGCGCCCCAAGTCGCATAAGCTACGCTTAAAGGCAAAACTTCTATGCTAATGGCTAAAACGCTAAAAGCAGCCCATACCATTAAAATACACATTGTAGTATAGCCCTTATGTGTAAAGCCTTGCGATTTTTTCAAAAGCAAATTTGCCCCAATATCAAGCAACGCAGCGATTAAGACACAAAGCAAAGCAAGTAATTTGCGATTAAGTAAGTCACTCATCATTTTCCTTTTTGTAAGAATCTGTACTTTTTATCTCTGCGTAATTAATGAGTAAAATCCCGCTAAGAGCAAGTAAAATCCCTAATTTTTCATAGAGTGAGAGTGTCTCGCCAAAGTAAAAAATCCCTATGAGTGCCACACATATCCCGCCAAGCACTTCCCAAATTGCATAGGCTACGCTGATAGAGAGGCGTTTGAGTGAAAGTGCCATAAAATAATAAGAGAGGACAAGCAGCACATACATACCTATAATGCCCAAGATTCTATATCCCTCCGTGAGAGTGCCTTTAAGCAAAGTTGTAGCTAATACTTCAGCCAAAACCGCACAAAGAAGCAATACGTAGGCTCTTTTTAAACTCATTTTTGCCTTCTTTGTTTGCTATGTTTGCGCTGCTTTATGCCTTGAGGCAATGGCGGGAGAGAGGGCTTTTGTATGTATATAAGAAGCAAAAGTAAGCCACTTATAGTTAGCATCACGAGGCTTAAAATCTGCCCCATTGATAAGCCAAACGCATAATAGCCCATCTGCACATCTGCCTCTCTAAAATACTCACACACAAATCGCGCGATAGCATAAAGTGCCGCATAAGCCACAAGAAGCAAACCGGGCTTCTTTATGAAACGTAGCAAACATATAAGGATAACAAAGACTACAATCCCCTCGCTAAAGGCTTCAAAAAGCTGACTAGGATAGCGTAACTCTCCATTGACAAGTATGCCTATGCTTTTCCCAAAGCTCCCCTCTGACACGAGGCGTCCAAACAACTCGTGATTAAAGAAATTTCCCAAACGTCCAAACACATAGCCTAATGGAATAGAAATAGCGGAGAGGTCCATAAATACCCAAAAAGGCTGTTTTTTAAGATAGCAAAATAAAATCGCTGCTATCACAAAGCCACTTACCGCGCCGTGATAACTAATCCCGCTAATCCCTACAAACACCCCATCAACATAGGGATTAAACATCTGCCAAGGCTGCATGAGGTATTCCCACCGCTGCGGTGAATAAATCAACACATAACCGATACGTCCACCTAAAATCACACCCACTTCCACCCAAATAAAAAAGCTATCAAGATTCTCTTGTGTAACAGGAAAGCGCTCATTGCGATATTTTACAAAAGCTTTTGCGATAAAAAGTGCAATGAGCATAGCACTCACATACATAATGCCATACCAATGCACACTTATGCCCCCTAATTCAAAGGCAATAGGGTCTATATAATCATAGATTCTATTCCACACACTATATTCCAAACCTATTCCTCCATAATCTTAATTTTAAATTCATCGACCATATCTACCTCCTCAAAGAGCATAAACAATCGCAAATCATCAACAACAATTTCAATCTGCATTTTATCGACATCTCTTAATTTAAATAAATATCCAAACATATAAGAACTTAGCGGATAAGCTCCGACAAAATAAATACGTAATATATTATCCTCTGTTACAAATTGTGGAATAAGATTCTCAAGCTCAATTTTAAAGGTCAAAAACGCATCATAACTCTTTAGTTTTCCTACGCTTCGTATCACTCGTAAATCATTGATAGTCTCAATATTTAACGCCATCTCTATCCTTTGTGCGAAAATATATTATAGCAAAGCTTCTTTGTAAGAGATTAAACCAGGCTTTTCTAGTGGAAAGCGAATTTTTACTTCAGCCATAGATTTGCTATGATGTATTTTTGTCCGCCATTGTGCTTTATAAAATCGCATTATACGCTTCCCCCTACCCCCAATTACCCTTTGTATGGGTGTTTTGACAAAATGATAGCAAGGCTTAAAAGGATATGAAAATATAATCAATATATGCGTAGCCCTTATATAAAGCGTGCAAGATATAAAAAATTGCTTATGAGTGATATATGATGGTGCCTTATCCCTAGTAAAAAGGTGCATTTTATCTATACGTATAATGTGGTGCTCGATGATATTATGCAGACTCTCGCACAATACAAGTTCAAAACTATCCACACAAGTAACATAAGGTTTCAAACGAGATTCTATCCACAGAAGAAAGGAAGGGATAGCCCCAAAATGCGCTTTAAAATCTATATAATACATTCGCATTTAGGCTCTAAACTTCATAATAGCATTATTGAGTTCCTTTACTTTTTGGGACATATCATTGGCTACTTTTTGGACATTATGCCCCACACTTTGGGTAGATTCTGAAGATTTGACAATCTCTTGCATCATCTCCGCAAGTTCTTTGGTGCTTTGAGCAATGGATATATTAATATCTTTAAGACAAATGGAATTTTGCTTTGTCGTATCAAGCTTTTTATGTGTGTGATGTGCTTCATCAATAAGCGGCGCTGTCTTATCTGCAATATGAGCCATATCTTTTGTTGTCTCTTTAATTGTCTCTCCTACATTATCAACGCTCTGGGTTACAAGATTCACATTTGTAGCAATTTCACTAAGAGATTTCTGTGTTCGCTCGGCTAACCTCCTTACCTCATCAGCCACCACCGCAAAGCCTCGCCCGTGCTCTCCTGCACGAGCTGCCTCGATAGCGGCATTAAGGGCTAAGAGATTGGTTTGGTCGGCTATATCACTAATGATAGAAAGCACCGATTTGATTTGCTCTGTATGCTCTATAAGCTCCTCAACACTTCCTAAAATCCCCTGCTGATTTTGAGCAGAGAGGGTAATAAGGTTAATAGAATCTTGCAAGTTCTTTACAAATTCATCTAAAATTGCTTCTGTTTGGGCTATATCATCTCCGGTAGCATTGGCAATTTCTTCAGCATTATTTAGTTTTTCGCTGACGCTATGGGCTAAAGCATTGACTTTATCAACAAGCTCAAATTGCTCATCAGCATTCTTTGACAGCACATTTGACATATCAAGCAGTCCACTGCAAGTTTGCATATTCTCTTCGCTCACGCGCTTACTCACAGAAATAGTCTCTTGAATGGTTTGAATAAATTTATTCACATAGCCTGAGGTAATACCCACCTCATCATTACTCTTAATAGCAATACGTTTGGTTAAATCTCCGCTTCCACCTTCAGTAAGCTCCTTTGCCATATCTCGCAAACGATTAAGAGGCTTTATAAGCTCTTTTTCAAAAAATATATACAATCCTAAGAGCATTAACACTCCCGCTACAATCATTGTAAGTAAAAGATAGTTCTCGCTTACTTCAATTTGCTCATAAAAGCTTTCTGTGGAAATTTTTAGCTCAAGAACACCTAACACATCACCTTCTCGCAATATACCATCTTGATGGCAGGTCATACACGATTCATCAGCGATTAATGGCTTTAAGAGCGCTACTTTATGTGTATTGCCTTCATATACTTCTGCAAATTGGGCTGTTTTGTTGGCAAATACCTCCATCACTTTTGGGTCATCACTTACATTATCTGCCATACCAAACAAATCAATCACATTTTGAGATTTATGAATCTTAAGATGAAGCACGCCGGGTATCTTACTTGCATTAGCAAGTCCCGCATCAATCATTTCTCTCGTGCCTATATTCATACTCATACGCACTGTTTGAAAGATAGAATCTCCAAGCATTTGCGCACTTCTCTTACCTTCTTTGACAGCCATATTTTGATAGCCTAAAGAAATAATGCCATAGAGCACGCTAAAACAAATAATAATGAATATCAGCAGTGTAAAAAGCACTTTAGAGCGAAATGTTTGCAGCATTCTAAAACCTTTTTTGACTTAAGCTAATCGTTTAAGAGCCTCCCTGACAGCCTCACTCACGCTAGAGGCATTCACACTCTCAAGCACCTTATTAATCTCACTTTCTTTGAATCCAAGTGAGCGCAACGCCAAAAAGGCTTCGTGCTTGAGAGTGCTTTGCTGATTCTGTAATAATTCTGCAAAAAATCCTGCCACATCTACCATAATCTTCCCCGCACCCTTTTGCCCAATACCAGGTACTTTTTTGAGTGCGTCAATATCTTTATTGGCAATAATATTAGCAAAATGCGCAGGGGTATAGGTAGAGAGTATAGCTAATGCCACCTTTGGACCCACGCCATTTATTTTAATTAAACGCTCAAAAGTTTTTCGCTCCGTTTCTTCCATAAAGCCAAAAAGCAAATGCGCGTCCTCGCGTATAATGTGTGCACAGATAATTTTTACTTCTTTTTGCGGATTGTTTTCTATCTCTGCCCTTAATGCAGAAGTGGCATTAAGAGACATTTGCACCCCATAAATTACCCCTCCTACATCAATTTCAACAAACATTGGCTCCAATTTATACACAACACCCCTTAACCCAACAATCACTTTCTACTCCTTAATGTCTTCATACTCATCACGTGGTATTTTTTGCAACTTAAGTTGTTCTTTATTAATACCTATATATGTCTCCTCACCATCATTAATAAGTAGCATATCCTTTGCTTCAGGGAAAAAGCTTTCATAAGTGATTTCATTTTCTTTCTGCCAAGGCACATCAAGCATAATAATGGCATTCTGCGTTTGCTTATCAAGTTTCTCTAAATGAGCATTGAGCTTTTTGCTCTCCTCTTGCAAAACAAGTAGTCTATCTTTCAAATATTTTGTGCGACGTAGCAATACCACATATTGCGCCACACTTTCAGTGATATTACGCTCATTAGGCTTACGATTACGTTTATTTTCCTCCATAATAACCTTAATCTTTTCCACCACAGGCTTTGTTTTACGCACAAGGGCTAAGTCTTTATTCAACACATTCAAAATGGTATTCATTGATTGAATATTTTCCTTAATGCGAGCATTAATATGCTGCATTCCTTCTTTTTCTTTTGAAGAAGCTCGAGAAGAAATCATAAAACGATTTTCACCACCACTCATATTTTTAATATGCACTTGATGAGATAGAGTAATTTTAGTATGTGAATGGAGATTATTAATCTCTACCTCCCTAGCCATTACATTCCCTCCATTAGCCTGCTCAATAAATATCTTTTGAGCATCTACTTCACCTAATTCTAAACGATTAATATGGATTTTCTCCCCAATAGCCAAACCCTTGTGCATATCAATACTGATTTCATCAGCCTTTATGGTAGCACTTTGATGGGTTTGTCCATTAATCTCTACCTTTTTTGCTATCACCTTTGCATTTTCTGCAACACTCCCATAGATTTTAACCTCTTCTGCCTCGAGCACTATACCCGCACCTATAGCATCAACATTAGAATCTGTACAAGCCACTTCTACTATAAAACCTTTTTTATCCCCTCCAAGCAATGAACCATTTTTACGCAAACTTACTTCAGGGAAGTTAAAATCCGTAAGGATTCTTAGCTCTCCTTCCCCTACGGCGACATAGCCATCTTGTAAGGCATAATACGCTATTGCCTCTTGTGTATCCTCACTTCTAAAATCACTTTCTTTGAATCGTAGTTTCACTTCTGGTATCCCAGCCTCTTGCTTTTTTACATGGATATATTCTCCTTTAAGATTACGTCCACTCATACCTTCTTGTGCTTTCATACTTAAACCCACTAAATCACCACTTTTTGCCGCATATGAGGCAAATTCTAACCGCTGCTCGTGTGAGGCATTCCATTCATCTTCAAGGACAAATTTAAACGCACAATCCACATTTGGGATAAACCCTCCTGCTTTTGCAATTACTATACGTCGCGTAGATTCTATCTTGCCACTAATAGAGAGAGAATTGAGCAATTCTTTAAGGGATTGGATTTCTTCTTGGGTATCCTTGTCAAAAAGCCTTATGATAATATGCTGGCGAATCTTCTCTCGTGTGATTTGTGCATATAATTCATTAAAAAATGCATCATCATCACACACTTCTAAACCCGCCTTAAGCTCCAAGCTTAATTCATAGCATTCGCTATCCATATGCAGCGCAACAAATGGGGCTAAATCACCCTCTTTAATCCCACGCAAGACAATGTCATACACTTGCCTAATCTCAAAGGTATTGTCATTATATTGTGCTTCATTTCCCAGAATCTTCGTGCATTCCTCTTTAGAGAGCATATTAAAGTCTTTCTTTTTCTCGCCACGATAGAGTGTGTTAATATGTAATATATCAAAGCTTACCATTTGCTCTTCAATCGCATAGGTATCGCATATTTTTTTAAGCTCAACATTGACATCAGTGCAGGCTTTTATAGAAACTGGTTCAAAGAGTTGCATAAAACACCCCATAGCTTAAAATTTGTCTATTATAGCTATAATTCTACAACTTTTCATCTTTAAAACAAGGTAAAATGTGATTAAAAAGGCATTTTTAACAAATAGCAGCGGGATTTTACTCTCTCGAATTGCCGGATTAGTGCGGGATTTATGCACAGCGAAAATACTGGGGGCAGGTGTATATAGTGATATTTTCTTTGCTGCTTTTAAGCTTCCTAATCTCTTTAGACGAGTTTTTGGTGAGGGGGCTTTCACACAGAGTTTTTTGCCTAATTTTATCCATAGTCGCAGGAAAGGAATGTTTGCCCTCATTACATTTCTTATTTTTGCATTCTTTATACTTATTCTTTCTATGTTTGTGATGTGCTTTAGTGGATTTTTTACCAAACTCCTCGCCTATGGCTTTGATGAGGCGACTATAAACCTCGCTAAACCCATCGTAGCCATTAATTTTTGGTATTTAGAGCTTGTTTTTATCGTTACTTTCCTCTCCTCACTTTTGCAATACAAAAATTGCTTTTGGGTCAATGCCTATAACACCGCACTTTTAAATCTCTCAATGATAGCCGCCCTATTTTTAGCCCACGATAAAGATTCTATGCAGGTGGTGTATCTACTAAGCTATGGCGTGATATGTGGCGGGATAGCGCAGATTCTTTTACATTTTTATCCGCTTTATCGCTTAAGATTTTTTAAGCTCTTATGGGTAGGCGTGATTGAATTCTGGCAATGGTTTAGCGCCAAAGAGACAGATTCTAAGATAAAAGTGCGGATTGCTCAAGCAAAGCAAGATTTAAAAAGTTTTTTTAAACAATTTTTTCCTGCTATGCTAGGTAGCTCCACTGCACAACTTGCCTCTTTTACAGACACACTGCTTGCCTCATTTCTTGCTGCGGGGAGCATTAGCTCACTTTATTATGCAAACAGAATCTTCCAATTCCCCCTAGCCATCTTTGCCATAGCCATATCCACCGCACTTTTCCCCCTCATCGCAAAAGCGATTAAAAATCAGCAAAACGCACAAGCCCTTAAAGCACTAAAAAAATCATTTTGGTTTTTGTTTATTGTGCTTTGTATGTGCGTGGTTGGGGGCATTTGGCTAAGTCCTGAAATCATTAGCCTCTTATACCAATGGGGGCAGTTTAGCGCGGAAAACACGCTCATTGTATCGCAAGTTTTTAGCGCATATATGATTGGCTTAGTGCCTTTTGGTTTGAGCAGAATCTTCTCTCTGTGGCTTTATTCCTATCAAATGCAAGGCAAAGCTGCAAAAATTTCAGCCATATCTTTGCTGTGTGGTGTTGGATTTTCACTTATCCTTATGCACCCCTTTGGTGCGATGGGCTTGGCATTAAGCGGGAGTTTGAGCGGCTTTGTGCTTTTTATTCTTACCATTAGAATCTTTGGCTTCAAGCGATTCTTGGATATAATAAACCACAAAAAAGCGTGGCTACTCCTTATTGGCATTATCAGTATAGAATCTTTACTTTTATATTGGCTCAAGCCCTATGTGAATGATTTTGTGCAGACATTTCATATTTTTGTGAGGAATTTAGTATGATTACCCTTTTTGATAGCGCGAAAAAGCAAAAAGTCTCTTTTGAGCCTATATGTGAAAATCAAGTGCGACTTTATGTATGCGGTCCCACGGTTTATGATGATGCACATTTAGGGCACGCGCGAAGCTCCATAGCCTTTGATTTGTGGCGGAGGTTGTTTATCTTTCTAGGCTTTGAAGTGATTTTTGTTAAAAACTTTACTGATATCGATGACAAAATCATTAAAAAATCCCTCCAAAGCGGTATGAGTGTAAATGAACTCAGTCAAAAATATATCCATTCATATCTTAAAGATATGGAGGCACTGGGCGTTTTACGTGCGGATATAGAGCCAAAAGCCACGGAAAATCTCCCTCAAATATGTGAAATGATAGAATCCTTACTTGCTAAAGGCTATGCATACACAGGAGAACATAATGATGTATATCTAAGCATTCATAAAGATTCGCTTTATGGCTCACTCTCCCACCGCAGCGAAGATTCACACAATCAAAGTCGTATCCAAAACGCACAAGATAAGCTAGAGATTAATGACTTTGCATTATGGAAAGGCTACAAGGGCGAAGATGATATTGCCTATGAAAGCACTCTAGGCAATGGGCGTCCAGGGTGGCATATAGAATGCTCGGCGATGGTTGAAAGATATCTTGCCTATAAAGACAAGCCCTATGCGATTGATATTCACGCCGGTGGAGCGGACTTGCTTTTTCCACATCACGAGAATGAAGCCTCGCAAACACGCTGCGCCACAGGGCGAGAGATTGCTAAATATTGGCTGCACAATGGCTTTGTCAATATCAATGGCGAGAAAATGAGCAAATCACTTGGCAATAGCTTTTTTATCAAAGACGCGCTCAAAACCTATGATGGCGAGATTCTGCGCAATTATCTTTTAGGGGTGCATTATCGCTTGGCACTCAATTTTAACGAAGAGGATTTATTGCAAAGCAAAAAGCGATTAGACAAGATCTATCGCTTAAAAAAACGTATAGAATCTGCTCATCCAAACACAGAGGGTAATCACACAGAGGATTTAAGCCATCTCTCTAGGCTTAAAACCATCACAAAAGATGCCGATAAAGCCTTTTTACACTCACTCATTGGGGCATTAAGCGATGATTATAATATTTCAAAGGCACTTAGCATTATTGAAGATATGCTCTCTCATAGCAATGATATGCTTGATAAGAATCCAAAGGACAAAGCCCAAAAGCAAATCATTAGGGCAAATCTTGCGTGCGTGGAGTTTTTACTAGGATTAGGTGGCAAGGTGGCACAAAGCTACTTCCAACTTGGGCTTGATGAAGCGACAAAAGCACATATAGAATCACAAATCGCCAAGCGTCTTGAAGCCAAAAAGGCAAAAGACTATGCCTTAGCTGATACAATCCGCGATGAGCTAAAGAATCAAGGTATTGAGATTATGGATACCCCCTCTGGCTGTATATGGGAGAAGGTGTAGATAAAGGATAGATGAAGATTCTCTATTTTATTATCCCTTTGCTATTGCGATGTAATCGCCGCATTTGCTCGGAGTGCTAATCCAAACTTGCAAAAGGTCTTGAACATAAAGAGCTAAGCCTTTTATTTCCACCTGAGGGATAAAGCAAAACTCCAATTTCGCCTTGTTTTGCCCTTGCGGGATTTCATCAAGTGAGATTCTAAGGTTTAGAATCTATTATGCCCTTGCTGTTGCACTTTGTGCCGCAAGGGTCTTGCAACTCAAAGCAAAGCTTTTTGTTGCGCCTAAAGGACGCACTTATCATCGCACTTCATTTGGTTATCAAGTGGGTTTTTAAGGTTTAGAATCCTAAGTCTATCTATAACCCCTACTCATATTTACCCATTGTAAAAGACGATAATATAAAAATATTTTTTTCTCAAGCCTTATTAGCATAACAACTTATAATATCTAATCTACACAAACTACATATTCTCACAAACCTAAAGAGTGTGAGCAAAGTTCATCATACCCCACACCGCAAAGATATAAGCCTTGTGGTGAGATGGGGTAAGCATAATGCTGCTTTTGTGCTAAAAGCTGCTCTTGCAAGTGTTGCATACTCATCTCTCCTCTACTCACGCTTAAAGCCGCGCCTACCATAAGCCGCACTTGTGAACGCAAAAATCCATTCCCCCGCACATACACGACATCTATGCTCTTATAGCGATAATATTTTATATCAAAGATAGTCCGCACATTACTTTGTGTAAAAGAGCCATTTTTTTTAAAATACAAAAAGTTGTGCTCCCCTTTAAAACAATGCAAAGCAGCGATAAAACGTGCCATATCGCCTATTTTTTGATGTGTCACATAAGATGAGGCAAAAGGAGGAGGAAAAGTGGGAGAGAGTAAAAAACGATATGCCCTCCATTTGGCATCAAAGCGAGGGTGGAAATGATGAGGCACTCTTTTAAGTGAGCGTATCATAATATGCGGATAAAGCTTTGCATTTAAAAGTGAGAGCAAGAAGGCAGATTCATATCGATGCAAATGTGAGCTTTTGAAGCTAATCACCTGCCCTGTGGAATGCACACCCTTATCTGTGCGTGAAGCCCCTAGAATCTCCCCGCTAATCCCTACACGTCCTAAACCCTCTTGCAATGCACCCAACACACTTTTTTTATGCTTTTGCAAGGCAAATCCGCTAAATGCGCTCCCATCATAAGCTATCACGGCTTTATAAGTGTGCATTAATAAAACTTAGCAATAAACTTTTTATACAAAAAAAAGCCCAAAGCAAACCACACAAGTGGTATCAATACCATACCTGTAAGTGGAAAATGCTCTGAGGCAATATATACAGCAATAAAATAAATTGCTACTGAAGCAATAACATAAAAATATGATTTATTAGAGCTAAAGCGAGGATTAGCAATACCAAAGAGTGGAACAAAAAAAAGTGAAACCAAAGGAAAAAATGATACAGTAATAGCTTGAGTAAGCTTACGCGATTTTTGAGTAGTGTTAGAATAAAACGCATCGTGCCAATACTCAAATAAATCATAGCCCCTAAGTTGTGGTTCTCCCACATTTTGCCGCACACTCATCTCCTCATAATCGACTCTTTTAATCTCTTCAGGAGCGGCAAAATATGCGCTGCCTTGCGTTAAATGAAGTTCAAAAAGCCCTTGATTATTACTTGTCTTACCCGATTGCGCGATAATAAAAGTATCACCCTCAAAACCATTTTCAGAAAATAAAATAAGATTCTTATACATACGATTTTGCACGCTATCGACATACACAAGCCAATTTCCTAGCTTTTGCCCAAATTCACCGGGCTTGATATTTACATCAATATCTGCTCTTTTTTTTGCCACAAAGTTTTTAGAAGCGCTATTGGCAAGGGGCAACATAACTAAAGAGAATATAAGTAGAATCATAGTAGCAAGGAGCGTAATGGGCAAAAAAAATCTCACTATATCTAAAGGTTTGCTCCCAAGCGAAAAACACACCATCAGCTCATATTCATATGCTAAACGCGATATGCCAAGCACCACAGAAGCAAAGAAAGTAATAGGGATAATAAAAAATAAACTGCTAGGTATGAGATATAAAAATAATGTGCCCAAATCCAAAAAGCTCATTTTCACCACATAGGTGCGTCCTGCGATATCAATCAAAAGCACCACAGAAGCAATAAAAAGCAGCACAAAGAAAAATGGAAAAAAAATCTGTGCAAAAGATGTGAATAGGTAACGTTTAAGCATAGAGTAAATCCCCATAAGAGAGCCACAGCATTTGCATTATCGTGCCTACAAAGATAAAAAAGCAAAAAGGAAGCTTAAGATGAATAAGATTCCTTTTATACCATATCGCCAAAAATAGTGCATACACTAGAGCAACTATACTTCCTAAGAATACGCTCACAAAAGCACTTAATGCACCAAAAGCAATACCCAAAGCACTTAGCACAACAATATCAGCCTCCCCAATAATATCCTTATGCATAAAAGATTGATAAAGAATCTTAAGGGTAAAAAACACACCCCCCACACCAAAGCCTAGTAGCACCCTTTGCATAAAGCTTTCATACACAATACTGCTTTCTAAAAATGCATACACAACACATACAAGCAATAGCGAAAAATTCAACATATCAGGCAATGCAAGGCATTTAATATCAATCAATCCTAATAGCAACAAAAACATCAATATCACATACGAAGCACCTATATCCTGCCACACAAGAACAAAAAAAGAACACACACACAGCACAAAAAAGCAGATTCTATAATACCACGATGAAAAGACAAATGACAAAAGAGTCCGATATTGTGCCTGATAGTCGATATAAAGAGCCATTAGCACTACCCCAACAAATCCATAGCATAAAGAAAGAGCTATAAATATGGGTATTGCCTCTATCATAGCTACCTCACAACACCATCTTTTACATCAACGAAAAGACATTCTCCCAAACATTCAGCACTGCCCAAAACACCATTATGTTTTCTAAAACGTTTAACTATCTGTTTGCCACCCTCCAAAACAGGAGCAACTAGCACTCCACCATCTTCAAGCTGGTCGATTATCATCTGTGGAATGGCACTAGCACAAGCTGAAA
Organism: uncultured Helicobacter sp.; assembly: GCF_910577135.1. Lineage (GTDB taxonomy): Bacteria > Campylobacterota > Campylobacteria > Campylobacterales > Helicobacteraceae > Helicobacter_C > Helicobacter_C mastomyrinus. The sequence goes on from NZ_CAJTLL010000002.1 coordinate 132,295, forward strand.
ATAAAATCGCATCAAAAGGCGCATATTCTGCCCAACCCCTCTGTCCATCATCAAGTTTGATGAAAATATTATGCACTTGCAATGCCTGAAATCTCTGTCTAGCTTGTGAAAGTAGCTTATCAATACGTTCGATACTAAATACACGGCGAAACAAATAAGAAAGCACCATCGCCTGATAACCGCTTCCACAGCCAATTTCTAATACAGAATCTCCACCATTAGGAGCAAGATACTCTGTCATTTGCGCTACTGTGAGCGGAGAACTGATATATTGAGATTCTGCCATAGGAAGAGGCTTAATGTCATAAGCTAGATGCTGTGCAAATCCTGTGGGAATAAACCTTTCCCTATCAACAGCACAAATTGCTGTAGCGACTTTTGGCGAGAGAGGGAAAATCTTTTGAATCTCATTGCACATTGCTCGAGCAGCAAATTTATACATTAATTTATCTTTATATTGGTATTGATATATTTTCTCATACGTGAAGTCTCACTAATATCGACTTCACACGCCACAAATGGCTTCTTGTCATTTTTATACACAATGCCATAAGGTGTGATAATCGCGCTTCCCTTTGCCATTACATCATTAGCACTATTGCTTGCCATTACAAAAGCTTGATTGGCTATTGCTAAAGCTGTGGAGAGCACTTCAAAGTGATTTTTACGTGCTTTAGCCCATTGCGCAGAAACAAATATAATATCTGCTCCTTTTATCTGCTCCCATAGCTCTATAAAACGCAATTCAAAGCAAATGAGAGCCGCACATTTGATACCATCAATCTCAAAAATGCTTATCTCTTCTTTATCCCCCGGGCTAAAATGCAGTTGCTCATCACCGAGCAAAAAAAGCTTATTCTTGCTTTGCTTATGTATCATCTCACCCTTATGAAATACCTTGAGATTATTGAAAAATTTTTTATTTTTCTCCTCAATCATTGTTATAACCAATGTATTTTTATATTTTGCACTGCATTCCAAAAGCCGCTCGGTAGCAAGCTTTGAAAATGTGCTTGCCTCACTCATTTTTTGATAAGCAAATCCGCTTAGCACCACTTCAGGCGCGCAAACAATCGCGTCCTTACCACATTGAGCTACAAACTCTTCTACATATTTAAGATTCTCTATAAAGTCCTGCCCTGTCTTCATCTGCATACAATATAATTTCTTAGAAATCATCAAAATTAATGCTCCCTTTTGAATAGTTTGTTACCTTAGCTTCGAAAAAGTTTGTCTTTTGATCATTGAAGTTAGCAAACTGATCTACCCATTTAATAGGATTCTTAGAATGATAAATAGGCTCAAAACCTACTGCTTTAAGACGAGTATCAGCTAAAAACTGGATATATTCACGTATAATATCTGCAGTTAATCCTAGAATCTGCCCTTGTGTGATATATTCACCCCAGCTTGATTCTATATCCACAGCTTTTTTAAACATCTCTATGACCTCTTCTTCAAGCGCGGGGGTAAATAAATGCCCCTCCTCCTTGCGCAAAGCATTAATCATATTTTGAAATAAAAGCAAATGCGTTACCTCATCGCGTTGGATAAATCGTATCATTTGTGCAGAACCTAGCATTTTCCCGCTTCGCGCTAATGTATAAAAATATGAAAACCCACTATAAAAATAAATCCCCTCTAAAATTTGATTAGCAAACATCGCTTTGAGTAAATTCAGCTCATTTGGATTCTTGGCTAACTCAATATATACATTTGCGATATTATCATTCTTGCTTCTAAGCTGCATATCCACACGCCACATATCATAAATCTCCTCCGTGTTTGCCGAGATAGATTCTACCATTACCGCATAACTTTGAGAATGCAAAGCCTCCTCATAAGCTTGCCGCACGAGGATAAGATTAATCTCTGGGCTTGTGATATAGGGATTAACATTATCAATTAAATTATTTGTCTGTAATGAATCCATAAAAATAAGTTGCGCCAATGCCCTATCATAGCCGAGCTTCTCTTGTGCGGTTAACCCACCATTGTAATCACGTTTGTCCGGATTCATATTCACTTCTTCAGGAAACCAAGTATTAGCAAGCATTACTTTCCATAGGTTATAAGCCCACTGATATTTGATTTTATTAAGTTCAAACATACTTGTAGGATTACCGCCAAAGATACGCCTTTCATTCACACTCTCTGTAGATTCAGGGTTATAAATAAGCTTACGTGCAATAGGCTGAAGAGCTTGTGCTTTATTCATTGAAATAACCTTTAAAAGAAGAAAAATAGAGCTACAATTCTATTTATTTCAGGCTTAAATTCTAATTTGAAAAGCAAATTGAAATGAGAAATTTAAAAATATAGAGAGAAGCGATGGTGCGGGAAAGAGGACTTGAACCTCCACGCCTTGCGGCGCCAGATCCTAAGTCTGGTGCGTCTGCCAATTTCGCCATTCCCGCAAGAAGATAGAAACAAAGTGTGGATTTTACTTATTTAATCTTTAAACTTTACTTAGAATCTAGCCATTGCGTGATAGCTAGAGTAAGTTCTGCTGTGCCTAAGCCCAATGTAGATTCTATAATATCACTCTTGCCGTGTGGGACAAACTCATCTTTTATCTCAAAACTTTTAAGTGATATGCCCTGTATGTTTTCATCAGCGATACATTCTAAAATCGTGCTACCAACTCCACCCATATAATAGCTATCGCTAAACACACACACGTGCTTGTGATTTGCAAGTAATTGAACTAATGTTTGCCTATCAAGGGGCTTTACAAAACGCAAATCTAGCAAACTTGGCTTATAGCCCTCTTTTTGCAATGCTTTGCATACTTGATATGCCCTCCCCACACCATTACCATAGCCTATAAGCAAGAGATTTTCCCCATCTATTAACAACTCCGCCTTCCCTAGCACAAAACTACTTGCGCTAAAAATCCCATCATCAAGCACAAATTTACCACGTGGATAGCGAAAGGCGCAAGGCGAGGTATTATGGTGATAGGCAAAATCCACAGCCCTTTGCAAACTTGCATTATCACGTGGAGCAAACAGCACCATATTGGGGATAGGACGCAAATATGCAATATCAAAAAGCCCCTGGTGTGTCTCGCCATCTTCACCTACAATCCCTGCCCTATCGATACAAAACCGCACAGGTAAGCCTAAAATCCCTACATCATGGATTATTTGGTCATAGGCTCGTTGCAAAAATGTAGAATATATCGCTACAAAGGGCTTAAAGCCCTCTTTTGCCATTGCCGCCATTGAGGTAACCGCGTGAGCCTCACAAATGGCTACATCGATAAATCTTTTTGAATCTTTTTCTATAAGCTTATCTAGTCCTGTGCCACTTGGCATAGCAGCAGTTACACCCACGACTTTTTCATCACTCATATAAGTTGCTAAAGATTGGGCAAATATCTCTGTGGGCGATGTATTTGCCGCTTTTTTAAGCAAACAGCCTGTGCTGATATCAAAGGGACCTACTCCGTGCCATTGCTCAAACCGCCCTTCTGCAACATCATATCCCTTGCCCTTTAGTGTTTGTGCGTGGATAATCACAGGCTTATTCATATCCTTAGCCTTTTGTAAAGTAGTAAGGATAAGCTCCATATTATGCCCATCAATAGGACCAATATAATCTAGCCCTAATTCCTCAAATAAGATTCCCGGAGTAATAAGTTTAAGCGATTCTTCAAATCGTTTAGCCAAATAAGTAGCAGAATCTGGCATTTTAGTGAGGATTTTCTTTATGCTTTGGCGCGTTTTTTGATACAAAGGAGAGGTAAGAATCTGCGAGAGATAATTACTGATTGCCCCAATAGGCTTAGAGATACTCATTTCATTATCATTAAGGATAATTACCATCGGGTATTTCTTATCCCCTAGCTCGTTTAGTGCTTCATATACAAGCCCCGCGCTCATTGAGCCATCGCCTATCATCACAACAGGCATTTTCGTATTTGCACCCAAACTCCTTGCTCTCCCTACTCCCACAGCTAGAGAGATAGAAGTTGAGCTATGTCCTGCGATGAAATAATCACTTGAAGATTCTCTAGGATTGCAAAATCCGCTTATCCCGCCAAATTGTCTTAAGGTATCAAAGTCTTCCCACCTACCTGTAAGGAGCTTATGCGCGTAAGCCTGATGAGATACATCAAAGATAAAGGGGTGTTCTCTCACATCAAAAATTGTGTGCATACCCACAATCAAATCCACCGCCCCAAGTGTCGAACTCAAATGCCCTCCATTAGAGCTTACCACCTCTAAGATTCTCTGCCTTAAAGAAGCAGCAAGTAATTCAAGTTGGACAACAGAGAGAGTATTTAACTCTTCAAAAGCATAGCTTTTAACCAATTCATAAGTCATATAGCCCCTCACTCTCTTTAATCGTGCATATTTTCAAGCACAGATTGCTTAAGATTCTTATATCGAGACATAATCGTGCCATCGATATTACCGCTATCGCTCACAATCACCACACCTCCCAATGATACGGCATTATCGGCGATAATCTCCACCTTTGCATTATCCTTTAGCTGCTCTTTAAGAAAGATATAATCATTAGGATTAACTTTAATTTTAATATTTGTCGCATCCATAATAGAGTTTAGCAGTTCTTTAGTGAGATTTAAAGCTATCTTTTGGGAATTTTCACTCACTTCATTAATGAGCACTTCTTTAGCAATATCTACCGAAATCGCGCTTAATTCCTTTTCTAAATCCTCTAAATGCTTTTGGCTTGATTTTAAGGCATCTTCAAGGGTAATAATAGAATCTACTAAAATCTTTTTTTGGGCATTCACTTCAGCAAATAAATCTTCTTTTGCCTTCTCCTCTGCTTCTCTATATCCATCTTTATAGCCCTCATCTCGGGCATTTGCCACACGCTGCTCACTCTCTACTTGGAGCTTTTCAAACTGAATTTGTAGCTTTGCTAAAGAGCCGGAGAGTTCATCAGTTTTTTGCAAAAGCCGCTCCACAAGCTCTTGCTCTAAGGTTGCAATTTTTTGCACACTTGTTTCTATGGTATTTTGAATCTCATCTTGATTATGTTTGAGAGTAGAATCTTCTATATTAGCATTCTGATTTGTATCCCTGCCTACCTCAATCATATCAGATGTAATAGTCTTAAATTCATACTTCTTAATATTATGATTCTTAAGTCGCTCTTGACCAATGATATTCTCTTGATTAAGCAATGACATCGTCTTGCTCTCCTAATTGAATTAAGCCCTGTTCTGAGAGGGTTTGCACCACTTCTACGATTTTTCTTTGTGCCGCTTCCACATCTCGAACCTTCACAGCACCCAAAAATTGCATTTCCTCCATAAACGCCTCACTCGCACGTTGAGACATATTCCCCATAAACTTTTGCTTGAGATCATCAGCAGCCGATTTAAGCGCAAGCGTAAGATCCTTTTTATCCGCAATTTTAAGAATCTCTCTAATAGCATTATTATCAAGCTTGCTAATGTCTTCAAAGGTAAACATCATCTCTTTAATTTCAATAGCAAGCTGCTCGTCGATTTGCTCGATATGCGCAATTGTCGCTTTTGCTGCCTTTTGTCCTAAGCGGTTAAAGATTTCTGCCACAGAGCGAGTGCCACCCACTTCAACCTTGTAGCTTGTAAGAGATTCTAGCTTGTTCTCAAGCACCGCACTCACGCGTTTAACCACACTTGGGGAAATGTCCCCAAGATTTGCCATACGAATAGCCACTTCAGCACGCAAGTCATCAGCAAAATATCCCAATGTCTCTGCAGCACCACTTGCATCCATATGAGCCAAAATAAGCGCAATAGTTTGAGGGTGTTCGTTAATAATAAAATCTGCAAGCTGTTGAGGGCGAATCTTGGAAAGATAGGCAAAATTCTTTTGAGACTGCATTGTCTTGGCGAGTTTGTCTAAAATCGCTTTTGCCGCTTCTGGTCCTAAAGCCTTCATCAATAAGTCACGTGCGTAGTCCATACCACCGGAATTGATATATTGATTAGATTGGAAAATCACATAAAATTCTTCTAAGACAGCTGCACCAATGGTCTTATCTATACCGCTTAATTGGGCGATTTGCTTACTTACTTCAGTAATAGCATCAATATCAAGATGATGAAAAATCTCCGAAGTAATGTCATCACCTAATTGCACAAGTAAAATGGCGATTTTCTCTGACATAGATAGCTCATCATATTGTGCTCTTTGACGGGGGCTAAGTGTAATTGCCATATCTACTCCTCTTGCTTATTTTTGCCCGATACCTTCACTCATATCAAGCTCGTCTCTAATCAATGTTTGAAACAATGCTGCAATTTCTTGCGGACGCTCTAAAATCACATTGCGCATTTTCTCAAGTAACACTTCATACTTGATGTTATCTTCATCAAAGCTTGAGCTAATACCAAGCTGGTCTTCCACACGCTTACGCAATTCACTGAATCTATTGACATCATCTTCATCATCATCAATTTGCATAAGCGATTCTATATCGTCATCTTCTTCCTCTTGCACTTCTAACATACGTTCTGCAAATGGTGCAACGATTTTTTTATAGAATATGAATATAATAACCGCAACAATAACATATTTAAGCAAAGGCATAAATGGGCTTAAATATCGCTCTAAATTATTTGCAAATACTTCCCACTTATCTTTTGGATGATAGTGAAGCTGTGTCATTTTAAAAGGCATATTAATCACTTCTACTTGGTCGCCTCGTGCCTCATTATAACCAATAGCTTTTTTAATCCCTTCTAAAAATTTGTCCATATCTTCTTGTGGGCGAGGAGTATATTCTAATGTAGGCTCACCATCTTCACCTATCACTTCTTTATACGTGCCATCAATCATCACAGAAGCACTCACACGTTTCAATACTCCATATTGTTCTTTAATATCACTTACAGTTTTGCCTATTTCATTATTAACAACAACTTCACTTTCTTTCTCCCACTCCATCATTTCATCATCTTTAAGCCCTTGCACTGGACCAATATTACTTACCACACCGGGCACACCGCCAATTTGAGGCGGACGGAATCCTTTGCGTTCCTTCTCATACTCTCTCGTGCTACGGACAACAGGATTATCATCAAATCTTTCCTGTGTGGATTTGCGCACACTGAAATCAAAGTCCATTGTTACCTGCGCTTGTACTCCATCGCCTACACTTGGCTGTAAAAACTTAATAATTTTTGCTTCTAAAGCATTTTCTGCATTCTGCTGGAATTTTCTTTGAAACGCTGCCTGCTTAGCTATTGCATTTTGTTGAGTTGCTTCATTATCCTCACCTAATAGCTCACTATCTTGATTGATGATTTTTACAGCCTCTGGTGTGAGCCGCTCTACTGCCGCACTCACAAGATGTTTAATCCCTATAACCTGCTCAGGAGACAGAAACATATTATCACGAACAGTAACCTTCACCGAAGCTGATGGTGGATGTCCTCCTTGCACGAAGAGCGATTCCTTAGGCATAGAAATATTGACAATCGCCTTTTCAATAGGATTAAGACTCTCAATCGTCTTTGCAAGCTCATTTTGTTTAGCGATAAGATATTTCATATCTTGCGTGAAAGGTGTTTCTCCTACACTATTTTCAAGCAAAATATCAAAACCTACATTCTTGCTTGTTTTAGGCAATCCAATAGAACCCATAGCAATCCGCTGCTCATAGACTCTATCTTTTGGCACAAGGATAACGCTATCATTTGGAATCTTATAGGGAATCTTCTCTTGCTGTAATTTTTGAAGGATTGTCGCACTATCCTCTGGATCTAGATTACTAAAAAGCACTTCATAATTTTCATATTCATTTCTTGTCTGCACAGGGAAAAGTATGAGATAAGTTAAAAAACCAATAATCACAACAAGAGTAGTAAGAATAATAATACGCTGCTTTTTATTAAGTTTGTTTAAAACTCGCGTTACTTGTTCAAAAATTAGTTTTAAATCCACAATTGCCCCTAGTTATGAGCTTTTAAGTATGTTTGTATCATCTCAAGGACACGTGTATTTTGCCACTGCATACCAATAGTAATACGAAAAGCACTTAACCCATACGAATGCAAATCACGCACAATTACACCCTTTTGCAGCAGCCATTGGCATAAATGTGTAGATTCTATATCTTTATGCGAAAATGTGATGAAATTCCCATAAGAAGGGATAAAGTCTATCCCATTTTCTTCTGCAAATTGTTCATATCGCAACATTTCTGTAGCATTAGATTCTATACACTGCCTTACAAACACATCATCTTCTAGGGCGGCAATAGCAGCGCACAAGCTTAGAGTCGTGATATTAAATGGCGGACGCACCTTATAGAGCATAGAAATAATAGATTTATTTGCAATTCCATATCCTACACGCATACCACCCAACCCATACGCCTTAGAAAATGTCCCTAGATAAATCACATTGCTAAAACGTGCGATAAGCGCAGCTGGTTCAAAGGCTTTTACACTATCTTTGAATCTTGCAAATTCTTGATACGCCCCATCAATCACCACAAGCGTATCTTTATCGATTTTACCGATAAAGTCCTCTACTGCCTGTGCGTCTAAACACTCACCTAAAGGATTATTTGGCACACAGAGAAATATAGCACTCACTCTTTTACCTTGAGCCCTTGCCACATTATAAAGCTGCATAAACTCATCTAAATTATGCGCATCACTAGGAGTTTTGCAAATCTCCACACCTACAAGTTTTGCATACACTTCATACATTGCAAAAGTCGTCTTTGCCATTAGCACACAAGCATTTGTGTGATCCAAAGCCTGCATACAAAAATCGATGATTTGATCACTCCCCGCACCAATAATAATCTCTTTTGAGTCTATATTAAAGCGTGAAGTAAGAGCTGCTTTTAGCGCATACATAGAATCATCAGGATATAAATATGCCTTAGAGGCATTTTGCTCTAAAATTTTTATAACTTTAGGCGATGTGCCATAGGGATTTTCATTACTTCCTAACTTAATCACATCTTCTTGTTTAATGCCATATTCACGCATTACAAGCTCAATAGGCTTCCCTGCCTCATAAGTTATAACTTGCTCTAATGTCTTCCTAAACACACCCTTTCCCTCGCGTTTAAATAACTTTTAATTTTTTAGATTTGAAATCGCTCATTCTATCTCAAAAGACTTAAAGATTCTATTAAACCTATGCTATTACACTTTGTGCCACACAGTCCTATAATAGGGGAGTAAAACCTCTATATATGCCTAAATAACGCACTTATAACTAAAGCTAATGTTTCATTCAATCATATTGCTTTCTTTGCTGTTGCACTTAAGCGCTACATCCGCACGAAATATTCGAGGATATGCTTCTCACTCCCCTTAAATATATCGCTCGCCGGATTACCCTTCATCCCCTACACCGCTTTAAGTAGTTTGCACTTCGTGTGATTTAATTTTATATGAGTGAGGATATGCCTCACTCATGGGGAAAATAAAGAATCTTTAGTCTATTATGGCTACGCTGTTGTAGCTAAAGCTACCACGTATTCTTGCTTCGCGCCTGAACTTATTAACTTATTAGGTAGTGTAGCTACTCATAAGTTAAATTTTAAGGTAAGGTATAGATTCGCTCATCCATTATCACTACGCTTACGCCTTATAAGGATTCTTTCCCATTCCCCAATCCTTAAAGCTTACCCTTTTAATAAATTTGATACAATGGCGCATCGATTCCACACACAAGGCATAATATGCAGCACATTTTTCGCGAGTATGATATACGAGGCATTTTTGGAGAGGATTTAACACACGAGATAGTTTTTGGCATAGGGCAGCTGCTTGGGGCATATATTATAGAATCTAAGCTCTCCCCATCAATACATATCGGCTATGACGCACGGACACACTCACCTACACTTTTTACGTGGCTCAGTGAGGGCTTTAGGGCAGCGGGGATTGAAGTCTATATGCTTGGGCTTATACCCACACCTGTGGCATATTTTGCCACTTTTAACACCATCAACTCTATCACTTGTCCGCATTCTGTGATGATTACAGGCTCACACAACCCCCCACAATACAATGGCTTTAAAATCACCATTAATCGCGCACCCTTTTACGGAGAGCAAATCCGCGCACTAGGGGCAAAATTAGCACATATACTCCCTCATATCTCTCTCCCTAAAGATACAAACTCCCCGCAAATAGTGCAAATTAACGCAAAGGAAGCCTATATTCATTATTTAAGTGAGCATTTTGCCCATCTTAAAGACTTCCCCTACCCTGTCGTGTATGATTGTGGCAATGGCGTGGCAGGCGTGGCGATTACACAAATTTTAGAAAATCTTAATATCCGCTACACACCGCTATTTTTTGAGCCAGATGGCACATTTCCTAATCACCATCCAGACCCAAGCGAAGAGGAAAATCTTACCCAGCTCAAAGCAAAAATGGCACAAGAAGAGATCCCCATCGGTATAGCCTTTGATGGCGATGCGGATAGACTAGCCTTGCTTACAAGCGATTATCATTATAAGGGCGATGAATTAGCGATTTTGTTTGCCAGAGAGATGAAGGCACGATTTTTAAGCCCTATTGTCATTGGCGAGGTGAAATGCTCTCAAGTGATGTATGATGAGATTAATAAAATCGGCAAAGCGGTGATGTATAAAACCGGGCACAGCAATCTCAAAGTAAAGCTAAAAGAGCTAAACGCCCATCTTGCCGCAGAGATGAGCGGACATTTGTTTTTTAATGATAGATATTTTGGCTATGATGATGCCATTTATGCCTCATTTAGAGCTTTAGAACTATTTTTGCATTACACGCCGCAGGAGCTAGAATCTCAAATGGCGCACTTGCCTAAACTTTATAGCACTGATGAAGAGAAAATTCCCACCACCGAGGAGCAAAAGTTCACTCTTATCGAGGGGCTAAAAAATGTGCTAAAAAATCCACCTAAAGACTTTCCACCGCTTAAAGCCATTATTGATATTGATGGATTGCGCGTTGTGTTTGAAAATGGCTGGGGATTAGTAAGAGCGAGCAATACCACACCCGTGCTTGTTACGCGATTTGAAGCCACAAGCAAAGAAAATTGTGAGCTATACAAAACTAAACTTCTTGCCCTGCTCACAAATCAGCAACTAGCAAACCAACAAAAAGGATAAATATGCCCCCTAGCCTCATACTTCACAATCCTATGGATATGCACCTGCACTTACGTGAGGGCGATATGCTTGCCTCTGTCCTACCCTTTAGTGCACAGCCCTTTAGTGCCGCAGTGGTAATGCCTAATCTCAAAACACCCATTACCACCACTGCTCTAGCCCTTGCCTATAAAGAGCAAATTACCGCACTTAATCCCCACTTCACGCCATTAATGACTATCTTTCTCACGCCCGAGCTAGATAAAGCAGAGCTTATGAGGGCAAAAGCTGCAGGCATTAAGATTCTAAAACTCTATCCCAAAGGGGCGACCACACAGAGTGAAGGCGGTGTGAAAGATATACTTTGTGAGAAGACATTAGAAATTTTTGCTCTTGCAGAGGAGCTAGGCTTTATCCTCTCTATACACGGGGAAAGCAATGGATTCTGTATGGAGAGGGAGGCTGAATTTTTGCCCATTTTTGCTCATATCGCGCAAAATTTCCCTAAAATGCGCGTGATTATCGAGCATATGAGCGATAGGCGCAGTCTTGAATGTATTGAAAAGTATGATAATCTCTACGGCACACTTACCTATCATCATATCAGTATGAATCTTGATGATGTATGCGGGGGAATGCTTAACCCTCATCATTTTTGCAAGCCTATGCTAAAGACAAAAAAAGACCAAGAAGCTCTCCTCTCTGCTGCATTGAGCGCACATAGGAAAATCAGTTTTGGCAGTGATAGCGCACCGCATTTAGAGAGCGCAAAACTTAGTTCAAAAGCAGCTGCGGGGATATTCTCTTCTCCTATTGTGCTTCCAGCATTAGCAGCACTTTTTGAATCTCATAATGCTCTAGATTCCCTCCAAACCTTTCTTAGCGATAGAGCCATAGAAAATTATGGCTTAAGTGATTTTGTGCCTAAAGCCATTACATTAGAAAAAGCTCCTTATGATGTGCCTTGTGCCATTGATAGCCCATTGGGACGCATTATCCCTTTACGTGCAGGAGAGAGCCTTTTATGGCGCATTAAGGCAGATGATGAGTGCTAATCTGCCTTGTGTGAGTATTATTACCATTGTTTATAATGATAGAGAACATATCAAAGATACAATGGATTCAGTTATCAGCCAAGATTATCCTATGATTGAATATATTATCATCGATGGAGCAAGCACTGATGGCACAAAAGCATTTATAGAATCTTATATTGCCTCTATGTGTGATATAACGCTTAAAGATACACAAAGATTCTATATGGAAGCCACCCATCGCACAAAAGCGCATTTCACCTTTAAATTCCTAAGCCAAAAGGATAAGGGAATCTATGATGCGATGAATAAGGGTATTGATTTAGCCACGGGAGAGTGGTGTAACTTTATGAATTGTGGGGATAGATTCTACGCACACACCACTATAAGAGAGCTTTTTGAACGCTACTTATTAGACAGCGGGGGGGGGGCATATAATATTATCTATGGCGATACACACATCATCTATGATAATTCCCACTCAAAAATCCTTTATGCACATAATACTTCCCACAAATATCACCATCGCTTTATTCATCAATCCGCCTTTATTGCTACTTCATTAATGAAACGCTTTAAATACGACACAAGTTTCCAAATCGCAGGAGATACGGACTTTTTCACCAAAGCCTATAATGCCAAATATACATTTATCCACATTCCTGTGATTGTCTCAAGCTTTGAAGTCATAGGGATAAGCTCACAGCTCTCTATGCAGATGTTTAAGGAGGATTGCAAAATCGGCTATAAATACAATCGCCTTTTCCCTGTGTTTCTCACCCTCAAATACATTTTTTATATTATCCCTAGGGTATGTATCCGCAATGCAGTCCCCACAAGATTCCGCAATCGTGCGAGAATCTTGTTCAGCAAAAGACATAGCTAAGTTTATGTGGCACTCGCGCAACTTGCTATTCCTAAGGTATGCTATAATCTTTGCTTTAAGATTCCTTAACCTACCCTAGAAAATAAGTAGGAGAGATGATGAAAGAAATAAAAATCCATTTTTGTGATTTTGGCGATATGGAGGGGATTGCTAAAAAGATTATCAATATCTTATCCTCGCATTTTGATGTGATACTTGATAGCAAGAATCCCGAAGTATCTCTTTTACTCTGTGTTTGGCGTGGAGCATATCCATTATGATTGTGTGAGGATTTTCTACACAGGAGAAAATCCTCACACCTAATTTTAATATATGCGACTATGCCATTGGGTTTGAGCATATTCAATTCCTTGACCGCTATATACGCTATCCACTCTATCTCTTTTATGAAGCAGATTTTGAAAAAGCCTTGCATAAACACGAAAACATATCTTCAAAAACGCTTCAAAACAAAACACGATTTTGCAATTTCATCGTCAGCAATGGTAGGGCTGACCCCTTGCGAGAAGCTACATTCCGCGCACTCAATGCTTATAAAAAGGTAGATTCAGCAGGAAAATACCTCAATAAATATCGGCGGAGCAATCAAAGATAAATTTGCCTTTCAACAGCAATGCCTTTTTTCACTTTGTTTTGAAAACTACCCCGGGCTACCTCACTGAAAAGCTTACCCAAGCTGCTGCCGCGCAAACTATCCCTATTTATTGGGGCGATACGCATTTGCAAGGCAATATAGAATCTAGCGGGGGGGGGGGTAAATACAAAAGCTCTTGTGTATGCGCATAATTTTCACAACACCCAATCCCTCATAGAATATATACGCCATATTGATACTAATGATGAAGCCAAGCTTAATATGCTTAAAGAACCACTTTTTTTAGACGCAGGGCATAAGGCATACTTTGATAAGACATTGCAAACATTCCTTCTCTCCATTATGGAGCAATCCTATGAAAAATCCTTTAGAAGAGGCAGAGCCTGCTTAAGACTATTTGAAGAGCAAAGGTACAAAAATTATATGCGCGTGCTTGGGATATTTAAAAAGGCAAAGCAACACTTAGCTGCCCTTAAATCTTATAAGTTTATATAAAACTTTTGCTATAATCTCCCCTTTATTTCACTTGCAAGGTTTGATATGACTACCACGCCAATAAGTGCCATTTATGGCGATACACTTTTTTATATCAGCGAACAGCACAGCAAGATTCCACATATTAAAAGTAATCCCGCGTATCGTATGCCCTTTTGCCACCAAAGTGTATTTGTTAAAACCTCACTCCTAAAGAAATATCATTTTGATACAAGCTTTAAAATCTGTGCAGACAATGCCTTTTTCACAAAGATATACAATCAAGGAAGCCGTTTTTACTATGTTGATATGATTGTGAGTGTTTATAATATCTATGGCATAAGCTCTAAGCCAAGTTGGCAATTTTTCAAAGAAGAATTACGTATCATCTCTGCGCACAATCCATATCATATTCCTATTTTTATCTGCAAATACGCATTGTGTCTCATAAAATATACCATCAAAATGCTTTTACCCACAGCCATATCGCATAAGATTCAAAGTATCTACCATGCTAAATAACCCCCTTATCTCTATCATTATCCCTGTGTATAATGTCGGAGCATATATTGAGCGATGTTTGCGCTCTTGTATCAATCAAACTCTATATGATATTGAAATCATTATTGTAGATGATTGCGGGAGTGATGATTCTATACATATTGCTACCCAGTATGCCCTATTGGATAAGAGAATCCGCATTGTCCATAATCCGTGTAATCTAGGACTATTCGCCGCGCGTATCACAGGAGAGAGGATAGCCAAAGGACGATATATACTGCCTGTTGATGGAGATGATTATATCAGCCTCCATACTTGCAAAATACTCTACAAAACACTTTATACTATCACAAACGCGCCCATTAAAGCCCTAAAGCTTATAAAAAATGAACGGGGGGGGGGGCATAAGATGAATACCCCCATTATCTCGCTTATTATCCCTGTGTATAATGTCCGTCCATATATATCGCGTTGCTTAGAATCCTGCATTAACCAAAGCCTAAAAGAGATTGAAATCATTATCGTAGATGATTGCGGGAGTGATGGCGCAATGGAGATTATCAAAGCTTATGCGACATTAGATTCTCGCATTAAAATTATTCATAATCCACAGAATCTAGGGACTTTTGCTGCACGTATCAAAGGGGCAAAAGAAGCAAGGGGGTTGTATCTTAGCTTTATTGATGCTGATGATTATATAGACTTATATACCTGTGAAAAAGCCTATCAAAGAATCTTGCAAGAGGCTCAATGCACCTCTTACTCCCCTCAAAATATACAATCCTATGCCCCCTACCCCCTGCAAGATTCTCTCCCTGATATTGTCTTTTTTGGTATGCGCTTTGAACCAAGAACCTTTAGGCGTGTTAGTCCTCCTGTGATTACAAAGACACTCTACGAAGAGGAGGTGCTTAGTGAAGTCTTCGCCCATTGTGCCACACCTCCGTGGCACATATGTGCGAAGCTTTATAAAGCTTCGCACATAGTGCACGTCATCGATTTTATCGTAGCACATATGGGCGAGAATCCTCGCCTTACTATGGCAGAAGATGTGTTAAAAAGCTTTTGGCTATGTGCTTTAGCACAAAAAAGCATAGGCATTAAAGATAAACTCTATATCTATTGTGATAGCGCTGCCTCTATCACACGTAAGACCGACATTGCCACACGTGATAAAAAAATCGCTGATATTTCCTGCGTGATTAATGAGTTAAAAAAACTTAACCAAATACCGATTCTCAAAGCAAATCCTGCCTTTATCCCCGCACAAACCCACGCAATCAATATCCTAAAAAGTGTGCGAGAATTAGAATATCGCTATGATGGGCTATTAGCTAATGGGGGGGGGGGTATAAGATGCTTAATTCCCTACCTCAAAGCCTGCATTCGCTCTCTTGCCTTTCATCGCAAATGGCAAACCTATGTGAGAATCCTAGCAGCCCTCCTCACACTGGGCAAAATCAAACTCTAAGCAAAATCTCTATCATTATCCCTGTATATAATGTGCAAAGTTATATATCGCGTTGCTTAGAATCCTGCATTAACCAAAGCCTAAAAGAGATTGAAATCATTATCGTAGATGATTGCGGGAGTGATGATTCTATACATATTGCTACCCAGTATGCCCTATTGGATAAGAGAATCCGCATTGTCCATAATCCGTGTAATTTAGGCACTTTTCACGCTAGGGCAAGGGGTATCCTAGAGGCAAAAGGTGAGTATTGTATGTTTGCCGATCCTGATGATTATCTGGCTCTAAATGCCTGTGAAGTAGCCTACCATACGATAGAAGAAAAACAAGTAGATATAGTGCATTTTGGCATAGACTATAAGCCTAGAGAGCTTAAGCGCATTAAGCCCATCGTGCATAAAGGAAGGCTTGAGGGTGAGGCTATGCGCTACTTTTTAAGTGCGGGGAATAATACACAAAGCCTTTGTGATAAAATCTACCCAAAAAAGATTTTACTCCAAGCCCTGAAATCCTGTGAGTTTGCCCCTCCGCTCAATATGCTTGAAGATGGGCTACTCGTGCTAGTAGCAAGTCTGCACTCTCATAGCTATTATGGAATCTCCCAAAGCCTCTATACCTATTGCCATAACCCCCAATCCATCACTAAAGACAAAAGCCCAAAGCGATTAGCGCAAAAGCAATATTTTTTAGACAAGCTTTTGCATATCACTTCACATTTATGCATACTCTACCCCCATCATCACGCACTTATTTACAAGTATCAACGCAAAGTCGCCTCCACATTAATGATAGAAAGCAGGGATTTTAGCTCCTTTGAACTCTATGCCTCTATGCAAATTCTTAACAAACACGGCTTTAGCAAAACTTGCGATATCCCCCCTTATGTGAAAAGCACTATCCTATCGCTTCTCTATGCTTTCAGGTGGCAAAACTGCGTTCGTCTTTTTGTCTTTATCTGCAGCTTTGGCAAATGGCGGTTATAAAACAAATATTAAGTAATCCTACTTTATAATCCTATCCTCATCTTATCTTCTTAAGGATCTTTATCTTATGTCAGCAAATCCCATCACGCTACATTGCCTTATGTAGAAAAGGGCAGATATGTCGCCTAGAATCTCCCTTATTATCCCTACCTACAATGCCAAAGATTATATAGCCATCTGCTTAGAATCTTGTATAAACCAAAGCTTTAGGGATATTGAGATACTTATTATCGATGATTGCGGGAATGATGGGGCAATAGATATTGCAAAATCCTACGCTAAGCGCGATTCTCGCATTAGAATTATCCGCAATTCTCAAAATCTAGGCACTTTTGCTGCACGCATTGAGGGTATCAAACACGCCAAAGGAGCATATATCTGCTTTATAGATGCTGATGATTATATAGAATCTAAAATGTGTGAAGTCCTAGAGCAAACACTATTAGCGCACAAAGAGCCTGATATAATCCACTTTAATATACACTATAAGGGCAATAAAAAGACTTCGCTTCTGGCAAATGCTGCACATAAACTACGCTATATCCTGCCTATTGGGCTCTATCTCAAGCCATTAAGCAATACAAACATTGCTTATAATTTTTTCCTCAAAAACTATCATTTTCCTAAATTCACACTTTGGGATAAATGCTTCAAAAGCACTCTATTAAAGCAGACTCTACCACTTATACAAACCTATATCCCGCTAAAGCTTATTATGGCAGAGGATATGTTGCATTTTTTTATCATCAGCCTCTTGGCTAAAAGCTATGTGGGTATCAACGCACGACTCTATGTGTATTGCCTCAATCATATCTCTATCACGCAAAATAAAGCCAAAGTAGAGAAAAAAATCCTTGATATGCGCCATATTATCCAAGCTCTACATACTCTTGCAAAAGAGCTTGTAGCGCATAATCCTCTCGCACCTAAAATTGCCAAAATAATGGGGAACAATCTCGGCTCACTTATGATTTTAGAATCTCGCTTTTACACTCCGCAACACTATGGAATGAATAATAAAATAAACAGGGGGGGGGGCAAAGCAAACATCGCTCCTAGATATAATACGTACTCATCTATCACCCCTTGTAGAGCAAAACCTTATTGCTCCCTTAAAGCCTCTGCCATTTTACACAGGCATTTGTTCGCCCTATATGCTTTGCTGCATACTATCCTTGCAGTATTGGAATCGCTGCCTTACTTATATCCGTCTAAGTGTATATATCCTAAGCTTTACACATATCAAGCTCTAAGCACCCCTACCCCTCATTTTATTCTCTTAAGGCAGTCAAATGCCGCCTAGAATCTCCCTTATTACCACTGCTTTTAATGCTGCTTCTAGCATATCCTATACACTCGATTCTGTGCTATCGCAAAAATATAATGATTTTGAGCATATTATTATTGATGCTAAAAGTAGCGATGAGACCTTGCAAATTATAGAATCTTACCGCCCACGTTATGAAAAAAGGGGCTTGTCCCTCATAGTCATAAGCCAAAGCGATAAGGGTATATATGATGGTATGAATAAGGGCTTGAAATACGCTAATGGCGATATTATAGGCTTTCTTAATGCTGATGACTTTTTTGCTTCAAATGATGTCTTAGACTTTATCGCTTGGGGATTTGACAGACCCGATAATGTGCAAATTATTTATGCTAATATCACATATATTAATGCACACCATAAGCCCCTGCGCCCCCTTAAAGGCAAACCATTTAGCCGCCTTGGCTTTATGTGTGGATTCCACCCGCCCCACCCTAGCTTTTATGCTAAAAAGCGACTTTATGAGCAGTATGGCAATTTCAATCTCAAGTTCAATATTGCTGCAGATTATGAGCTTATGCTGCGGTTTTTATATAAATATGCGCTAAAGAGCTTTTATATCGATAAATGCTTTGTAAAAATGCGCGTTGGCGGGGCTTCAAATGTGAGTTTAAAAAATATATTTAAAGCAAACTTGCAATGCGCCCAAGCGTGGAGGGAAAACCACCTAAGCACCCTGCCACTTTTTATCTTGCTTAAGCCACTCACTAAGCTTAAAGATAGACTAATTATGCTCTTTAGAAGCAACGGGGGGGGGGGATAGAGTAGGATTTATTGCCCTTTGGTATTTTACTTTCTATCGTTCATTTTTATCGATTTTTTCTCCCTCTCTTTTTTCTCAACTCGCACATCCTTACTTTGCCCTATTATCGCTTTTCTCTTATCCACTAGGTGTTTTCACACCCGTTGCCAAAAGCCCTTTAAGGCTGCAATATGCCTAGATTTTATCTTTTGGGGGCTTGCGATTGCCCTAATCCTAGTGCGATAAGCAAGGCTCAAATCACACTTTGGGAAAAGCAAGGCATTATCACCTATCTAGGGGAAGCCCACGATGTCAGGGAATTTATAGAATCTAGCTCTTGTATTGTGCTGCCAAGCTATAAAGAAGGTGTTCCGCGTGTATTGTTAGAGGCTATGAGTATGGGGAAACCCATCATTAGCACTAATGTCCCGGGCTGTAAAGAATGTATCGCTCCACCGCTTAAAGTCTATAAAAACCTCCTTATAGGGCAAAATGGCATACTTATCCCGCCTAAAAATACTCAAGCCCTCATAACAGCTATGAATCTCCTCACCCCCACACGTATAAAAGAAATGGGTAAAAGGGGGAGAGACTTTGTCAAAAAACGTTTTGATATACATAGAATTATCTCACATTATCTTTGCACCACAGCCCATATTATGAATGATAAGCCGCCCAAAGCCAACTCACAAGATTCTAAACCTATCCTTGCCTTTGTGAGTAATACCTCCTATGCGATGTATAACTTCCGCTTACAAGTCCTAAAATCCCTGAAAGATAGAGGCTTTGACATACACATCATCGCCCCTTTTGATACAAGCACCCCCAAGCTACAAAATGAGGGCTTTACTACACATCATTTCTCTATAGATTCTCGCTCACTTAATCCTCTCAAAGATATACGCACCCTCTATCACCTCACCCATACTTTACGTGCACTTAAGCCTCAAATAGTCTTTAACTACACGATTAAACCCGCTATTTATAGCTCTATGCTTTGCAATACTCTAAAGATTCCCAATATTGCTATTATCACAGGGCTAGGCTATGCCTTTATCGAGGGTGGCATAGGCAAGAAAATACTGCATTCCATCGTGTGTAAAATGTATCGCTCTGCCCTCAAAAAGACATATCAAGTATGGTTTTTAAATACTGATGATATGCAGGAGTTTTTAAACCATTCTCTTATCAAGCAATCTCAAGCCTTTTTGCTTGATAGCGAGGGGGTGGATTGCCAATACTTTACTTCCTCACAATGCACCAAAAATAAGCAAGATTCTAAAGAAATGGTGTTTTTACTCATAGCGCGAATGCTGTGGGATAAAGGTGTAGGTGAATTTGCAGAAGCAGCAAAGATAATGCAGGATAAATAATAGACTAGAGATTCTAACCTTAGAATCTCACTTGATAACCAAACGAAGTGCGGTTATCAAGTGTATCCTTTTGTCCTCAAGGGCTATCGCCCTTTGCGAGATTAAATCCCTTCGGGATTGAATGGTGCGAAGCAGATTTTATATCTGCAAAGCAAGATCCTTGCGGCGATTACATCGCAACAGCAAGGGCATAATAGACTAGAGAATCTCTACCTTTTAAAACTCACTTTGCAAGTGTGGAGTGAGAAGATAATCCAGCGAACACTTCGTGCGTATGATAACCAAATCAAATAAGGCAAGTTGAATAGGTTTAGATTCTATAATCCCACCAATATTACAATTAAGAGAAATATTTCCAAACATCATTTTCAAGGAGCAGCAATGCAAGATATAATCATACAAAACAATCAAACTTTCATCTCAAATAAAGACAATCTTAGAATATTTTATGATGTGTATATGCCCTCTCACAGCTTAGAATCGCCTATCGTGGTGCAAATTGCGCACGGTATGGTGGAGCATAAAGGGCGATATGAATGGGTAGGCACACATTTAGCAAAGGCAGGTTATGTAGTGGTGATCAATGACCACAGGGCGCACGGGAAAAGCATAGATTCTACTTGTGCGTGGGGCGATATAGGCAAGAGCACTCAAAGCAAAAGCACTCAAGAGACACAAGGAAAGCAAAGCGGTATGCACTATGCAATAGATGATATGCATCAGCTTACATTGATTACAAAAGAGCGATTTAAACCTAGCAAATATGTGCTGCTGGGGCATTCTATGGGTTCTTTGCTTTCACGTGGATATATCAAGGCTTATTTATACGAGCTAGATGCCTTGATACTTTCAGGTTCTCCTGCATATAATCCGCTTGTGGGCTTAGGCAAGGCTTTAGCACAGATTCTATACAAATGCAAACTCCACACTTGGGGCAAACATTTCATCAATTCCCTCTCTTTTGGCAGATTCAATAAGCCATTTTTGCATAATAAAGATGAGGATTGCGCTAAGGGCGGATTTGCGTGGCTGTGCCGTGATAAAGATGTTATAGCAGCGTATAGAGCGGATAACGCGTGTAGCTTTGTTTTCAGCCTGCAAAGCTTTATCGCGCTTTTTGAGCTTATGCAGGAAGTGCATATCACGCACAATCTTAAAGGGGAGCATTTCCCTATATTGATTATAAGCGGGAATTGCGATAGTTGCGGGGATTTTGGCAGAGGAGTGGAAAAAATTGCCAAACAATATCAAAAAAGCGGTTTTGATGTGGAGCTAAAGCTTTATGGCGGTGCAAGGCACGAGATTTTAAATGAAATTAATAAAAAACAAGTGCTTACTGACATTATAGGCTTTATACAAAAGACTTTGAGCTAAGTCAAGGCAATATATGAGCTTAAGCAATGTCTATCTTTCCACTTACATCATTTTAAGGATAAGCTTTTTTTACCAAAAAAAGGGGGCGGTATTTTTGCTTGTTATCCTCGATTGGTATTTTGTTCCTGCAAACATACATCCCTGCAAGATTACTTCACCTATCTTAGAGATAAGCAAAATCTTGCTTACACTCGCAAAGCTAAGAGGTAATGAAACAAGGGGATATAGCAATATAGAATCTTAAGCAAGAAGATTCTATGATTAGGGCTTTATTTTACTTCAAGGTATAGATATGCTTATTGTGCAAAAATATGGCGGCACAAGTATGGGGGATTGTGATAGAATCCGCAATGTCGCCCAACGTGTCATTCAAAGCAAAGTACAGGGAAATACTCTTGTGATTGTTGTATCTGCGATGAGCGGAGAGACTGATAGACTTATTGGCTTTGCACAGCACTTTACGCCCCTCCCAAACACAAAAGAAATGGATATGCTTTTAAGCTCTGGAGAGCGCATTACAGCTGCACTTCTTGCTATTGCCCTAGAATCTATGGGGGTGAAAGCTATTTCCTTAAGCGGCAGAGGGGCGGGGATTATAACCGATAATTTTCACACAAAAGCACGTATTGAATATATCGACACAACAAAAATCTTTCACTTTCTTAATGAAGGCTATGTCGTGGTTGTAGCAGGATTCCAAGGTATCTCTACCAATGGTGAGGTAACCACACTAGGACGTGGCGGGAGTGATCTCTCTGCTGTGGCATTAGCCGGTGCGCTCAATGCTGATAAGTGTGAGATTTATAGCGATGTTGATGGTGTTTATACCACAGACCCACGCATTGTCAAAGAGGCAAGAAAGTTAGAAAAAATTAGCTATGATGAAATGCTAGAGCTTGCCTCTATGGGCGCAAAAGTCTTGCTTAATCGCTCTGTGGAATTAGCAAAAAAGCTTAATGTTAAGCTACTTTGTGCGAGTTCATTTACCCAAAGCGAAGGCACACTTATCACTAAAGAGGAGGATATAATGGAAAAACCTATTGTAAGTGGCGTAGCACTCGATAAGAATCAAGCACGAGTAAGTCTTGCTGATGTGCTAGACCGCCCGGGTATTGCCGCAGATATTTTTGGGCTTTTGGCAGATAATAATATTAATGTTGATATGATTGTCCAAACTATTGGACGTGATGGTAAGACAGATATTGACTTCACTATCCCCAAAACAGAAATAAGTCTAGTGCAGCAAGTTTTAGAGAAATTCAAAGATGATTTTGGCAATATCGAATATGATAACAATATTGCGAAAGTCTCTATTGTGGGTGTAGGTATGAAGTCCCATTCAGGAGTGGCAAGCACGGCTTTTAAGGCATTGGCAGAGGATAATATCAATATTATGATGATAAGCACGAGCGAAATTAAGATTTCTATGATTATTAGTATCGAATTTGCCCAAGAAGCCGTAAGAAAACTCCATAGTGTATATAAACTTGAGCAGTGATTGATACCCAAAAGGGCAAATATGCAAAACATTAACGATTGGCTTTTAGATACCATACGTGAAGATGAAAAAAAAGGTGTGATGTGTGGCTGGATAGAGGAAAAGCGATTTTTATTTTTGCGTGATATGGCACGTGTCATTTCACATATTATGAATGGTGGTAGCCTCATTGTCCTCACAGATGAAGCCCGCAAGTGGTTTGGTGAATACATTATCCAACATATCAATCAACCACACAAAGGACGACCATTTTTCCCTATTATTCAAATTAAACATTTGCACGATATGATAGATTCTAATGCACAAGGTGATGTGAGAGGATTTAAACTCATTAGTAATATGCTTGATATGATGTATGCAAATTATAGATTCTGGTATATTGGCAAAAAAAATATGCGCGCAAGCTTTGCCAAAAGCTATGGTGATGGGTGGTATTGGATATTTGATGAAAATGATATGTTTAGCCCTACTGATGAGCATTTAGATTATAAGCTTATTAGTCTTTTTAAACTCTTTGACAGAGCGATTCTAGCGGCTATGCTGAATAAAATTTCACTTGATATATAAGGGGCTTCAATGATAGGACTTATCCATATCACACCCCTTATGGACGAGCTCATAGAGGATCTTATAAACAATCGCGACCCGCAATATTACAAGATTTTTAGGGAAGAAGATTTAAAAATTGATATTGCCAAAGAAATAATCGCACAAAGCTATCTCACTTATGAGCAGGAAATGCTTATTGTCATTGCTGCAAATAAATACAATATCGCCGCACAAAACGCGCTTTTAAAAATTATTGAAGAGCCACCAGAGAAAGTGCAATTTATCATCATCGCTAAAAATAAAAATGCCCTTATCCCCACTATCCGCTCTCGTATGCGTCTTATAGTACATAAACACAAGGCATTTATCCCACCCTTTGAGCTCGATGTCAAAAAGCTAAGCTTAGAATCTATCTATACATTTTGTAAGCAAAACGATAGTGCTAATCACAGCAAGGAGGCTATTAAACTGCGGATTCAATCTTTGCTTTTTGCCCTTTTTGAGGCAAAGATTACACTCACACAAAAAGAGCTTTCTTTGTTTGATAAAGCCATAGCGCTTAATCAAAACGACGCCACAGAGAAGCAAAACTACATCTTTTTGCCCCTCCTGCTTAGAATCTACCAAAAACAAAAGGGTAAAAAATGATAGTCAAAAGGCTAAATATTGCCTCCATTCCACAAGCGATACAATCCATGGGAACAGACACTATGGGACAAAAGATTATGAGTAAAAAGGCGCAGATTCTTGCCTTTGAGATACGCAATTTAAGCTTTGAAGCGGCAAATATCCTTAAGCAAGAAGCTTTAAGTGTAGGTGGGGAATGCGCCACACCAAGAGGCACTATCACACATAAAGGAGAGCATATCGCCCTGCTTTTTGGCACACAAGCCCAATTTGCAAAATTACTCCCTAAACTCGCCCTGCAGCCCTTTGGACTAAAATCACTTAAAAAGACATTAGAATCCCATTTACGTCCATTCCATCATACGCCTGAAATAATGGCGATTGTGAATGTTACGCCTGATAGCTTTTATGCTGCCTCAAGGCAAAGTCCGCAAAGCGCAATACACAGAATCTGCTCACTTTTAGAAAAGGATATAACTTATATTGATGTTGGTGCGGCAAGCTCCCGCCCGGGGAGTGAATTGCTAGATTCACAAGAGGAGATAGCCCGTCTTAAGCCTGTGGTAGAATATATTGTCTCCCATCATCTCTATGATAAAAAATGCTTTAGTATAGATACTTATAATCCCAAAACCGCTGATTACGCCCTTTGCAATGGATTTAGCATCATTAATGATGTGAGTGGATTTAGCCATAATGATATGGCAAAAATTTGCGCTAAGCATAAAGCTAGGGCGATTTTAATGCACACTAAAGGCACACCTAAAATAATGCAGAATCTTACTCATACCTACACGCATTTATTTGATGAGATAGATAGATTTTTTATCGATAAAATCGCTACTTTTAAAGACGCGGGTGTGGAGGATATAGTCCTTGATATTGGATTTGGATTTGCTAAAAATAAGGAGCAAAATCTCGCTCTTATCAAACATTTATCACATTTTTTACATTTTGGACTGCCCTTGCTTGTAGGGGCTAGTCGTAAAAATACCATAGGAGAAATCACAGGCAAAGAAGCAGAAGAGAGACTTTCAGGCACACTTGCCCTGCATTTATATGCCCTACAAAATGGGGCAAGTATCTTACGTGCGCACGATGAAGACGCGCATATTGATATGTTAAAAATACATAAGGCAATGCAATGAATATACGAGGTGATATAACGCTCATCAAGGCATTTTTACTGCGACACGGACATACCGAGCAGGAATTAGAGAATCTTGAACGTGATGAGATGATAAACCTCTATGAGAAGGACACCCGCACACAGACATTAAACTTCTTACACTTTATAGACGAAGATTCTTATGCTGTAAAAAGCACACTTGATGAGGCGGATATTGGGGATCTTAAAACGCAAGTGCGTGAAAATGCGGATAATACTTTTATGCTGATTGAACTCATAAGAGAAGGCTTTAATCACTTTAGCTATAGCGATATTGCTGATATTTTAACTATGAATGTAAAAAATATATCTGTGCATAAATTACAGAGAATCTTGCGTATTGCTTATCGTGAATTTCAAGAAACACTTTTAGATCAAATCGCTAAACACCTCAAAGGAATGCCTATTGAAGAATATAAAACTATATTAAATTTTTATGAAAAAAACCGCGATGACATCGCACGATTAAAAAAAACTATTGCTGAACTCACCGATGAAACAAAACGACGGCAAATTGTGGATATGGCGCGTTTAAAACTGCTTGTTGTAAAAGATTTTATGCCAAAAAATATTTTTAATGAAACCTACAAAGAGTATTTAAACAATATCCCCGAGAAACTTAATCTTGTAGCTGAAATCCGCCAACTCACGGGTATGTACTCTAAAAATTACCTCAAAAATATCCCTTATGAAGAACTTGAAATCTTAAAAGAGAGAATCCTTGAAGATAAAAGACGAGATGAACGTGATCAAAAAGTCTATGCCCAATATATTCAAATGCTTGAAGAATCTATGTATGGGAGCGATGAGCAGGAATTTAGCAGTGCCTGTATTAAGATTATCACAACCTCTAACCAAGCCCAACTGGCTATGGTTATGGATTACCTCAGTGCAAAAAATCCTGTGTTTCTTAACCGGTTTGATAGTCTTCTACGGGATTTTAAAAAGAATCTTAAGCATTAAAACAAAAAGACAAGGATATTATTATGCAATTAAAAGCATATTCTTACAATACGCTTTGGCAACCAAAACAAGGATAACAAATAATGAAATATATCTGTGCCCTTATGCTCTCTCTTAGTATAGCATTGGGGGATTCTGAATTTGTAGATTTCAATAGGCTTGAAGAGGAATTTCATATCCATAAGCCCACAATTAAGCAGGATATGAGTATTGATGAATTTATTGAACGCATAGAGCAAAACTCTACTTATCTTGCTAAATCCCGTGCGATGGCGCAAAGTCTCCTTTATGAAGGGAAGGCAAATCGTGCGTGGAATAGCCCCTATATTGACGCGGAAGTTACTCGTGTAAAATCCCCAGCTGGTGGCACACAGCCTGAAAGTCTTATTTTATTTATGCTTGCTCCACGATTGCCGTGGGTGAGCTACACTCTCTCTCAAAGCTATCAAAACAAAATTCTAAGGCAAGAAAAATCCTATGAGCTAACCAAGCGTCTCGCCCTCATTAGTGCAAAACGTCTCTACCTAGACTATCTAGTCCTGAATGAGCAGCATCAAATCTACACCACACGTTATGAAAATGCCAAAAACCAGCTTAAAATCTCGCAAGTGCAATATGAAGCAGGACGTATCAGCAAAGCCCAATATCTCTTTTTCAAAAGCGATTTTCTCTCTACCAAAGTCGCACTCAAAACCTCTTACACAGAAATGCTTAACACCCTTAATGCTCTTAAAGTCATACTTGGCATCACAACTCAAGATAGCGACTTACACATTAATGGCTTAGACTTTGCATTCTTACATTCAATTGATACTCCCTATCTTGAAAAAAATTTAAAAGAAAATCTCTATTTGGATATTATTGCCCTTGATATTAAAGACTATCAATATAGTGCCAAAATCGCCTCGCAAAGCCGATTTGATAGCTTTGAAATCGGGGGTGGGATTAACACAAGTGAAACAAGCAATGGTGTGGTGTTTAAAATCAAAGTTCCCCTACCACTTACGACTAAATACGGCAATCAAAAAGCTATGTATCTTGCCTTGCAAAGCGGCGCTATACGTGAGAGCGAAATCTTAAAGGATTCACTATTAATGAATGCAAAATCCTATCTCGAACAGCTTGATGTGAAACAAGAAATCATCGCTTTAGCTAAAGATGATGAAAATAATCGTGCAGAACTCAGTGAAACCTCACGTATTGGCTATGAAGCGGGGAAAATCAGCGCATTTGAATATCTAAGTGTTAAAAATGAGCATTTAGACGCGATGATAGCTACCACACAGGCAAAACGTGATTACATATCTACACTTGCCAAACTAGAAGAGACATTAAGCTCCGTGCTGAATCTCCCTCTAACCTCATCTACAAAGGAAAAATCGTGAAAAAAACTCTATGGTTTGCTCCCTTCATCTTTATGCAATTTGCCCTCTGCTTTGAAGAGATTGTCATTTCACTTGAGGAAATTAGCAAAAATGGTATTAAAATGATTCCCCTTAATCAAGCCTTTAACACCAAGGGTGTGCCATTTAACGCTCTCATTGACTTTGATGATAAAAGCTCTACCACACAAAGCTCAAGTTTTGAAACCATTGTTGTAAATATCTACAAACGTGAGGGCGAACTCGTCCAAAAAGGAGATTTAATCTGTGATATTAGCTCAAATGAGCTAAGTGCACTCTTTTTTGAGCTTACCAATACGCAGGAGCGATTAAAAATTGCCGCTGAAAATGAAGCTAAAGACAAATCGCTTTATAAAGCAGGAGTGATCTCCAAGCGCGAATATCAATTAAGCTATCTTACAATGAATGAATTGCGCTTAAAACTTAATGAGATTAAATCAAAGCTTGATTTACTCGGCATCGACCCTAACTTTATCAAAAATGGCTCTCAAGGCAAATACGGCTTCCCTGTGGTGGCAAAGGCTTCAGGGATTCTATCCGTGGCTCCAAAGCAAAGCGGTGAGAAAATCGAAGCCTTTACCCCTTATGTGAGAATCTCAAAAAATACCGATAATATGAGCAATAATCTCCTAGGACGTATTAAAATCCCCCTCCACCTCTCGCATCATATCCAAAAAGGTGCTCCTGTCTTTGATGATAATGGCAACAGAATCGGTGAGATTGAAACCTTATCCGTGGTGATAGATAAAATCTCAAATACCATTCTTGCTACGGCAAATATCCGCAATACCAATCTCAAAGTGGGTGAAATGCTAGAGGTATATATCGATGGATTACTGCCTAAGGGGACGATTCTCATCCCTTCATCGGCTGTTATCAAAAATGGCAATGACTACCTTGTGTTTGTCCAAAGTGCTAAGGGCTTTAAACCTACCAAAATAGAAGTCGTTGAAGAGCGCGATAGTAGCTTTGTGATTAACCCTAAAGGATTAACTAATCAAAACAAGATTGCCACAGGCAATATCATTAGTCTTAAAGGCATAATGGACGGACTTGGGAGAGAGTAATGCTATCTAAAATTATTGAATCTGCCCTCCGCCAACGTATGATTGTTATCTTGAGTGCAATTATGCTTTTTATATTTGGTGTGTATTCATTTTTTACCATTCCCATTGATGCTTTCCCTGATGTCTCCTCCACACAGGTAAAAATCGTCCTCAAAGCCCCGGGTATGGCGCCAGAAGAGGTAGAAAATCGCGTTGTGCGTCCTTTAGAGCTAGAATTACTTGGTTTGCCTAATCAAAAGAGTTTGCGCAGCCTCTCAAAATACGGCATTGCCGATATTACTATTGATTTTAATGATGGCACAGATATTTATCTCGCGCGTAATATGGTCAATGAAAAGCTCTCTACCACTATGGGCGATTTGCCCTCAGGCGTAAGCGGCAGCTTAGTCCCTATTGTAACGCCACTAAGCGATATGTTTATGTTCACTCTTGAAAGCGATGGCTCTATAAGCGAGGTGCAAAAGCGCCAACTCCTTGATTTCACTATTCGCCCGGCATTGCGCAATATCAAAGGCGTGGCGGATATTAACCGCTTAGGCGGGTATGCTAAGGCGATTGTAGTCGTGCCAGATTTTGATGATATGGCACGACTTGGGATCACTATTAGCAATTTAGAAGAAGTACTTGATGCGAATCTCAAAAATGATGGCGCTGGGCGGGTATCACGCGATGAGGAGAGCTTTATTGTGAAGATTCAAACAGGCGCGATGGATATCCAGCAAATCAAAAGTATCCCTATTATTACAAAATATGGCTATACGCAGATAGGTAACTTTTGCGATGTGGTAGAGCATCATATGACACGCCTTGGGCTCACTACCATTGATGGCAAGGGTGAGACCACACAAGGCTTAGTGCTATCGCTTAAAGGGGCAAATTCACGTGATGCGATTAAAGATATAAAAGTCAAAATGGAGGAGTTAAAAGCAGAATTACCAGAGAATCTAGAAATGCGTGTATTCTATGACCGCTCAGAGCTGACACAAAAAGCTGTGAATAATGTGATTAAAACACTTGCAGAGGCTATTATTTTGATTGTGGTTTTGCTCTTTTTGTTTCTAGGAGATGTCCGCGCAGCTGTGGCTGTGAGCGTTATCCTGCCTCTTGCTATTGCTGTGGCTTTTGTGATGATGCGCTATTATGGCATTTCGGCAAATCTTATGAGTCTTGGGGGTTTAGCTATTGCAGTGGGAATCTTGGTAGATTCTGCTGTGGTTACCGTTGAAAATGCCTTTGAAAAACTAAGTTTAGCTAAAAACTCACATAAGCTCCACACGATTTATCGCGCCTGTAAGGAAATCTCCGTATCTGTTTTTAGCGGAATCCTTATTATCATCGTCTTTTTTGTCCCTATTCTCACTCTTGAGGGGTTAGAGGGCAAGTTCTTTGTCCCACTTGCTCAAACGATTGTATTTGCCCTGCTTGGCTCACTCATACTCTCTATGACCGTTATTCCTGTAATTAGCTCATTTGTGTTAAAAGCCACATCACATCACGAAACCAAAGTTACACAATTCTTTCATAGAATCTACGCTCCTATGCTGCATTTTGCCCTCACAAAGACAAAAATTTTGCTTTGTGGAGCGGCAGGCTTCCTTATTTTAAGCTTCTCTCTCTTCCCATTTATAGGAAGTGCCTTTATGCCTACCCTGCAAGAAGGCAATTTAGTACTCAATATTGAATCTAGCCCCTCTATCTCGCTAGAGCAAAGCCGCGATATGATGTTACTTATACAAAAAGAATTGCTAGAGAGGGTGTCAGAGATTAAAAGCGTTGTAACACGCACAGGTGCTGATGAAGTGGGGCTAGACCCTGCAGGATTCAACCAAAGCGATGCGTTTATATCCTTTAAACCTAAAGAGCAATGGCAAGCAAAAAATATGGAGGAGATAGAGGATAAAATCCGCGATGTAGTGAGTGATTTTAAGGGTATGAATATTGCCCTTGTGCAGCCTATTGATATGAGGATTTCCGAAATGCTTACCGGTGTTCGGGGTGATTTAGCCATCAAAATCTTTGGCTTAGAGATTGAAAAGCTCAACGAGCTAAGCACACAAATTGTAAATGTTCTCAAAAACATTCAAGGCTCGGCTGAAGTCTTCACCACACTTAATAAAGGGGTAAATTATCTTTATGTAACGCCCCAGCACTCCGTAATGGCAAGCACAGGTATTTCAAGCGATGAGCTTACCAAATTTATGCGCTCTAGCCTTGAGGGCATTATTGTTACATATATCCCACAGGGCTTTGCAAGAATCCCCGTTATCATTCGTCAAGATGCCGATATTGCCTCGGATATTACCAAGCTTAAAAGCCTGCAAATGAGTTCATTAGATGGGAATCCTGTGCCTATTAGCTCGGTAGCAAACATTAAAGAAGTCGATGGACCCGTGCAGATTCAAAGGGAGCAGTCTAAGCGCTATAGTGTCGTGCGAAGCAATGTGATAGGGCGCGATTTGGGCGGGTTTGTCGAGGAAGCAAAGCAAAAAATTGCCGCACAAGTAGAGCTGCCAGAGGGTTACTCTATTGTCTATGGAGGGCAGTTTGAGAATCAACAGCGCGCTAATAAACGATTCTCTACCGTTATTCCACTTAGTATTTTAGCTATATTTTTCATTCTCTTTTTTACCCTTAAATCCGTCTCTCTCTCTTTGCTGATTTTGCTCAATATTCCCTTTGCCGTTACTGGTGGGCTTATCTCACTCTTTTTATCGGGGGAATATATTTCTGTCCCTGCTTCTGTGGGCTTTATCGCACTTTTTGGTATTGCCGTTCTCAATGGCGTAGTGATGGTGGGCTATTTCTTGCAACTACTTAAAGAGGGATATAGCCTTGATGATACGATTGTAATTGGGGCAAAGCGGCGATTACGTCCGGTGCTAATGACGGCATTTATCGCAGGATTTGGGCTTGTGCCTATGCTGCTCTCTTCTGGTGTGGGAAGCGAAGTGCAAAAACCCCTAGCTATTGTCGTTCTAGGTGGGCTTGTAACTTCCTCAATACTCACATTGCTTATCCTCCCACCACTCTTTAGAATAGTCGTGCGCAAAATTGGCATATAGCCTCCTTATGCTTTGTAGGGATTCTATATAATAATGCAAATAAAATTGTGTTTGTTTGCATTGAAATATTGATGGTTTTTGTTTGATTTTTTACAAACACTACTTTGTTGAGATTCTTTTTCTATTAAGGGGGAGGGGCTTAAATTTGCAAGTGTGGATTAGTGTTTCACACAAATGCGAAGTCGCTCCCTCCCCCTTAAAAATCCCCCACCCCGACAACGCTTTAAGAGGAGGCACTATCGTGCAATTAATTTTATACAAGTGAGGATATACCTCACTTGTGAATAAGCAATTTTAAAATCTTGTTTGTGCCAAAAACGATGGGTTGTTTTTTTGATATTTAAATATCTCAAAAAATATTTTTACTTTAATGCTTTTAATATCTTTTATCGCAAAAAGATGTAGTCCGCATATCTCACTAAAAAATAGAGGAAGCTATCCCTCTCCTTGATTATATTTCTTATTTTATAAAAATTTTAGTATATTAATACATATTAAAGAACAGCATTACTTTAAAAACCAAGGATAAAGTATGGCACTTAGCATATTAGAACGTCTGCTTATCATTTATGAGCGCTCCAACTTTAGCGTTTCACGTTTTGCGCAAATTATTGGTAAAGACAGACGCACACTCACTTCATGGATTGACAAAAGCGTGAACAAAGAGCCTTCAAAAGATGTGCTAGATAGTATTACGCATTTTTTCCGCTATCCCCAACGTATTTGGGATAAAGATTGCGATAATGAGGAGTTTTTCGCATTGCTAACACAGATTCCAAAAAGTGAGATTAGAATCATCGACAAAGGCTATGAAGGAAGTCTAGAGTATATTTTAGACAAAGAATCTAAGCGCCGCTTTGTGATACACCCGCGTTTCCCCTCCCCTGCTTATCGCGATAAAGTCGTTACCTTTCCTTATAAATTCGGGCATTCCGCACACGCCGCACATTTACGACAAATGCGCTACGAGCTAATGCTAGAACATAGCTTTGTAAGCACAGAGTGGTATAGTATAGAATCCTTGCTTCGCTTTACATTCTCCCCCATTGGTAATATTTACAGCATTAAGGAGCGATTGGCTATTTTGGAGCTTATGCTGGAAAGCTTTGAGGATAACTACAATAAAAGTTTGTATTTGTTTGATTCGTATAGCACAAAAATCTTTGGCGTAGATACGATTTATCTCTCTTTGCACCCTAACGAATCCTTGATGTTTTTTAAAATGCCTATAGATTCTATGATTGTAGAGATTAGCAATAAACCCCTCGTGCATAGAATCCACAAGCATTTTACGTCCCCTTCACACGCCCCAAAGCACATTCCTAAAGACTATGCGCCGCAGATTCTTAAAATATGTATAGAATGCCTAGCTAATAAGCAAGATATGATAGCATTTTGCAAACTCATCGCGCACAATTCGCCCTATACGCCACTTTTTTTAAGCAGTATTGCTAAAGATATGCACCATCTCTTTGAGGCATAAGCCTAAGCAAGACAAATCACATTATTGTTAAAAGCAGCAATCAACCCATAGCTTAAAGATTATCTCTATGGATTATGCTTGTAGAATGATAGAATCTCACCCAAAGGAGCAAGATTCTATAAGAATTAGAATTGATAGTCAAAGGCAAAATATAAAATAGCCGGTATCTTGATGCTGTGCGTAACATCAAGGTTAACATAAGTACCCCAGGGTTCTGTGGGGCGTGTGGCATTTGTAGAAGTAGAGGCAACCCACTTAACATAATCTATTGGCGAGAGTTTCACCCCTAGCTCCAAAGAAGCTTTTTGTGAGAGCTGTTTAATCACACCAAAATTCACAAAATAAGGCTGTGTAGTATGCTTGTCAAATTTTTTAATCAATGAAGCAAAATCGCCAAAGCTAAAGCCATAACCCCCACCGACAAACACTCCCCACGCATTAGGTTTATTGCTAAAAAAGAGCATATAATCAATATTAGCAACCACTTGAGTATTTTACGCCTTATAGTCAATGGCTGTGTAGCTTCCAGAATGCAAGATGGCGTAGAATCTTGACCCTTGTCTTTGGCTAAACATAGCATTATAGCCCACACGTAAGCCATAGAGGAAGTCATAACTCGTTGTATTATCAATATCTTTACCTTCGTCTTCAGGGACTTGAAAATCAATGCCATAAAACCCGCCATAATAATGATTTTCTATCGTGTATCCATTAAGGCAGCTCCCAAGCATACCGCCAATAAATAAGCCACTCTCCTTCGCACCCAATGTGCCAACACACAACAAACTTAATAACATAAATATTTTTTCATTCTCTCTCCTTATGTGAAATCTTATGCAAGAATCTTGCTAAGCCTTGCTGGTATGAGAGTACATCAAATTTGTTTTTTTTTTTTTTTGATTAAGAGGAGGCTAATATATGTCATCTTAGCCTATATTGTTACTACTTTACACATAAATAAGCTGCATTAGGGAATACGATGAGTTTTAGCAAAATATAGTATAAAGATTCTGTATCTGTTTGCTTACACTTTAGTATAAAAAATTGCACAAAGTGGAGATTTGACTTCACACGAAGCTACAATAGCAAAGGCGTAATAGAATAAGCCTAAAGGGTAGAGAGGTAATCTCTATTTTAGAATATTTTTCATTTTACTTAAATGAATTGGCTTACTCTTTTGTTCTCTAGATTGTTTTGAGTTTTGCAAACTCTCGCTAATGCAAAAAGAATGTATTAATCTTTATAATGATAAGCAGAAATAATCACCCCACAAGCCCACAAACAAAGAAAAAAGCAATAATCAATCAAAACAAATCGCTTTATAAATTATGAGAGAAAAAATATTTTACAAAACTTTAAGTTGCAAAACGTAATGATTAAACCATTTATTTCGTCATTTTTGGAATAGCAATAACTTTTTCTATGGAGGTGAATTATGAAAAAGATAGCTTTAGGTTTTTTAGTTCTAGGACTTACTTCATTAAGCGCAATAGAATCTGCGCAAAAAAGTGAGCAAAATATTAACTTAACACAAGAGGATATGAAAGCGCTCTTCATATCCCATAATGTCAATGCTATTGTGCTAACCCAAGAGGAAATGCACAATACCCAAGGACAGGGCTTTCTTGCTTCTCTTGGTGTGGGATTTCTTGTTGATGGGTTACAACTGCATTTTTAAGGGAAATTGTAACGATTGGTATGTAAGCGTTAGGCTTTAAGCTATGGGTAAAACCCTTTTTGTCTTCTTGCTTCTTGTAGGCAATGCTCTTGCCTACACCTGCAATACAAGTTATTGTGATGATGACCGCCTAGGTATAGGTGCACATTATAGCAGCCTTAAATCTCCATTGTCTCAAGCGCACAACACAGGTGCTTATCTTTCTATATATTCTGGATATCATTGGCAAAGATTGTATTTGGCTGTTGATACTCTAGTGGGTTTTACACGTCCTATCTTTACATCTTATGCCGACTCTAGCACTCACAAAGAGAGTAAAGCCTATTTCTTTAGCTCTGTGGCAGCACATATTGGGTTAAAACTTGACGAGAGAGATAGGCTCTTTTTTATTTATCTTGCACCACGAATTGAGGGCTATCGTTTTAGCCAGTATGAAAAGGGAGGATTTACAGCGGGCTATGTATCTGTAGGTCCTTCTCTATTTAATCGCACCACTCTTACAGAGCGTTTAGCATTTGAGGCAAATTTAGGCATAGCTCCATTTGTTGCTAGACGTTATATGGGTGAAGACTTTGAATCTATGGCACCTAGCCTTGATGGAAGCTATAGAATCGACGCTTCTATTGGGCTACTCTTCAAACGTAGTAGCCCTTATAGTAAGAGGACAGATTTTTATGTGCGTCTTAATGGCACATTACTCAATAATAAGTCCTATATACATTCCTCTTCTCTTACACAACCCGCAAGTAAGGATTATGCACTTATGCTAGAGTGCGGTATGGTGCTTGAAAATCTCTTCCGCTAATATCCTCCAAGGATAAGAGTTTAATTCACTTTCTCTTACCCATCCTGCCTTAAATTTTACAAGATTCCAAAGATTATAATCCACACTAGATTCTTAACACATATTCATCTTGCTGTAGGCTTAAGTGGAGGCGCACATTATATAGGGCACTTAGAGCAGATTCGCTTAAAAGTGCTTTTGCGTCTCCAAAGGTCGCATTTGTAGAGCTATGAAAGCTATCATCGATTTTGTGGAGTAAAATTGCCTTATGTGAGAGAAATCGCGCGTGAGAGGGAAAATGTGTGTTTAAAATCACGCTTACGCCATTTTGGGAGCATTGCTTGAGAGTATCGCATATTGTCTTTTGATTGAAAAAATCAAGGTTAGATTCAGGCTCATCTAAAATCAATACGCGAGGCTTTTTGACTAACGCACGGGCGAAAAGCACCATTTGCAGCTCTCCGCCACTTAAGGCTAGGCACCACTTTTGCGCTAAATGAGATAGCTTCAGCTCATCTAACATCGCTAGAGAATCTTCAAAGTGCTTTGCCTTAGGCTTAATACCCACAAAAGGATTACACTCAAGAGCCACCATATCAAGCACTTTCATGTCAAAGCTATAAGTCTTTGCCTGTGGCACATAGGAGATAATCTTCCACATCTCCTTGTGTGTATAATGCCCTAAAGCCTTACCCATAAGCAGACTTTCCCCCGCGCTCCATTTGAGCAGCCCTACCATACATTTGAGCAATGTCGTCTTTCCCGCACCATTGCGCCCTAGAATGCTTAACACCTCTCCCTCCTGCAGAGTGCAGTTAATGTTTCTTAGAATCTCCTGCTTTTTGCCCTTGTAGATTCTATAAAATGAGGCATTATCAATCCTAAGCATATTATTAGCTCCTTTTACTTTTACGCAAGATGTAGATAAAAAATGGCGCACCAAAAAGCGAAGTAAGGATAGAGATGGGAATCTGTGAAGCAGACATCGTGCGCGAGAATGTATCCACCACAACTAAAAATAACGCCCCTATAAACAAACTCAAAGGCACAATCTTGCTTGTATCATTGCCTACTATAAGCCTTGCGATATGTGGCACAAGCAGCCCTATCCAGCCTATCACACCACATACACTAATCGCACAGGCAACAATCATCGTGCTTGCAAATATGCTTAAAACGCGCAAGAGAGGTAGATTCACACCTAGAGAAATCGCCTCATCATCTTGCAGCATTAAGAGATTAAGCTTCCAGCGCAAGATAAAAATTACGCCTATCCCCAGCATAATACCCACTAAACTCCATATCACATACGTATCTAGCGAAGTATCTAATGAGCCTAAAAGCCAATAAGTAATGCTAGGCAAAGTATCCTGCGGGTCAGCTACATATTTGCAAATGCCAATCAAGCTTTGAAACAACGCGCCGATGATAATCCCGCTTAGAATCATACTTGTAGTTTCATAGGGCATATTTTTGTTATAGCCTATCAGCACGACTAAGGCTAAAGAAGCTAAGCCAAAGATAAAGCCTACAAAGCTAATATAGCCTATACTTAACCCTAGCAGCAGCCCAAGCACCGCGCCAAAGCTCACTCCGCTTGTAACGCCCAAAATATCAGGCGTGGCTAGAGGATTCCTAAACAGACTTTGAAATGCCACTCCCGCCGCACTAAGCCCCGCTCCTATGACAATGGCTAAAATAATGCGAGGCAGACGAAAGGAGAAGATAATATTACTCTGTGTCTCATCGCCTT
The DNA here is from genome assembly GCF_910577135.1 of uncultured Helicobacter sp. GTDB lineage: Bacteria > Campylobacterota > Campylobacteria > Campylobacterales > Helicobacteraceae > Helicobacter_C > Helicobacter_C mastomyrinus. Next base: position 170,166 of record NZ_CAJTLL010000002.1, read on the forward strand.
GTCCTACAAGGCAATATAGCACATCAATAAAGGAGATATTATATCGCCCCACACTTAAGCAAAAACTCCCCACAAGCGCAATAATAAGAATCTCGCCACTATATAACACCAAAGGCTTAACAAGATTCATTAGTAATTCCAAATATATTTCACAAATACATTTCTACCGGGCTCAACAAGCGGATTGGTAAGCGCGATATTATGATTTATGCTTTGCACCACCACAGGATTGCGCCCTATACTATCAAAGAGATTACTCACCCCTACTAAAAGCTCCATATCTTGCGCCCTCGCGCTAAAGCCCCCTAGCTTTAATCCCACATAGATATCACTCATCGTATAAGCCGTAGTCTTGCGCTCTTCACCCACATCTATGCGCGTTTTTGTTCCATAGGCTCTTTGCGTCCAGTGTAAATGCCATTTGCGGAAGTTTAAATCAAAAGAAACCTGCCCATAAAGTGGTGCAAGATAGGCAATAGGCTTTTTATCAGTGATATTTTGCCCATAGTTATACGCTCCTGCATAACGTATCACAAACACATCATCAAAAAAGCTATGTCTGCCCTCTAGCTCCGCTCCGGTGATATATGCTCGTCCCACATTCTCATAGCGATACAAATTTGTAACATTTGTAATGTTAGCATTTTGATAGGTGCTAAGGGTCAGCATATCTTGATAGTAAGTAAAGAATCCTATTAATGAGACAAAGTGATTATCACTTTGGATTCTAAAGCCAAATTCCGCGCTTTGTGAATACTCTGGTTTAATGAGCGGATTTGCTAATGTAAGCGAAGAGTTGCCTCCGGGAGTGGTTTGCATACGAGTGCCTGCGGCTGGGGCTTTGAAATTATGCGAGATATTGATCACATTGCTCACATAATCATTAAAAAATAGCACAGAGCCAAGCGCACCTGTGATTGCGCCATTGTGGATAATGCTATTTTCATCTAAGAGTTTTGCGGATTCTATATAACTAGCTTGATTGTTCCCTCCTGCAATCTGTGTATTTTCCGTGCTTGAGCGGGTTTTGGAAATAGTGCTTAGCACATAATCCCCGCGCAAAGAGGCAGAGAGTATCCAATTATTTGTCGCGCTATAATCATCTTTTGCAAAGATGGCAAAGTCTGTGCTGGTGCTGGGACGATTGGTCGTATTGGCAGCACCGCTCCCAAGATTAATCTGTCGCACTTGTGTGGGTGAGATAGTACTTTCAAACTCCACGCCATAAGCGAGACTATGCTTCCCTATCACACTATTATAGATAAGCCTTCCGCCAAAATAATTATTATCATAAACTTTTTGGTGGATATTTGCGCCATTATTAAATGCACTGCGATTATTCCAAATATCCGTATCCCAATGGCGATAGTACAAATAACTCTCCATAGAATCTGCAAAGCTTAGATTATAAGACTTCGCGCCAATGCGGAGATAATATTCACTTATAGGATTTTCGCTCATATAGATTCCATAAGAGCTTCCCGGAGCTGCGCCATAACCTCCTGCGCGATGAGATTCTATCCTTGTGATACGCCCTTGTGTGTAATAACGTGTGGCATTCTTTGTATAGCCGATGTTAAAATCTATGCCATAGTAGTTAAAAGATGAGTTTTTCGCCTTGTTGCTGCCATTTTCGGTGATGGGTGTGCTGTAATCACTCGCAGTCTTTGCTCCAAAGCCAATAAGCATATCCCAGCCTCCGCCTAATATCTCTGCCCTCCCGCCAAAGAGATTATTCACACTACCATACTCTAAAGCTCGGATTCTCGCTGTGGCTTTGAAAGACTCGCCCCCGATATTGTAATTTGACGTGCGAGAGCGGAAGTTAATCACGCCATTTTGCGCATCACTCCCCCAAAGTGAGCTAGCCGCACCGCGCAAAACTTCTATACTCTCAAAAGCATAAGGATCTAGGGTATTAAACTCTAAAGTAGAGCGTCCAGAGAAGCGCACTCCATCAATCATTATGATGGAGCGTTGATTATTACTATTTTGCCCACGGAATGTAATCTGCCCATTAATCCCACCAGAGCGGGAATACAAAATGCCCGGGACATTTTCTAGCACACTTTGGATATTACCCGTGCTCGATTCTAGCAATGTATTGCTATCAACAATACTGATTTGCTTACTTTGAAACTCTAGTGGCAACTCACTTGAAGAGACTTGCGCCTTGATAACAGACTTTTCAAGTTTCACATTTTGTATATTTTCATTCTCATTACTGATTTTTGAATCTTGCATATTATTCTCTTGTGTAAAACCAAATGTGCAAAAAAGTAAAGTAGCATAGATATATGTAAAATTGGGAATTGTGGCTTTCATTATGCGTCCTTTTAAGTAAAAATTAAAATTAAGAGCGGTTATTGTATTGAAAAAGAAAAAAAACGCAATAGAATTTCCAAGATTCTTAAAACAACACAAAAGGAGAAAAAATGGGTGCGATGATAGATTCCTGTAATGCAGAGGAAAACCACAAATTAGAGGCTTTTTATCAACATAAAGAACTCAATGCTTTTGGCAAAATTGCCTATATTGACACAGGGAGCTTGAAAAGCCAAAGTTTGAGTGAGCATTTCTTGTATCGGCATATTTTAGAATATGTGAATCTCTATGAAGATTTTAAAGATATAAATTTGCTTGAGTTTTGCTCTATTGTGCTGCCTATCGGGATTGATGAATATTTTTTGAGCCTCTTTAGAGATAAGATTTTACATTATTTGCAATCTGGTGGCGTGGTGCTGTCATTTATGAGCGATTTTGAGCGCATTTTACCCCATAGCAGTGGCTATATACAAAGTGCTATGCCTATCGTTAAGCGAGTGGTGAAGTTTGAGAAAAGCCAAAGTGCAAATATCATTTTTGAAGGTGTGAGGAAGTATGATATAAACTACCGCATGGGCGTTAAGGGCTTTTTCAATCGTGGGTATTTTGATGTGAGTGAGCTGCCTGATAGTATCGAGTGGATATTAAGCGATAATGAGGGGCGATGTGTGGGCTATATCGATGCAGATTCTACCAATGGCGTGATGCTCCTAACCGCAAATGCGGATTTGCTAAGCTTTGGGCTATTTGATAACACCACAGCAAGAAAAATGGGGCTTAATCTCCTCAAATGGCTTTTGCAAACCTTGCAAAAAAAGGACTACAAAGCCCTAAGGCAAAAGGCAACACAATATCCAAATAACGATGATGTATCACGCATTCCTGTAGAATCTTATCTTAACTTTAAAGCAGATAAAAGTAAGCAAAGCCTCTCACGCCCAGAGCTTAAAAATGCCATTATCACAGGCGGAGGCTCGTTCCATCGGTATTTTTTCAGTAATAAAAATGCAAAATACGCGCATTTCTTTAGCAAACGTTGTCATTTTTTGCATTTAGATTCACTCAATTTCAATGATTTTGATTACATCGTCCTTGCTTCAAGATTGAATGTAAAATACCTTAACCCGCATAAACAAAAATTTTTAGACTATCTGCAAAATGGAGGGCATATCATCTCTTTTGGGGAGATTATGGGGGATTATCTGCCTAATGTAATATGGAAAGATTATGAAGTGAATTTCTGGTGGTGGCTCATTGATGGGGCGAATATGCCCTTATATGCGCTTGATGTCAATGGAGAAAAAACAGAGGAGAAAACCACTCAAGGATTATTTAGCAAAATCCCTGTGAGTGTGGCGAAATGGCATTGCCACGGGGCATTCTACCCACCTCAAAATGCCCAAAAGATTCTCATAAATGAACTTGATGAGAGCATTATCTATAAAGATACTTCATTTAAGGGAAACTTATATATCACTTCACTTGATCCTGAATTTCACTTAGGGCAGGGCTTTATGCCTACAACAGAGCCGTTTTTTGACGCCTTTATGCAATGGGTGGAGGAAGATATTTTACGCACAAAAGGGAATCTATGAAGTTTATTGCATATCTTGCTGCTTTAATGCTTTGCGCGAGTGCGTGGGCGGCATATCCCTATACACATATAGATGACAAAGGCTATAAGACTACTATCGCTAAAAAGCCCTCACGTATTGTCATCGTTGGAGGTATGTGGCCCCTGCCCTCTGTGATTATGCTCTTAGAACATAGTGCTAAAAGCATTGTGTATATGCCAAAGGCAAGTAAAAACGCGCTAAAAGCGTCCTTTATGCTAGAGCTTTTCCCCCAAATCGCGCATATCAAAGATGGAGAGAATGAAAATATAGAGGAGCTATTGCTCTTAAAGCCTGATTTGTTTATCTGCCATAATGCAAACACAAAGCTATGTCAAGCGATGAAAAAAAGTGGGATTCCCACCATAGAGGTAAGTGTGAGCGCGTGGGGATATGACTCATATCAAAGCATTAAAGGTTGGCTCACGCTTCTTGCGCCTATTTTAGACAAGGAGGAGGTGGCGGGACGATTTTTAGACTATACGCAGGGGATTCAAAAGCGGCTTGATGAGGCATTACAAGGAGAAAAAAACAAGCCTAGAGCCTTAATCATTCATCATTTTGATAATTATCAATCGTTTTCAGCGGGTGGAATCTTCGCTAACTCTTTGTTGCAAAATAGCGGAGCGGAAAATGTTTTGCAGGATAAGGGCATTGTGAAAATGACGCTTGAAGAGGCATATAGGCTTAATCCTGATATTATCTATCTTAATAATTTTAATACACTTTTGCCAAGTGATTTGCTTAATAATCCCCTCTGGCAGCCACTTCTTGCAGTGCAGAATAAAAGGGTGTATAAATTCCCTCTTGGCTCTTATCGTCCCTTTGCTCCTAGCTTAGATTTGCCTATTGTTTTATTATGGCTCTATCAGCATAATTACCCGCAATATGCAGATAACAAGGCACTTTTAGCCCAAACGCAGCAATTTTATAAAGATATTTTTGCCATCTCGCTTACACAAAGGCAAGCAGAAGCCATATTCACGCCTAAAAAGGCTGCTGGGGAGATAAAATAGTCTCCTCATAAGTATAGAAATTATGGAGATTGAAGCAAATTACTCGTATCAATCTCAAAATCAAAAAACTCGGATTCAAAATTACTATTGGCTATCTTATCATAATGCTGCACAGCAGCCTTCATATTTTTACCCTCTTGATAGAGTAAGCCCAAAGCATAACGTGCCTCAAAATTCGTAGCAGATTCTATCTTAGCAAGTTGCAACAATGCTACGGCATTCTCGTGGCGATTTGCCCCCATTGCAGCGATAGCAGCTAAAAAGCGCGTTTGAGAATCTACTTCGTGTAAATCGTCAAGCAATGAGTTATAAATCGCAAAGGCTTTTTCAAAATCATTACTATAAATATAAGATAAGCCCAAAGCCTGCAAAATACCATTACTCGTTTGTGTCTCTGCTATAACCTTTGCTTCTAATTCTTCTTGGACAGAGTGTAAAGAGCCTGTTACAAATCCGACATAAATATAAAGCTCCCTTGCAAGCGAGGGTCCATAATAAATAGAGCGCATATCTAATTTTTTTTCCTTATATATTGCATTCATTTGCAATGCGACATCTTTAAGATTTACACGAAATCGCTTACCTAGCTCATACATTGTATTCGCCACAACATCATTTGTATAGATTCTTTTCAAATATTCAAACGCACCCACCACCTGCTTTTCATTCATAGCATAAATACCATAAACTGCCTGAAGTGCGTAATAGATAGGTTTGCGCTCATAGGGGGCTTGCTTTTGCAAATCACTAAGCCAATCAAGCGAATCAAGGGGTGAATCGCTTGTATAGCGAAAGAGGGAGAGCAAAAATTGATATTCAACTTTATTAGTAACGTTCATATCTGCTAAATCGCTAGAGATTGAATGACTTAAGCGCGTGGTATCTCTATAAGTAAGCTCTGCACACATAAGTGCAAAAATCCCCGCGATAAGATTATTTGAATCCAAATGATAAGCACGAATAAAATGCAAATATGCATTGTCAAAATCACTCATTTGTGCATAGAGCAGCCCCACATTATAATGCAAAACAGAGTGATTAGGATAGGTTTTGAGCGAAGATTCCATAGATTTGAGGCTTTGACGTATATCTTGCCGTAGCGCTAACGTGCGTAAATCTTGAGCAATTGAGCGATTAATCTGTGAGACTTTCTGCCCCTCTTGCAATGTGCTTTTAGCATTTTGAATATTATTTGCGTGAGCATTAAGATTTCCATCATCTATAATATCAAGTGCCTTTTGTGCATCAAAAACCAAAAAGGGCGCATAATAAAACAAAATCTTATAACCTAGGATTTTATTATGCTCAAAGCGACGATTCCAAAAATTCTCTTGAGCGAGATTAATATCAAACAAATCATCGCGTAACTTTACCTTAATAGGATAGACATCAAACACCTTTGCGTCTTCCTCTTTTGCATTTAATCTATCCAAAATGAGTGCGCTCTCTTTGTAATTATTGTTTTTGAGTTCAATAAGCTGCAATGCCATTAACGCCTGTGGATCGCCTGCGTGTGAGGCAAGATACTCATAGAGATATTGCCGCGCTTGAGTGTATTCCCCAAGTCGCGCGTGTAAAAGTGCAATAGCAAAATTATCATCTTTATTCGCCACTTGCTTGAGTTGAGCAAGGGCATTATACTCATCACCAAAAATCAAAAATACCTCTGCAGCCATCTTTTTACTCTCATTTACATAACTTTTGCTGCTTGGGTTCAAAAAGGGTGAGAGGGATTCAAAATAGAATCCTTTGTAATATTCCAATAAGCCATACAAATAGGAGTAAAGGGGTTGATTAGCCACATAGAACAAATAGCTTGAGCTAATGCCTAAATAATATTCATACAAATTCATATTACCAAGCATATATGCGCTATATGCCGCATTAAAGGCGCTCACGCTAATGTCTTCTCCCACGTGAATAGCCCCATCAAATGAACGAATAGCCTGCTGATAATCCCCCTCTTTAAGCTTAATCACACCTAGGTTATAATATGCAATAGATTGTGAATACACAGCAATATTTTCAAACAAATGCAATGCCTCTAGCTTATCACCCTGCTCATAGAGAATATTTGCCTTTTTAATCATATTGCCTAGTTCCGCTCCATCGACTTCGGGACGCTTTTGCTCACTAAGGATAGGTGCTGGCTGAATAATCTTGCGTGAGATATTCTCTACATCTTGGGCTTTCTTAGGTGAACTTACGAGTATCAAAACGATGAGTAAAATAAGAAAAATAACTACCAACGCCCCAATAGCAATAAGCCCAAACAGCATTATTTTATTATTTTTTATCTCATCAATAAATGGCTGAAATTTCGTGTTTAAGTTTGTAAGTAAGCCTGTAGCTTTTGCTTGGGCTGGGTCATTGGCATTAGAATCTGGGGCATTATTGTTTTCTGTCCCATCATCAAGATTGATTACTTCATCTGCCATAACATACCCCTAGAGATACTTTTGCAACACTTCAGGGATAGCAATACTCCCATCAGCTTGTTGATAATTTTCCATAATCGCAATGAGAGTGCGCCCAACGGCTAAAGATGAGCCATTAAGCGTATGTGCGAGGGCATTTTTACCATTTTCTTTATAGCGAATCTTTGCCCTCCTTGCTTGAAAATCCCGCGTATTTGAAATAGAGCTAATCTCGCGATAGCAATTTTGCCCGGGTAGCCACACTTCAATATCAATCGTATTACTCGCGCTAAAACCCAAATCCCCGCCACAAAGCTGTACTAAGCGATAAGGGAGATGAAGCGCACTTAAAATCCCACCTGCTGTTTGCACCATTTTTTCCTGCATTGCTTCACTTTGGCTAGGGTGCGTGATAGCTACAAGCTCTACCTTATCAAATTGATGCTGCCTTATCATACCCCTTGTGTCACGTCCCGCGCTTCCCGCCTCTTTGCGAAAGCAGGGCGTATGCGCAGTAAGCATAATAGGGAGATTCTCACTTGGGATAATGCTATCTTGGTAGAGATTGGCAAGCGTGATTTCCGCTGTGGAGATGAGATACAAATCATTTTCACTCTCCTCATCGTCAAATTGAGAATCCACCTTAAACATATCGTTTTCAAACTTAGGCAACTGCCCTGTGCCAAAGAGTGCTCGGGCATTGACAATCACAGGCGTTACCACAGATTCAAATCCGGCTTTTTCATTATAGTCTAGCATAAAATTAATCAACGCTCGATTGAGCCTAGCTCCCATACCTCGCAGCACGGAAAAGCGGCTTTTAGCAAGTTTCACACCAGATTCAAAATCTATCCAACCATTCGCCACGCCTAGCTCCCAATGCTCTTTAGGAGTAAAGTCAAAGCTCTTAGGAGTAAGAATGCGTCTTAACTCTACATTATCATTTTCATCTTCTCCCATAGGAGTGGCACTATCAGGCAAATTAGGGATAGTGTAGAGAAAATCTTGCAGTTTTGCCTCTATGGCGTTAAGCGTGGATTCTCTTTCGCTGATGGCAATTTTATTACTATCAAGGGCTGCTTTTAGCTCACTTACATCTTTTTGCTCTCTTTTATATGTGCCAAAGAGTTTGGAGGTTTTATTTTGAAAGGCTTGGAGATTCTCAAGCTCTTGTTTGCAGGTTTTATACTCAATAGTAATATTTTTTAGCTCATTGAGCAATTCTTTGCTTACTTTTTTAATACTAAGCTTTTGACTAATTACTTCAAAATCATTCACCAACGCCTTTGTATCAATCATAGCTTTCCTTCGCTTACAAATTCATCACTTTTAATCTATCACATATGGTAGTCAAAAAGCATTTTTTATTCCCAAAGGGATATATAAAGCACCTTATATAATAAAGTAAGTATTATCGAGAGTTTATAGCTAAGCTTAAGAAAAAGAAGAGAGGAAGCGCTATACTGGGAGAATTCTCCCAGTATATTTAATCTCTATTGGTAAGACCAATGAGTGAAAGTAAAGATACAAAAATATTATAGAAATCAAGATACAAGCTGATAGCCGCATCAACAGGGCTTGTGTATAAACCACGGATAATATTTTGTGTATCATAAGCAACATATACGCTAAAGAGTATCGCTGCCGCGCTTGAGATAAGCACTTGAAACATAGAGCTGCCAAGGAAAATATTAACGATTGAGCAAACGGCAACAACGATTAATGCAATAAAAAGCATTTTACCCATATTAGCCAAATCTTTGCGTGTTTTGATACCAAAAATGCTCATCACACCAAATATGATAGTACTCATCGCAAATGCCATAGCCACCGCACCTGCGCCTGCCTTGAGTGCTACCATAGCTACAAGAGGCGTAATAGCCAAACCTGTAAGTGTTGTAAAGATAAAGAGCATAGCGATGTTTAAGCCCGGTTTAGAGCGAGAAAACATCAAGCCAAAGAGAGCTGCGATTTCAGCGATGAAAATAACCATACGATTTTCAAACACCATTTGAAGATTCATAAAACCTACCATCGCCCCAATAAACGCAAAAAACAAACTTGCAGCAAAAAAGATGTAAGTTGTTTTCACAAACCTTACCAATGCACTATCATGAGCGGCAACACTCTCTGCTGAAGCGTGTGTATTGCTCATATAATTTCTGTCATAAAGTCCCATCATTTCTCCTTTTGTTAAAAATGAATGGCGCATTATGCCACATTTTTGCTAATAGCCTAAAAGATAAATGACAAACTTCTAAATTGCCTTGTTTTATACCTCAACCTCGCACAAACGCCTTAAACAAACTCGGTTTAGCACTCATAAAGTGGAATTTATTATGTAGAGTTTTTAGTGCATTAAAGAGATTTAAAGAAATGTCTAAGCCTACCTTTTTCTCCTCCTCTACACCCACATTATGCGCCTTTTCAAGCTTTTGCACCCATTCATTAGGAATATACACCCCGGGCAATTTATCACGCAAAAAAATTGCCCCCTTGTAGCTCATCACCGGAAAAAATCCAAGTATGAGCGCACAAGCAGTGCCTTGCTGTGCGTTATACCTTTCTAAATGTGTGAGCAGAAACTCCGCTGCCTCTAGTGAATATACCGGTTGGGTAAAAAGCGCATAAACTTGAGAAGCGCTTAGCTTTTTATGAATCTTATTAATAAGACTTTGAGGATTATTTGCATAGGCGTTGATGACTTGAAAATTATAGATTCTATCTACGCTCTCTTTGAGCATTTTGCCATTTATCGCTTTACCTGCATTTAGCCCATCGATGATAGAGCCAAGCTTCAAGGCATTATCCTCAAATACCCCCTTTGCCTCCGCACAATCCCCAAGCTTAATATTATCGCCCGTGAGTGTTAGAAAGGTGCGCAAACCAAATTCATTAGCGGCTAAAAGATCGCCGCAAAGGGCAATAGAGTTCCTATCACGCATAGCAAGCGTGCAGATGACTACCTTATTAAATTTTTGCTGTAATTTGATAGAGCTTAGAATCGATGACGGCTTCAATCGCGCTAGAGGCGAATCTGTGCAAACAAAGGCATCAACACCTTGCGTGTCTTGCAGCTGCTCTATAAGCTGCGTGCCAAGCCTAGCACTTAGACTTGGCGAGATTTCTAAGCTTAAAAAAGACTGCCTAGATTGAATCTTTTCTATCACAGATTCTACATTCATCTCTGCCCCTTGCTGTGTTTCAAAAGCGGATTCTACAAGCTAGAGCGCACTTTTTTCACGGCTTCAACGATATTAGCTAAGCTAGGCTTAACTTCCTCCCATTTTCTTGTCTTAAGCCCGCAATCGGGATTTACCCATAATTGCTCTTTAGGTAGCACTTCAAGCAAGGCTTTGATTTGCGCCTCTAGCTCTACGACACTTGGGATTCTAGGGCTGTGTATATCATATACGCCCGGTCCTACTTCGTGTGTATAGCCCACCTCTTTAAAGATTCTAAGGAGTTTATTGCCACTTCGCGCTGTCTCAATACTTATCACATCAGCATCAAGGGCTTCAATGGTTTTAATAATATCATTAAAATCGCTATAACACATATGCGTGTGAATCTGCGTTTCTGCCGCTGCTATGGCAGTAGAGGTTTTAAAACACTCTAGCGCCCAATCCTCGTATGCTTTGATATTTTCCCCTCTCAAAGGATAGCCTTCTTTAAACGCCGCCTCATCAACTTGTATGATTTTAATCCCTGCTTTTTGCAAATCATCAATCTCATCAGCGATACAAAGCGCGATTTGCTCACATACTTCACTTCGTGGCAGATCATCGCGCACAAAACTCCAGTTAAGAATCGTAACAGGACCTGTGAGCATACCCTTCATTACCTTGCTTGTGAGGCTTTGAGCAAAGCTTATCCAATCAATTGTCATAGGTTTAGGACGATGAATATCCCCAAAAATGATAGGTGGCTTCACGCAGCGGCTTCCATAGCTTTGCACCCACGCATTAGCACTAAATGTAAAGCCATCTAGCTGCTCACCAAAGTATTCCACCATATCATTGCGCTCTGGCTCTCCGTGCACAAGTACATCAATGCCTATCTCCTCTTGGAATTTCACACAATCCTTGATATAAGTTTTTATGCCCTCCTCATATTGTGCCTTAGTGATTTCACCTTTTTTATATCCTTGACGCAATGTGCGAATCTCACTTGTTTGAGGGAATGAGCCAATAGTCGTAGTAGGCAAAATAGGGAAGTTAAAATGCGCTTTTTGAATCTTAATGCGCTCTGCAAAAGATTCTTTGCGTTGCTTTTGTGTGTAGTTTTTTACACGTTGACGGATAGCCGCGTTATTAGTTTTAGTAGAATTTTTACGCAAGAGATTAATGCGCTTATTTTCTTGCAAAAATGCCTCCTCATTCCCGCCCTTAAAGGCATTCTCTAAAACGCAGATTTCTTGTATTTTCTCACACGCAAAGCTAAGCCAAGAGAGAATCTCTGCCTCTATCTTATCCTCGCCCTCTTTGCTAAAAGGCACATGTAAGAGTGAGCAAGACGCACTCACCACGATACGCTCCTTAGGGACAATGCGGCTTATAGAATCTAAAAGGGCAAGTTTAGATTCTAAATCTGCCACCCAAATATTGCGCCCATCAATCACCCCCGCATACAGCACCTTATCGCTTTTAGCAATAGATTCTAAACTCTCTATATTCTTTGCTCCTGCGATAAAGTCAAGCCCTATGCCATAGATATTGGTTTTTAGCAGAATCTCAGTTAGCTCGTTGCTATGCTCAAAAAATGTGCTTACAACCGCCTTAATGCCCTTTTGCGTGATGTTATTATACATACACTCAATCGCACTTCCCCCTTGAGAACACTCCAAGCCAAAGATACCCGCATTAAAGCCTTTAACAAAAATAGGCTCACTAAATTCCACCAAAACTTGTGAATCAAGCGTGGCAATTTGCTCAATTAAGTCAAAATACGCGCTTTTTAGCTTTTTAAATACCGCTTGTGGCTCGCCCTTGATAATCTTACTCAAAGCAAAAAATGTGAAAACGCCAATGAGCTGAATCTTTGGATTATAGCCCAACGCCTTTGCTTCTTTGTATTGCGCGATAATGCTAGTCGCATCGGCTTTATACTCATCATCAATGCTAAGCTCTGGCACAACATAATGATAGTTTGTGTTAAACCATTTTGTCATTTCACAAGCCACGCCATCTTTATGTCCTCGCGCCATCGCAAAATACCCCTCTAAACCGCTTAAGTGCTTAAATCTCGCTGGTTTGCACCCAAGCGCATAGGCTAAATCCAATACATTATCATAAAAGCTAAAATCATTTACACACACATAATCAAGCCCTTTTTGCAGCTCCCAATGCTTAGCACGGAGTGTTTTTGCTACTGAATCTAATTCCTGCTGACTACACTTCCCGCCCCAAAAGCTCTCCAACGCCTTTTTTAACTCTCTATTTTTCCCAATACGTGGGAATCCTAAAATGCTACTCATATAACTCCTTTTTGAATTTTTTTGTATTTTTACCAAAAATTTATAAATACAATATGTAATTTAAATTTTTTGTTTATAGATTTACGGCTTTTATTGCTTGTAAATACATCTATATACCTAAAAATAGGGATTCTAAAGTAGGATACAAAAAGTAGCATTACAATATGTAATTTAAATTTTGCGTTTGAAAGCAAAAAATGACAAAACATTGCAAAGTCAATATGGAGATATCCAAAGTATAGAATTTATTTTCTACACTGTTGTAGCTAAGCTGCTATTTTCTTTATCAAGTAAAGTTTTATCGAACAAATCCTTAGCAACGGCAAGGGTAGTTGAAATAAATAGTGTGTAGGTCAAGCCTACTACGAGTATTAAAGCATAATGTAAAAAAGCGGGGGGGGGCTTACAATCATTTATGTTGCCCATTCCCCACGAAGAGGAATACGCGCCGTGGCAATATAACAGCGCGATAATTAAAAACTAAGCTAGAATACATACGAATAACCCAATGTGCCTAAAACATTTGTGAAAGATGTGTTAGCACCTGCATCAGTTTGCACATTAGTATAATCTATAGGCAATATTTCGGCAAGGACTTCAAAGCGATGTTTACCTACACTTAAAAACACTCCTGCATTAATTAATGGACCAGTTTTTATACCATCTTGTCCAGAAAAATTGTCTTTATACATAAGCACAGCATATCCAAGCCCACACCGATCAAACCAAGACTACTTGTTTTATCTTCTCCAATGCTCATACCTACCATAGCATCAATGTTTAAAGCAACTAAGATGAAAGTTTGTGTGGCGAGTTCAGCATTAGCACCCTTACTTGAAGCAAATCCATTACCTGAATTCACATTAAGATAAGCGCGAAATCCTGATTGCGGGCTAAGGAACTTTTGATAACCTCCCATAAGCCCTGCAGTTGCAGCAAACGAACTAATACTATCGCTACTTCCTGTTGTGCTATTGCTATAAGGTAATCCTCCTCCAAGACTTGTACCCACAAGAAATCCTGTTTTTTCATCTGTACTCTTTTTATTGATGGACTCTTGGTGCTTTTTGATGATTTCTTTTGCCTTTTGATAATCTGTCCATTGAGATTTTTCATTCCCACTCTCGCTTTTTTCATCCTCCTCATTAGCTAATGCCGCTGTATGTAAGCAGCAAAGCAACAGCAAACCTATTTTTAACCAATCCTTCATTTTTTACTCCTTTTTTTTTAGAATGGAAAGAACATTGTATCATTTTTTTTGAAATCAATTTTTTTACATTTTATTGTCATTTATATTATTTTATATACTATTTTATACATTTTTAGTGAGATTATTGAATATTATTTTGAATTATATTATATTTTAAAATAATATAAATGATACTTTTTACAAAACAATTTCCACCCTATAAGCCCTCAACAACAGAATTTTCACCTCCTTAAATTTATGAAGATTAGATTCTCTATTTCCCTCTCTTAGGGGAATATATGTTTATCACCTATTCCCTCTTAGCCAAGAAAAAAAAGGGGGGGGGGGGCAGAAAAGCCTAAGCCGCAAAATCTACGGCTCTCTTTTATATGAGGGAGACTGGAAGGGAAAATTAAGAGGATAAAACTTCCATAATAAAGAAAAAAAAGGGACTTTTCTGTGGAAAGGGAAAGTTTTTGGATAAGATATGAAGATGCAAGGAGAAGCCACAAAAATACCCACAATTGAGAGCAACAAAAAATTCTTTTTGTAGAGGAAAATAAGTATTCACCTAAAATGCTTGTGCGCTTGTACTTACCTTAATCTTATAGAAAAATAAAAATAAGCAAAGATGGAAACTTAGTAAGTGATAATTTAAGATTTGAAGGTTAAAACTATGGCAGAGAGGAAGGGATTCGATAAATATTGTTTATAATTCCCTCATATAGGGATTAAGGTTTCTTTTGTCCCCAAT
>NZ_CAJTLL010000003.1 GCF_910577135.1 uncultured Helicobacter sp.
CATTATTTCTCCTTAATCTTATTTAAAAATCTATCCTAACCATAAGCCATCTTCTATAATGATAGTCGTGGCTAGACGACCTATGAATTTAGGACGTTTCTTATCTTGTTGTGATTGCTCTTTGTATTTCTTATCGTTGTTTGCTCCCATAATAGTAGGTGTTGGTAGCTTGCCAGATTTACGTTCTTTATTCACCCCCACATATAAAGCCCTCATATTATTCTGCCCTATAACATTAAGGCATTCTAATAATCTCCTTGCTTTGTTTCTATCTTCTTTTCCATTGCTTGTATGAGTCAGATAATAGTCTTTATACTCTGCTAAGATTTCTAGGGCTTCATTATAGGCGTCAATGGCTGATGTGTCATCTTTATCGCTTTCTAAAGCCTTAAATTCTTGATACAAACTACTCTCCTCTGGCACTTGGTATTTAAGTATATTATCTAGGGATATATGGCTTATTGTGCTTGTGATGATGCCTTTGCTATCTACATTCTTATGATGAAAGAATGTATAATCTGGCACTTGTTTATTATAGTGTGTCTCATAATCTTGCTTATCTTTTGCTGTTCGCTTCTCATCGATGATAAGATAGGATAGGAGTTTTGTAAGCAAGAATTCTTGCAAATCATCACTTTTGTTTTGGTGTAATAGATAAGCTAGTCCTATATGATGTGTCAGCCCACCTGTGCAAAGCTCTGTGCCATATATCATTGATTGGAAATCAAAAGACATAAATTTCGAGCATACAATCATAGGATAGTAGGTGAGCTCTCTGTCTTTTTTGATGGTTTGGTTTTGGGTATCAATTTCTAGGAGACTCTCTACTCTTTTTAAGGCATAGGGCAAATCATAATAGAATGTATAACGTTTGTGCATAATGCTCTCAAACTCTCTTTGGTATGCCTCATAATTGGTGCTAAAATAATAATTAAGTATAATATCTAGTGCTATATCTACTGCAGTTCGAGTAGAAGTGACTTTGAGCTGATAAATAATCTTATTATAATGAAATTGCTTGATTTGAGAGAAAATCTCTCGTGCTTGAAGTGTGCCTATAAAGTGTGATTGTGCCTTACCACTGCTATATGTAAAGCAAATTTTATCAATCAATGCTTTGTCTTTGGGTGAGCTCATAGTTTGCTTTAGATTTTCTTTGATAGCTTGGAGATTTAATCTTTTGACATCTTTATCAATGTGTTTAAGGATAAAGGCAGTTTTTACCTCAAAATGTGCTATTTGTTTTTGAGTGCGTCTTAGCTCCACTTGGGCAAAACCTTTGAGGAAATTTTCTCTAAGCTCTTTGTTTTTTAGATTTAACTTTGCAAGTTTTTCTTCTATCTTCTTATTTACATCTTGTGATGTGTTTTGAATGTTTGCCTCAATATGCACACGTATAGTTGTGGGATATGATAAGAATAGCACTCCTCCTATTTCTGTAAGCAATGCCCGATATAAATGCAAAGCAAAATTTGAGCTTTGATTTTTATTTAGAGATTTAAGGGTATTGATAAAAATTGCAATGCAATGCTTTGTCGTATCAATCATATCTTCGTGAGCGAAATTCATAAAGGGGCATATTATGCCTAATATTTTAAAAAATGAGTTATAACATACTTCTTGTGTGTGTTCTTGCTGCACAATCTTTTTGTATTCTTCTCCATATTTTTCGATTTGTGCTAGCTCTTGCTCTAGCTCCTTATCCAAATCAATCCCTATTTCTTGCTGCATTGTCTTATCAAATGCTTTTGCATCGTTATTCGCAATATCAGTATTTATAAATTCTCTAAGATAGTCTAAGAAGTCTTTACTTAGCTCTGTCTCTTGTGGGCTGCTATGTTGCAAGAGTTTTTCTTGTAAAACTTTGGCGATTTGGACATTTTGAGATGGTTGGACTTTATAGTCTGGATGTGCTTTGGTGAGATAAAACTCCCAAGTTTCATTTAAACAAGAGACTTTAAGATAATCGCGCTCGTTTGTGAAAAGATAGCCACTACTTGTTGTCTTTTTTGCAATGCTACTTTTCAACGCAAAGCTTGGAAAATGTATCTTAAACACATAGAGTCCATAAAAAAGCGTAAAAATCGCTAATAAAGAATTATCCAAGTTTTCATTGTCATCATGAAAATATTGCAATTGGGTAAGAAAATCTTTAGCTGTTTGCTCTTCTTTTTTAATAATATCCTCAATCTCTTTTGGAGTTTTAAAGAATTGGTTTATATAATCTATACCATAGGATTTTTTTATGTGATTTAATTGAGATGTTTTTTTATTCATTAAATCATACAAGGTCATATTGCCGGGTGAATAATTTGAATAAAAGCTTGTATCGTACTGTGTATGTAATTGTTGTAGTTCTTTTTGTGCTTTTTTATAGGATTCGTTATTTTCAAAACTCGCTTTAATCTTATTCATATCTACTCTCACAAATGGCGAAAGCTGCACCATATAAGGCTCATCATCTTTTTTATTGATTTCTATCCTATATGTGCTGTAATCTCTTGTGGTGTTGTAGCTTTTCTTTTCGCCCTCTCTTGAGAGAGTAAGCTCTTGTTTGGTGCGATTGTTTATATCGTCTTTAATTGTATTACCAATGATGTGTTGGGTAATCGTCTCTGTAAGCTTTGCATTATATTTGCTTGGGGCATTGGTGATAATAAGATAATTTTTTGCCATATTTGTGGTGTGAGTATTGGGGTATTGAGTGTTTTTGTTATTCAAGATTTCAGCTAATAAGGCAGAGTTAAAATGTGGAGATTCTATATAGGCAAGATGATTGAAGTATCGCACTGCTTGGAGCATATGTGTAAGAAGAGATACGTCTTTGATATTTTGTTGTTTAGTTTCATTTTGGTGTATGTGGAGCATTTGAGCTTTTATACTATTGTCTTGTGTTTTGGGTAGGGTAATTGCTTTTTGAGCTAATAGGTTTGGAATATCTATCATAGAGCTAAATTCACCCTTAAAAGCGATAGATTGAGCACACGATAATAACGTATTTTCCAAATAAAGATTAAAGCCTGATAAGTCAAGAAATTCTATTTTTTTCTTGTCTGTCTCTTGTGTGCTTTCCACAATCAGCATACAAGAGAGTAGTTGTGTGTTTGCAAGCTGTATATACATTGCTAACTCGGTGGCAAGAAACTCTATGATTGGATTTTTGATATAGCTATACTTGTTATTTTTAGCATCTTGATAGTCCATAAGTGATGAAAGCAATACTGCAGATATACCTAGCAATATGATTGCTGCACCTCCACCTGTGGCAATAGTAAGAATCACGCCAAAGATTGTTTTTATGATATTTTTATAATCATCGTTATTTTTATCCTTTAGGGCTTGTTTGATATACTGCTCTAGCTTATTAAAAAGTTGCTCAATATTTGCCTTAGCATCTGCTTTTATCATATCTGCAAACAAGTTAGATTCTATGAATTCCTTAATCTGTTTTATTACTTCATTTTTAGGTTTTATTAGAGAAATCTTATTTATATTTTCAGACTTGATGTCATCAAGCATAGCCTCTAGGTTTTCATATTGCTTAGCTGTATTAATCTTTGCAGATTCTTTAATAGAATCTAATAGGGTTTTGATGATAGTGTCATCATTGCAATATGTCTTTAGGGTAATATGTTTGGGTAGGCTGTAGGATTGTTTTGTTCCCAAGATTTGTTCTTGACTTAATGTCTCAAAGCTGTGTATAGTTGCATCAACGTGCGTTTGCTGTAATTTATTTAGGATTTCTTGCCCTAGATTCTGTGGTGATTGGTTATTATGCGTAATGAGATTTGCATTCATATTTGGACAAAGAAATATAATCTGATGTATTGTTTTATGTGTCTTTAAGCCTAACATATTATCCATTTCTTGTAATAATTCTTCTTTGCTTGAAATCATCATTTGAGCCACCTCTTTTACACAATCCTTATTCTATCATAAAATTCTCTTAAGCGTATTTTTTGCTTATGTATTCTTAGGTATTGTCTCTTTTAGATATTTGTATTTCCTCTTCCCCAAATCCCCAATACCTCTCTTTGTAGCCTCCATTGATAAGGGTAATAGTCAATAGAGAGTCTATGATTTGTTGTTTTGTGTTGTTTTGAGAATTTTTAGATTCTTTAGCCTGTTGTGCTTGTCTTTCTCTATCCTTGGATTCTATGATAGAATCCAATCCATTAGCTAACTCGATCTCTAGTCTTTGTGTTTTATAAGGTGTGTGTAATGTAAGGATAGTAGCATTGCTAGGATAAGAATCTAATCCTACTTGTGTATAGTCTTTTATATCTAGCATTGTATGTGTGCAGTAGTTATAGAGGTAGTAGTAGTTGCCTATGCCATAGTCTTTATGCTCATAGTTTTTATAAGGCTCTTTATAGACTTTAGGAATTGTTTGAAGGGTAAGGAGTATGAGAATAAGGGCATTAGAATCTAATTGTAAGGATAGATATTGATAAAGATAGTCTTTGGCATAAGTTTGTTTTAAACTAGAGTAGATTTTAGAGAGTATATCTTGCAGATTAGAATCTAAACTATTATCATTTAATGTTTCCGCCTCTAATGCTTGAGTATCCTTAGCTATATCAATATGAAGAGCATCTAGTGGTGTATCATTGTTAGATTCTATAATACTATCATTAAGCTTTATTCTATATATAGGGAGATTGTCTTTTTGAGAAGGATAGATTTTATAGTGTAGTCTTAGTGTAGGTTTAGTGAACTGTATATGAGGTGCCAGAGATTCTTTATCTTGTGTGCTTGCATTACTAGGACTAGGGGCATTGATTTTATAACTATTAGCTTTAGGTGTGCAAACAAGTGGAACTCCTTTATCAGAGAATACTCCAGAACTTACTAAATCCTGCATTATAGGATAATCTCCATTATGCTTTTTTAATCCACGAGAGCTAGGAAGTATGAGTGCTACTTGTGTGCAAGGTCCTCCACTTATAGGAGGATTAGGACAACCTACAATAGAGCTATAGAGTAAATCAGTTTCTAATACCATAGGGATATTCTTATCTTGAATACTTTTGCCTAGATTAGATTTTAATTGCACTACTCCTCCGTGCATACACTTTATCTCATTATCTTCTAGTATAGGGTGAAGCATTGCAATGCTTAAAGGTTTGCTTTGTTCTTTGTGTTGTTTTTGTTTGTTTTGTATGATAGCTTTATCTTGTTTTTCTTTAGATTCTTTATGTGTTAATGTGAGTTTAATATTGAGAGTAGAATTAAGAAGAGAATAATTTAAAAGAGTAAGAGTGCAAGAGTTTAAAAAGATAAGAAGTGTGCCTAGATTATTTTCTTCATCTTTGGGGGAGAAGTGATAGATAGGAAGAGATTCATCTAATCCTATGTTGGATTTAGAATCTAATTCACCAAAGAGAAAGGGATTCGTTTCTATTTCAGATGAGCCTGTGAGGAGAGTGGAATCTAAAAAGAGAGAGGGCTTATAAGATTGTAATTCTTCTAGGCTTATATTTTTATGTTCTTCATTGTCTTGTATCTTTTCATAAATTTGGGAGTGGATTGTATCACAATCAATGTAGTCTTTGTCATTAGCAAAGATAAAAATACTTTTGTTTGCTTGTTGAATAGAAAATGCAAAATCTAACTTGCTTAACATAATAGCAATTCCCCCCTTAATGATTAATAGCTTCTTTTTCGTCATCTCTTTTTATCATATATTGACTAAAACTAGAGCTAGTTTTCCCATTAAAATACAACCCTTTCATTATTTTGTATCTGCCATTAATATATTCTTCGTGCCACTCTTGAGTAAGCAAATATCCAAGATGTAAATAACCGAATATAGAATTTACATTATTTTTATTGATTAAAGCCATATTTTGAGAATTTACAAGTTCAAATGGCTGACAAGTAGCAAGACTTAATTTTTCTGTAATGCTAAATTTTTTATCAGCCTTACAATTATTTCTTAGTTCTTTCAATTTGTCAATGTCGAACATTTCTATCAAATAACTTTTCTCTTGTAGTTTCAATATTGAATCAATCATTTCTTCTTTATTGATATTTGATTGAAAATATTGATTGTTATCTTGCTTGAGACTTTCTATCTTGTAAGCTTTTTCATTGATTTGAGAAATAAAAAGAGGAAGAAAATCTATTTCTTCATATTTTGAAGTTGTTTGATACCATTTTGTATTCTGTCTATATTTTTCGTATTTTTTAACATTCTCTTTATCAATCTCATTGATTAAAATATTCATAGATAGTCTTATATTATCCATAAAGACATTGAGTTCGTGAATATATTTTTGTAGTTTTTCTTTTTTATCTTGTGTATTAAGCTTGGATTCTATCATTTCATTATTAGAGTCTAGTTCTAAAAGATAAGAGTAGAAGTAGAGGGTTTGAGTGAGGGGGATAAGGGAATGGGTGTTAATGATATTTGTTGTTTCAACAACGATAGATGAATCATAACCAAACATATGATTGCCCAAATACCCAATAGTATCCATTGCTCCTTTACTATCAATAGAGACTACACGAAATATATTATTGTTAGTGATTATTGGATCTGGATATTGTTTGTTTTCAGTCATAAATTGTAATCTATTTACCATTTCTGAATAGGGTGCAGATAAATCATAATCCAATATGAGATAGTCAAATTTAGCCACACTTGCTTGTGTTGTCGCATTATGCAAAGTGTATTGATAATAGAGATATTTCCCTTCATATCTACTATCACTCATTAACTCATAAAATTCTCTAGCATATTTCCCTATATCTTTATAATAAAAGATAGGTTGCCTATTTTCATTAGCAAATTTATACCCATCATCTCTCAAAAAATAAGGCACATCATTTGTGTAGGTATTGCTTATAATCCTTTGCTCCATACTATCATCATTATTCATATTGTTAAATGTAATCACACTTTTATAGCTAGAGCGTATAGGGATTATACCCACAATCACATCTTTATCTTGCTTGTTTAAAAGAACATTCTTTGCTTCAAAGGGTCTAGGTGATGAAGATAGAGAGCCAAAGGAGCTAATAATTGTTTTAGCCCTAAAAATACATTTTATGGATTTTGCAGCAAGGGTAAATCCTATGCCTTGTGCCACCCAATAGAGTGTATTGGTAATCTTATCACTCATTATTCCCGGTGCATTGTAAGTATAAACTTCATTGATACTATGCGGATAGCTTAAAGCAAAGAGTTGAGCGAGATAGCCACCAAGTGAATGTCCTATAACATTAATCCTTGCAATGCCTTTTTCTTGTAATAAAGGCTTGAGAGTTTCCTCATAAAAGAGAAGCATATCAAAATACTGCTCTATCACTCTATTCATATCACTATTATTTGTGCCTATGTAATAATCATTGAGTAAATCTTGGATTTGCTCTAGTTTAAATTCTGTGCCTCTGATGGCTAGGGTGTATTCCGAATCTTTAGAATCTGCTTTTGTATCTTTAAAGAGAGTGGCGGAGAATCCTGAATCTGTGTTGGGGCAATGTTTTAAGAGGTTGTAGCGTTCAAAGAAGTTTTGAGATTGGAGAGGGGAGAAATCGCCACCTAAGAAATGTTTATGATACCAAGAATCTTGAAGCTTGCCATTTTCATCTTTAAAGTATTTGTATTCTATATTGAGAATGTCGGAGTGGGTGGGGTAGGTGTTTTGTAGTTCTTGGTCTGTGGTATTGGGATTTTGCTTTATTAATTCATCTCTCTTAATATCTCTAAAATACTTTAACCTCCTTTTATCTGTGTTATCTTTATTAAAATCATACTTAGAATCTGCTAAATGAAAGTATCCATAAGCTGCCATTGCTAACTCTGCATTGTCTTTTAGTCTATTAATCATTACTTTATTGTTCATTGCTTATTCCTTATTTAAAATAATCACAATTTTCTGGGAAACTTCCTAAAAAAATCCCTGTTCCTTCATTACCTGCTGGGAGTGGTCTTACTTGATCCCACCAAACATTAAGTTCAATCAAAGAAATATTATCTAAATTTCCTTTAATGATATTGCCAGCTTCATTACTCTCCTTAAAAAGAATAGTGATACTGCTTTGAATCCTATCATTTTGTCGTTTTCTAAGTATGCTCCAATTTCTTTTATTATCATTTAAATATTTAATGAAATCATCAATATTTGTATCAAAATACTTTAGCACTTTATTATAATATTCCTCATCTAGCTTACCACCATTAGCTTGATAAATCTCTGGGTCTAATTGGCATATTTCTTTAAACTTATAAAAACTCGGCTCTAAATAATACGAATAAGGCGTATAATAAAATATTATTAAACCAATACTTCCGAGAAAGACTAAAAACTTTGAAACACTTTTTTGAGATTTAAAGAGGATTCTATAAATAAATGTAAGTATGAGATAAGAAAGAATAGTAGGGATAAAGATTAAAAGAAATAGATATATTAGCATTAGGCAACACTCTTAGATTCTAAAGAGGTATTATAAGTATAAACCCCTTTAATGATATTTGCATTTTCTGCAGTAGCAAAAGATAAAGCAAAGAGTTGAGTGAGATAGCCTCCTAGAGAATGTCCTATAACATTAATCTTTGTAATGCCTTTTTCTTGTAATAAAGGCTTGAGAGTTTCCTCATAAAAGAGAAGCATATCAAAGTATTGTTCTATCACTCTATTCATATCATTATTATTTGTGCCTATGTAGTAATCATTGATGAAATCTTGGATTTGTTCTAGTTTAAATTCTGTTCCTCTGATGGCTAGGGTGTATTCTTTAGATTCTTTATTTTGAAATAAGGTAGCAGAGAATCCTGAATTGGTGTTGGGTTGATGCTCTAGTAAATCATAGCGTTCAAAGAAGTTTTTTGCTTGAGTGGGGGTGAAGTCGCCACCTAAGAAGTGTTTATGATACCAAGAATCTTGAGGCTTACTATTTTTATCTTTGAAATATTTGTATTCTATGTTGAGAATGTCTTCATAGGTGGGATAGGTGTTTTGTAGTTCTTGGTCTGTGATTCGTATATTATTTTGTTCCAATTTGTGTTTTTTTATTTTTCTAAATTCCGCCAATCTCCTTTTATCCGTGTTGTCTTTATCAAAATTGTAATTAGAATCTGCCAAATGAAAATATCCATAGGAAGCCATAGCAAGCTCTGCATTGTCTCTTAATTTTTGAATCTGTTGTTTATTTGTCATTGCTTACTCCTTAAAATAACCACAATCTAAAATTTTAGTGGGCATTCTAAAATCTCCGCTTGTAGCAATATCCCATTCTATGCCTTCTATTCGAAATGTTTGCCATTCTGCCGTAAACCAAGCGAATCTTTCGGGTTTAATATTGCCATTTTCTATATGGACATAAATATCAAAGCCGAATTTTATTCTATTTTTTATTGTTTTTGTATCAAATTCATAAGAAAATTTATTAGGAATTGGTTTTGTAATTTTATGAATGTTTTTAATATCATCATCACTCAAAGTATTTCTTGATTTATCTATAAATTCTACAAGCTGGAATGGCTTTTTTGTTTTTATCATAGTATCCCAATTCATATTGTAGTAAGCTAGAATCTTATTATATTTTTCCTCATTATTAGGAAGTTCATTAATCTTACACATATTCCTAAACTGCCAATAAGTAGGCTCTAAATAATAAGAATAAGGTGTATGATAAAAGATAATCAATCCGATACTTCCAAGAAAGACTAGAAACTTTGAAATTTTCTCTTTAGATTTAAAAATGATTCTATAAATAAACTTTAATATGAGATAAGAGAGAATGGTGGGGATAAAGATTAAAAGGAATATGTATGTTAGCATTAAGCTACCTTTCTATATTCTGTGCCTCTAATAGAGAGGATATATTCTGAATCTTTAGAGTCTGCTTTTGTGTCTTTAAAGAGAGTGGCGGAGAATCCAGATTCAGTATTGGGGCAGTGTTTTAAGAGGTCGTATTTGTTAAGAAAATTCTTAGTTTGAATCTCCCCAAATTCGCCATTGAGTTTGTCAAAGTTAGTTTTTTTATCTAAGGAATTTAATAAATCTGATTGCCAAGTATTGTCCTGTTTTAAATTGATTAATACTTCTTGTCCTTTATAGTTTTGGCTTACTATATGTTCTAAAGTAATTTCTATTTCTTTATATCCTCTAGGATAGCTTTTATCTTTGATTTTATCGTTTTTTGAATCTAATTCATAAATCTTTCTAGGGATATTATTAGAATCTTTAAGGAAATCAAAGTAAAAATAGGAAGCCCACGCTAATTCTGCATAATCTTTAAGGTTGTTGATTTGAATTCTCGTTGTTTCCATATTATCTTCAAAGTTTTGCTATATAAAACATAAAAAATTTTTTTATCCCGACAATATATAGCCATAGAAATGGCAGACTTAATAGTAACAATATTGATACCATATCACCGAATATCACAAATAAAGCAAATGCCATTATAGGAATAAGCAAATATAGCACATATTTTTTAAAAAATAATTTAAAATCATTGATATGAGAATTATTTTTATTGCACCAAATTTCAAAATCAACAGGAATTTTAAAAATACATAGAAAATATAAATAGGGCATAACAGCTAATACTAAAGTAAAAAAAAGGCTTCCAAAAAAGTCGGGTTCATATGCCATTCCTAATAACATAATAAATATCAAGACGCAAAATCCCAACCAACCAATATATAAAATTTTAAAAAATGTTTTCATTTTTTGTTCCCCTAAACCCAACTACAAATCTATCCTCTTGCTCTTTATCAGGATAGCTTTGCAGTAACTCTTTTTCTAAGTCTTTATCACTTATATTTTGTGCATCACTTTGATAATCTAAAATAAGGTTTTCAAAAGGATTTTCTTGTTCTTTTAGATTATCAAAAAGATAGAATCGAGTAATAGGTAAATTGTCTTGTTGGGATTTGTGTTCTTTATAGTGTAGTCTTAGTGTAGGTTTAGTGAACTGTATATGAGGTGCCAGAGATTCTTTATCTTGTGTGCTTGCATTACTAGGACTAGGGGCATTGATTTTATAACTATTAGCTTTAGGTGTGCAAACAAGTGGAACTCCTTTATCAGAGAATACTCCAGAACTTACTAAATCCTGCATTATAGGATAATCTCCATTATGCTTTTTTAATCCACGAGAGCTAGGAAGTATGAGTGCTACTTGTGTGCAAGGTCCTCCACTTATAGGAGGATTAGGACAACCTACAATAGAGCTATAGAGTAAATCAGTTTCTAATACCATAGGGATATTCTTATCTTGAATACTTTTGCCTAGATTAGATTTTAATTGCACTACTCCTCCGTGCATACACTTTATCTCATTATCTTCTAGTATAGGGTGAAGCATTGCAATGCTTAAAGGTTTGCTTTGTTCTTTGTGTTGTTTTTGTTTGTTTTGTATGATAGCTTTATCTTGTTTTTCTTTAGATTCTTTATGTGTTAATGTGAGTTTAATATTGAGAGTAGAATTAAGAAGAGAATAATTTAAAAGAGTAAGAGTGCAAGAGTTTAAAAAGATAAGAAGTGTGCCTAGATTATTTTCTTCATCTTTGGGGGAGAAGTGATAGATAGGAAGAGATTCATCTAATCCTATGTTGGATTTAGAATCTAATTCACCAAAGAAGTATGCAGAGAGAGGATTGGGAGATTCTGTGCCTCCTGTGAGTTCTATGCCCATAAAATATAATTTAGAGTTTAGAGTGTCTATGTTTTTGGATGCTAATTCCTCCATATCAATTATTTGATTATCATAAGTAAAGATTGTTTGATTTGTTTTGGTTGTTTCTATTTCAATTTCATTAAGATATTTGTTGTTTGCTACCCGATTATTTTTATCAGAAAGCACACACTCTCTACCATTGTTAGCAAGAAACTCTTGGTAATTTTGTTGCATGAGGACAAGCTCTTTGTATAAAGGACTTTTCTTGTTTTGAAGATAGGCAATCTCTTCTGTAATGGCTTTATCCATATTGTCTGTTTTTATAGCCTTCTTGTAATGTTTTTGGCATAATGTGTTGAATGAAAATAATTTTCGAGGCTTGTTCTTTTTCACTATCTCTGCCTGTTGCTGCCAACACAAATGCTAATGCAACAAACACACCAATCAAAACAAAAAAATATTCCCACAAACCAATTAATCTTTTTTCTTGCAGTTTTCTTATCACTGCTTAAAACATCTGCCAACCATAGGGTCTCTAACCAACTCATTTGTATGCTCCTTTTTTGAAAATATAAACAATTATATCTATAAAACAAATATACATTTCAAATGAGGACAATGCATGCTAGAATCTGCCTTAGTTTTACTATGAGGAGTTTTTATGATTCTGAATGCTATTATCCAAAAAGATGAAGATGGTTACTTTGCCTCTGTGCCAGAGCTTAGTGGTTGTGTAACTCAAGCAGAAAGCTATGAAGAAGCCATTAGTAACATTAAAGAAGCAGCAGCATTGTATATGGAAAGTTTGCAACTAGATGAGATTAGGCATATACAAGCTAAAGATACAGCGATTGTCCCCATAGAACTAGCCAATACCTGAATTACCAAAACTTACAGCAAAAGAGGCTGAAAAACTTTTGCTTCAGGAAGGCTTTGTTGTTGCAAGACAAAAGGGTGGTCACAGAATCTATATGAAAAACTCTTACAGAATGGTTTTGCCACATCATACAGGCAAGACTTTACATCCCAAAATTATTAAAGAACTTTTTACTATTATAGAATCTGCTAGAGGATAGATGTTTTCTTAACTAAATTGCAAGTATTTTTCAAATGGATAAAGTTGTGCCAGAATACACGGCATATTTTTATGTAGGGAGTAGCACGATGACAATTACAATAAAAATGCAAACAAAGATGTTTTAAAAGCCATCAAAGAAGTAGCAAAACTTGCCAATCTTAAAGTCCAAGCTACACAAACAGATGAGGATATAGCAAAGCAATGGCAACAAGAAAACGATGAAGCGGTGCAACTCTACAAAGAAGGTAAGCTTAAAGCCTACAATTCAGTTAGAGAAATGCACAAGGCGATTCTTAAGTGAAATACAAAATCTTATATACCAAAGCTTACAAAAAGGCAATTAAACATTTTGCTCCCACAGTTTTCCAGTTTCTAGAATCTGTAAATGACACATTAGCCAAGGGCGAAAAACTAGCAGCAAAATATAGAGACCATTTATTGAAGGGGGCTTTTAAGGATTTCAGAGAATGCCATTTAAGCCTGACTTGCTTTTAATCTATCAAAAACAAGATGAGTTTCTTATTCTTACTTATATTAATGCGGGTAGCCATAGCACATTATTTAAAAAATAATTTTACTTTTGCGATAAAGAACACAAAGATAATTTTCTCCTTTGACAGCCACATACCACTAAAATGTATGTCAAATGAGAAATATGAAGATTCGTGCAGTTCAAATAGGTATGCTATAATAAAACAACAAGGAAAGGATATTGTGATGACACTTATCATTGAAAACGCTAGTAGCGAATTTGCAGAAGCTATAAAAAATTTAGCAAAAATCGCTAATGCTGCGGTTTGTATCCAAACAGACAAAAGCAAAGAAAAAGAATCTTGTTTGATTGAGGAAACCGATATTTACAACGATTTTCAGGCAAGAAAAGCAACAAATCCCAAGCAATACGCTCAATTAACACAAGAAGTAAAAGATGAAATATTCGGTATCAATCATCAATAAGGCACTCAAAAGTTTAGAAAAAATCCAAAAATCATCCCCTCATGATACCGATAGGATTCTAACTCTTATTGAAATTCTTAAAGAAAATGACGAACCACATTTGCTTCCAAATGCAAAAAAACTTAAAGGACACAAACACAAAATTGCTATCGATGGAGAATTGGAGATTATCGAGTGATTGGATATATCAAGCATAACGAATTAATTATTGAAATCATCAAAATAACTTCACGACAAGAAGCATACAAGTAGCTGATGAGAATTGTGAGAATTGGGCAGTCTACTTAGAGATGCAGCGATGTGTTTATTGTGTTATAATTCTCTTAATCCAAAGACTTTACTATCGGCGATAGTTTGCTCATTATGAGTGGGTGCTTTGGATTCTAATGTGGGTTGATTGAACTTATTGCTTATGATTTCTGTCCCTACATATTCCCTTGACAATCTCTACTCTACAATTTCCTTTTGACAGCTCTTACTCTTGCTATAAGCAATTCTTAAAAAACATCGTCAATAGAATTTGTATTTGGTAAAACAATCTTCTGTATCATTGTGTCTATATCATAGTCTAATTTTCTCATTGAATTTTCGTCAATTTCAAAACAAACCAAAGTGCATTCAAAATTGTGTTTCAATCGCCTTACACTAATACCATCTTTGTTTCTAACACTCACAAGAGTATCTTGAGATAAAATTACTAATTCACTTTCTTTAATGTCCTGTATGAGTTGTGATATAACAAATAGCCCATATCCAATATTCCTTTCTGAAGCGTAAAGCAAATTATATGATGATGTTGTAATGCCTTTTTCAAGAGCTTTTTTGATAGCTTCTTCTTGTGTATTGATGTTAGAAAATTTTCTCTTGATGTTTGCAAGAAAACCAATTCCATTGTCAAGAGCTGAAAACTGAACTTTCTTTTTGGTTTTGTAATATTGAGCAATGGCTATACCATTACCATTGGAATGGTCTGCAATGTTGTTAAGTATTTCGGAGATAACATACCTAAAGCAATCTTTTATATCTTTTTGTATTTCGTTTAGGATTTTTGCATCATTAAGTGTTTTTGATAAAACTCGCACAAGTTCGTAGGTGCTTTTTTCAACATCATTTCTGGAGCATATATTCATTAGCGAAGAACCGCTTTTGGAATGAATACCCTTTTGTGTAAAAGTAAAAAAATCATTTTTTACTTCATTTCCATTAAGAATCCCTCTTCCCATTAGGTTTTCAATAAGCAAAATATCAGCAGTTTCCATCCACGAATTAAATTGCAAAAAGTCTTTGTTCTGAATACAAAGTAGTGTTTGCTCAATGCGTTCTAGGAGATTCAAACTCTGCCCTCAAGTTTTTTTGCTCGTTCCCTTATGGCATAGTTAAACATACTTTTGATAGTGTCATTTGCGTTAATAAGCACAATATGCTCTTTAAGAAAGCTGATACCAAAACGAGTAACCATCAATCCAAAAACTTCATCAGCAAATGCATGAGCAACGCCCTCAATGCCATTAAAATCTACTGCAATAGCGGATTGCTTCTTCTCCAAAATTTCATCGACAATTCTAGCGTGAAGATTCTCTCCGCTACCTCTACTACCAAGGAAATCAAAATCCCCACAAATTGATTTAACATTAAGGGAATGATTTAATTGTCCATTCATAACTTATCCTTTCTGTATGTTTTGCGGAATTATATTAAGATGTAAGTCAATAAATCAAACAAGCACACATCATTCCACAGACAATGTAACCTTTGGTAAAAGTAAGAAATTCTTATGGGAGGGGAACAAATCACGACTAATTCTTGTCTATATCTTTGCTTGTAGTAAATTTGTTCAAAAACTCCTTACCCATATGTGTTTGAGCCAATCCCTCAAGCATTGCTCCTACACTTGTTCCGCCCTTTGATGATAAAATATCTCCTATCTTACTCATACCATCTTGCACATCCCCACCATTTGCGATAATTTTCATATCTGCACTTACAAGAGCTTTAGCTTGTTCGATACCTATCTTTTCGCCCGCTTCCACTTGTCTTATAGTAACAAGATAATGCTGGTATCCCTCATTCTCGCCAATCTCTTTTGCCAATGTGATTTGTGCAGTTACTGGAGCTAGTTCTTTTAATTTCAAAGCCTCCGCTTCAGCTGCACCTATTTTAGCAATACCTTGCGATTCTTTATCTTTTACTTCTAAAAGTGCGGCTGCTTCCAAAAATTGTTTTTCCTTATCAGCTTCGGCATTTTTTCTAGCTTCCGCATCAATTTCAATCTTTCTTTTTTCCTCTTCTGCCTTGACAAGTTCCGCTTCTTTGTTAATTTCTGCTTGTTTTACCTTTTCGACACGAACGACCTCCATATTTTTTCTTGCGTGATTTTCTCCTGCTCCTTGATAGCTTGTTTTGCCCTTTCACTGCTGATAGCCACTTCTCTTTCGTTTTCCACAGTTTTTAAACCCACTACCTTATTGGCTTCTTGTTGCTTAACTTCTGTTAATTGCTGGGCTTCAATTTCTGCCATTTGAGTCTCTTTTTATTGTTAGCCACTTCAATATGACTTTCTTTCTCTATTTCCGAAATCTTTTTGCTCTAGAATCTCGAATTTGCTAAAGAACATCAGCAAGGGCGAAAATCTTTGGTGTATGTTTCTTACTCCAATCTAGGAACGACAGAGCGATTAGTTGCTGCTTTGGAAACCTTACTTAAATCCTCTGTTTGTATTAAGGTTCTTAATGGAAACATTGAGGCTAAAAAGAGAGATGCGTGGATAAAAAAGAATCCTTGTGACGTTTTAATAACAAATCCTGAACTTGTAAAAACAGGGCTAGATTTGTTTGAGTATCCAAGCATATTTTTCTACCAAACAGGGTATAACACTTTCACGCTTAAACAAGCCTCTCGCCGTTCTTGGAGAATTGGGCAAAAAGTTTCGTGCAAGGTGTTTTTCTTGGTATATGAGCGAACCCCACAATCTGTTGCTTTAGCTCTTATGAGTAGAAAAATTAAGGCAGCAAATTTGCTTGAGGGACGACTTGTAACCACAGAAAACGAGCTAGGTGCTTTTTGCAATGAAGTCTCAATACAAGACCAAATTGCAAAAGCTATATTATCAGGCGACAAGTCAGATGATAGTGAAAGTCCTACTAACGAGTGGGTATTTGTTCCTGGAGAATGGAATGCTTTTGAAGCGTTATATAACGCAAAAAAAGAAAAGCAACCTAAAATTAAGGTAGCTCATGTCTCTAGCGGTAAAGATGATAAATACAAAACTCATTCACAAGTAAAAAAATCTCCTGTAAAAGAAGTGGTAACGCCTGTTCCTAGTGTCTCATTGTTTGACCCTAGTGCAAGAGAGTAAATGTTACTATCTACAAAGGAAAAAAAGCACAAGTGGTTGAAATGAGTGGCGAAGACATCATCAAAAAGCTAGAAAGTGAAAACAATAGCGGGATTCAATTATCACTATTTTAGTTTTCAGGTGCAGTGGCGGTTGGGTTTATCCCTTTTTGAAAAATAAGGGGAATTTCCCTTCCGTGTTTATATATTTGCTTTAGGAGGCAAAAAATGGTTAAAGAAATTTTTGAAATGATAATAGATAGGAGAAGCGTTGATTGTGTAGATTTTGTAGAAAACAATAGAGAAATTGTTTTACTTGAAATTGTAGGGCAATCTCAAATCTGCCGCAGCGTTAGTGCCTATTTTATGAGTGGAAATCGCTCTGTTGCTGCATTAATAGGGGATAAAAACTATTTTATAGGAGAGACCTCTTATGCACGGGTAGAAGATGTGATTAAGGAAGGTTACAGCCACATAACGATTTATCAGCGGGATATTTTTCAAGATTGCAATATGTTCTTTTTTCCTTCACGGGATAAAGAAGATTTAATGAATGGGTTCAAGACTTGGCTCAACAAAATAGCCTTACCTGTGCCTAGAGAAGAAGGGTTTATACAATTCTTTCTTCAAACTTTGCTTGACACAAGAAATATTGAGCTAAAAATGTCGCTTAATGGGCTGTATAACTATGGTGTTGTCAATTTTGCAAGATTGTCTGCAAATGACTATGAAGAACTCGCATATATTATAGAAGCATGTTATGCGGAGTATAAAAAATCAAATTTTAAAATTCAAGGAGTTGCATAATGGCAAGATTGGAATCGGACAAAAAGTTAGGATTTTTTCCTACAAATAGTGCAACCGTAAATGAGTTCCTAGACAAAATTTCAATTACAGGCAAACAAGAAAATTTCTTGGTGTGTGATTCTTGCTGTGGCGAAGGTGTTGCCCTTTCTTTGTTTAAACGCTTTAGTGGTGTAAAAACCTATGGAGTAGAACTAGACACTGAGAGAGCAAAAAAGCATCTTTGGTTATTGATGAGCTTATCAACGATGATGGCTTACGCGTCATTAAGAGCCATAATGCTTTTGGGTTTTTGTTTTTGAATCCTCCTTATGGGGATACTAAAAATATATATCATGAAAATGTTCGCTTGGAAACTGAATTTGTCAAAAAATGGGCTCAAGTGTTGCTAATGGTGGGTATATGTTGCTTATCATCAATCCTAGTAGTGCTAATGCAAAAATGGCAGAAGTTCTATCAAACTCACGCTTCAAAGTGGAGAGTGTATTTTTTGATGATAACAGCGATTACCAAAATTTTAACCAATTCTTTATTCTCTTAAAAAAGGATAAGGACGGATTGGTTTCGGCGGATGAGGTGCTATCGCAAATTCAAATTGAAAAGGCGGTAAACCTTAAGGATATTCTTTCTTTTGACATTAACATACCTCAAAACAATCTTGCTAATCTTATCTTTAGGGCCCCTAAAGGATTGCAGGAATGGCAAAAAATTGAGTTGCTTAATAATGCTTCTAAAACAATTAATTTTAGAGCAAGGCTATGTCGCACGAGCTCAATCGGAGCATCAAGCATCCAAACACCAAACGAAGGGCAATCTGCTTTATTGCTTGGTGCTGGAATCTGCGATGATGCCATTAATGGTTTTCTTATTAAGGGGAGCATTAAAAAGGTTGAAACCGTAGGCGATGATGCGGTGAGGACTGATGACAAGGGGAATACAAAAACGCGTGTGCAAGAGCAATTCTGCACTGAGGTTTATGCTTTCGATACAAACGAAGGCATTTATATGAAATTAGTCTAGGAGAACCAATGAGCATTGAAATCTATAAAATCACAAGAACTGCTTATGTTGATGAGGCTAAGATTTATCTTATCCCTGAAACAAGAGTTTTTGCGGATAGAGCACAGGCTTTGGACTACTACTATTCTCAAATAGAAAATAATCTTGGAGTTTGCTTAACAGGAATGTGTTTCGAAGAAATAGAACAACTCTTGAAGCAAAACTATGTGAGTGGCAAGATTAAATTTGCTTATCACTTTAACAAGGAAAGATTGCATCTAAATCAACCAAAATGCCCTCATTGTCTTAGCAATGTCGAAGCATCGGCGGTAGATGGATACAAATACTTTTGCCCTGATTGTGAAGAGGATTTTCTATCTTTTGAGGTTGTCTAACCGTTGCCCATTGCAAATGGTTATCCGTTATGGAGTTGCCTTATGGCTTATTGTTGAAAAATGTGCTCCAATAAAAGGAGATAGCAATAGAAAGGAACTGCAATGAATATAGCATATAATTTTAGTAAAAATTTTGAAATTTTACTTGATATATTTGCTGAACGCATTTGCAACAAAGATGGCGAAGGTTCTGCTATTACTAAAGACGAAGTCTTTAAAATGGCTGGAGCGATTATCGCAGAATCAAGGGAAGTAGCTAAAAATACGGTAGAGGAAATCTCTGTAACTCAATCTGATTTAAAGATGTTAGAAACTAACACTAAGGCTGAGTTTAAATCCGTAAGGGCTGAAATACAAGAGTTTTAGGCTGAGTTTGCCAAGGTTCGCAATGAAATGTCTGAGTTTCGTGAAGAAGTTCATCAGGAGATGGCTGAAATGAAGCAAGAACTTAAACAAGAAATTGATGAAGTTCGTGGCGATATTAAAGCCTTAGAGTCCAAGATTGATATTAAGCTTTCTAAATCGCATTCAAGTGTGCTTAAATGGGTGGTTGGAACTCAGGCTGCTTTGTTTGCTGTTTTTATAGCCATTCTTGGAGTTGTTATTAGCAAACTATAACTCAACTATATTCTTCTTTTTGCCCAATAGGTCGGGAATGCACTTTTTAACATTCCCGCAAGGGTTGTGTGCTTTCCTCATTTGTCTTTTAATATTTAAAAGGATACACAATGTCTCTAGCACACACGTTAGTGATGAATGCTAGTGGAAAATTAATTAACCCATTTGCACTTAAAGATAGCGATTTTGATGTAAATGTCATCGCACAAACCTTAAGCCGCACTTGTAGATTCTGGGGACAAACTAAAAGATTTTACAGCGTAGCACAGCATTGTCTTGTGATGGCTGAAATCTTTGAGGGAAACTTAGAATTGCAAAAATGGGCTTTACTCCACGAAGCATTCGAAGGTCTTACAGGAATGGATATACCATCTCCGATTAAAAATTCTCCACACATGCAAGCATACAGAGAAGCAGAGGAAAGGGCGTTAAATCAAACAGCTAACCTGTTTGGTCTCACTCCTCCTATGCCTGAAGAAATCAAAATAGCAGATAAGCGGTTAATGGTTTCAGAGGCTCTTGTGCCTATGAATACGGAGAACTACGAATGGGGTCAGATGCCACACCTTATAATGAGGATATTCTCGAAATTATAAGAGAGGAATCCGAGGCTGAAAATATACAAAATCTCCACGAAAACATCAAGCAACGCTTTTTGTCAAAATGGAAACAGCTTTTTGGTCATCTTGTGGCTTAGTGGCATTTTGCCTGTTGTAAATAAAAATAAAGGATTAAAAATGGAAAAAGAAATTAGCGCAAAGTTAAGTTTATTCGGATTCGTCAATAAGAATTTTTACGCTTTCTGCCAAAAAGGATTTGATAGCGTGAAAGATGCTGAAGTATTTTTATTGTCTGAAATGGGAAAAATTTTCAATAAGCATCTCGCTTCAAATATTGAAGATGACGAAGATGCTAGTGACGAAAACTACAATGATAAAAAACTCGTATAGCCTATTGGCTGAATGAGAATATCAAAAGCTGTAAAGTCACAGTTGAAAATCCTTTTTCTTGCACCGAATACGATTTCACTCGATTCTTGCATCAGTAATTAGTCGTGCATAGCACTGTTGCCACCGATAGGGCAGATTTTTTTGCCCTATATGGCAATAAGTCTGTTCTTTGGTCTATTTATATCGAAAGGACACACGATGAAAATTTTTATAGCCTTAATGTTTGTATTTGTAGGTTTTGGAGCAGCTACAACTGCACTAACTCCATCTAAAGTTTGTTTTACTTCTTATAGCGATTCAAGTGTCAAGCAACGATATGCAAGTGCTTTTAAGCACTCATTCAATCAATGCGACATCAGCACAAGGAGGTAATATGAGCAAGGCAACTGCAAACAGCACAGACGCTCTTTTCGCTCCAAATCGTATATTTGCCTTTATTCTTCTAAAATATGGAATCAGCCCTAAAACAATGTGGAAACGCAATGGCATTTATGGCTGCGGCAATAGCGGATTTCGTTTTTATCCTAATGACTTTACTGTTAGCATTGACAAATGGGAAAGCGAATATATAGGAGGAAGGTATGAGAGAAATTTTGTAACAACTTTCTACAAAGTATCTATCAACAAGGAAAGAAAAACCATTTCTTGGGAAGAGGTATCATTAAATAAAATGATACCTTAAGAGAAATGACTTGCTATATTATTAAAAACCAAATAGGAATCAATGTTCGTTTTTTCTGTTTGGTTTCCCTTTTTGGGTTTTTCAAAAGATTTACAAAAAGAATCCTTTGAAAAGCTCTAAAACTAAAATAGGTAGGTTGAATATTGCCATTTTTTTGGTTATAAATTCGGTAACAAGTTGCAAAATATAAAAACTTATTTAAACACATTGTGAGTCCATAGAGTTTTTATTGAATCCCTGCGCGTCCACCACTTCAAAAACTTTAGAATCCCCTTTCCCATCTCTTTATATCAATCCGTAAATATAGGCAATCGTCTCTTGAATTGTAGTTTGCTATTAAGCCTAAAAAGATAAAATCGTTCAAATGAAAGCATTTTTCCAAAGGTCGAATATAATGAAAACAATGATAGCATTTGTAGCTATTCTTAGTCTTATGGGTATAATATTAGATATATCTTATAATATAAGCATACATAGTTTATGTTATGGTTTGATTGCTGTCTTTGCGTTGTTGAGTTATTATAAGCTTACTCAAAGAGCACAATTTATACAGCGAATTGTTGAATGTTCAAAATACTACCGCAATGGTGAGTTTGAAAAACGTATCCTGCGAATTAATGTTGATAAAGATTTGTATGAGCTTGCTCACAATATCAATATTCTTATCGATAATCTTGAAGTTTTTATGCGCGAAATCAGCACTTCTGTTCGCTCCACGCAAGAGGGAAGATATTATCGTAAAGCATTTGCACAGGGGCTTAAAGGGGCTTTTGCCATCAATATACACAATATTAATCAAACCCTAGAAAGCATAGAGCAAAATGCAAAAGATAATATTAAAAATGCCCTTGCAAAGTCCCTTATGGATATGAGCTTAGATAATCAAAATACAGACCTAACCCGTATCAGTTTGCATTTAGAAAATGATGTTGAATATATGAAACACGTTGATGATAATGTCAATAATATGCAAGCACTTTCCTTTGATTCTAAAAAAGATGTTACCTCTATTACGGATTCTATTAATGAATTGGCGGAGTTGATTGCAGAAAATAGCATTATTATTGATAATTTTGCTCAAAAGTCAAATGATATTGCTCAAGTGCTTGGTATGATTAGCGATATTACCGATCAAACTAACCTCCTAGCACTTAATGCTGCCATTGAAGCAGCAAGAGCAGGGGAACACGGGCGAGGCTTTGCTGTGGTGGCTAATGAGGTGCAAAAGCTAGCCGAGCGCACACATAAGGCGACAAATGATATAGCTATCGTGGTGCAAACAATGCAGCAAGAAATCGAGCAAATCACCACTAGTTCTTCAAAAGTAGCAGATATTGCTACTCAAAGTCATCAAAAAACAGAGCATTTTAGCGGTGTGTTTGATACGATGGAGAAAAGTGCCTCTAATCTTTTTGTAGTGTTTTCAACCCTTACCAAGCGGCTTTTACTCAGTATTGGCAAATTAGAGCATATTGTATATAAATCAAGCGTATATTTAAGCTTTAATCTTGGTAGAGAAGTGCTTGATTTTAATCGCGCGCTCTCAACAGGTAATTTACTCTCCATAGAAAGCAATCTTACAAGTTTGGGGCTTGATACGCACTCCTTTTATGCCTTGCAAAAACAAATGAGTGATTGCGTTGGGCATACTACCATTAAATTAGGCGAGGAAGTGAATGCACAAAATGCACAGAGCATTATTGAGGGTTTAAAACAGCTTGAGCAATACAGCAAAACATTTATGCAGTTTTTAGAAGAAAAGAAAGTTAGCATTGAGATGTGATAAGCCCGCTTTGGGGCAGGATACAGAGATGCTTACTATATGCGCCCTTAAGCAAGGTGATTTTAAAGGCAGAGAGTAGGGGCGTGGGGATTCTACCGCAATAGGGTGCGCCATATCGATCAAAATAAACTCGTGCGCCCTCACGCTCCTTGCAGAATCCATCAGCTTCTATCAATATCCCATCTATGCCAAAAAATTCTCCTAGCCTCACTAAAGCAAGGGCATTATTCTTGCACTCCTGTGCGGTATTGGTGTTATTATAGGCGCTTAAGCATTTTCTCTCCATATTTTTGAGGATAATATCCCCCGCCATAGGACGAGAATCAAAATCGGTAGTAGTAGCCCTGCGTGGCGTATCGATATAAAAGCTATAACTATATATTGTGTAGATTTTGCCTAAGTGGAACTGCACCTGCCACATTGCGTTATGATGATGGATAAGAAGTGAATTTGCATTAAGCGAAGGGTAGGCTTTTAGCATATCTTGAGTGGCTGCGGCTTGTAGATATGTGCTATCATCGCTTAAGGCGGTGAACTGGAGTGTCTTTAAATGTGTGATAAGGCTGCTATGGGCTACCTCTAGGGAGTGGTTATTACTGCCCTTAGGGAGGAAAATAAAAAGTATGGCTACCAAAGAAAGGGCTATGATAAGCTCAAAGAGTTTCATCAAGTTAAGGCATTATGGAGATGGCACATTGCTTTTATGCGTAGTATGGGGGGTGTGTATATGCTTAGAATCTTTATCTTTTTGCTTTGTATGTGCCTGTGTAGTTGCAATAGGGGTGCTTTGCTTAGAGGGGAGAATGATAAAGGCAGCTATCTTTTTACCCAAATACACAATAGGGATTTCATTCTCATACGTTTGGCTTAAGTCATTTGTAGGGAGCAAATAAGGACTTTGAGCTTGCTCGATACCATAGAATCTAAGGCTAAGGGCTAGCCTATGATTCCCTACATCAATAGATTCTATCCCCTTTTGCCGCAATGCCTTTGCTAAATCTTTGCTAATGTAGTATGAGCTTGCAAAATGACTTTTTACATCAAAGAGATAGAGAATCTTATTCGCATACAAAACAAAGCTTTGTGCGAAAAGCAGTATTAAAATGATAGTAAATCGCCTTACATAAGCCATTCTATAAGGCTTAAGCCGCATTCTCATATCTGCAAAGAATTGCCTCACAGCCACAGGGAGTGCTACCACACTCATAGGAAACAAACTCTCCAAATCGACATTTTGACGAATAGAGAGCAGCACGACAAAAAACATAGAAACCGCACCAATATGCACAAGAATATTATTTTGCTTTTTAAGCGCATTGATAAGCGTATAGCAATAATATATCAAAAACAAAGGGGAGAAAAATATCATCATTTGCCCCAAATTAGACAAAAAGTGATTGCGTGGAATCCCTGATATATCTAAGCCAAAAAGATACATATTAAGCGCAAAAAGCAAAAGTGAGATAAACATCCCCCACATATTTTTATTCTTAAGCGTAAAAAAGAAAAATGCAAAAAACAAAATCGCAAAGCTCCCATCGACAAATGCTGCTATAAGCATAGTGAAATAAGGCATTTTATTAAATCGTATTTGATAATAGCAGCATAAAAACGTAATGCAGATAATCAAGCCACTTTTTAAAACAAAAAGCGCACTAAAGATTACTCCGGGCAAGAGCGCGTAGATGAGCACGACAATAAGTGAATCTCTAGGCTTTTGAAGGTATAGCCTAGAGATTCTATACAAAAGAAACATATTGCATATATGGATAAGGATAAAGGGCAGCCGCAGGGCATAGTCATTTTGCCCAAAGAGTGAGAGGGAATATCGCGCAATCATAAAGGCTAAATCATTAGAGTAAAACACCCCAGCAGCTTCCCTATGATGGATACTCATATCCCCACAAGCAAAGAGTAAAAGCGCTACATTGACGCTCAAAATAAGGCAAAATAGCACATTTGTGCGAAAATTAGAAACCCTATATTTCTCCCATAGCTGCTTAAACATACCCACACCTAGCTAATTTCACTAAAGGTATAGCCACTTGCCTTTAGCTTCTCGCGGATAAGGGCTTTATGCTCCTCTCCTTTGGTTTCAAGCCCTAGAGTGATAAGCGCATCGCCATATTTTAGCATTACTGATGTCCTATCATACTCCACTTGCACGATATTTGCACCCACAGAGCTTAAAATATCTGTAAGCCCTTGCAAACTCCCGGGCTTATCTACAAGCACGACTTTAAGCCGCATTTTACGATTGGATTTGAGCAAACCCTTTTCAATAATCACACTTAGCATAGTAATATCGATATTCCCGCCGCTTAAGATAAGCCCCATTTTGTCATTTGGCTTTATGGCAAATTTATTATGCAGCACACTCGCCACACTCGCGGCTCCTGCACCCTCTACGACAAGCTTTTGCTTCTCGAGTAAGAATAAAATCGCATTAGCAATTTCCTCATCATCTACACTCACTATTTCATCGACACATTCTTGCAAAAGGGCGAAGTTCTCCGCATTGACATCACGCACGGCAATCCCATCGGCAATACTCCGCACAGAATCTACCTTAATGATATGTTTGCTATCAAAGGAACGTTTCATCGCATCAGCCCCCGCTGCGACTACACCAACTACCCGCACTTTAGGGCAGAGCTTTTTATACACGCTCCCTATCCCGCCAATGAGCCCTCCTCCACCCACAGGCACAACAATAGTGGTAATATCCCTACACGCTTCAATCATCTCTAGGGCTATGCTTCCCTGCCCGGCTATCACTTCTTCATCGGCAAAGGGGTGGATAAATACCAAGTCCCGCTCTTTAGCAATCTCTAAGGCTCTTCCATAAGCCTCATCATAGTTGTCTCCGCTTAGCACGACCTCTGCGCCTAGATTTTTAGTCGCACTCACTTTGAGTAAGGGTGTGGCTTCAGGCATTACAATCACCGCCTTTAGCCCAAAATGCTGTGCAGCATAGGCTACGCCTTGCGCGTGATTCCCCGCACTTGCGGCAATAACGCCATTAATATGGTAAGAATCCCCCTCTACCAAAGAAGCGATTTTATTAAACGCCCCGCGAATCTTAAACGCCCCTGTAAGCTGGAGATTCTCTTTTTTGAGGTAAATCTCTGCGTTCGCTAAACGCGAAAGCACAGGCGCATAGCTAAACGCCGTGGGAATCACTACATCTTGCAAACGCTGCTTTGCCTTAAGGGCTTTGTCATATATGTTTTTCATTGCGTTCCTTTGAGCGATTTTTGTCGTGGATTCTACCCTGCCTTGCGTTAAGGTAACTTGAATATTTCATATATCGCTTTATATCA
This sequence comes from uncultured Helicobacter sp., assembly GCF_910577135.1. GTDB lineage: Bacteria > Campylobacterota > Campylobacteria > Campylobacterales > Helicobacteraceae > Helicobacter_C > Helicobacter_C mastomyrinus. The sequence goes on from NZ_CAJTLL010000003.1 coordinate 26,557, forward strand.
TTAAGCAAAATAGGCGCTCCCACGCCAATGCCAGAAAAGATAATAAGGCATATCCCTATGCTTGTAGGAAGATTAGGCAGACTATCCCCAAGTGCTATCCCAAGCCCTATGCTAAATACTAAACGCGTATAATCAATAGGCGCGACAATCCCCGCAGGAGCAAGCATATAAGCCCGCGTAAGATAATGCTGCCCTAAAGTGCCAAAAAGCCCAAGCAACACGATATGCAGCCATTCCCAATCTTGTGGCATAATCCACATATCGCTAAGATAAGGCAAGGGAGTGAAGCTCACACATAGGGCGATAATGCTCATCGCCACCCCTGTGGCAAATACCGCCGCCCAAGAGTTGAAATAGTCTTTAAGCGCACGCAAGTTTAAAAAGGCTATTGCCATAAACAAGCCATTTATCACCCCAAAGAGAATATTTATCATGTCTAACCCCTCAAGATGAGGATCGCAAATCAATAAAATACCCACAAAGCCTACAATTGTGGAAAGAATGACCCCTAGATTATAGCGTTCCTTTAAAAAAATGAGGGAGAGTAGCACGATGTAGAGGGGCATACTTTGCGCAAAGGCAGTGGCTGTGCCAAGCGGTATGGTAGCGATATTATAAAAAAGTGCAACAAAGCTTAGCCCCCCAGTCATTGAACGAGAGATTAAAAACCACCAACCACCTTTTTTGTGTGTAGGATTCTTTAAAGGTTTGCTAAAGACTATGGGAAGGAGCATAACCACCATTACAAACGAGCGAAAAAACGCTACTTCCATAGCAGGAAGGGATTGTGTGAGAATCTTTGCCTCCGCACTCATCAGCGCGAATAAAAACGAGGAAAGAAGCATAGCAAAAATGCCACGTGCAATATTTTGCTTCATAAATTGCCCCCTTGTGCTAAAAATAAATAATCCAAAACTTCTTTCACAAGCGAAGTATATCTTTACTTACTAATTAAATGGAATCTCATTGTGAAGAGAAATGATAGCATTTGTGAATGAGATGATGGGTTTTGCTTCTTAACAAACACTACTTTGCTGAAATTTGAGATTCTTTAATATTTTATATGTGGGTTGAGCGTATCTTACCCTAGAGAATCTATACTTTTTAAAACTCACTTTGTAGGTGTGGAGTGAGAGGGTAACCCAGCGAACACTTCGTGCGTATGATAGAATAAAGCGTAGCTTGAGTTATAAGTGCGTGCTTTTGTCCTCAAGGGCTATCACCCTTTGCAAGATTAAATCCCTTCGAGATTGAATGGTGCGAAGCAGGAATCTACTTCCTGCAAAGCAAGACCCTTGCTTGCAAATAGTATAGGCATTAAAGGCTTAAAGCCCTTGACATTTGGAACATTTCACAAAAAGTCGCATATCGTGGCTAATAAGGTTTGCGCCAAATTGCTTTGCTACTTCAAGCTGTAATCGCTCAATCTCTGTATCAACAAACTCAATAATATCCCCACAGCTAAGGCAAATAATATGATCGTGATGCTCTTTTGCTGCTATTTCATAACGTCTTCCACTTTTATCCGCTTCAAGTGCGGTGATAAAATGCTCTTTCTCAAGAAAGTTGAGGATTCTATATACTGATGAGATACTCGTATTTTTATCCGTTGTTTTGATGATGTTAGTAATCTCTTCAGGGCTTAAGTGTGTGCCACTTTTATACAAAACAGCGACTATTTCTTCTCGTTGTTTAGAGTTTTTAAGCCCATTTTTTTTAATAGAACTCCGTAGTCTGTCTAAAATTGAATCAAGTGTTTCTAAACGATGATTGGCATTCATAATACCCTCCTTATCTTTCGTGTCATATTTGTAGGAATGTTAGGATTCTTACTTTGCTAAGAATTATAGCAATAAAATATATACAGAAATGTAAATAAGAAGGCTTATCATAATAAAATATTACGCTGTTAGCCAAAAATGTGCATTTTTTTAACAAAATACGCTGTTTTTATGATGTTTTTATGATATTTACAAAGAGATATGATGAATGAGAAATTTGTAAATAAAAATATGGCACAATACTCACCATAGTTTTAATATGATTTCACCTTCAAGCAATCACAAAATACAAGGAGCACAATCAATGTTTAACTCTAAGATACTTCAACGACAGATAATAGAAAAAGATGCGCAAATTGCACGTCTTATGCAAGAACTTAAAATGTATAAATCTCTTGTAGAGTTTTCTCAAGCTGAGGCAATTGTAGGAATAAAAGGGAATGAAGTAGTATATAAAAACAATGTTGCTCAGGGACTTGTAAACCTTCATCACCTTGTCCCTCAACTTAATGAAAAAGCCACACACGCAAATTGTATGCATAATGAATATAGCGTTACACATATGCGAATTGATGACACTATGTATTATTCAATTCTTCCTCTTAATACCCTTACAGATTCAAGCTCTGGCACAAATCTTTTTGAAGTCTATACCAAGAGCCTTAAAACAGGTGTTACCGAAACTCAAGCTTCCCTACAAGATGTCCTTACAGAATCAAATGCTGTAGCTGAATATTCTGTGAAAGCTGCTGAATCTGCCGAAGACGGCTTAGGTATGAGTGCAAAAGCCTTAGAAGAAATAGAAGTGCTTTATGAAAAAATGCAGGTTGCCTCTGATTTAGTAAATTCTCTCACACAACGCAGTAATGAAATCACAAGCGTGATTTCTCTTATTGATGATATTGCCGATCAAACTAACCTCCTAGCACTTAATGCTGCCATTGAAGCAGCAAGAGCAGGAGAACACGGGCGAGGCTTTGCTGTGGTCGCCGATGAGGTGCGAAAATTGGCTGAAAAGACACAAAAAGCGACAAGAGAAATTGCCGTGGTGGTTAAATCTATGCAGCAAGAGGCTAATGACATTCAAACAAGCACTGAAGAAACAAACGAAGCCACAGGGAATGTGCGTGAAGGTGTGGCAAAACTCCATAGCCTTGTCAATAATCTTAAAGTGGGAAGCCTTATTACCAAATACAATACCTTTAACTTAAGCAATAGAATCTTCTGTGTATTGGCAAAGCTTGACCACGTAGTGTATAAAAATAATCTTTACTCTTATATCTTTGGCTTGGCAGATAGCTTTAATTGCGTTGATCATCATAACTGCCGCTTGGGCAAATGGTATTTTGAAGGTGATGGCAAGGCAACATTTGCAAATACACAAGGATACAAGGCGCTTGATACATTCCACGCAGGGGTGCATACTGAAGCTATTACACTTGCACAAACCTTCGCTGATGAAACTCAAAGCTGCCCAAAAAGCTTTATAGACGCTAGAATCTTAGCAATGGAGCAAAATTCTGATGGCGTTATGAAATCTATTGTAGAGATGTATAACGAAAAACGCGAAGAAGTGCTCAATGAAATCAAACAATTAGAATCCGAAATAGTGCAAACTGAACACACCTCAACAGCCCTTCCAAACGCACAACATGAGACAAAAGAATCATAAGGAATGCGATAATTTATGTGGCGGGGTATAAAGTATAGTTTTTTTGTGCTTTCTGTTGCTCTGGGTATAGGCGTATGCGCCTATCTTATCAAGCTTTTTTATGATGTAGAAACCGAAGTGAATAAGATTAAAAACTATCGTTTTTCATTTGCCTCACAAATCGTAGATAGAAAAGATAGGCTGATTGCTAATGTTTTTACTGATGAAAATTTTAGATTCTATGCTACTTTTGATGAAATTCCCCCACGTGTGATAGAATCTCTGCTTGCCGTAGAAGATACATTATTTTTTGAACATATTGGTATCAATCCCGATGCTATATCGCGCGCTATGCTCAAAAACATTAAGAGTATGCGCTATGTTGAAGGTGGAAGCACTCTCACACAGCAGCTTATTAAAAATATCATTCTAAGTCCTGAAAAAACATTGAAGCGCAAACTCACAGAAGTAATGCTTGCCATCCATATTGAGCGGCATTTGAGCAAGGAAAAAATCTTAGAGCTTTATCTTAATCGCATTTCATTTGGACACGGCTATCACGGTATCAAAACGGCTGCATTAGGGTATTTTCACAAAACCCTAAATGAATTAACGCTCAAAGAAATCTGTATGCTTGTAGGTCTGCCCAAAGCCCCAAGCTTCTATGACCCAACTAAAAATAAAGAATATTCAATAGCAAGGGCAAATGATATTATTGATAGGCTCTATGATATTGGTTGGATTAGCAAAGAAGAGCAGCAAAGTGCGCTCAATGAGGTGCCAGAGGTATATAATCAAACACTTACGCAAAATGTAGCTCCTTATGTTGTAGATGAAGTTTTGCGTGAATTAGCACATATTGAGGATTTAAAGACAGGCGGATATTATATTAAGCTCAATATTGACCTTGACTATCAGTTTGCCGCACAAGAAGCTCTTATTTATGGCTATGAGCAAATCAATAAACGTCTTATAGAACGCTATCCTAAAACATTTACAGATTTTGATTTTAGCAATGACACACTTAATGGGGCAATGGTGGTTACAGATACGCATACAGGCGATATACTCGCACTTGTAGGTGGGGTAGATTATGTGAAAAATAAATTTAATCGTGCCACACAAGCTAAAAGACAGCTTGGTAGCTCTATCAAGCCCTTTATCTATCAAAGTGCATTTGATAAGGGTGAGTCTCCGGCTACTTTTGTGCCAGATGTGCCACGTAAATTTGTTACCAAAGGCGCAGCAGAAGTAGCAAGTGATGACACACAAGAAAGTGAAGCCGAAGAATGGCGCCCATCAAACTATACAACAAGATTCAATGGCTTTATGACACTTAAAGACGCGCTCCGCACATCAAGCAATCTTGCTACGATTAATCTTGTGGATCAAAATATCGGCTTCAGTAAGGTGTATCAAGCCCTTAAAAATGATGGTTTTGAGAATCTCCCTGAAAATATGTCTATCGTACTTGGAAGCTTTGAGCTCTCACCCCTTCAAGCAGCACGGCAATACTCTTTGTTTTCAAATTATGGTACTATCCTTAAACCCGCTCTTATAGAATCTGTGATAAACAAAAGTGGGGAGAATATATATAGCTCCCCTAGAGAATCTCGCCATATCACCACTGCAGCCCAAGCGTTTCTAACAATTGATATTTTACGCGATGTGGTTAATCGCGGCACAGGCGCAAGAGCTAGAATGAATGGCTTAGAAGTCGCAGGTAAAACAGGCACATCAAATCGCAATATAGATGCGTGGTTTTGTGGCTTTACCCCTGATGTACAGGCTATCGTGTGGTATGGACGTGATGATAATACACCCATAGGACCACACGAATCTGGCGGTATTGTGGCTCCTCCAGCATTTGCATATTTTTTCTCTAAAGTGCTTACCTTTGACCCGGGCATCACACGTAAATTCCAAATTCCTGAGGGCGTGAAATTCAAAACCCTTGATTATGGGGATTTTTACTATACAGATAATTCACCCTTACCGGTTAAAAAGCCTATTGCCAATATTGAAGAAGAACTTTTATTCTAGCTTAAATCCTTTTTTACTTAAAACTCGTTACAATAGCAAAAATAAAAACAAGGATAAGTGATGAGACTAAAAATGCAGCACGCTCCATATATTGCAAACAAAATCAGTATTGATGTAGGTAATGCTCCCCAAATTGAGCTTTTAGCCCCTATCGCTAATATCGCTCAAAATGCACTTGAAGTTTTGCAAAATAATATTCAAAAGGAACTTGCCATTGATGAAAAAGTGCGTGAGATTCTCGAAGAACGAAGCGATGAAATTGAAGATTTTGGAATGGATGAGCGTGAACTTTTTAGAATGTGTAAGCGACAAATTGCCAAAGAGCAGAATTTTTATCTCGCGTGGGAAGAGCGATGTAGCGATATTTCTCATCAAATTCTTGCTGCTATAATTCCTCTTATCCGTTTTGATGTATCTGAAACCATTGTGAAAAATATTATTTTTAAAGCCATTAATGAATATTCAAAAATTTATGAAAAAGCAGAAGATGCCGTGGTCGAAAAGCTCAAAAAATACAAAAGAAAGCTCGTTTATGGGACAGAGGAATATGATATTGTCTTTGGGAAACTTTATGAAGAAGAATTGCGTAAAAGAGGACTTTTATGAGCCAGAATCTTACAGATGTCAATCTCTATTTTGCCAATGGCTTGCATATTAAGGCAAAAAGCTTTGGTGCGCAGGGGACTTTCATAGGTGAAGTAGTATTTAACACCTCTATGACGGGCTACCAAGAAATCATCACTGATCCTAGCTATTCAGGGCAACTTGTCGTATTGAGTATGCCAGAGATTGGCATAGTAGGCACAAATGCTAAAGATTCAGAATCTGCAAAATGCTCTTGTGTGGGGATTATTGTAGCTTCTTATAATGATTTTACTTCAAATTTCCGCTCAGAACAGAGTTTGGCAGATTATCTTAAAAATCATAATATTATGGGAATCTGCAATGTCGATACACGCAAACTCATTAAAATGCTCACCCATCAAGGTGCAATGATGATGATTGCCTCCACACAGCTCTCACACCTAAACGAACTAAAAAACATCTTAGAACAAACCCCAAGTATTGAGCAGGTTAATTTGATTAAAGAAGTTTCCACGCAAATGCCCTACACACATAAAGATTCTATATTCGATTTCACACAGCTTGATTTTGCCACACCTCCCACGCCTCGCGCAAAGGTTATTGCCATTGACTTTGGCACAAAGACAAATATCCTTAATGAACTTTGTGCAGTGGGCTTAGAAGTAGAAGTTATGCCGCATAACTTTGAAGCTGATAAAATTCTTAGCCGCTTCCACAAAGGCGAGATACAAGGCGTATTTTTGTCTAATGGTCCAGGCGATCCCCTTATGCTCCATAATGAAATCGCGCAAATCAAAAAGCTTATAGAATCTTCCATACCCATTTTTGGTATCTGTCTTGGACATCAGCTTCTATCTATCGCACACGGTTATCCCACCTATAAGCTTAAGTTTGGACATCACGGCAGCAATCACCCGATTAAAAACCTTCAAACCGGAGCCGTAGAAATCACGGCACAAAATCATAATTATTGTGTGCCTGAAACTATTGCAAAGATTGCTACTATCACGCATCGTAATCTTTTTGATTGCACGATTGAAGGTGTAGCTTATAAAGATAAGCCTATTTTTTCTGTCCAGCACCACCCCGAAGCAAGCCCGGGACCAAAAGAAGCAAGGATACTTTTTGAATCTTTTGCTAAATTATGTATAAAAGCATAATCTTGTAACTCAAAGTATTTTTACACTTTATATCTTTTTACAATCAAGAGTAAATTTTGCTTCCCCTAATATTCCACGATAATAAAAATGGCTAAGCAGCCTTGGTTTTACTTGATTTTATCTTAAAGATTCTTTTGCCATATTTTTAGCGAGTTCCATTGCCTCATTGATTTTAGCTAAGTCCTTGCCTCCAGCGGTGGCAAAGTCATCTCTCCCCCCGCCATTGCCTCCTAGCTTTAATGCGACTGCCTTTACCCACTCTCCTGCCTTCAAAGACACATTTTTCACCCCTGCGGTAATGGCAATCTTATTATCAACAACACTTAGTAATAAAATCGCTACTTTTTCATTCTCATTTTTTGCCCTATCGACCGCTTCTTTTGCTGCCTTTGCGTCTATCTCAAGCTTTGAGACGATTAATTTTATGCCATTTATTTCTTCAAAATCAAGGCTTTTAATGCTCTGCTTTGCGGCGGCTACCTTTTCTTTTAGCTCATTTAGCTGCGCTTTTAGCTTCATAATGCCTTGTGATAAATCCTGTGCTTTGAGCATCTCCTTTGCTTCGCTGATAGCTTTTAGCGCATCTTTACCATAAAGATACGCCGCATTCCCGCATACTGCTTCAATACGTCTTACCCCACTAGAGACACTACTTTCTTTGACAATATAAAAGCTGCCAATCTGCGCGGTATTTGATACGTGGATTCCCCCGCATAGCTCAATAGAATCTCCAAAGCTAATTACCCTCACATTCTCGCCATATTTCTCTCCAAAGAGCGCCATTGCGCCCTTCGCCTTTGCCTCATTTATGCCCATAGTCTCGCACTCTTGGGGGCTTCCTGCACAGATGAGGGCATTGACTAAAGATTCTATCCTTTCTAGCTCTGCTTTTGTAATCGCCTTAGGGTGGGAGAAATCAAACCTCAAACGTGTATCTTCCACAAGGCTACCTGCTTGAGCGATATGCTCTCCTAGAATCTTGCGCAAAGCAAAGTGTAGCAAATGCGTAGCGGAATGGTGCTTGATGATTTCTAAACGCGAATTATCTACTTGTGCGATGATATTATCTCCCGCACTAATGGGCTTTAAAGCCTTGATATGTGAGAGATTAAGCCCAAAGTATTTTTGTGTATCAAGCACTTGTGCGATGATGTGTTGATTGTGAGAATCCTTACTCCCCTCATAGGATTTATTTACCTCAAGCAATATGCCTTTATCACCTATTGGTCCGCCAGATTCAGGATAAAAAGGTGTAGATGCTAGCATTACCCAGCCCTCGCTATTTGCCGCTAAAGTATCAATCATCTTAAAATCGCTATCAAGTAATGCTAAAATTGTGCTTTCCTCACACATTTTTTCATAGCCCACAAAGACATTTTCACCAAATTTTTCTAAAAACACATTGAAGTCGCCCTCTTTATTTTTATCCCCACTACCTTTCCAACTCGCCTTAGAGCGGCTTTTCTGTGTGTTCATACAAGATTCAAAAGCTTTCAAATCCACCTCTATGCCCTTATCGCGCAGCATATCCTGTGTCAAATCAAGCGGAAAGCCATAGGTATCATAGAGTTTGAAAGCCACATTACCATCAAAAAGCCCTTTTGTGCGGGATAGTTCCTTGCTAAAAAGCTCCATACCTGATTCAATAGTTTCAAAGAATCTTGTCTCCTCATTTTTGCATTGCTCCATTATCGCATTTTTGCGCTCCAATAAAAAGCCATAATGCTCTCCCATACTCTCACACACGGATTTAACAACCTCAAATAAAAAGGGCTTTCTCAAGCCTAGCAAATAGCCGTGTCGCACCGCACGGCGTAAGATTCTCCGCAGGACATAGCCGCGCCCCTCTCTGTCAAAATTCACCCCTTGGGCTAAGAGAAATGCTACACTTCTAGCGTGGTCGGCTATCACGCGAAAGGAAGCGCTTGTGTGCCTTAGCTCCCCTACATTAGAATCTGTCATTTTTAATAGCTCATCTTCGTGGTAATAACGCTTATTTGTGAGGCTTTCAATACTCTTCATCAAGGGCGCAAAAAGACTTGTATCAAAATTATTAAGCTTTTTTTCTAGCAGGGCTACTACCCGCTCTAAGCCCATACCTGTGTCAATGCTAGGTTTAGGCAGGGGTGTGCGTATGCCATCTTTTTGCTCATATTGCATAAAGACAAGATTCCATATCTCTAGGAATCTATCTCCCTCGCCGCCGAAATAATCCTCGCTTGAGTGGAAAAACTCAGCCCCTTGATCAACATAAATCTCGCTACAAGGTCCGCAAGGTCCTGTATCTCCCATCTGCCAAAAGTTATCTTTATCGCCCATTCTTTTGATACGCTCTGGCGAAATATGCTCACACCATAGGCTAAAAGACTCATCATCGCTCTCGTGAATGGTTACATACAAAAGCGACTTATCAAAACCTAAGACTTGCGTTACAAACTCCCACGCATAGGCTATCGCGTCCTTTTTGAAATAATTGCCAAAGCTAAAATTTCCTAACATTTCAAAAAGCGTATGATGACGTGCGGTGTAGCCGACATTTTCTAAATCGTTATGTTTGCCTCCTGCACGGATACACAGCTGCGAACTCGTGGCTTTTGGTGGAGTAGGTATAGGAATCTTGCCTGTGAAAATGTCCTTAAACTGCACCATTCCCGCATTGGTAAAAAGCAAACTCGCATCATCTGGCACAAGCGGCATAGAATCATAAATTTTATGCCCCCTTTGCGCGAAAAAGTCTAAATACAACTGACGAATATCCCTCATTTACGCTCCTTGCTTAAAACCTATATAAAACATTGAGACTCACGGATGTGTTTCCTTGGACGTCATTTTCAATATTGGGGAGGATAATTGTGTTTTTAGGCTGATACTGCTTTGTGAAGACCCATGAAAATCCCCACGCGATTAACGCCCCCGCACTCACTTGCAATATAGAATGCTTCTTTGCCTCTACTCTTGAAGCAGCTGTAAGCACAGCCAAAATCCCCACAGGAATGGCAGGTTTCCACCCATAGCGATAATACACATATCCTGCCGCGCTAAAAGCCCCCGCTGCGTGTCCGCTGGGCATACCTTTCCAATCATCACAACACGGTCTTTTTGCCCAATTAAGCGCATAACCCTCATTGTGCAAACTACTAAGCCCATATTTGATACCTTCAACTACAAGCTGTGTGCTTAATGTCCCGAGTGCTAACTCCCCCACACCCTCATAATCCTCCATTGCTACGGATACTACCATCACATATAAAGGGAGTAATCTAAAGACATCACCAAATTGCTCGAATTGATTTTCTCGTGCAGCATTTGCTGATGTAGAAAAACACAGCATAAAAACACAAAACAATCCTCGCACACACAATCTTCTCATCTCTATCCTTATTTATGCAAAATAAATGCGCCATTATAGAATTTAAACCTTAAAAAACTCACTTAAGCAAATGTATCTTATTACCCTTAAATGGGATTTGCAATGGAGGATAGGCACAAAGTGTAGAGGCTTGAGTGCATATCCTCGTGGCTTCGCTGCTGTGAGATTTTACAAGTTAAGAGATTCTGCAATTAAAATTTTAAAAGGGTAATCCAGCGATTACGCCATTTTTGCACAAAGCAGAACAAGTAAAGGCGTATATTGGAAGCCGCAATGGGAAAACAACATAGTCTAGTAAAAAGCACAATGAATCTCTTAAGGAGCAAAAATGTGCCTATAGATAGCTAAAGCTAAACTTGATTTATACTTATGCAAAAGGTTTGGATTCTTAAATTCCTACATCTCGCAGCAGTGTGGCACTTCTGTGGTAATGGGAAGCTTTAGCTCTTTCCACATATCAAATCCACCAATAAGCCGATAAAGCTGCGTATAGCCTAAATGTTTTGCCCACATAATGCCTAAATGTGCGCTTCCCACAGGCGCAAATATATGCTCCCCGCTATCATAAAAAACAATCTTAGCATCTTTATTATCCCCTAATAGCTCGATAAACTCCTTTTGCGCACGTGAAAGTCCATCAGCCTCCCAATTCCACTCACTCCCATCATCATTAAGCGATGGGCTTAAGGCAAACTCAAAATGCTTCGCGTGAGGGATAAGCCCAAGATTATAAATCCCTCGTGGCAATGTGGAGATGATGATAAACTCATCGCTCTTAGCAGCAAGGTCATTTGGCAAAATAAGCTCATATCCTGATAACTTAGCGCGTGTGATAAGTGAGCCTATCTCCTCAATTTGCTCATTAGAAACTCCCGCTTTTTGCAATGCATCGCGCATACTTTGCTCTCCTTGCGTATCACCTGCACTCTCTTTTTCTAGCAATGCCACAATCTGCGGATAAGATTCTACGAGTTTAGCACTCTCACTTTTATCCTGCTCTTTTGCAGAATCCGAACAAGCACATAAGAAATACACACATAGCACATATACAAGTAGTTTTTTCATTGGTTACTCCTTAGGTTAAGATGATGATAGCACTTTAAGTTCAGCACAAATCTTATCATATTTTTCTTGTGTCCGTGTTAAACTCAAGCGATTTTGCTCTAGCACGGCTTTAGGAGCATTTTGTATAAATTTTTCATTACCTAGCATAGATTCTAGCTTCGCTATTTCCTTTTCAAGCTTTTGTTTTTGATGGCTAAGACGAGCGACAAAAGAGCTTAAATCAATGCCGCTTAAGCGCACATAGCATTCACAATGCTCACCTACATCGCCCACACAGCCCTCAACCTTTGTTTGCGTAAAGTGCAAGTGCTCTATTTTAAGCATTTTGCATACAAATTGTGTAAGTAAAGACTCATCAAGTGGAGTGTGGATCTTCACATAGACATCGCCAATAGGCGCATTGCCAAGCTCAAACATAGCCTTCAAGCGGCGGATACACACTATCACATCTTGTATTAGCTCAAATTGATGTATTAGCTTAGCTCCTGCATTATCGCTCCTATCCTGTGCCTTAGGATAAGGAGCAATCATAATAGAATCTGCAGATTCTATATCACTCGCGCTAAGGCTATGCCATAAATAATCCGTGATAAAGGGCATATAAGGGTGCAGGAGTAAAAGGGCGGACTTAAAAATTGCGCCTAGCTCATAGATAGAATCTTTACTCGCCTTAGCAAGCTCAATCCCCCAATCGCAAAATTCCCCCCACAAAAAGCGATACAAAATACTCGCGCCCTGCTCAAAACGATAGCTCTCTAACGCCTGACGTACTTCATTTGTCGCTAAACAGAGACGTGCATACATATACTGTCCTAATGGCGTTTTTATCTCCATATCTTTAAGGTTTGCAAAGCCCTTTTGCTTTGCCATCTCGCCGCCAAGCTGCTCTAAATACATATTGAGGAATTGCGTGGCGTTATAAAGCTTGTTTGTAAAATTTTTTGTGTTTTCAAGCACCTGTGTGGAAAGCTTCACATCACGCCCTTGAGCGCATAATATCGCAAGAGTGAATCGCAGCACATCCGCGCCATAGGTTTGTATCATCTCTAAAGGATCAATCACATTTCCCTTGCTTTTACTCATTTTTTGCCCATTTTCATCACGCACAAGGGCGTGGAGATAGACATCTTTGACGGGCAATGCTTGAAGCAAAGATTCCCCGCTTAAAAGCATACGTGCTACCCAAAAAAATAAAATATCAAATCCTGTGATAAGCAGGGAATTAGGATAGAATGTTGCTAAATCCGTATCGTCATAAAGCGAGGATTGAGCTTGTGTATCGCCATTGCCCCAGCCTAGAGTGCTAAACGCCCATAAGCCGGAGCTAAACCACGTATCAAGCACATCTTCATCTTGCTTTGTAATCATCTTATGGCATTTAGGGCAGGTGGGATTCTCACTCTCTGCGGCGACTTTCTCACCGCATTGGCAATACCACACCGGGATTCTGTGCCCCCACCAAAGCTGACGTGAAATGCACCAATCTTTTAACTCCCTCATCCACGCATTATAGTTATTAATCCATTGTGGTGGAAAAAAGCGCAATTCCCCATCATTGACTTTAGCAATCGCCTTTTGTGCGGCTTCCTTTTTGACAAACCATTGCTTAGAGATATAAGGCTCTACGACATTGCCGCAGCGATAGCATTTACCCACTTGATTGCTATAATCCTCTATTTTTTCGATAAAGCCTAGCTCTTGCAATCTCTGCACGATAGCCTCTCTAGCCTCTAGTCTATCCCTCCCCGCAAATTCCCCCGCATTCTCATTTAAAATACCTTTTTGGTCAAACACCACGATTGAAGGGAGATTGTGCCTTTTGCCCACTTCATAGTCATTCATATCGTGCGCGGGAGTTACCTTCACGCAACCACTTCCAAACTCCATATCAACGTGAGAATCCGCGACAATGGGTATAGGGCGATTAAGAATAGGCGAGATTACATTTTTGCCAACGAGATGTTTATACCGATCATCGTTAGGATTTATCATCACGGCAGTATCACCAAAGAATGTTTCCGGGCGAGTGGTAGCCACGATAAGTGCTTGTGTGGAATCTGCAATAGGATAGCGCAAATAGTAGAGTTTGCCGTGATTTTCCTCATACTCTACTTCAATGTCTGATAATGCGCCATCTGCCACGCACCAATTTACCATATAGCAATCCTGCACGATTAAGCCTTGATTATACCATTGCACAAATGCCTTTTTAACAGCATTTTGTAAGCCCTGATCCATTGTAAAGCGTAACCGCGACCAAGCCGGGGTGATACCCAAATGACGCATTTGATTAAGAATCGCCCCGCCGCTTTTTTCTTTCCATTCCCACACTTTAGCGATAAATGCTTCACGTCCTAATGTATCCTTATCTAAGCCCTGTGCTAAAAGCTGCTTTTGTACGACATTTTGCGTGGCAATCCCTGCGTGATCTAAGCCGGGCTGATAGAGCGTTTTATATCCGTCCATTCGCTTAAAACGTGTGATAATATCTTGCAAAGTAAAAGTAAGTGCGTGTCCTATATGAAGCACACCTGTCACATTTGGCGGGGGCATCATAATGCAAAAAGATTTAGGGTTAGGGCTTTGCCATAAGTGCTTATTACCTGCTATCTCAAAATATCCCCTTTCCTCACACAGCCGATAAAATCGTGATTCTATATCTTTATGGGCATAGCCCTTTTTATTTTCTTGCGGATTTTGAGTTGTGGGATTCATAAAATGCCTTTGTGGTATTTAATTTGCTTTAAATTTTGAGTGTATTATAATACCACAATGCTAAAAACAAATGGAGACGAGTATGACTTATGAGCTAAAAATGCCTATTTTGGGCTTTGATGATGTCAAAAAGATAGAATTAGAAAAAATTGATGAGACATTTAGCAAGATTCGCGCACTTGATGGAAGCACACCCTTTGAGATGATTCTTGTTAATCCCTTCTCTTTGCTTAGCAATTATGATGTTACCATTCCTACGGCTGATGAAAAGCTACTTGATTTAGATGAAAGCAGGGGCGATAAGGTAGAGCTATATTGCGTGGTAGTGGTGCAAAAGCCTATTGAAAACTCTATTGTAAATCTTATAGCACCTTTTGTATTTAATCCTGCTAATGGCTTCTGCTTACAGGTTACTACCTTGCCTGTGGCACAATATCCGCAATTTAGCAAGGTGCAGCCTTTAAAAGAGTTTTTATCTAACGAAATTTTACAAACTCTCAATCAATAATCCCCTCTCACTCCTATGCCGCTTTCACAACTTAATGCAGAACAAGCAGCGGCAGCAAGTGCGCCAAGTGGGCATAATCTCATTATCGCTTCAGCTGGCACGGGGAAAACCTCTACGATTGTAGGACGTATCGCCTATCTTTTAAATCAAGGCTATGCGCCTAAAGATATTTTACTCCTTACCTTTACTAACAAGGCAAGTAGCGAGATGATATTGCGCGTGGGGAAAATCTTTAGCGAAGATGTAGCTAAAAATATAGAATCTGGCACATTTCACGCAGTAGCCTATCGCTACTTACGGGAACATCAGCATATCCATCTCAAGCAACCCAAAGAACTGCAAATACTCTTTAAAAGCCTCTATGACAAGCGAGTATTTGTAGATAGAGAGCATAATAAACCATATTCCGCACAATATCTTTATGAATGCTACTCGCTCTTTGTAAATTCTGCTACCAAAAGCTCTTTTGGCACTTGGCTTATAGAGAGAAACCTCCAGCAAGAGCTTTACACGCCTATTTATGAAGACCTTATGGCAGAATTTAGCGAACTCAAAAATACCCATCACTATGCAGACTATAATGACTTGCTTTTGCTATACAGAAAGGCTGTATCGGGGCTTGATAAACCACTTTTTGCCGAAGTGCTTTGCGATGAGTATCAAGATACCAATCCCTTGCAAGATTCTATACTGAATGCGCTCTGTCCGCCAAGCCTCTTTTGCGTGGGGGATTATGACCAAAGCATTTATGCCTTTAATGGCGCAGATATTGGTATTATCAGTAGTTTTAAACATAAATATAGTGACGCGCAAGTTTTCACATTGAGCAAAAATTATCGCTCAAGCAAACATATCTTGCATTTAGCCAATAAAGTCATAGAAAAAAATGAACGCATTTATCCTAAACGTCTAGAGGTAGTCAAGCAAGGAGAATTTGCCCCTCCTAAGCTTATAGTCTATGATGAGCTTTTTTTACAATATCAGGGCATTGCTAAACGTATCGCTACAAGTAACTTGCCCTATGAGGATACGGCGATTATTTTCCGTAACAATTCAAGTGCTGATGGGATTGAGGCGAGTCTAAGAGAGCTAAATATCCCATCTAAGCGCAAGGGAAGTGTGAGCTTTTTTAACACAAAGGAGGTGAGTCTCTTGCTTGATATTTGCTCCCTCGTGCATAATCCGCGTGATATGATGGCGTATATCCACACGCTAAGTTATGGCAAGGGCATAGGCAATAGTATCGCAAAGGATATTTATGAGGCACTTTTTGCCTTAGGTGCAGGAGACTGCCATAAAGGTATGTTTGAGCCAGACCACACTATAAGGGCATATAAGCAAAAGCATAAAAATACACAACTTGGGCTTTTTGATGATTTTTTTACTTTAGAATCTCAAGGGCGATTTGATGCGCACATCTCTCCATCTTTTGCCTCACACCCAATTTTACAGCACCCTAAGATTCACAAAGATGGCGCAATGTTTTTAAGCGATTTTTATGAAATGCTTCATCAAATCCACCATCTTAAAAGTCCTAAAACACTTGTAAGCTATATCACCCAATCTCCATTTTTTGTAGGCATTATGCGCTCACTTGCCAATACAAGGGCGAAAAATAAAGATGGTAGCATTGATAGCACGCGATTTGACAATGTCTTAGAATCTATCAATCGCAAGTGCAAACTTTTGTTTGATTTATCAAAAAACCATAATGATTTGGGCAAGTTTTTAAATGCGATGATTCTAGGCTCAAGCGAAGCCACGGAGGGAAGCGGGGTGCACTTGCTAAGTGTGCATGCAAGCAAGGGGCTAGAGTTTCAAAATGTGTATGTCGTGGATTTAATGGAGGGGAGATTTCCCAATAGAAAGCTTATGAGCAAAAGTGGGAGCTTGGAGGAAGAGAGGAGGCTATTTTATGTAGCTATCACCCGCGCGAAAGAAAATCTTATCCTTTCTTTTGCCAAAAAGGATATGTTAAAAAATATTGATTATGCCCCCTCGGTTTTCTTGTATGAGGGAGAATTACTACACAAAGAGAGTGTGATATAGATTAAGAGTTGCCATATTGCTACGCTGTTGTGGCTATGCCACCGCGTAGTCTTGCTTTGCGGATCTAAAATCCGCTTCGCGCCTAAAGGATACACTTATGACTGCTAACGCATTCATCAAGTGAGTTTCATAGGTTAAATTCACTATTGCTACGCTATTTGCAAGTGTGGATAAGCACTTCGTGCATATATAGCTATGCCACCGCGTAGTCTTACAAATGGGAGCGAAACCTCATAAAGCTACCGCCGTTTTTTTAAGCAAGTCTTATCAAAGCAAAGTTTATACGTAGAATCTAGACAGCATTGTATGCAAAAATCACTTTTATTATGTTTTTATTTGCTTCAAGTTTATATATTATGCGTGATACAAAAACTTTAACACACAAAAAGTGAGGACAAAACAATGATAGGTTTTGAAAAATATTTGCGAGAAAAGCATTTAAAAATCACGCCTCAACGTATTGCGATGCTAAGTCAAATCTATAATAACGGGCATATGAGTGTAGAAGAAATCTACGATCAAATTAAATCAACATATCCTTCTATTTCTTTAGCCACTATTTATAAAAACATAAATGCCCTTTGTGAGGCAAATATTTTACGCGAGATCAAAGCCCCCAAAGATAAGCAAAAATATGAATTAAGTAGCGATAAGCATTTACACGTATATTGTGAGGTATGTGGCAAACTAGAAGATATTAAGCTTGAAACAAGTTATTTGGAAAATGATTGTGGGCAAAAAAGTGGTTATGCCATTTCTGATATTTCTGCTGTGCTTATTGGCACTTGTCCGCAATGCAAAGAAGATAAGCAAAAATTAGATGCTTAAGATTAGGGTATAGCCCTATCTTAAGTTTGTTTGTCTTCAATATGGGTAGTAGTTAAAAACATTATAACCCTACCTCAATCAAATTCATAAACCCCTTATGATGAAATAAGTCTCTTTATTCGCTTACAGCTCTCCTCTTTGCCAAGTATGGCTAGCACCTCGCAGATACCAATCCCGCCGCTTTTGCCTAACAAAGCACATCGTAAAGCGGGCATTAGCTTACCGATTTTAAGTTCATATTTTGCAGCATAATGATGGAGATAAGATTCCATATTTTGCGTAGATTCCCATATATCACTCTCTGCGTCTTTAAATAGATTTTCTAAAGCCATAATAGCAGTGCTATCAAGCTTTGAGCGCATTTTTTCATCATATTCACAAGGAGCATTAAATACATCATTAAATCCTTGTGCAAACTCTACAAGTGTGCGGGAGCGGTCTTTAAGCGCAGGGTAGAGAATCTCACGCACCTTAGGGCTAAGCTTTGGCACATTAAATGCGCTCAAAAGCTCCTCAAGCATAGCATTATCGGTATTTTTAATATAATGCGCATTAAGCCATAAGAACTTATCCTCATTATAGGCACTAGGCGCACTATTAAGGGCATTGGGATTAAACAGCTCTAGCATTTCTTTGAGCGAGAAAATCTCCTTATCGCCATAGCTCCAGCCCAAACGCACAAGAAAATTTAAAATCGCTTCAGGCAAATATCCCATTTTATAGTAATCCATCACTCCCATTGCACCATCACGTTTGCTTAGTTTGCGCCCTTGAGGATTAAGAATCATCGGCACGTGAAAAAATCGTGGAATAGTAAAATTAAGTGCGTCATAAACAATAATTTGCTTTGGCGTATTGCTTAAGTGGTCGTCCCCTCGTATCACATCAGTAACACCCATCAGCGCGTCATCAACTGCTACGACAAAGTTATAAGTAGGTGTGCCATCACTCCGCGCGATGATAAAATCATCAAGTTCCTTAGCTTGAATACATATCTCGCCTTTCACGCCATCGCTAAATCGTATCTCCCCTTCAAGCGGGGCTTTTATACGCACCACAGGGGCAACTCCCGCCGGAGGTGTGCCATCAAAATCGCGATAACGATTGTCATAACGTGGTGTTTGCTTTTTAGCCTCTTGCGCCGCGCGCAGTGCCTCTAGCTCCTCCTTGCTCATATAGCAATAATACGCCTTTTTAGAATCTAAAAGCTGCTTGATGTATTGCTTATAGGTATCAAAGCGCTGACTTTGATACACCACTTCACCATCATATTCTAACCCCACCCAATTAAATGCCTCCACAATTGCTTTTGCCGCTTCTGTGGAATTTCTCGCTAAATCTGTATCCTCAATACGAAGTAAAAACTTACCACCATTTGCCCGTGCATAAAGATAGTTAAACAATGCCGTGCGTAAGCCTCCAATGTGTAAATACCCCGTGGGAGAGGGTGCAAAACGTGTAACAATATGAGCCATTTTATCCCTTTGTGAAACTTCAAATGCGTGAGTAGTATATAGTATTTTAACTTTTAAGTGGCTTTTGTAAGATTCCCAAAATATCATTTTTACACATTATAATACCGCATTCATTTTATGCGTAAGGATAGATATGTTTGCAATCACAGGGGGCGGCACAGGTGGACATTTAGCCATTGCTAAGGCTCTAGGTGAGGCTTTACAAGATGAGGGCAAAGAAGCCATTTATATAGGTTCGACTTTGGGACAGGATAAAGCTTGGTTTGAACATTCCTCACTTTTTAAGCAATGCTATTTTTTGCCCTCTGTGGGCGTGGTGAACAAAAGCGGTTTGGCTAAGCTAAAAGCCCTTTTTATACAATCTCAATGCGTTTTACAAGCACATAAGATTCTAAAAATTCATCAAGTGCAATGTGTGATTAGTGTGGGGGGATTTAGCGCTGGGGGCGCGAGTATAGCGAGTGTGCTATGTAGGATACCGCTTTTTATTCACGAACAAAATGCGATTAAAGGCAAACTCAATGCCATTCTCACACCCTTTGCTAAGGCCATTTTTGGCAGCTTTAAGGCAGATTCTAAACATTTTATCCGCACATCTTATCCGGTAAGAGATGAGTTTTTCACCTCTGCGCGAGTGCGCACACATATAGAGAATCTGCTGTTTTTGGGTGGTTCTCAAGGGGCAAAGGGCATTAATGACTTTGCCTTGCAAATCGCATCTAAGCTTTTAGAGAGAGGAATTACAATCACTCATCAATGCGGAGAGAGGGACTATGAGCGTGTGAAGGCAAAATATGAGGAAATGGGGATTTTAACAGAGATTGAACTTTTTGCCTTTGATACTCATCTTGTCAAGCGTTTGCAAAAGGCAGATATTTGCATAGCACGTGCGGGGGCTTCTAGCTTATGGGAAATGAGTGCAAATGGGCTTATTGGTGTATTTGTCCCCTATCCATACGCGGCAAAGGATCATCAATACTACAATGCGCTTTATTTTACAAATGAGGACTTAGGGCTTTTAATACGGGAATCTGTCCTTGATATAAAGGCGGTTTTAGACTTTTTAGACACTATGCGGGGTGATGCTTTGAGCCAAAAATCGCAGCAAGTAATGGATAAGATTAAACCAAATGGGGCAAAAGAGATTTTAGGGCATATTGCTAGGCTAATGCAAAAATAATAAGACTAATAGCAATGCCAAACATCATACAAGCGACAATCCCTTCAAGTATCCGCCACGCAAGAGGTGAGGTGAAATAGTTTGAAAGTGCATTTGCCCCAAAACCTAGCAGCGCAAACCACGCCATAGAAGCACCTATACAACCTATAAGAAAAGCTACTTGAGATTGAACACTCACTCCAAGACTACCAAGTAAGACAATGGCGTCTAAATATACGTGTGGATTTAGAAGCGTAATGCTAAGGGCTGTTCTAATAGTATGTGAGAGTGATGAATGAGTGCTATCCTTTTGTATGGAAATGCCTTTGTGTGATTGCAAGGCTGCTTTGCAAGAAGATATGCCATAGTAGCATAGAAATATTGCGCCCAAAATCGCTAAAATTTTACTCCATAGGGCAGATTCAGCAAATATACTCCCAAAGCCCAGCACGCCAACACTCATTAGCACCACATCGCACGATACACACGTAGCACATACAAACAAAGTATGTTCTTTTTTAATAGCTTGTTTGATAACAAAGGCATTTTGCGCCCCAATAGCCGAGCAAAGCCCAAAAGAGACGAGGAATCCTTGCCAAAAACTATACATATTGCCATAAGTCTACTGATTTAAAGGACTACTATAGGTATCCATACGTTTGATAATGCGCTCTTTATCCACACCTTCTGCAATAATAGGCTGATAATTATTAAAACTTCGCTCCCCGCTAATACGCACGGGGATAAAACTATGCAATTCGCTCCATTGAGGCAAATGCACGATTTGTTCCACTTTGGGATGAGTGATATAAATCATATCTTTGCTTAAAGATTCAAGTCGTTTTTGTCCATCATTAAAGGCAAAACGCACTTGATAGATAATACTATCTTTATCGGCAGGATTCTTAGCCCCGCCATAGACAAAATTCCCTAGAGAATAAATGATTTTTTTGCCCTTATATTCCTCTATGCCTTGCAGCACGTGCGGGTGATGCCCGATTATTATATCCGCCCCATTATCAATAGCAAATCTCCCAATTTCTTGCTGAATCTTGTTAGGATAATGCTCCCTCTCCTCGCCCCAATGAAAGCTAAATATCACTATATCCGCGCCCTTTTCACGCAAGGCTTTAATCTCATTTTTCACCTGCTCTTTAATGCCAAGATTCCACCCGCGATGTCCTGCCATACCGATTTTTTTGCCCCTTATTTCATAAATGCTTAAAATCCCCTCCCCGCTATAAAAAATCTGTGCGTTTTTAAGATGGGTTTGAGTGTCTTTAAAGCCTTGCATACCATAATCACGCGTATGATTATTAGCAATATTTACTGCCTCTATGCCCCCACGTTTTAGAATCTCCACATAGCTTGGGTCGCCTTTAAATGCAAAAGGCTTGATTAATCTATCGCCATTATGCGTAGTCAAGGGTCCTTCAAGGTTAGCTAGGCTCATATCATCATTTTCAAAGATATGCTTGACTTTAGCAAAAAAGTAGCCATAATCTCCGCCCACTTTCTTAAAATACCAATTAAATGTTTCTCCATTACTCCCATAATAATCCCCGAGGATATTATCGCCTACAAAACTTATGGTGATAATATCCCCCTCTTTTGTGCTTATGCCCTCTGGTTGCACTTCTCCTACCTTGCTACCAAAGCAACCGCCAAGTAGCAAAAGTGAAACTCCATATATCATAATATGCCGATAAAAACGCATTTTTCTCCTTTGTGTGTAAGGCTCTTTACTTGAAAATGGCATTGTAACGAATCTTAAAAAAGTTTGCTATACTTCTGCTGACCCTTTCATCTAGCTGGCTAAGGATACCACCCTTTCTCGGTGGAAACGGAAGTTCAAATCTTTCAAGGGTCGCCACAGGGATAAAACCCTGCTTCTTATCTTATTAAGGATTTATTTGATGGATAGTGAGTATTATCAAGTGAGTCCATAGGTTTAGATTCAATATATTTTAAAGGATTATGGTGAAACTCATCTCGTGGAATGTCAATGGTTTAAGAGCCTGTGTGAATAAGGGCTTTATGGATTTTTTTACCCAAAGCAATGCTGATATATTTTGCATTCAAGAATCTAAAATGCACAAAAATCAGGCGGACTTTGACTTTAAGGGCTATCATAGCTATTGGAATAGTGCAGAGAAAAAGGGTTATTCTGGCGTGGTGGTGCTAAGTAAGCAAAAACCTTTAAATGTGGAATATGATATGGCTATAGCCCATCACGATAAAGAAGGGCGCATTATCACTGCTGAATATGATGAGTTTTATCTTGTCAATGTCTATACGCCCAATGCTAAACGTGAGCTTGAACGCTTGGATTATCGTATGGAATGGGAAGATGATTTTAGAGCATTTGTCGGAAATTTAGGCAAAAAAAAGCCTGTGATTATCTGCGGGGATTTAAATGTCGCACATAAAGAGATTGATTTAAAGAATCCCAAAACCAATCGCCGCAACGCTGGATTCACAGATGAGGAACGTGGCAAAATGAGTGAGCTTTTAGAATCTGGCTTTATTGATAGCTTTCGGTATTTTTATCCCACATTAGAGGGGGCTTATAGCTGGTGGAGCTATATGGGTAAGGCAAGGGAGAATAATACAGGTTGGCGGATTGATTATTTTTTATGCTCAAATGCTTTGCGAGAGCATTTAAAAGATGCGTTTATTTATCCGCATATTTTTGGTAGCGATCATTGTCCGGTGGGACTGGAGCTTGATATATAGCAGGGATTAAGGGTGAAAGCGCAGATTCTTAAATTGCTCCATCTTAAGCAACTCTATGGGAGATATGCCTGTGGAGAGCAATATAGTAGCCATTTTTATCGCCAAGTCCCCGCTGTGCCACTACAAAATAATTTAGAATCTGCAATTAAAAACTGCTCTTTATGTAATCGTATCAAGCATTGTAAAGAACCTAGCATAGGGCTTTTTAATCCCAAAGCTCCGCTTTGCTTTATTAGCGAAATACCCCTTATTGATGAAAAAGGGCAGTTTGTGCAAAATAAAAGTGCACTTATGTTAAAAAACATAATCGAACGTGTTTTTCATCTTTCCATATCGCACACCTGTATTCTTTCATTGGTAAAATGCGATGGGCATAATCTGCATATTGACAAAAGTGAGATACTCTCCTGTATGGGCTTTTGCCTCTCCCAACTGCAGAAAATCGCACCAAAAATATGTATTTTGCTGGGCAATCAAGTAGCAGAGCATATTTTAGGACAACATTTAGAAGGGGGTAGAATTTTATGGCACAATAACAAACAATTTTTGGTTACTTATTCCTTAAATGAACTTGTGCGCAATCCCTCTCTTAAAATAGAAACACACAATCACTTTTTGATTGCAAAGGGACAATTATGAAACAAATTTGCCTAAAAGCATTGATGCTTTTATGTCTATGCGGAATCTTTGCTATAAATGCTGTGGCAAAAAGCTATATCATCTCTCCACTTCCATTGCCACAGCAAGAAGTGCTTAATATCAGCACGGATAAATGTAGCTCTTCGTGTTTGCTCAATTATTTTGCAAAGGGGCAATTTTTCTCATTTATAGCGTTTTTTGACCCACAAAGTGAGAATGCAGAACTCCGCTCAAAACTTGCTAGTGTGCTTGAGGATTTGGGTATTAGCGATGCTATGATACCTACGACATTGCAAAGCAATGCAAAAATTAGACTAGCACTGCTAATGCCAAAAAAAATCATTGGGCGTTATAGTTCAAGCAGTATTGATACAATTTTAGCATACCTGATGGCAAGAGGAAATGATTTTATGTTTGAAGTATTCGATACAGGCGATGAAAGCCCCAATAATCTTGAAAATACTTACGAACGTATTGTGAAAAATCAATATGATTTTGTGATTGCTATTCTTACCCCAAATGGTGCACAGGAGTTTGCAAAGCTTGATATAAGCCTTCCTACCTACCTTCCCACAATCAATAAACATAGTATTCATACCCATATACCTAAGAAACTCCTTTTTGGCGGAATTGATTATGAGGCACAGATTGAACTCTTGCTTTCTTTAACAGGAGATAAAGATATTGTCGCTTATAATGATAGTAGCTCTGTGGGACGGCATCTAGGAGAAATATTAAAAAATAAAAGTGATAAAGTCGTATTTGAAGAAGTTGTAGATTTTCAATCAGCGACAACATTTTCCCAAAAATTAGAAAAACACGAAAAGTTTATTGCTGATAATGTCATCTTTTTTAATACCCCTGTTACCAAAACAGGGCTTATGGCTTCGCAGCTCGCACTCTCTAAGGAAGTGCCAGACAAGCTACTTTCTACGCAAATTAACTTTAACCCCTCACTTTTACTACTGATTCAAAAAGACGATCGCAAGAATCTATTTATCACAAATGTTATCAATAACCAAAACCAACGTCTTGTGGAATATGCAGCATTGCTTGGTGGGGATTTGCGCTATGACTGGGTGAATTATTCTACCGCCATAGGTGTAGAGCAGCTTATTTTGAATCATATTCATCGTGGAAATCATTTCTTTACAGAACGTATTAAAGATTCGCAAGTAGAATACGTAAACAGAATCTATAAAAGTGATGCGAAAAAATTCTATGAGTATAAATAAAGACTATCCTTTTATATTTAATGCAAATGAGTGCAACGGCTGTGGAGGGCGATGCTGCACAGGGCAAAGCGGATATGTATTTGTAAGCGTTTATGAAATGCAAAGAATCGCTTCAGCTCTTGCCTTGAGCTTTGAATCATTTTGTACGCAATATGTGCGTAAGGTCGGGTATCGGTTTTCATTTTTAGAAAAAGCACATTATAATGGCTTAGCCTGCATATTCCTTGATGGTGCAAGCGGCAAATGCAGCATTTATCCTTATCGTCCTAAACAATGCCGCACCTTTCCTTTTTGGGAATCTCACAAAAACCTTGATAGGCATTCTGTTATGCTGCTTAAAAGTCAATGCCCGGGTATATACCCAAAGGAGAAAAAATGAGAATTATAATGGCACTATTTTGCTTTATATGCCTATCTTATGGGGCATTCAATGAAGATGATTATCTTTTTGAAGCATTAGATTATGAGGCACAAAATCAATTTGAGAAAGCACGAGATTTGTATTTAGTGCTTTATGAGGAAACTAAAAAGTTAGAATATTTTAAAGAGGCTATCGTGCTTTCTTCTAGTTTAAATAATCCCTCCGCTACACTTGATTTTGCTAATGAATATATCGCACAAGGAGGCGAAAAAGACTTAACACTGCGTAAAGTATTTTTAGATTGTTATTTGAAGCTAGGTTTGAGTGAGAGAGCCCTTGAAGAAGCAAAAAGTATTGCTAAAAGTGAGCCATCTCCTATACTTGATGATATTTTAGGTTCGCTCCTAGCAAGCAGAGGCGAATACAAAGAAGCATTAAAATATTTAAATCGGGCTTATAATGCGACCAAAAATCCTGATATTGTGCAAAAAATCATTGTCATAGAAATTGCACAATCCCACGAAAAAGAGGCATTGCGAATTTTAAATTCACATATTGAATCTTATGGCTGCACTGGGAGCTTTTGTAAATTTAGCATTGATGTATATGCGAGATTTGCCAAGGTTGATAAAATAGAGCAGTTTTTTGAACATATATTTAATGAAAACCCTACGATTGAGAATGCACGTAATCTTATTCTTATTTATGCCTATCAGCAAAAATTCAAGCAGGCTTCAAATATTGCCGCACAATTCCCCTTTAAAGGACAGATTCTCTTAGATTTGTATGTCGCACAAAAAGATTATCTCAACGCTTCTTTACAGGCAAAATATTTATATGAGGAAAATCAAAATCCTTATTATTTAGCATTAGAGCAAATCTACGCCTTTGAATCCTTAGAAAACAAGCATAATATGACAAAAATACATAGTATTGCAGAGAAACTTAAAACTGCCCTGAATCTTATGCAAACACCTGATAAAGACACACCCAAAGATCATCGTCTTAATGCTTCTTTACAAAACTTCCAAAGTAGTGAAGTGGGATTTTTCCTTAATTTTCTAGGGTATTTGATGATTGATTATGATATTGACATAAAAGAGGGGGTAGGACATGTCAAAAAAGCTTTAGAGATCTCACCGCTTAATCCTGCTTACCTTGATTCCCTTGCTTGGGGATATTACAAGCTTAAAGATTGTGCAAACGCCAAGGAAACCTTTGGTCTTATCCCTCAAAATGATGTAAAAAAAGAACAAGAATTACAAGAACATAAAAATCTTATCGATAAATGTGCCATTCCTTGAGAGTTATTAAGTCTAATTAAATAAAAAAATGATTATTCCAAAGCACGGCGAAATCTTGAAAGCAAAAATACACATACACCAATCTTGTTCATACTTACACCTAAAAACAGCTTTGACAACTTTTAGCATTCTAAAAGCCAGATTCTATAAACGAGTTTTACAATATAAATATCTCAAAACTTTTTGCCTTCATAATTTTTAGATTTCCTCATTAAAAGATGAGAATTTTGAAGCAATTCCCCCAATCTTCACAACTAAGTAATGAGAAAACCATAAGCTATACTCTGCTTTTGACAGAAAGAGGGCACTCTTTTTTATGCTAAAAAGCAAATTATCCTCTGCAAACAATAAGAAGCATAGACTCTCCTTAGTTTTAGAGCAAGCTTAGAGAAAAAGAAATATGCTAATTGAGAGAATAACACCCCCTCTCTCTTTATTTATCAAAAAAGCAAAGCAAAAAGTTTAACCATAATGCAGTGTATAAACACAATAGTTATGATTTTATACACTTTTAGATTATCAAGTAGGATCTTATATTTTCTACACTATAATATCCAAATAAAAAGGAGGCAATGATGTTTGACACCCTGACAAGCTCGTTTAAGAGCATTATGAATAAGATTCGCTTTAGCGATGATGAGAAGGCATTGCAAAGAGCATGTGAGGAGCTAAAAAAGACATTGCTTAAAAATGATGTCTATCATAAGGCTACAAAACATATCGTGCAAGTCGTGCAAGAGCACACAAAACAAGCAGGTATAGGCAAACAGAGCTTTAGTGCCGCTCTGCAACACGCCCTAGCAGATATTTTGCAATCATCAAAAGGCTATGGCATTAGCTTTTCCCCCACTCCGCCAAGTGTGATTGTGATGGTGGGCTTACAAGGAAGCGGTAAAACCACTTCGAGTGCTAAACTCGCGCTTTATTTGAAGCAAAGAGGTAAAAAAGTGCTGCTTGTAGCTTGTGATTTGCACCGTTTAGCGGCTATCGAGCAGCTTAACCAACTCGCCCAAAGCATAGAAGTAGATATTTTCACGCCCAATCTTGCAAGTAAGCCAAATGACGCGATTTGCGTAGCTAAAGAAGCGAGACAAAAAGCTGTAGCGGGACATTATGATGTAGTGATTGTCGATAGTGCTGGGCGATTGGCTATTGATGAAACATTAATGAATGAATTAGCCGCAGTAAAAAAAGCAATAAATGCCACAGAATGCCTCTATGTAGCAGATTCACTAAGTGGGCAAGATGGTATCCGCTCTGCGGGACATTTTAATGAAAAAATTGGCATTGATGGTGTGATACTCTCTAAATTTGATAGCGATACAAAAGGCGGTATAGCCCTCTCCATCGCTTATCAAATCGGTATTCCACTCAAATTCATAGGAAGCGGAGAAAAGGTCGCTGATTTTGATGTTTTCTTGCCTGATAGAATCATATCGCGCCTTATGGGAGCAGGAGATATAGTCTCCTTAGCAGAAAAAACAGCAAGTGTGATAAGCCAAGATGAAGCTAAGCAAATTACCAAAAAGCTCAAGAAGGGGCAGTTTAGCTTTGAGGACTTTATCGCACAAATTGAAAATGTTAAAAAGCTTGGCTCGATGAGCCAAATTGTCTCTATGATACCCGGGCTTGGCAATATGGCAAGTGCATTAAAAGATGTGGATTTAGATAAATCAAGTGAGGTGAAAAATATCCGTGCTATGGTCAATTCTATGACAAAAAAAGAACGTGAGAATCCTAGCCTACTCAATGGTTCAAGGCGCAAAAGGATAGCACTTGGGAGCGGACTAGAGGTAAGCGATATAAATCGTATCATTAAGCAGTTTGACCAAGCTTCCAAAAGGGCAAAAAAGCTCACCCAAAAGGGCGGTATGCAAGAACTTATGAGTATGATGGGAAATTTAAAAATGCCAAAATAATGGTTTAAGAAAAATTTGTCTTTTTGTGTCAATTTATTTGATATTTAGGTGTTACTAAAATGTTTAAAATCTAAAAACTCATCTTTTAAATCCTGTCATTATTAAATTTATATAATTTTGATTTAGGTATAGTTTTAAAACAAAAAATCAAAATTATAAGGAGACTATTATGGGAAATCGAGTAGAACACGACTTTATCGGTGAGCTTGAAATCACAGATGATGTATATTATGGGGTGCAAACATTTCGCGCATTACAAAATTTTAATATCACGGGCGATAAGCTAAGTAGCTATTCTAGTTTCATTAAGGCATTTGCACAAGTCAAAAAAGCAGCGGCTCTAGCAAATAATGAGCTTAATCTGCTTGATGATGCAAAAAAGGACGCGATTTGCAAAGCGTGTGATAGGTTAATTGCTGGGGAGCTAAGAGATCAATTTGTCGTAGATATGATTCAAGGAGGGGCAGGAACAAGCACTAATATGAATACAAATGAAGTGGTAGCTAATCTCGCTTTAGAAATTATGGGGCATAAAAAAGGCGAGTATCAATACTGCCATCCAAATGACCACGTAAATCTTTCACAATCAACTAATGATTCCTATCCTACAGCTATCCATGTAGCCCTTTATGATGAGCTTTCTGCATTAGCAAAGGATATGGAAGTCTTAAAATCTTCATTTGAAAAAAAATCAAAAGAGTTCAAAGATGTGCTAAAAATGGGGCGCACTCAGCTCCAAGATGCCGTGCCTATGACATTAGGACAAGAGTTTCACACATTTGCAGTAATGATGGGGGAAGACATTGCTAGAGTGCTTGAAGCAAGAAATCTTATCACTGAAATTAATATGGGCGGCACAGCCATTGGCACGGGCATTAACTCTCACCCTGATTATCCAAAAATCGTGCAAAAAAAGCTTTGTGAGGTTACAGGACACCCATTCCAAACCGCAGATGACTTGATTGAAGCGACACAAGATACTGGCGCGTATGTGCAAGTGAGCGGCGTGCTTAAACGTGTAGCCGTTAAACTCTCTAAAGTATGTAATGACTTGCGACTCTTAAGCTCTGGACCTCGAGCGGGATTAAATGAAATCAACCTCCCTAAAATGCAGCCCGGAAGCTCCATTATGCCCGGCAAAGTGAATCCTGTAATCCCTGAAGTAGTAAATCAAGTCTGCTATGCCGTGATTGGCAATGATGTGACCGTGAGCTTTGCGAGTGAAGGTGGGCAGCTCCAACTCAATGTGTTTGAGCCTGTAATTGCCTATGGTTTGTTTAATTCTATCTCTATGATGAGAAATGCTATGCTCACACTTGCGAGTAGATGTATTGATGGGATCACCGCAAATGAAAAGGTATGCAGTGATTTTGTGTATAACAGCATTGGTATTGTTACCGCGCTTAATCCTTATATTGGTTATGAAAATTCCGCTTCTATCGCTAAAGAATCTCTGCAAACAGGCAAACCTGTTAAAGAAATCGCCCTTGAGCGCAAATTGCTCACAAAAGAGCAACTTGATGAAATTTTCCAACCCAAAAATATGCTTAATCCACATATGAGTGCAGAAGATAAGGCGAAGTTTCAAAAACACTCACCTTTTGCATAGATCCTTTTTACAAACCTTAAAGATTTTAAGCATCAATTATTAAGAATCTTTAAGACATACCTTATTTTAATTTATATTAGGGGATATTTATGGAACATATACTTCTTATCTTGCAAATAGCAGTGCTGCTTGGGGCAATCTTTATTGGTATTCGGCTTGGAGGTATGGCAATAGGCTATGCTGGGGGCTTTGGCGTAGTGGTGCTATGCCTTATACTTGGTATGAAGCCCGGGGATATTCCTTGGGATGTTATTTTAATTATTATGTCTGTGATTGCAGCTATTGCTGCTATGCAATTAGCCGGTGGTTTGGATTATATGGTGCAAATAGCAGAAAAAATCTTGCGCAAGAATCCTAAATATATCAACTACCTCGCACCCACGGTTACTTACTTCCTCACATTTCTAGCTGGGACAGGACATACTGCCTTTTCAATGATACCTGTAATTGTAGAAGTAGCAAAGGAGCAAAATATCAAACCCTCTGCCCCGCTTTCTATCGCTGTGATATCAAGCCAAATCGCCATTACCGCTTCTCCTGTAAGCGCGGCAGTAGTGTATATGACAGGTGTGCTAGAGCCACTTGGCTGGAACTACCCTACCCTACTTCTTGTGTGGCTTATCACTACATTCAGTGCGTGTATGCTCACTGCATTTGTGATGAGCAAGTTTTTTCCGCTTGATTTGAGCAAAGACCTCATCTATCAAGAACGCCTTCAAGCCGGACTTGTCAAAGCTCCTATGGGTGCACAGCATATTGAGCTTAAAAAGGGGGCAAAGCTAAGCGTAGCAATTTTCCTTATCGGTGTGCTTTGTGTGGTAATTTATGCTACTTCTATTTCTGATGTCGTGCGTAAGTCCATACTGAATGCAGTAAGCAAAAATATCCCTGCGTATTATTTTGATGATAGAGTAGATTCTATTGTAAAAGAAGCAAAGGAAAATTTGAACAAAGAGGAATTTAATGCAGTTGCACCGAGTTTAGAATCTTTGAAAAAAGCTTATATGGATTCTAAAAGTGTGATTAAAGCGAGTGTGGCAAAGGGTGAGGCAAATCTAGCGGCGACTTTCCCATTTAAAGAAGCAAAGAGTGCGCTTTATACGATTGCAAATGATGCAAATCAAAAAGCCCTTGAGAGTTTAGAATCTAGCCTTGCAGACTTAAAGCAAAATGTGGATTCTATCCTTGCTGACTGGGCGCAAAAAGACGGCATAGTAGCAAATCTTAGTGCAATGGTAAAAAGCTACATTGACCCTGTGCGATTGCCTCGCGATGGTGCAATAATGAGCTTTATGCTGCTGATTGCGACATTAATTACGATGTTCTGCAAAATTGAGAGTAGCAAACTCTTTGAACAAAGCACTTTTAAAGCAGGAATGACGGCTTGCATATGTGTGCTGGGTGTAGCGTGGCTTGGCAATACCTTTGTAGGCGGCTACAAAGAACAAATTGGAGATTTAGCTGGAGCTCTAGTAGAGGATTATCCTGCACTTTTAGCCATAGCATTATTTTTTGCAAGTATGCTGCTTTACTCACAAGCGGCAACAGCTAAGGCGATTATGCCTGTGGTAATTGGCGCACTTGGAATCACTGCGGCTAATACAGATTCTGCATATATTATCGTAGCGAGTTTTGCAGCTGTCTCCGCCCTCTTTGTTTTGCCCACTTATCCTACCCTACTTGGTGCAGTGCAAATGGACGATACAGGCTCTACACGTATTGGCAAATATGTGTTTAATCATAGCTTTATTTTGCCCGGAATACTTGCTATTAGCTTCTCTGTGGCTCTAGGCTTTATAATCGCTCCATTTTTTGCTTAAAAGATTTAAGTTATTTTGAATCAGCCAAGGACAATATGCATTACTTGGGAATCAAAATTAAATTATGCTTTAAGCAAAACACACTATAATGCGCTACTTAAAAAGTCAAAACTTAAGGAGATGAGATGGCAACAGTAATTAGACTTACTAAAATGGGACGCAAGAAAAAACCTTTTTATCGCATTGTTGTAACAGATTCTCGCAAAAAGCGCGATGGCGGCTGGATAGAATCTTTAGGATATTACAATCCTTTGGTAGAGCCAGCACTTGTAAAGTATGATACTACACGTTTGGAGTATTGGAAAAGCGTAGGTGCAAAGATGAGCGAAAGGGTGGCAAAACTCACTGCAAAATAACTAAAACAATAAAGAAGTAATTATGGTTGAAGATTTTATTAGAGAATATGCAAAAAAAATTGCTAATAAACCTGAGGCAATAGATATACAAATACAAGATGCAGAAGATAATACTCGTGAGATTCTTATCCTTGCTGATTCACAAGATGTGGGACGACTCATAGGGCGAGATGGCAAGATGGTAGGTTCACTCAAAACTTTTATCTCTAGCACAAAAGCCAAAAATGGTAGAAGTTATAGAATCGCCGTGCAAGCCCATTAGAATCTAAATGCCCAAAGAGCCAAAAAAGCAATCCTCTCTTCTTTTAGTCGCTAAAATCGGGCGGGTCGTTGGCATTAAAGGAGATTTAAAACTCTTCATTATAAGCGATTTCCCTGCTATTTTTACTCCTAAAGCCACATTTCATACTGCTACATTTGAGACACTTTGCATCCATTCATACAATGCTACACAAAATCTT
The DNA here is from genome assembly GCF_910577135.1 of uncultured Helicobacter sp. Taxonomy (GTDB): domain Bacteria; phylum Campylobacterota; class Campylobacteria; order Campylobacterales; family Helicobacteraceae; genus Helicobacter_C; species Helicobacter_C mastomyrinus. The sequence continues at coordinate 59,386 of NZ_CAJTLL010000003.1, forward strand.
GTACGTTTTGAGGGCTATACCTCACGTGAGAGTGCAAGTAAGCTTGTGAACTGTGAGCTATACTCTACCCTTGAGGAGAGCAGGGTGATGTGTAGATTGCAAGAGAGGGAATATCTATGGCAGGAGATGATAGGCGTGAGCGTCTGTGATACGCTAGGAGAGAGTAATATGAAACTCGGAGTGATCACAGATATTGAACGTATCGGCACATTGGATTATCTCATCATAGCCACAGATTCTATGCTTGTAAGTAAGGGATTAAGCAAACAATTTCTTATCCCTAATATCGCACAATTTGTGCTATCTCTCTCTCCTCAAGGTGTGATAACGCGCAATGCCCTAGCACTCCTTGAAGAAAGCTAAGATAATGAAATTTTCTTTTTTGAGTCTTTTCCCTGCACTGATAGAATCTTACTTTAGTGATTCCATACTCAAACGAGCCATACAAAATGGTTACATTGAAATAGAATGTATCAATATCCGTGATTACGCCCTTGATAAATATAAAAAAGTCGATGAACCTCCTATAAGCGGGGGTGCGGGGCAGGTGATGAGAGCTGATGTTTTAAGTAAAGCATTAGCACCACTCAAACAATCACATATCATTTTTTTAAGTCCTTGTGGGAAGCCTTTTAATCACAATGACGCCGCACGTTTAAGCCATAAAGAGCACATAAGTCTTGTATGTGGGCGATATGAGGGCTTTGATGAACGTGTGATTGAGGAATATGCTAATGAAGTTTTTAGCATAGGGGATTTTATCCTCACGGGCGGGGAATTACCCGCGCTTATGCTATGTGATAGCATTTCAAGATTTATTGATGGGGTGCTGGGGAATGCTCAATCTCTACAGGGTGAGAGCTTCGGGGAAAATCTGCTTGAAGCACCTAATTTTGCAAAGATTCATAACACATCATTTTCCGCCGTGCCTTCAGTGTATTTAAAGGGAAATCATAGTAAAATCAGCGGCTTAAAAAAACGCTTGGCGATATGTAAGACAAAGTATTTTAGACCAGATTTGTATCAAACATATCAAACATCTCTAAAGCGTGGGAATAGAAAGGAATAGTTATGAGAAATCGTTATATACAAAGCTTTAATGATATGCAAATTGGCGATAAGCAAGTGCCACAATTTAAGGCAGGGGACACTCTAAAACTAGGGATTAAGATTCAAGAAGGCGATAAAAGCAGGGTGCAATATTTTGAGGGTGTATGTATCGCTATTCGTGGCAATGGCGTGGATAGAACTTTCACAACAAGAAAAATCGGTGCAAATAACATCGGTGTGGAAAAGACATTTCCCCTTTATAGCGCAAGTTTAGAAAGCATAGAGGTATTACGTATAGGACGTGTGAGACGAGCTAAACTCTACTACCTGCGCACAAGAAAAGGCAAGGCTGCTCGTATTAAAGAATTACGCAAGTAGCTCCCTATTATTCACCCTTGCACTACACACCACATAGTTTTACCCCATAGAAAATGAGCAAAGTATCTGCAAAGCAGATAGATACAGAGCATATTTTCCTGCTTTGTGTCATTTAAATCTTTCTTTTATAAATTACAAGCACAAAAATATATGATGTAGGAGATTCTGCAAAAAAGTAAAAAGCTATCCACTTTTCTCTCAAAATAGAGGATAGTTCATTGCTTATTTTCCTCATACATTCCCTTTGGCAAAGGATAGCTTTAATCTTCACTTTTCTTTATAGTGCAGAGGAATTAAGCAGTGGGGTATATTCTTAGGCAAAAGAGGAAAGAATAATCGCATTTTTCTCTATTGACTAGATTGTTTGTTTGCTCTCCTCTCAATGGTAAATAAAACCTTTGCTAGAGAAAGGGATATTCTATTTTTGTAGGGATTTTATCTTATTGCAGCCAACATCAAACATTAAAATAAAAATATTTTTAATCTTTCATTCGACAAATATCTATACGTTTTATCAAGATTCTATGAGTAAAAACGATGTACTAGATAACAAATTCATAAGATAATATACATATACCCCCCTATATGTATATTTACAAATATATGCCGTAATCGTTATAATTTCAATGAAAGGATTGCTAATGAAAGAGGCTTCATTTTATATCGAACAAATGACTTGTCAGGCGTGTTCAAGTGGGATTGAACGCGCATTGAAACGTAAAAGCTTTTGCCACAGCATAGATGTGCATCTTATCAGTAAAAAGGCGCATATCTGCTATGATGAAAGCCAAACAAGCCTTGAGGAGATTTTCGCCATTATACGCAAGATGGGCTATGAACCGCATTTAGGCGATACAGATTCTCCACACACCCCAAATCCTACGCACAATATTTTTATCAAACTCAATGATTTTATAGAATTTTTAGACGCGCGATTCTTAAACACACGCAGGAGGCTTACTCTAAGCATTTATTCTACATTCATAGTGCTTTTGCTCTCTTGGGGAGAGATGTTGCATTTATGGCATATCCCTTTTAGTGTGAGCTACCCTACTATGCTGTTTTTCACGCTTGTGGTTATGCACATTGGCAGAGGGTTTTACTTGCGCGGGTTTAAAGCCCTTTTTATACGTAATCCTAATATGGATTCACTCATTGCCATTGGGACAAGCAGTGCGTTTATATATAGTCTGCAAGGGCTATTTGGGATAGAAACTCATACATATTTTGATAGCGTATGCGTGATTATCACCCTTGTGCTGGTGGGAAAAAACATTGAGAATAACTCCAAAAAAGATGCGCTTGATAGTGCTTCTTTACTACTAAAACTCAATCAAAAGAACTTGCAAAAAGTGTGCTTAAATGAATCTCACTCACTTTCAAATGCACCCTGTGAGAGCATCCTTACTCAAGATGTGAAGGCAGGGGATATACTAAAGATTCTGCCCGGAGAGATGATTATGGTGGATTGCGTGGTAATAGAGGGGGAGAGTAGCCTCGATACTGCCGCGATTAATGGCGAGTCTCTCCCTATTTTAGCGCGTCCTAACGATGTGCTCTTTTCAGGAAGCATTAACCTTGATGGTGTGCTGTATGTCCGTGCAGAGAAAAATGCCAAGCAATCCGCTCTGGCACAGATTCTCCATCTCGTGGAAAAAGCCCAAGAGAGCAAAGCCCCTATCGCTTCACTTGCAGATAAGGTAGCGGGGGTATTTGTGCCGCTTGTGATATGTCTAGCTTTAGCTGCGGGGGCGTTTTGGTGGGGTATGCGGGATTTTGAATTTGCCTTGAATATCTTTATCGCTACGCTTGTGATTTCCTGCCCTTGTGCGTTGGGACTTGCCACGCCAATGGCGATTCTCCACGCACAAAGTGTTTCAAACAAAATGGGCGTGTTTTTTAAGGATGCTAAGAGTTTGCAAACTTTGAGTGAAATTACACATATTGCTTTTGATAAAACCGGCACACTCACGCAAGGCTTAAGCATAGAGCAGATTCGTATATATGATACATCAAAGAGTGAGCAGGAGATTTTTAATCTAGCTTATACTCTAGAATCTACGAGCACACATATCATCGCACAAGCCTTTCAAACGCACCCTTTAAGCCAAAACGCAACCCTCTATCCCATAAGTGAGGTGCAAAGTATCCTAGGGCAAGGCATTAAAGCCACTATCAACAACACTTCCTATATGCTTGGTACTCTTGGGATAATCGCGCCGCACTTACATAGTCAGCTTCACACACGGGCAGACAAAATTACTTTCTACCTTGCTACAAATGATTGTCTCCTTGCGGAATTTTCTTTACAGGATTATGTGAAGCCCGATGCAGCATTGACAATAGCGCATTTTAGGGCTAAGGGTATAGAATCTACCCTCATTAGCGGGGATAATGCCGCCAATACACAAAGAATCGCTCAAGCGCTTAGAATTACTAACATATTTGCTAAGGCAATGCCGCAGGATAAAATGCGTATTCTTAAAGAAAAAGCAAAGCAGCATAAGGTGCTTATGGTGGGCGATGGTATTAATGACGCTCCAGCCCTTGCCCTTGCGCACACATCAGCAGCCTTTAGCTCCCCACACGATATAGCTATGCAAAGCGCGGATATAGTAATCTATAATCATAAAGTGATGAGCGTCTATAACGCATACGCGTTGGCAAGGGCGAGTATTGCGAATATAAAGAGCAATCTTGTTTTTGCCTTTTGCTATAATGTCGCTTTTATCCCTTTAGCAATGGGCACGCTAGGTGGATTTGGGATATTTCTGCACCCGATGTTTTGCGCATTGGCAATGAGCCTCTCTAGCATTAGTGTGGTGTTCAATGCAGCGCGATTAAGGCGATTTAAGATTCTATAATGCTGGGTGCTTACAGAATCTTACATACGTTTGGATAAATTACCTAGCCCCGATACGTAGCATTTTGTAGCTCATTACCATTTTATTAAGTGCAGATTCTGCTAATTCCACACATCGCGCATAAAAAAGCGCAATATCATCATTAGGAATATGAAGCGCACATACCATCATCGTATGCAGTATGTGGGAGATACTCCCCTCAAAGAGTATGCCTACAAATGGCAGCCGTGCGGATTGCTTAAGGCAGAGAGCGTGAATGCTATCAATACGCGTAAATAGCTCACGTTTGTTTGACACGATTCCATTTCTTCCCTCCACACCCTGACGTAAAGCCCCCAATATCGCCTCCTTATAGGCATTGACTTCATCTTCATAAAATCCCTTATGCTTAAACACAGCATTCCTATCCGCACACATATAGCCTTTAAGCTCGGCTATATATTTATGCTTATCAATATCACGGAGCGTGAAGTCATCTATACTTACCGCATGTGTGCAGCGGATATATGCTCCACTACCAAGATTCATTACAAGTTTAGGCTTAAAAACATTTATCGCCTTAGTCATCATCGCACTTGATAGACTAAATAGCGCATCTGCATATACTTCATACTCTCCATTGCCCTGTACTTTATAGGCGTTTTTGGGTATTGTGCTTTCTTCTTCCCTATAGTATGAGCCTTGCGCGTGTTTTGCTTTGCCCTTAATATAGCCGCAATCAAGTCCGCAAATAATCACCTCATCGCTCAATAAACACGCTAGAGCAAATCCCGCGTTCCCCACATAAGGCGCGGCAAACTCAATCACACTTTTTGCAGCATTAAAATACGCACTTGCACTTCCCCCACGCATAAACATATAAGCCTCTTTAGCAAGACTTATCGCGCTAGGCTGCACCATATTGCCGCATAAAAGCGTGGTATCGCTTAATGGCGCAGATTCTAAAACATCTTTGAGATAGGCTATGCGTTCAATTTCTATTTGAAAATCAGGGTTAATTCCCGCATTTTTAAGCGGTTTTAAAGCCGTACCACAGCTAAAAATAATCATATTGTGCGCATTTTGCTTAATAAAGGGTAGCAAATGGTCTAAACTCGAGCCATTACCCACCACACAAATAGGGGCATTCACGCGATTGGGAAGATTCAAAATAGGATAGGAAAGCCTCTCTTGCTTCCCAAGATTCATAAAGGTATTTTTCACCCCTATCATCTCATCATCAAAGCTCCCCCAACCACGTGCATTGACCGCATAGCTTTGCGCTACCTGCTCTTGTGCGTTTTGTAGCTTAGGGCTATCATACAAGCATAGCTCCAAGCGCAAGAAGTTATTTGTAATACGCTTATGCGTAAAATAATGCTGCACAAATTCCTTGTTTAACAAATCTTTCACAAAAAGATAGCAGGAGTGTTCATTCACCCGCTCAAATAAAAGCGGATAATCCACAAAATAGAGTGAGATTCTAAACAAATCCATATCTTCTTCAAAAAGTAAAAGTGAATGAAAAAAATAGCCCTTTTCAAGCAAAAATTGTAAAAACATACCCCCAAGAAGCCCAAAAATCGTCATATTAGGCAAAAAATATGTAGGCAGATGAAAGCGATTAGCCCCGCCAAAGTCATTTAGCATCATATCAATCATAGGATTACAAGCACTTGCAGTAAGCGGGAGGCTCTCCTCATCAAGCTTATGAAGAGCTAGATTATTTGTGTAAATTGTGTAGGCGGGATTATTGAGCGGATTTTCCGCTAGGGCAAGATTTTGCTCTAACATAGTGTGCTTAAGTGCTCCATCTGTTGCTCTTGTGGGATATACAAAGCTCTTAGAAAGCACATCAATGATATTGATATTGTGATTATGTAAATAGAGATTGTATTGCTTAATGGGGGCTTTCAAGGCATTAAAAAGCTTTGTGTTAAGCAAGGAGAAAAAATCCATATTAAGCGCGTATCGCTTAGCTGTATAAGACTCTAAAAGTCCTAATTCGCCACTCTGGCAAATCTGCAATAAACCCATAGAATGCCTAGAATCTTGTAGCTCACTCATAACATATCCATAGCATTACAACACCTCTGGGCGACCATTTTTCATAACGACTAAATCCTCGATTCTCACGCCAAATTCATTAGGCAGATAAATGCCCGGCTCAATAGAAAAAATCATATCATCTTCGATAATATCATCACTCAAACGCGATATGCGCGGGAGTTCGTGTATATCAAGCCCTACGCCGTGTCCTGTGCTGTGGATAAAATATGCCCCATAGCCACTTTTTTCAATCACATCTCGTGCAATGCTATCAATCTCCTTGCCACTCATACCGCTCCTCACCTTAGCGATAGTCTCTTCTTGTGCCTTTAGCACAATATCATAGATTTTTTGCATAAATTTATCTTTAAAATACTGTTTTTTACTGAAATGCACCTCGTCTCTTATCGCCGCTGTGCGCGTCATATCCGAACAATATCGCTTATATTTAATCCCCGCATCAAAAAGCAATATATCATTTTTAGTCAAAAAACACTTAGGGCTAGGCAGAGCGTGGGGCTTTGCGCCATTGGCATTAATACCTACAATTGGTTCAAAGCTTAAATCATACTCCCCAAAACAACTTAAAAACTGCATAGCTTGGTAATGAAGCTGCTTTTCACTAGGAGATTTTTTAAACATCTTGCCTATATATTTTGCAAAATGCTTGAAAGCTTTTTTGTTGAGCTTTTGACTTTTAGCGACAAGGGCAATTTCTTTGGGCGTTTTTTTGATACGCAAAAGCTGATGGAAGTTATCTCTAGGCTCTAGGGCGCAATCAATCTTATCAAGGGCTAGTTTAAGACGATCATAAAAGGCTAGATTTAGTTCTCGGGGGTTAAAAATAATATTTTTTACTCGCAACTTTTGCAATATCGCCTGTGTGCTTTGAATAAAATCTGTAGATTCTATTACTTCACTTGCATAGGAATGCTGCTTTGCCTCAAGGGTATAGCGGGAATCTGTAATAAAATAGCACTCTTCTCCCACCCGCAAGATTAACGCATTATCGCAGCTAAAGCCACATTCATAATATTGTGCGTTTTCATCAAATATGAGGTAGGTATGTGGGGGAGTTACTTTTTTCATGTTTTTTTGCTTTGTGCCTGCTGTGCCTTGAGGGCTTGCACTTCATTAACAATTTGCAAGATTCCAATCAATGCCAAATGATAGCCAAATGCACCAAAGCCCGTAATTACTCCTGCACTCGCTGCACCTGTATAGCTTTTTGCACGAAATTCCTCACGTGCGTGGATATTGCTAATATGCACTTCAATCACAGGCACACCGCAGCTTGCAATTGCATCAGCAATCGCAATAGAAGTATGCGTAAATGCTGCGGGATTAATAATTACTCCTGCGTATTCTCCACCGATACACTCTTGCAATTTATCGATAATCTCGCCTTCAAAATTGCTTTGAAAAAACTCTAATTCTGTGCCATTTTGCTTTGCCTGATTGGATAGGTTTTTATGAATCTGCTCTAATGTAAAATGCCCATAGATATGTGGCTCACGATGTCCTAGAATATTAAGATTTGGTCCTTGAATCACTAAAATTTTCATATTACCCCTTTGTGATTGTGATGTAAGGCATTATAGCAAAATAAAGGCAAGATAGTTAATTTCATTATGTCTTTGCTAAATCATAAATCTAAGGTGGTGCAAAATGATTATTGGACTTTTAAGGGCATATTGATGTTAGCTTCACATAAAGATTCTATCGCACAATCACCACATTTCTATTGTGGTAAGGCACACAATCACCCTATGAGCCTATCTAGTATTCCATAGAACAAGGTATTATAGAATCTTACACGCATCGCAATGATTCTGTATTGTCTTTTCTTTTTGCAATCGTGTTTGCCGCCAAAGGTGGCGATTCCAAGTATTCAAAGTGATATAAAAGCATTGCCAAAGCGATAGCTTCGTGCGGGTAGGGATTGATTTATGTTGCAAAAAAGTTTATGCCTATTCATAATAGCAAATTTGCCCTTGCACCACATAGCTGGAAGCAGCCTTTGCAAAGTCTATATGCCCTCTACAATAGAGAGACAAGATACTGCCCTTCACGCTCATTACACCACGTATTGGCGAGATAACGCCACTATGTGAAGATATAGCAACTACGCGTTAGTAAGAAGATGTCTTTTGCTAGAATCTTAATGCGAGCAAGAATCTTTAAAATGTCGTGTGATACTTGCTCCCACAATGCAAGAGTCTAAGATATTGGGCTTTTTGATACAGAGTGTAAGAGTGCAAATCGCTGGAAATTGCGTTTTGAGTTTTTGAGTAATGTCAATAAGAGCAGATTCCAAAAGCTCATAAGTCCCATTCTGTAAGTATTGTTGTATGCTTTCGCATATATGCGCGTAATCAAGAAATGCTTGCGCTGGACTATACATATAAGTAATATCAGCTTCGATAATAAGCTTTTGCGGAGTGTACCGCTCAAATGGTAGCACCCCAATAATCGCCTCACAAGTGAGATTCTCAATATACAGAGTAATGCTTTCCTTCACAATACTTTGCTTTCCTGCCCACTAAAAAGTCGCCTGATATTAGGAATATGCGTATAGAGGATAAGTAATCCTATAAGCACTACAGGCGTATGCGTGTGAATCTGCGCGGTAATAGAAATGCTATCTGGCAAAGGCAGAACATAAGGTAGCACAAAGGTAAGTATAATACCGCTTAACACACCTACAAGCGATGAAATAGAAGAGATTTTAAAGACCTTGCCTACAACCCCCCAAATAATGAGACCACATATACCTTCAAGAGGAATAAGGAGTAAAACAGAACCAATTGCTGTAGCCACGCCCTTGCCACCCTTGAATCCTAAAAATGGGCTATAGCAATGCCCTAAAATGGCTAAAAGCGCGATAGTCCATTGCGTTTCATAGCTCAAACCCAGCATTTTAGCAATAGCCACCACAATTAAACCCTTTGTCGCATCAAACACAATAGTAAGAATGGAAAAAATCTTAGCTTTTTTTTCATCTCTTTCTTTTAGGGCTCGATAGACATTAGTCGCCCCTATACTGCCCGAACCAGACTGACGAATGTCGGTTTTGTAAAATATTTTAAGCAAAAGCCAACCAAATGGAATCCCTCCAATAAAAAAAGCAAGGAGATAAAATATCACATTGATATTTGAAAGGATATACAGCAAACTAGACAAAACACTCATTACATTCCTTTGTATGTGATAATAAAAACGCAGATTATAACATTATTTGGCGATGAGTTGAAGTTTTGTATTTGTAAGTGTGCTAAACTCATCATCATAGAAATATACATTCTCTAAGCCTTCCCCTATAAGCTCTGTACCTAAGATACTTGCAGTATGCCCTGAATAGCATACAAGCACACATTTTTTATCTGGATTGTTTTTTATAAAAAAATAAATATCATAGGGGTTATTGAGATGGTAAGAATCTTTGATATGACACAATTTGTAATCTTCCTCATAGCGCATATCAATAATACAAAAACTTTCATCTAAATCTTTTGCATAAAGGGGTGTGGCAAGACTAAGATTGTTTTTTCCTTGCAGTTTCATAGACATTCCTTTAATTTTAGATTTGATACTATTGTATCGCAGATACGATAATGACATTTTCATTAAATTATTCAACCATAGATTTAAAGATATAAGTAGGCTATTTTCAGTCTCTAGATTTGCATAAAATGCTGATTATATAGAATCAAAGTTTGAGCAAAACAAAAAATAAGATTCTCAATTCATTTAATTCACAAGTTAAAGTATATCTTTACTTAAATAATATTTTGTCGTCGTATTCTTGATGAAATCTAAGCTAAAATCCATATTTTTTGAAAAAAAATACAAGGATTAATCTAACTTGTTTAAAAGATATGCTAAAATTGCAATTTTCTAGACTAGCCATTAAAGAAGGAGACAATTTGAAACTGCTGGTTGTTGATGATAGCTCTACAATGAGAAGGATTATAAAAAATACCCTACAACGTTTAGGATATGAAGATATTTTAGAAGCTGAACACGGCGTAGAGGCGTGGCAGATTATGGATAGCACTGAAGGCATTCAAGTGCTTATTACCGACTGGAATATGCCTGAAATGAATGGTTTAGATTTAGTAAAAAAAGTTCGTTCCGATGAGCGATACACATCTATCCCCATCATTATGGTTACCACTGAAGGAGGCAAGGCGGAGGTGATTACCGCGCTTAAAGCAGGAGTGAATAACTATATCGTTAAGCCATTTACGCCTCAAGTATTGAAAGAAAAATTAGAAGTTGTGCTAGGTGTCAATGAGGACTAGGCTTCCACTTTATGCAAGGGCTGGATAAACAAACATATTGGGAGATTATTATCCACCCAAGTGGCTTTGTAGAGCAATTTGCCGATTTTATACTTCAAAAAACTTCTTATGCTATTGAATACCTTGATATAACCCCATCAAATCCTTTTGCGATTATTTATAATGATGATTCTTGGAAAAGCATAGGTTTTGATATACAAAAAGCTAAACAAAGCACGCAACCCACACAAATTATTAGTCGCATAGGTAGAGATGATATTGATTTGCCCACATTTATAGAATCTCTACGGGATTTTGCCCTTTGGCTTACAGATATACATAATGAACGGATAGGATTTTACTATCATATTGAGGAGAAGCAAAACTGCGATTGGATAGCAGCCTATAAAGATTCGATTACGCCTGTGCAATGCGGGAGATTCTATATCCGCCCTTTATGGAGAGAATCTTCCCACAAGCAAGGCAAAAATGATAAAGAAATCATCATTAGTCCTGCCCTTGCCTTTGGCTCTGGACATCACGCAAGCACTGCTATGTGCCTTGAATTGCTAGGCGAAATAGATTTACAAAATAAAACATTGCTTGATGTGGGCTGTGGAAGTGGTATTTTAAGCATTGGTGCTTGTAAGCTTGGTGCAGAAGTCTATGCCTGCGATACTGATGAATGCGCTATTGAGGAAAGTCGTAAAAACGCTACATTAAATCAAGTCAATTTTAAGAAACTTTGGCAAGGTAGCATTGCTCAATCACCCTTAGATACACCTATGCAATATGATGTCATAATGGCAAATATCGTCCCCTTTGTTCTCAATCTTTTACACGATGATTTGAAGGCAAAATGTAGAAAAAATGGGCTTTTGATACTTTCAGGGATACTTGATGAATATAAATTTGATATAATAAAATCTTTTAATGATTTTAATGTGCTAGAAACTCGCTGTAAAGATGAGTGGGTAGCCTTGAAATTAACTTTATGATAATAAAAGGGACAATATGGAAAATCCTAATGATAAAAAACCGCCATTTAAGCAGAATCCTTTTCTTACATTTGCTATTTTTGTAATTCTAGCTTTGCTTTTGTTTAAGCTATTTTCCCCTAGTGGAGGAGATTCACTCACGGATAGATTTTTGGGAGGGAGCGTTACAAAAGAGATTACATATAATGAATTAAAAGAGCTTATCTCAAGGGGTGAAATTGCCTCTGTAAGTATTGGACAGACATATATTAAGGCATATTCGGCTAGTAGCTCTCCGCGGATTCTCTACACGACAAAAAAAGTAGCTGACTTGGGGCTTGTACCTTTGCTTGATGAAAAGAAAATCGAGTATAGTGGCTTTAGTGAGGGAAGCTTCTTGGGCGATTTAGTAAATATGCTCCTACCTATTTTCATTATCATTGCGTTGTGGATGTTCCTTACTGCACGTATGCAAAAGAGTATGGGTGGGGGAATCTTTGGTATGGGAAATGCAAAAAAGCTCGTCAATGCTGAAAAGCCCAATGTCCGCTTTGATGATATGGCAGGTAATGCGGAAGCAAAAGAAGAGGTTGTAGAGATTGTAGATTTCTTAAAATACCCTGAACGCTATGCGGCTGTGGGAGCAAAGATTCCACGAGGGGTGCTTTTAGTAGGACCTCCTGGAACGGGTAAAACACTCCTTGCTAAAGCCGTAGCAGGAGAGGCTAATGTGCCATTTTTCTCTATGAGTGGGAGTAGCTTTATTGAAATGTTTGTGGGCTTAGGCGCTAGTCGCGTGAGAGATTTGTTTGAAATGGCGAAAAAGGATGCACCAAGCATTATTTTTATTGACGAAATCGATGCGATTGGGAAAAGCCGTGCAGCAGGAAGTATGGTAGGTGGCAATGATGAGAGAGAGCAAACGCTCAATCAACTTTTGGCAGAAATGGACGGATTTGGTTCTGAATCTGCTCCGGTTATTGTATTAGCCGCTACAAACCGCCCAGAGATTCTAGACCCTGCATTGTTACGCCCGGGGAGATTTGATAGGCAAGTGCTTGTGGATAAGCCTGATTTTGAAGGGCGTTTGGAGATTCTCAAGGTGCATATTAAAAATGTAGCTTTGGCTCGTGATGTAGATTTACACGAGATTGCTAAATTCACAGCTGGGCTTGCCGGAGCAGATTTAGCAAATATTATCAATGAGGCAGCACTTTTAGCAGGGAGAGAAAATAAAAAAGAAGTAAGCCAGAAACATCTTAAAGAAGCAGTCGAGCGGGGTATTGCAGGATTAGAGAAAAAGTCTCGTCGCATTTCTCCTAAAGAGAAAAAGATTGTTGCTTACCACGAGAGCGGGCACGCTGTGGTTTCAGAGATGACAAAAGGTGCAGATAGAGTAAATAAAGTATCTATTATCCCGCGTGGTATGGCAGCACTTGGATACACATTGCACACGCCTGAAGAAAATCGCTACCTTATGCAAAAACACGAGCTAATGGCAGAGGTCGATGTGCTTTTAGGCGGACGTGCAGCTGAGGATGTCTTCTTGGGAGAGATTTCCACAGGAGCGAGCAATGACTTAGAGCGAGCTACAGGCATTCTAAAATCTATGATTAGCTATTATGGTATGACTGATGTAAGTGGGCTTATGGTGCTTGAAAAGCAACGCAATACTTTCCTTGGTGGTGGTGGAGCGCAGAGAGAATTTAGTGAGCAACTCGCACAAGAAATTGATACCCATATCAAAAATACGCTTGATGAACGTTATAATCACGTAAAGAAACTTTTAAGCGATTATAAAGAAGCGATTGAAAATATGGTAACCGAACTTTTTGACAAAGAAGTAATTGATGGTGCGCGTGTGCGAGAGATTATACAGGAATATGAGGCAGAGCATAATTTACCAACTCGCCTTATCCCTATTGAGGAAGAAGCTTAAGGAGACATTATGACAACCACACAAATCATTGCAAAACAAGGCTGGATAGGTGCATTAGTATTGCTTGGAGCATTTTTGCTTACACTATGGTTTGATTGGAATCTATGTGCTTTTGTGTTATTTGTCCTCCTTGTGCTGTGGCTTATTATGTTTCGCAATCCAGAGAGAATCCCAAATATTAACGAAAGCAATGCTTTTACCTCCCCCGTCGATGGGATTATAAGAGATATTCAATCCATTGAAGGAGAAATAAACATTCTTATTGAAACTCGCTTCATTGATGTGGGTGTAATACGCGCTCCATACGATGTAGTCAAAGGAGAATGTCAGCAAAAAAGGGGATTAAGCCTTACGTGCTGCGCTAAAGATAAAACAAATCTGCTCAATGCCTCTATGTCGTTTCAAAGCTTGGAGGACAGAAAATTCACTCTAGATTTTTATCCTATTTTTTTCTCATCACATCATATTTTTGCTTCTAGCGATTTAAATGTAGGTGAGCGCATAGGCTTTATGAAAGCTGGTATGACACGCATTAACATTCCTCAACAAAAAGGGCTAAATGCCGCAGAAGTAGAACTTAAGGTAAGCATAGGTGATAGAGTAAAGGCATTACAAAGCGTTATAGGGTATTTTTATGAAGTTTAACCCACTTTTTATTCTGCCTAATCTCTTTACTGCTGGAAGTATTTTTTTAGGCATATTAAGCGTTGTCTATGCATCAAAAGCAAATTTTGAGATGGCTTGCTGGCTGATTTTACTCTCAATGATCTTAGATGGGCTTGATGGAAGAGTAGCACGACTTACTAATACTGCGAGTAAATTTGGTGTAGAGTTTGACTCTCTTGCTGATGTGGTAGCATTTGGTGTAGCCCCAGCTTTTTTACTCTATTTTTATATAGGTATAGACTATGGACGTTTAGGCACGAGCATTCCTGCATTATTTGTTATATTTGGAGCTGTGCGTTTAGCACGTTTTAATATCACTTCAATCTCTGAACCAAACTTTTTTATCGGTTTGCCTATTCCTTCGGCAGCTGTGATTGTGATGTTATGGATACTTGTTGATTTAAAATATGATTTCATTAAAACATACCATTATGAATATTTAATGCTAGGGGGAAGCTTTATTGTAAGTATTCTTATGGTGAGCAATATCCGTTATCCAAGTTTTAAAAAAATACAATGGAATTTTAAGTCATTTATTGCTGTTATTTTGCTGCTTGGCATTATCTATATTAGCCCGCAAGAAACTTTATGTGTGTTGATGAGTAGCTATGTCATCTATGGTATTGTGCGGTGGATTATTATTGTAATTAAAATGCGCTTTCATACAAAATCTAACCAAAGAAGCAACGGTGCATAAACTTATATTTAGTGATTTTGTGTTAAACTAAGCTATTTTTAGAATCTTAAAGGGGTGAATATGTCCAAAACGAGTATGGCAAAAATTGACCAAGTAACAAGTCTTCACAAAAATAATGAGTTACAACTCCTTTGCTTTCGTTTAGAAAAAGGCAAAGATTTATATGCTGTGAATGTATTTAAGATTCGTGAAGTGATTAAATATAATGGTGCATTGACCGTTGTTACACACGAGAATAATAGTCTCGTAGAAGGGCTTATCACCATTCGTGAATTAACTATTCCACTTATTGATATGCGTAAATGGTTTTTCTATGATACTTACAATAAGGGCAAAGATTTGCGTAATTGTGGAGTGAAAAGAGAACCCGGAGAAGAAGACATTATTATGATCTGTGAATTTTCACGTTGGACTATTGGTGTAAGAATCTATGAAGCAGATAGAATCCTTAATAAAAAATGGACAGAGATAGAGCAAGGTGTGGGTGTAGGCGGTGGCGGACATAATGGCAAGCTTGTAAGCCGCACACGATATTTTGATGGACGTCTCGTGCAAGTAGTGGATATTGAAAAAATGCTACTTGATGTATTTCCGTGGATTGAGAAAGACAAAGAAGAGGGCATTGCTAAAATCTCTCAAGTAGAAACAACTAAGAGTATTTTGCTCGCAGATGATAGCCCCACCGTGCTACGCACTATGCAGCTTATCCTTAATAAACTTGGAGTAGTCCATCACGACTTTATCAATGGCAAACATTTGCTTGATTATCTATTTGCCCCTACCACAGATTTAAGCTCAATAGGTATGATTATCACAGACCTTGAAATGCCTGAAGCAAGTGGTTTTGAAGTTATCAAACAAGTTAAAGCTAATCCTGCTACAGCGCATTTGCCCATTGTAGTAAATTCCTCTATGAGTGGAAGTAGCAATGAGGATATGGCGCGCTCACTCAATGCTGATGAGTTTATCTCTAAGTCCAATCCTGTGGAGATTGAAGCCGCAGTGAGACGATTTGCCCTCAAGTAAAATGCGTCTTGCCTCGACACTTTTTCATATTTCTACCCCGGCATACATCCTTGAAGAAGAAAAGCTTAATGCAAACCTTGCCTTATTAGATTCTATCCAAAAGCATAGCGGTGCAAAGATACTCCTCGCACTCAAAGGCTACGCGTTTTGGCGTGTGTTTGATAGGCTTAAAAATACATTAAGCGGTAGCACTGCGAGTGGGCTATACGAGGCGCAATTAGGCTATGAGCAAATAGGAGGGAGAGAGCAAGGTAAAGATATATGCGTGTTTTCCCCTGCCTATAAGCATAAAGAAATGGAACAGATTCTGCAATATGCCACACATATTATTTTCAACTCCTTTGCGCAATGGCAGAGCTTTAAACCCCTTATTGATACAAAAAATCAACTCCTTCAAGCACAAAATCTCCCTCCTATTGAAGTGGGTTTGCGTGTAAATCCTCTGTATAGCGAGGTAGAGCCACCTATTTATAATCCCTGCATTAAAGGCTCACGTCTAGGTATCACACCTCAAGCATTTGAGCGGGGTGTGGCAGAGCATGGATTAGAAGGTATTAGTGGGCTACATTTTCATACACATTGTGAGCAAGATAGCAGTGCATTAAAGCGGACATTGCCACATTTTGAAAGGCATTTTCAACGCTATATAGAGGGTAAAAAATGGATTAATTTTGGCGGGGGACATCATATCACACGCGAAGACTATAATTGTGATTTGCTTATATCGCTTATCAAGGATTTTAAGGCAAAATATCATACAGAAGTGTTTTTAGAACCCGGCGAAGCGGTGGGTTGGAATGTAGGATTCTTACTAGGTGAAGTCATAGACATCGTGCAAAATGAAATGTCTATTGCCATACTTGATGTGAGCGCCGCAGCACATATGCCTGATTGCCTTGAAATGCCTTATCGCCCCAATGTAACAAAGCTATCTCATCAAAATGGCTTTGAAGCCGATAAAGGCGTGGAGGTAGGAGCATATCGCTATCGTTTTGGGGGTCCTACTTGCCTTGCAGGTGATGTGATAGGGGATTATAGCTTTGATACGTCCTTATGTGTAGGCGATAGAGTGATTTTTGAAGATATGCTCCATTATACTATTGTGAAAAACAATACCTTTAATGGAGTGCCTTTACCCTCGCTTGGCGTGATTAATCCACAAGGCGCATACACGCTTCTTAAAAGCTTTGATTATATGGACTACAAGCAGAGAAATTAAATGATAGAGTTTAAGAATCTTTTGATGTTAGCCCCTCTTGCAGGATACACGGATTTACCTTTCCGCAGTGTGATTAAAGGCTTTGGCGTGGATATTACGGTAAGTGAGATGATAAGCTCTCACGCCCTTGTGTATAGTAATGCAAGAACTCTTAAAATGATTGAAAAATCTGCAGAGGAGCAGCCTTATAGCGTGCAGATTTCTGGCTCAAAAATAGAGGTTGTAAAAAAAGCAGTGGAGATTCTCAATACTCAAAGTGGCATTGATATTATTGACTTAAATTGTGGCTGTCCCGCTCCAAAAGTAGCCAATCACGGCAATGGAAGCGGATTGCTTAAGAATTTAAACTTGCTTGTAAAAATAGCAAATCTTATCAAAGAGAGTGCTAAAACGCCCTACACAAGCCTTAAACTGCGGCTAGGCTTTGATAAAAAGATTCCCAATGAAATTGCCCAAGCGCTCAAAGATATATCCGCTGATTTTGTAGTGATACACGGACGCACACGAGCAGATGGGTATAAAAAAGAGCGGATTGATTATGATGCTATCGCGCATATTAAGCAAAATGTGCCTATGCCTGTGATAGCTAATGGTGAGATTGATAGCGCACAAAAAGCACAAGAGGTGCTTGCCCACACAGGCGCAAATGGTGTGATGATAGGTAGAGCCGCGCTTACTACGCCTTGGATATTTTGGCAGATTAAGCATAGCACGCAGGAGATTCCCCCCATTGTCAAAAAAGAGCTTGTTTTGGAGCATTTTGAAAAAATGATACAATTCTATGGGGAACGTGGGGCGATTATGTTTCGTAAGAATCTTCACGCGTATGCTAAGGGACACGAGGGCGCAAGTGAGTTTCGCCATCTTGTCAATAGCCTGAGTGATGTAGATGTGATAAGGGCTGAGATTGAGCAGTTTTTTTCACATCATCAAATGGTATCGCAGGATTTCCCCCAACTTATCCATCTCAACAAAAGGACAAGTTAATGAAAAGTATTTTTCAATGCTGCCTTTTAATGCTTATGGTGGCGACAAATGTTTGGACAGAGGAAAAAGAAATGCAAGAAAGTCCATTGCTCGAGCAGATACGTAGTGCTGATGCTGAATTTTATCAAGGCGTGGTAATGTGGGTAAAAAATGGCGATGAGGCAAGTAAGTTCCTTAAAAATGCTTGTGATAAGAAGCACCCCGGAGCGTGTTTATATCTAGGCAACTATTATGAAATTAAATCTCAAAATAGTAAAAATGCTCAAAACGAACTTAAACAATCACAACGATATTATCAATTAGGCTATGAAAATAGTATAGAAGCGTGTAGAGAGGGCGCAATAGAATGGTGTGCTATACAGGCGGTGGCTCTTATTGATGGGCGAGGTGTGCCAAAAGATGTGCAAAAAGGCTTAGAGTATTTAGA
The DNA here is from genome assembly GCF_910577135.1 of uncultured Helicobacter sp. Taxonomy (GTDB): domain Bacteria; phylum Campylobacterota; class Campylobacteria; order Campylobacterales; family Helicobacteraceae; genus Helicobacter_C; species Helicobacter_C mastomyrinus. The sequence goes on from NZ_CAJTLL010000003.1 coordinate 77,927, forward strand.
CATTATGTGTGAGCGTGATATGGAAAATGCGTGTTTTATGCTCGGCTCATATTATTTTTATGGAATAAATACCAAAAAAGACTTATCAAAGGCACAAGTTTTTAACCATAAAGCATTAGAGCTAGATTCTAAAGCTTGCGATGAGCAAAGATTATATGCATGTGTAATGAGTGCAGAAATCTATCAACAAGGTTTAAGTGTGCAGATGGATTTATCAAAGGCAAAGGATTTTTACCATCGGGCGTGTAAGCTAGAAAATCAATTTGCTTGTGATTATGTGAATAAATTGAAGTAGGCAGCCCTTGCGGGCTATGCTTTTTAGTAAAGTTCAGGCTTTGGTGTTTGCTCATTTGATGCAGGAAGTTGGGGGTAAACCACTTCAGGTTTTTTACCTGTGAGTGAGTGTAGGAATGCTTCAATACTTTTGGCTTCTTGATCGGTGATAGCAATGCCAAGCTGGATACTTCCCATTTCCTTAATTGCATCTTTAAGCGACCAAATCGCACCATTGTGGAAATATGGAGCAGTTTCAGCTACATTCCTTAGAGTAGGTGCTTTTACCATACCATTTTGATCTCCTTTAAAACCTCCAAGTTTCGCAAATTTATATTTTGCTGCCACTTCAAAAGGCTGCATTGAGCCGCCAAGATTCACTCCAGTATGGCAAGCGGTGCAACCCTTATCAATAAAAAGCTTCAATCCTGCTTGCGCCTCCTTACTTAAAGCCTTCTCATCACCCTCTAAAAACTTATCAAAAGGAGAAGGCGTAATCAATGTGCGCTCAAAGTTAGCAATCGCATCAGCAATATTTTCAAAACTTACTTTTCCATAAGTCTTTTTAAACGCATTCACATATTCAGGTAATGAAGCAATCTTCTTGACCGCAAGATTTGCTGGTGTTGCCATTTCTACTTCATTTTCAATAGGACCTTTGGCTTGTTCAATCAAATTTCCTGCGCGCCCATCCCAAAATTGTATCGTATTAAATACAGAGTTATATACAGTTGGGGAATTTAAATGCTGATGATTTGGACTCCATTTATGCCCTACAGCAGCGGCAATCCCATCAGCACCACCTAATCCTAGATTATGGCAAGTATTACAAGAGATAAGACCACTTTTTGAAAGTCGTGGATCAAAATAGAGTTTTTTTCCAAGCTCTGCTTTTGCTTCACTAAAGGCACTTGATTTAACATTATTTTCTTTAAGAAATTTATCTATTTCTTTTTGATTCTTTGGCAAGGGTGCTAATCCTGCACTTTTTGCTTCTTCAATTAATGTCTTGGCATACAATGCCGGAACAGATACGAGCATCAAAGAAGATGCCATAAGCAACTTAAGTAGTGTAACTTTCATCTTAAAATCCTTTAAATGTTGTTTTGGGCTGCAAAAATAAAATTTTTGTGCTTAAAATTATAGATAAAAATTATTAAATAGATATAAAAAATTATTAGTGTATCTGTATTATTATTTTTACAAAATTATGAGATTCTAAATCTCTTATGAGCAATACAGCTTCACATAAGATTTTAAAGTCAAATCAAAAACGTATCTTTTAAGGTTTTTTAAACAAAATTCTAAGTAAAATACCGCCCTACATTATTTAAAGAAAGCAGGTGAAATTATGCCCGGTATCAAAGTAAGAGAAAGCGAAACTTTTGAAGAAGCTTACAGAAAGTTCAAAAAACAGACTGACCGCAATTTAGTAGTAACAGAAGTGCGTGCCCGTAGATTTTTTGAATCAAAAACAGAAAAGCGCAAAAAGCAAAAGATTAACGCGAAGAAAAAAATGCTTAAAAGGCTTTATATGCTTCGCCGCTATGAGTCTAAGCTCTAAACAATCTCTACTAGCAATGCAGCCTTTGTATTGCTAGATACACTCCCCCCCCCCCTTACCCCACCCTAACAAAATAACGCACAATTAGTTTCAAACTAATTGTTTTAGAGGTAATAGAATCTCTAGCCTATTATGTCTTTGTTTCTATAACTGGAGGGGCTTAAATGTGCAAGTGTAGCTTATCCTACCTCTTATTCCCCTCCTTAAAAAAGAAACAAAAGAATCGAGTGTTGAGTTTACTTAATGGGTAAAGCAAAACCCATAGAAACTGAAAGCCTTTTTGGGAGAATATTTTAAATCCATATAAGGAAATTTTATAAAGGTGCTAGGGCTTGATACATTTGTTTATGGGGTGGCGGAGCGGACGGGGCTCGAACCCGCGACCCCCTGCGTGACAGGCAGGTATTCTAACCGGCTGAACTACCGCTCCACAATTATAGAATCTACAACCCGCGATATTGTTTAAGCGGATTATCACAATAGTGGTGGTCGCTACAAGGCTCGAACTTGTGACATCCACCTTGTAAGGGTGGCGCTCTACCAACTGAGCTAAGCGACCATTAGTATAAAGAGAACAGAAAGCATCAAAACAAAAGTGGTGACCCCTAGGGGATTCGAACCCCTGTAGCCACCGTGAAAGGGTGGTATCCTAACCGTTAGATGAAGGAGCCACTTTTATTTATCGTGGTGACCCGTGTTGGATTCGAACCAACGGCCCATTCCTTAAAAGGGAATTGCTCTACCAACTGAGCTAACGGGTCATATTTGTTTTGCCTTATCTAACTTTTACAAACAAAAAATAGTAATGTGAAAACTTGACAAAAAAAGAGTGCAATTATAGTGAGTTTGCTCTTTTTTGTCAAGCCTTAAGCAATGCTATTAACATCTCAAGCGCTTTTGTACAGCTCTGAGATTGCACTGCGTATCTATCGCCATCAAATTGATAGCGCATTACCACAGCCTCACTGCCCTTTATCTGTGCACCGATAAATACACAACCCACAGGTTTTTGCGCACTTCCTCCACTTGGACCAGCAATACCGCTTGTAGCCAATGCTACATCTGCTCCACTTTGTGTAAGAATCCCCGCACACATCGCTCGCACTACAGGCTCACTTACTGCTCCATATATTTGCAAATCTTCTTGGTTCACACCAAGCCAAGAAGATTTGATTGTATTCGCATAGCTTATGATCGCCCCATCAAGCACATTTGATGCCCCACTAAGTGCGGTAAAATGATAGCTTAAAAGTCCTCCTGTGCAGCTCTCTGCGATACCAATCTTATATCCTTTGGCGCATAAAAGATATAGAGATTCCTCTGCTAGTGCCGCCTTTAGGCATATTTGTATGGTAAAATCGCTATCTTTTGGCTTCATTTGGTAACTCCTTGAGAGTAAATCTTACTTTTTGCTTCATTTTTTTTATAAAAAATACTACACTATCTCATCTTAAAATAAATATTCAAAACATCATAAAGGAGGTGGATTATGGGAAAGCAAGAAAAGCAGATTGTCATTAGACCTGAAAATGAGGCGAACATAAAAGATGTCTATAAGCGTAAAAATGGGTGTATGAAAGAGGATTTTTATATCCACGAGCTCACAAAGTTACAAATTGAACTCTTAAAGTTGCAAAATTGGGTAAAAGCTACTAATCAAAAAGTTGCCATTATTATGGAAGGGCGAGATGCAGCTGGTAAAGGCGGCACGATAAAAGCCCTAACAAGCCGTATGAATCCGCGGAGCTGCAGAATTGTTGCTCTGCCTAAGCCCACAGAGGCAGAAAAAACAGAGTGGTATTTTAAACGTTATATCAGCACCTTACCTAGTGGTGGGGAAATTGTCTTTTATGATAGAAGCTGGTATAACCGCGCAGGTGTAGAAAAAGTAATGGGCTTTTGCACCCAGGAGCAATACAAAGAATTTATTACACAGGTATCAAATCTTGAGCAAATGCTTATTTCAAGCGGAATGATTATCTTTAAATACTTCCTTGATGTGGGGAGAGAAGAGCAAAAACGTAGAATTTTGCGCCGCAAAACTGACCCGCTTAGAATGTGGAAACTTAGCCCTATTGATAGCAAATCTTTAGATTTATGGGAGCAATACACAGAAGCGTTTGAGAAGATGTTTGCGCGCACACATACGCACGTTTGCCCTTGGACGATTGTTAATACCAATGACAAAAAACGCGCTCGTCTTAATGTCGCACGTGATATTCTAAGCAAAATTGACTATGAGGGCAAAGACCAAACAAGTGTATGCCTTTTGCCTGATCCTAGCATTGTATGGACATATTCTCAATATCAATCCACCCATCTTGATCCTACAAAAGAGATTCAAAAACAGCTTGAAGAGCGCAAAAAAGCCAAACGTGCAGAAAAAAAGGCACAAAAAGCTGCCAAAGAAAGTACAACAAAAGACAAAAAGTCAAAACCTAGCACACCCACAATCAGGGCTAAACCTACAACACCAGAAGAAACGCTTGCCAAAAAAGCCAAAAGCACACAAAATTAAACTACAAAACTTCCCTTAAGCCTTTATTAATATGAGGCTTACCTCCGCACTTCAGTAATCAAGCATAAATACTCTAAAGATTAACATTATCTTGCATTATCCCAAAAACATTTTGCCACCTTTATGAAGATAACTCCCTACTCTCTATCACCACTTACTGCATACCTTACAATGCGCAAAATTCAAGCATTTGAACATATCTCTACCAACTCATTTTATGCCTAAAAAGAAAAATATAATGTAATTAATATCTTCATATCAATACATAATATTATATTCTCAGGTTTTAATTGCTACAATTTATACAGCAATATAGAGCAAAAGGATTAATAATGTGTCCAAGGCTTTTATCTTTTATACTCTTTACGTTAATCAGTATCGCTTATACAAGGGATTGGGGCTATCATACAAATATAACACCATCTATTGATCAATTCACAATTTTATATAAAAATGATTCCAAAAGGCTTATTGGCAATAAACCCTCAATACAACTCAATTTCAATAACGCAAGCAATGCAAAGTTTAAAAACACCAACCACACCTTAGTGCAGCTTTATCTCCATACACCATTTAACCCACATATAAAAGAGCTATCTCTTCCTCCAGAAACTCATCTTTTTGACAAGGATAATCCAAAGCGGCTTCCTATGCTTACAGTGCTCTTTAAAGAGAGAAAAGAAAAATTTCTCCTAGAACACATCACACAAAACATTCCTAATAAAATCAATGAGCCTAAGGCTCTTACAGAACTTAATATCACCGATCTTATCCTTAATAGACACGGATACCATACATTTAGTGGTTGGCTTATGGAATCATATGGAGATGATATTTTGGTGCTAAAGACACCATTACAAGCCTCTAAAAAACGCCTAAAAAAATAAATCCTAGAATCTATCTCTTTATCCTCCCTACACTACATATATAGAGCAGTATCTCTTCACAAGACTTTCAGGGCGAAACCACACTCTAAGCGAAGCACACATACAACGTAAATATGCGCCATCTTTCGCCTGTGCTTGAAGCCACATTAGCACAATATACATAGAATCTTTGTGGGATACCCACTGCCCTCTCACACAAGCCAAGCACTACAAAGCTTTTTAGCACATCTTCAGCAAGTGTGATGGAATCTACTTGTGCTAATATGCAATCTACCCTATCTAATAGCATCTTGTTATGCATCTTATTCCACACGTAAGGTGTCAAAGTATGTGTATTAGGGAAAAGCAAATCATAGGCATTGGTATATACTCGCTCTTTTTACTCCATAAATACGTCGATTTAGAATCTCAAATATTTCAAACCTGCAATAGAGAGTGCAATGAAAGTCATAGACAGAATTAATGAATTACTTAAAGAGCAAAATCTTAGAAAAAAAGAGCTTGCTAATCGCTTCATTGATTTAGGTGTGCGTGCGAGTAAAACAGGTGAGACACCTACGATTTCTAGCATTTATGCCTATCTTAATGGCAATATTGAACTCAAAGCAGATATGATACCCTTCATCGCTGAAGCCTTAAATGTAAGTGAGCAGGAGCTTTTTAGCAACGCAGATTCTCTAAGGATCTTACGCAAAATCTATGCGCGTAATCCACTTTATAATAAATATAATCATATTATCGAACTTCTTGAATACATCTCCCCTAAATCCCTTGAAACCCTCGAAAAAACGCTTCTTGGCTACAAGCAAAAACACTAGAGCTTAGTCACATTATCGAAAAGATATAAAATCTCTTAGCACACTACCTTTCTTATATCTACCTACAATCACCCAATGCAAAATAAGCCGCACATCAATCACAAGCAAAATCAAACATATAAAGCCACTCTTTAGAAACTCATCAAAGTAATTGTGTAGATCTCAATTATCAAATGTATATCTTTACAAGGATATGCTAAGGGCAGAATGCTAAAATTTTAGTTATTTTTTACAATCTGTTGCAAGAGAGAAAAATGCTAAGATATACGAGAGGTTAGGACATATTTTTAGCTCTCAAAATGAGGGTGATGTAAATGTAGATGGGAGTGATGTAAAAGCTGTGCTAGATGACGGGCAAGGTGCGACACTTTTTGGCTTTGGTGAGGGCACGGGTGATAACGCAGCCATTGAGGCAATGCGTATGGCAATAGAATCTAGTAAATGTATTATGCAAGGGGCTAAAGGTGTGTTAATAAGCTTTGAAACGCACTCTGATTGCCCGATGAATACACTTAATGACGCAATGGAAATGGTGCATTTATCAGTTGATGAAAATGCAAATGTGCTAATGGGAATGAACACACGTGATAATATTCCAGCAGATTATGTGAGTGTTATTATCTTGGCAAAACATCAGCCTTTATCTTTCACATATACAAAACAGATTTAGTTTTTAGGATTTATCCGGGTAAAACACCGCCTTAAATTTAAAAAGCGATTAGTATAGCCTCATTTATATCTAAAAGCTCTTTTATATTGATTAATTAACTCGCCTTTTTGTTTGTTTGGCTACAATCTATCTTAATCGCTTTGCCTTATTTGTGCTATGGAAATAAAATCATTATTTGGAGACTCTAATGAAGCTTTTAGATAATCTCACACTTTTAAGAATCTGCATTATTTTAATCCTACTTAATACCATTATTTTGCTTGGCTCGCAATATTATGTCTATACCAAACATTGGGATTTATACTGGTTTAGCTCGTTTTTTTATCGCGAGTTATTACTTTGTGTGAGCTATTTTTGCATCTTTTGGATTCTCTCTTTGCTTCCGCATTCTCTTGGCAAAACAATAGCTTGGATTATATTTAGCATAAGCCTTGTGTGCTTTATTATTGATGTATTTTTACTCTATACATTTGATACTAATCTCAATTCCTATCTTGTCATTGTCGCATTAGAAACTAATCCGCAGGAGAGCGCGGAATTTCTCCATAACTATGTGAGTGTAGGGCTATGTGTGCTGTATGTGTGTTTCACTCTTGTGTGTGCTGTGCTATGGCGGTGTATTAAGCCTATTCAACAAACGCGTAGGAGGATAAAGGGCATTCTTATATGGCTTATTGTAAGCATTGGAATCCTCCTTAGTATGGCACTTACACACACAAAGCCACTCAATGAAGATTGGCACGATATGCTCTATAACTACACCAGACAGATTTACCGCGCCCTGCATAGCACCTATACCTTTATGGAGGAATACAAAACCCTCAATGCCAAGTTTGAATCCCTCTCTGCACAACTCCAAGTCAAAAAAGCAAAAAATCATATAGAAAATATCGTGCTCGTCATAGGAGAATCCACCCAAAGAAACAAACTTAGCCTTTATGGTTATCCATTGCCTACTACACCATTATTAAATACTCTAAAAACAAATAATCCTAAGAATCTCCTTATTTTTAATGATGTTATCTCCCCTCACGCTCAAACTCACGAATCCCTCTCCCTCTCCCTTACCCTAGCTAATCAAGATTCACAAGGAATCCCTACTACAAACACAAAAGCAAAGCAGACAATAAAACCTTGGTATGAATCTCTTAATATCATCGATGCTTTCAAACTAGGAGGCTATCATACTTTTAGTATTTCTAATCAAGAGCCCGTATCTCTCTTTGGTAATGCTGCAGCAAGTATCCTTAAACGCGCCAATGAAGTGGAATTTGTGAATATCAATGACAAAATGAGCACGACTAAGTTTGATGAGAGCATTTTAGAATTGCTTGATGAGAGCTTGAAGCAGCCAGCCTATGCAGACTCTAAGCAGCATTTTTATGCCCTGCATTTGATGGGCAATCACGCAAAATATTATAATCGCTATCCGCTTGAGTTTGCGCATTTCACCCAGCAGGATATGCTTTGCACGCAGCATAATAGCGGAGATTCTATCAGTGGTGGCAGCATAGAGGAGAATATGCACTATGATAATGCCACGCTTTATGGCGATTTTATCTTAAGTGAAATCATTAAGCGATTTGCTACGAGTGATAGCCTTGTGCTATATTTTAGCGATCACGGCGAGGAAGTGTATGATTTTAGAAATTTTATCGGGCATAGTGATTCTAAAATCTCTCGTTTTATGGTGGAAATTCCCTTTATCATCTATGTGAGCGATACCTTTATACAAAAGCACCCAGCATTATATAAAAGACTGCAAAAAGCACAGAATCAACGCTATATGAGCGATGATTTGATCCACACATTGCTTGATATAGCAGGTATCACATTGAAAGGCTATGAGCCTCAAAGGAGCATAATAAGTAGCAATAAGACATTTTTAAACAAAAGAGCGCGTAAAGTGGGAGCAAAAGACAATGTCAAAGATTATGATAAGGATTTAAAATCCCAGCAAAGCTATATAGAACAAGGGCTATGCAGACAATAGCAGGGCTTTAAGGTTATGTAATGAGCTCAAAATATGGGTTTTATAAGTTGATTTCTATCCGCTTTCTCGCTTAGCTATCGTGATGCAAAACATCTGGAAAAAAGAGGGCAGTTTCGAGGATATACCTCTCACCTCCGCCGATGTTGCAAGTGTGGATAGGGTGAGGCTCTCTCCCTGATTGCAAAAAGATGTAATCCTGTAAAGGTAAAAAGCGGAGGCTTTATTCTTTTTTGGGCTAGGGAGAGGGAAACCTTTTTTGTCCTTACAGGATTTCATCTTTTTGCAATAAATAAAGAATCTAAAAGTATTAAGATAAAAATATCTTTTGAGATACTAAATATCAAGCAAAACCTATCAATTTCACTCCCTTATTACAAACGCTAAAAACGCAAAATCAATAAGTCAAAAGAAACACCCCAAAAGCTTTGAGGCATAAAAGATTGAAGCCTTTTGCTTAGCATAATCTTTTTTTAAATATTGATATTTTATGATGTGGCTTTATTTTATCTTAAGGAGCGCAGGTATGAAAATACTCATTTGTAATCTAGGCATTGGCGGGGGCGGAGCAGAGAGAGTGCTTATAGACTTTCTATCCTATTGGCTAAGAGAAAGTCAAATGGGGGGGGGGATATAAACCCTAAAAGCGATATAGATTTATTCTTAATTGAAAAGAAAAAGCAAGATACGTATCTGCATTGGTGTGAGGAACATCTCCACAAAGTTTTTACATTTCCCCATATTTTTGGCAAAGTGCGATTCTTAAATAAATTTTGGAAAAGACGTGTGCTACGCAATCCTACATTAATTAATTATTTCATCAAAGAACAATATGATGTCAATATCGGCTTTTTGGAGGGTATCAGCACGATATATATTTCTCAAAAGCAAGGCGGCAAAAAGATAGGCTATATTCACATTGCCCTAAATGAAATGAGAGAGGGCAAACGCGATAAAGCCGAGCTTGAGGCATATCTCAGGCTTGATAGCATTATTTGTGTGAGCAATTATGTCAAAGATTCCCTCCTTAAGCTTTATCCTCAGCTTTCACATAAGCATATCGAGGTGATTTATAATCCCATTGATAAAGATGGCATTATGCAAAAATCTCTCGCGCACGATATTCAAAAGGATAACTTTGTCTTTATGCAAGTAGGGAGACTCACATACCAAAAGGGGCTTATCACACTTTTAGAGGCGAATAAAATCCTGCAAGACAAGGGCTATAACTACGAGATATGGCTGCTTGGTGAGGGTGAGCGATACAAAAAAGAATTAGATTCTATATTAGCGGCTCAAAATGTCAGCAATGTGCGCTTTCTAGGCTTCCATAGCAATCCTTATCCCTTTATGAAAATATGTGATGTGATGGTGCTTGCTTCATATTTTGAGGGCTATGGGTTAGTTTTAGCAGAATCCTGTGTGCTAGGTAAGCCCATCATCGCAAGTGATATTCCCACGAGCAAGGAGATTTTGTATAATGAGAATCTAGGCGAGTGCGGAATGTTCTTTGAGAGTAAAAATGCCTATGCCCTAGCCCAAGTAATGGAAGCGATGTATAATGCAAAGGATACAAGGGAGAAGTTTGCCGCTCAAGCATTGGCACATTCTCAATCTTTTGATGTGGCTAGGAGCATTAAGCAGCTAGAGGGGCTTTTGCAAGGGTAGCGCCCTATAAGTTTTGTGCGCCTTTGTGAATGCTTATAGGCTTTTAATCTTTTTTAAGCCCTAAAGTGCAAAAGCGACTTTTTGCCGCGATAGTTTTAAGATAGATATTGTGATTAGATTCTAGCATTGTGCGGGTGCTTTCAGGGTGATAGAGATGATAGACGATACCAGCAAATTTGAGCCGCCGCAATTCCCCACCATTAAATAAAAATCTCGCCACAAATTCGGAATCTTCCCTCCCCCAGCCCTCAAACGCCTCATTAAAGCCATTTATCGCCACACAATCACTCTTATAAAAGCTCATATTACACCCGCGAATGCCCTTAATAAAGTCTTTTGTATCAAAAAAGCAAGCTCTAATGCGCGAAGTGGCAAATACCATTTGAGAGAGCAAAGCAGAGCGTTTTGCCTTAAATCCCCCATATCTAAAGGCATTCTCAAAGGCATTCTCCGCCTTATTTGTGAGAATCTCCTGTGTGGTTTTCTCATCTAAAATCACGCGAGAGCCTTGCAAAAACACACCTCTTTTAGCATAGCGTAAATGGTCTTTTACAAAATGAGGATTAACTATCATATCGCCATCTAGGATAATGATATACTCGCCACGTGCGGCATTTATAGCGCGATTGCGGATTGCACTTAGGCGGAAGCCTTTATCTGCGTGCCAAATATGCCTTAGAGGGCAGGGGAAATGGGTTTGATAGGATTCTATAAGGGCTTTTGTATCCTCAGTGCTGCCATCATCGGCGATAAGCACTTCAGTAGGCAAGTAGACAAGATGTTTGATAGAATCTAAGACAATTTTGAGGGCTTCTTTAGCGTTATAAGTGGTGACGATAAGCGAGCATAATTGGGGGGGGGGCGTATCTTGTTGCAATTCATAGAGCTTCATATATTTGAAAAAACTCCCCAAACCATTGCAGACACTAATCACAAAGCCCTTATAGCCATACAATATACCCTTGTTGAAAAAATAATTACGAAAGAATGTCCAAAAGCCGTGAATAAGGGCTTTTAATGGGCTTGATTTTTTATGTATATTTTGCTCCGCCCAAAGACTAGAGTATCGCTGTAATTTATCAAGTAAATGCGCGATATTATGATACGCATAGTGCTTTATGCCACTTTGCAAATGCACTTTTTGCGCGTTTTGAGGGATTATCACGCTTTCATGTACAATATTGTCATTAAAGGCTGTGAATCCTTTGTGAAAGAGCCGCCACACATAGTCTGGATACCACCCACACGCCTTAATCCACTCGCCATTGTAAAGATTCTTACGTGGCAAGGCGTAGATACAATGCTCCTGCATAGAATCTTGCATTGATTCTATAATCTCAAAAGTGTGGGATTCTAGCACTTCATCGCTATCAATGCTAAGTATCCAACTATGCTTAGCATAGCTTATAGCTAGGTTTTTCAATGCCCCAAAGCCGATAAACTCGCTTTGATGAATCTGCACATTACTAAATGCTTTTGCAATCTCAAGCGTCCTATCCGTGCTGCCATTATCAAGGAGGATTATATCATCAAAGCCTTGCAGAGATTCTAAGCACTCTTTGAGCGTATATTCAGCGTTTTTGACAAGGATTGTTACACTTATGGGAAGTGGTTTCATTTAAGCAAACTTTAATGTGGGATTGTAAGAGGATATTGTAGCAAAGTTTTATTTACGATGGCTTAGCTAAAATTGTGGCGCAATACTCTTATGCAAGGCTATAAGCGCAAAAATCAAAGGCTATTCTACCGTGACACTTTTAGCTAAATTGCGAGGCATATCCACATCATTGCCTAAACGCACGGCAATTTCTAGCGCAAAGAGTTGCAATGCCACCATCATTACAAAAAATTCCTCCATATAGCTTTGCGTATGTGGAATCAAAATCATATCATCAACACCCTTAATTGCCTCACTACTCACCGCACAAATAGTTGCATCACGCGCACTTAGCTCCTCTACATTGCTCTTAATCTTATCAAAAAGTAGGTGTCTAGGCATAAGCGCGAGGGTGAAAAGCTCTGCATCAGCTAAGGCAATAGGTCCGTGCTTCATTTCTCCACTAGGATAGCCCTCTGCGTGGAGATAGCTAATCTCTTTAAGCTTCAATGCCCCCTCTAACGCAAGAGGATAGAAAATATCGCGTCCAATAAAGAAAAATCCGTGTCCGTGCAAATATCGCTTAGATAAGCGTTTGATATGTTCGTGTATATGAGAATCTACCTCTGTGATTTTTGCTGCATTTATCATTTGGGTAATATGCGATTTTAAGCTATCGGGCGCGATATGCCCACGGAGCTTACCTATATACACGCTTAGAATCCACAGCAACATTATTTGCGTGGCGAAGGCTTTTGTGCTTGCCACGCCCTTTTCAATCCCAGCACGTGTGAGCAAAGAAATATGAGATTCCCTCACAATAGAGCTATTATCGACATTGCAAATAGCAAGGCTTTTTAAGCCATTTTTCTTAGCAAGTTTGAGAGCCTCTAGCGTATCAGCCGTCTCTCCACTTTGAGAAATCACAATAAAAAGCTCATTTTTATTCATTACCGGCTGTGCGTAGCGAAACTCACTTGCAATAAGCACATTTGTTTTGATTTTTGCCAATCGCTCAAAGAGATACTTTGCGCCTAATCCCGCGTGGTAGCTTGTCCCACACGCACAAATGCTAATGCTTGTAATATCATCAAAAAAGTGAGGTTCTATCTCATCAAGGATTATATCCCCCTCACTTACGCGCCCCATCATCGTTTCAAGCAGGACTTTATGCTGTTCATAAATCTCTTTTTCCATAAAGTAGCGATAGCCCTCTTTTTGTGCATAAGACTTCGTGCCTTCCAGCTTTTTAGCCCCTTTAAGTGAGCTAAATGCACCCATTTTCATCACACCCATATCACCATCTTCTAAATACACGACCTTATCCACAAGCCCAATCAAAGGTGCATCAGAGCTTACAAAATAAATTTCCTCTGTATGTGTCGCGCTTTTACCAATGATAAGAGGTGAGCCATTTTTCGCATAGAAAATACAATCAGGGGCTTTTTTAGTAATAAGCAAAATCGCAAACGCCCCCTTAAGCTTGGCAATACTCGCCTCAAAAGCTTTAAGGCAATCAGCCGTATCTTTAAGCTGCTCTTCGAACAAATGCACGATAACTTCTGTATCAGTTTGAGAAAGGAAGCAATGCCCCTTAGATTCTAAATCTTGTTTGATTTCTTGGTAGTTTTCAATGATTCCATTATGCACGACATTGCTAAAGGCAGCGATATGTGGGTGGGCGTTAGCTTCAGTAGGTTTGCCGTGTGTCGCCCAGCGCGTATGCCCAATAGCCACGCCAAAATTGCTAGAGCTAAAATCTTTACATTTTGATTCTAAAGCTTCGATTTTCCCCACAGCACGAAAAGTATATAGTTCATCTTGGCTTAGCACGGCAATCCCCGCACTATCATAGCCACGATATTCTAACTCCTTTAAACCATTAAGAAGGATTTGCTTTTTTTCATTATTGCCAATATAGCCTACGATTCCACACATAAGATTTCCTTTTTAGAGAGTGAGTTACGAAACTTTCCGCATTTTACTATAAAATTATTCATAGCTTTTTACACAAGCACAAATTGCTATAAACAAATCTCTTATCGTGGGAATTATGAATATTAGACTATGCCCTTAGGATTATCTAAGCTAAATGCCTTATAGAATTTGCGAGGGTGGATAAGCATAAAGTAAGAATAAAGGCATAGCAAACTCCATTTAAGCCCTATCTAAAGCATATTTGACTGCGTTAAGATAGCTTTGTAAGCTCACTTTAGAATCTTGCTTATACGCCTTATCATACGCCACGCCGTGATCTACTGAAGTGCGTAAAATAGGGAGATTTAAACTCACATTAATGCTCTCCTCAAAATAAAGTGCCTTTAGGGGAGCTAATCCCACATCGTGATACATACTCACAAAATAGCGGAATCTAGCGCGATTTAAAGGCGAAAAAGCACTATCGGCAGGATATGCACCAAAAAATATCTCCTTGCCTAGCTCCGCATTTGCCTCCTGCACGGCTAGAGTAATGAAACTATCCTCATTACCCATCACGCCCTCGTCGCCACAATGCGGATTAAGCCCCAGCACACAGCAAGTTTCACTCAGTTTCACTGCCCTAGCAAAACGTAATAAAAACTCTTTCACACTCTCCTTATTCACACATTGACTGACTTCATTTAAGGCAATATGGTCGGTAAAAAGTGCGACAAAGAGCGATGGACAGCCTAACATCATAATGCCTTGCGTTTGAAAATATGATGAAAGCGCGTGTGTATGCCCGATATATGTTATTCCTGCCTTTTGCCACGCTTTTTTATGGATAGGGAGCGTTACTAAAGCCTCGCACTCTCCACTTTGAGCAAGTTTCACACCCTGCATAAAGCTCTCATAGCTATATTTTCCGCTTTGTGCGCTTATGCAACTTGGCTCAATCAGATGTTCTAAATGATATGTAAAATCTCCCACACAAGCCATATCCAAAGATACAGGGCATTTTAAAAGTACTCCTGCAGATTCTAACACATCTCTATGCACACAATAGAGCGGCTCACACCATTGTGCAATATATTGATGTGCTTTTAGGGCAATTTCAAGCCCTATGCCATTGACATCACCAATGCTAATGGCTATTTTTGACACATTGCTTCTCTCATCTGTATGATGGCACGTTCGAGCCCTACAAATACTGCCCTTGCGATAATGCTATGCCCGATATTAAGCTCACTGATATGCGGAATAGCCGTAATAGCCCCAACATTTTGATAGTTTAATCCGTGTCCAGCAAAGCAATCCATAGTGCGCACCTCCGCGCTAGAAGTCGCTAGAATCGCACAATGAGCGATATTCTCTAGGCTAATGCGAATTTCATTAAACAGCTCATTTCTAGGGAGATTTATATCTGCGATACAATGATGTGTGTGAGCGAGATTGCTATAAGCCATAAGGTGCAGATTAGCATATCTGCCCGTGTGTAGCTCTACGGCATTTGCCCCTAGCTCACGCGCTAAAAAAATAGATTCTTTTTTTGGGTCGATAAAAAGGGCACTTGCAATCCCTACAGATTCAAAGGCTTTTATACTCTCGCGTATGCTATTATAATGTGCTTCTATATCTAAGCCGCCCTCTGTGGTAATCTCCTCTCTTTTTTCCGGCACAAGCGTAATGCGATGTGGCTTTAAGGCACAAAGATAATCGATAATTTTCTCATCAAGGGCGGATTCTATATTGACAGGCAGGGGGCTTGATTGGACAATGCGCTTCACATCGCTATCGTGAATATGCCGCCTGTCCTCGCGCAAATGTAAGGTGATTTGGTTCGCCCCGGCATTTTTTGCCACAAATACTGCCTCCAGCACATCTGGCTCATAAATTGCCCTTGCCTCGCGCAAAGTAGCGATATGGTCGATATTCACACCTAATTTTACCCTCATAAATGTTCCTTAGATTCTATCGTTTATTATTTTTCCATCGCAATCACGCCACTGCGGATAATCTCTTTAGGGTTGAAAGTTTTTATCGCAGCAATAAATTGGCTAATGGCATTGGGCTTGTCTGTGGCAATAACGATGATGTATTTTTCATTAGCATTAACAATTTTGCCATTATACGCCTTGCATAGCACTTCTATATCTGCTAAACGCTCACTTAAAGGAATCTTTACTAACACGGCTTCTTTCTCAAGCAAATCATCGTTTGAAACCACACTCACCACAGGGATAAGCTTATGAAGCTGCTTAATAATCTGCTCTATCACCACGGCTGAACCTTGTGTTACAATTGTAATGCGCGAGAGATTAGTATTAGGGATAGGTGCAGTAGTCAAAGATTCTATATTATAGCCCCTTGCTGAAAAAAGCCCTGAAATCCGCGCTAAGACGCTATGCTCATTAATCACATTAATACAAATGCTTTTTTTAAGCTCTTTGTGCTTTGTTTCCATTATTTGCTCCCTTTAGAACTATTTTTGTTTTTTATGAAGTATCATCTCGTGCAACGCCCCGCCCGTTGGCACCATAGGCAGCACATCTTCGTGCCTATCTACTATCACCTCAATAAAAGCTACTTTTTTTGCTGCTAGGGCTTGTTTTAAAGCATTTTCAAATGCCTCTTTGCACTCTACTCTAAAACCCACACCGCCAAAAGATTCTATAAGCTTAATAAAATCAGGCTGCATACTTAAATCTACGTGGGAGAAGCGATTATCATAAAAGAAGCTCTGCCATTGCCGCACCATACCTAAATAATTATTATTCAAAATCACGCTCACAAGGGGGATATTATACTCCACGCAAGTCATTAGCTCTTGGATATTCATTAAAATCGAGCCATCGCCTGTAATATTGATAATATGCTTATCCTCACGGGCGAGTTTTGCCCCAAGTGCCGCAGGTAGCCCATAGCCCATCGTGCCAAGTCCGCCGCTTGTGAGGAATTGACGTGGGAAGCTAAAGGGATAGAATTGCGCCGCCCACATTTGATGCTGCCCCACATCAGTGGTAATTATCGCCTTATCGCCTAGCATTTCGCCGATTTTTTGCACGACCCATTGAGGCTTGATAGAATCTGTGCTATCCGTATAAGTGAGCGGATTTTGCTTTGCTAAAGTGTGCAAATACGCCTTCCACTCGGCGATATGCTCACTATTGTATGTACTAAGCTCAATCATCATATCGACTAATATATGCTTCAAATCCCCAACTATGGGGAAATCCACGCTTACAATCTTGCCAATAGAGCTAGGATCAATATCAATATGCGCGATTTTCGCACCCTTAGCAAAATCGCTTAATCTACCTGTTACCCTATCATCAAACCTCGCGCCCAAGCACACGAGCAAGTCGCACTCACTCACTGCCATATTCGCCGCATAGCTGCCGTGCATTCCTAGCATTCCTAGTAGATTCTCATCATTATGCGCTAACACCCCACGAGCAAGGAGTGTCTCCACACAGGGAATCCCTGTGCGATGGGCTAACTCCCGCACATCTTCACCCGCATTAGAGAGAATCGCCCCGCCCCCGATATACAAAAGCGGCTTTTTAGCGCATATAAGGGCTTCACAAAGCTTTTTGATTTGACGAGGATTGCCCTTAATCGTGGGCTTATAACTTTGCAATGTAATACTATTTGGATAGGTAAATTCTCCTAATGTGCCTGTAATATCCTTTGGAATATCCACCAGCACTGGACCCTGACGCCCACTTTTAGCGATATAAAAGGCTTCTTTCAAGATTCTAGGAAGCTCGGTAATATTCCGCACAAGGAAATTATGCTTCGTGCAAGGGCGTGAAATCCCCACTGCGTCAATCTCCTGAAATGCGTCTGTGCCAATTTGCGTGATAGGCACTTGTCCGCTAATAACTACTAGCGGGATAGAATCTGTATAGGCAGTAGCGATGCCGGTAATAGCGTTTGTAAAGCCCGGACCTGAAGTAATGATAGCCACGCCCACTTCTCCACTACTACGTGCATATCCATCGGCTGCATGCACCGCACCTTGCTCGTGCCGCGCTAAAATATGATTAAAATATTGTTGCTTGTAGATTTCATCATAAATATGTAAAACGGCACCACCGGGATAGCCAAATATGACTTTAACGCCCTCTAAATGCAAGGCTTCAATCACCATTTGTGCGCCTGTTAGCTGATTCATAAAAACCCCTTATCCTTCATTGTTGAAAAAGCTACATAATACCTAATTTTATTAAAAATCTACTTAGTGATTTTGCGAATTTTATTTTCTTAAAAATTATTAAACTTTGAGAATATTTTATGCTTGCAAATAATACAGCGAGGGTTCAACTCCTCAATATATGATTATAATTTCAAGGGTTTTTTATGATATATCAATATGTGCTACAATTGTGGTGTGGGTTTTAAGCTTAAGGGGTAGATATGGATTCTTATGAATATGGTGAATTGCTAAAGACTTTACACACAAAATGCGAGAATATCGCAAAGATTCTCAATCCTCAAGCAATGCAAACAGAGCTAGATAAGATTGAATCTTTGCAAAGTGATGAGAGCTTTTGGAAAGACGCACAAAAAGCAGCGGAAGCAGCCAAGCAAAAGCGCAAATATGAGAGAATCTTGGGCAGTTTTAACGCAATGAAGCAAGAGCTTGATGACGCACAAGAACTCTATGAAATCGCTACAAACGAAGCAGATTCTGCTACATTAGAGCTACTTTTTGAATCCGCCTCTGCCCTACAAGAACATATACAAAAAAATGAAATACAAGTGATGTTGAGCGGGGAGAACGATGGTTCAAATGCGATTATTACCATTCAGCCCGGTGCAGGTGGGACGGAGTCGCAGGATTGGGCGAGTATACTCTATCGTATGTATTTGCGTTGGGGTGAAAGGAGAGGATTCAAAGTTGAGCTACTTGATTTGCAAGATGGTGAAGAAGCGGGAATCAAGGGTGCGGCGTTTATTATAAAAGGTGAAAATGCCTATGGCTATGCAAAGGCGGAAAATGGCGTGCATAGATTGGTAAGAATCTCCCCATTTGATGCCAATGCCAAGCGGCATACGAGCTTTGCAAGTGTGCAGGTAAGTCCCGAGCTAGATGATGATATACAAATTGACATCGAGGATAAAGACATTCGCATAGATACGTATCGCGCGAGCGGTGCAGGAGGACAGCACGTAAACAAAACAGAATCTGCTATTAGAATCACGCATTTCCCCACCGGCATAGTCGTGCAATGCCAAAACGATAGAAGTCAGCATAAAAACAAAGCCACTGCCATTAAAATGCTTAAATCCAAGCTCTATGAGCTAGAAATGCAGAAAATGGCGCGGAGCAGCGCTACGGATAAAAGTGAAATCGGCTGGGGACATCAAATCCGCTCCTATGTCCTTGCCCCCTATCAGCAAGTCAAAGATTTACGCAGTAATTACGCTACAAGTGATACTAATGGTGTGCTTGATGGAGATATTGATGCGCTTATAGAATCTGTGCTTATCCACCAGCATACACAAGCTTAAACAAAACCTTTTTCAAGTGCCATTTGATAATAATTTATCCTGTTTTGAGGTTTTTGAATCTTTCTAGCAATATGCTTTAAGGATTTAGTTTTTTGCTTTTTACAAGGGTGAGCGAGGTATATATTGCCAAGCTAATTTCAACTTGTATTTTAGCACTAGCCAATACTTGCGCATTTAAGCTTTTCGCCAGATTACCTACTCGCCCTTTATAAAAAAGAAACAAGAGAATCCCGCATTCGTTTGAAGTGATGGTTTGCTTAATAAGTATCAAAAAACCATAAATTTGAGCAAAATCTCTACATTTTCCTCACAATAGATTTAATATATCACTTTGCACAAGAAGCATATAAGTAATAGTCCCGCAGATAATGTTTAGCACGGGAATCTTAAAAGCAGTATGTATGCCTACCACCACACATACGGCGACAATCTCATTTAGCCCATAGGGATATTGGCTTAAATCCGTATCCTTAAGGCAATACACAATCAGCATAGCAATAATCGCACTTGGCAGCACTTTGCCTAAAAAGACAATATACGCAGGAGTAGATTTAGCAAAAATCCAAAATGGCAGGAATCTGCTCAAGGCGGTATTTAGCCCAATGAGCGCAACAAGCAACATAGAATGATAGATTTCAGGCAACAAGGGACTTCCTCCTAAGGCTTAGCACAATGCAGATTCCTAACAACGCAGGAAGCAAGAAATGCCCCGAACCAAAGATACATAGACACACAAGGCTTATGATAATACCAATAAGTGCTGGAGTGCGCATAGCCTTATTACGCCATTGCTCGATAAAAATCACAACAAAAATCGCACTCATCACAAATTCTAAGCCCTTAGGTTCAAAGTGAAGATATTCACTCAATAATGCCCAAAGAGTGCAGCCCACCACCCAATAGCATTGATTCAAAAACGAGATAAAGAAATCAAACCATTGCCTATCCACTCCCACCTTTGGTGTCTTAAGATTTAAAAGTGCTAAAGTCTCATCGGTTAAGGAATAAATCATATAGTAAGATTTTTTACCCATTTGTTTAAAACGCTCCAGCATACTGATAGAGTAAAAAATTTGACGTGCATTAATCATTGATACAAGCAAGAAGCTCTCCCATAGCCCCACACCATTTGCCATAAGCCCAACAGCGATAAATTGTGTCGTGCCACCATAAATAACAATCGCCATAGCAAACGCCCAAAGTGCATTAAAGCCGGATTTTTGTAGCAAGATTCCAAACACAGCACCCATAAAAACATAGCCAAGCATAATGGGTATCGTATGCGGGAAGGCGTCTTTTAGTGCAGGGATAATGCAGGAGGGGCTAGGGGGCAGCATAAAAATTTGCTACATTTTTGTTTTCGCGCTGATCCCGAGCAGCTTTAGCCCAAACGTGAGGCTATGGCTAACAACTTTAAGCACATAGAGATAATCATCTTGCTGTAGAGTTTGCAGGATTTTATGCGCATTATAGAATCCGTGCAGACTCGCAGCGAGACTTTTAAGATATTCGCATATTTTTTGAATCTCTCTATCGCGGAAGCTAGATTCTATCACTTGAGGGAGACAAAGGGCTTCAAACAAAAGCGCCTTTGCATCATCATTGAGGTTGAGGTTATCTTTTAAGGGTAGGTCACCCATTACAATCCCTGCCTTTTCAAATATCGTGTGGATTCGCGCATTGGCATAATTGATATAATACACAGGATTGCTAGAATCCTGCTTGTTTAGGTCATTGACATCAAATTCTAGATGTGTATCGGGCTTTTTAGAGAGGAAAATAAAGCGCAGAGCGTCCGCCCCGATATCTGCTACCACATCTTTAAGAAGGATAAAATTACCCGCGCGCTTACTCATTTTGTAAGGTTCTCCGCCTTTGAGAAGACTCACCATTTGAGACAAAAGCACTTCAAGCTTGCCCTCATCATAACCTAAAAAGTGAATAGCTGCCTTCACACGTGCAATATAGCCGTGATGGTCTGCACCCCAAATATTAATATAATGCGTAAAATCCCGCATAAACTTATCTCTATGGTAGATAATATCTCCAGCTAGATAGGTCGGTTCGCCATTTTCACGCACTAAAACGCGGTCTTTCTCATCGCTAAGTTGAGAGGAAGCTATCCATACTTTGCCCTCACTCTCGTAAATGCCCTGATGTGCTTTGAGGCTATTTAATGTGGCCTGCCATTGCGTATAGAGGGCTTTTTCACTCACAAAGTTATCAAAGCTTATACCAAGCAATGCAAGATTTGCCTTAATCTCTTCTAGCATCGCATTCTTGCCAAAATCCGCCAATGTGGGGATAGAATCTTCACTTTTAAATATATCCTTTCCAAAGTGCTTTTCGCACTCTTTGGCTAAATCGATGATATACTCGCCCCTATAATAGCTCTCCGGATAGCTTACCTCCTGCCCTAAAATATGCTCTTGCGCTGCAAGGAGGATTGAAAGCCCTAGCATATCAATCTGCGCTCCCGCATCATTGATATAATATTCTGTATCTATCTCATAGCCTAGAAATCGCCCTACACGCGTGAGGCAATCCCCATATACCGCCCCTCGTGCGTGTCCTATATGTAGCGGTCCTGTAGGGTTCGCGCTTACAAATTCAATGAGAATGCGCTCTTTTGAGGCTGGATTCTGTACAGGTTGCGTGAGATAAAGCTTTGCTTGTTGATGTAAGAATGCGTGAGAGAGTGTAAGATTCACAAATCCATTGAGGGCTTCTACCCTTTCAAACGCTGCATCTTGCGATAATGCTTGAGCAATGTCTTGGGCTAGATGGAGAGGATTTGTCTTTTTTACTTTTGCTAAGCTGAAGGCAAGAGGCGTAGCAAAATGCCCTAAATCCTTATTTTTAGGCTTCTCTAAGACAATAGAAACACCCTCATCATCTATTCCACAGCTCTTAGCAAGTATGCATTTAATATGTGAATACATTAAGCCTCTTGCTTTGTGGTAGTCTCTTTTGCACTTTCTTCTTTTGCTTGAGTTTGTTTAATGGAAGCATTTTGCGTATTTGTATCGTTATTAGCAGCTTCCTCCTCATCTTCTTTTATGGCTTTTTTAAAGTTTTTAATCCCACTGCCCAAGCCCTTAGCAAGTTCGGGAATCTTTTTCGCACCAAAAAGTAAAACAACTATAAGTAAGACAATCAGTAATTGCCAAATGCTAGGGGGTGTCATAGAATCTCCTTTATAAGAAATATAAGTATTATATCAAAAGAGTACAAGTATATGCTAAATGCATATAAATCGTGCTTAAGCCTCATTCTGCCATTGGTGGATAATCTCGCTAAATCTATCAATCTGCTGATATTTGAGTGAGCGAGTGATGGCGATAATAGCTTGTGTGGCGCTCTGTAAATCATCATTAATCAGCACATAATCAAAGTGTTGCAAATGCCGCATTTCATTATAAGCCTTTTCGAGGCGGTATTCTATCATCTGCATATCATCAGTTTTTCGCTCTATGAGGCGATTTTTAAGAATCTGCTTGTTTTTCGTGGTAATGAAAATAGATTTAGCAAAGTCCCCAAAATGTGCTTTAATGCTTTGATGTCCTTGCACATCGACATCAAAAAGCACGATTTTATCTCGCGAGAGAGCTTCTTGCACAGGTTTTAAAGAGGTACCATAAAAGTTTGTATGTACCTCCGCCCATTCTAAAAATACATTGTGTTTAATATCTGCTAAAAACTGCTCTTTACTCACAAAGTGATAATGCACTCCATCGACCTCGCCATCGCGTTTAGCGCGGGTGGTAGTGGAGATAGAAAAGTATATATCGGGGATAGATTCCATTAGGGCTTTTGTGAGGGTGCTTTTCCCACAGCCACTTGGTCCTGATATGATAAGCACCGCTCCCTTATTCATTTATTTTTATCTTTAAAGCTGATGTTGATGGTTACTTCTAGTCCATCAAGCATAGATTTGAAATCATCAGCTTGCAGGCTAGAAATGCTACTTTGGACAGAATTTGTGATAATGTTTTTAACAAATTCTTGTGATGAGGCAGCCTCTTTAGATTGAGCTTGAGGCTGTGCGGGAGCGATAGCTTCATCTTGGGCTTCTGTGAGAGAGGATTCAAAATCTGCGAATTCTTCCCCAATGGGCTCTTCAATGTCTTCCTCTTGGGGAAAATCAAGCTCCTCACCTAAGGCAAAAGCAACTTCTGGCTCTTTAAGCGAGCTAAAATCCTCTAGTTCATTATTTGGCACAGCGCTATCAAGGGCATTAAGGGCTAGGCTCACCTCATTGATTTGCTCTTTATCAAGCACAGGTTCATTGGTAGATTCACTTGATAGGACGTCATCAAGCGGAATACTCTCCACATCATTGAGCAAGTCATTTGTGAAATCCCCATCTCCTAAAAGTTCTTCATTGGGCTGGGTTTGTCCTAATATATTATTGATGTCCATATCCTCTGTATCCGCGCTCACATCATCTAAACTCTCGTCTCCATCTTTCTCTACTTTTTCCTCATCTATTGTTGCATCTGTTTCTTTTTCTAATGCTTCTTCATCTAAGTTATCTAAGCTTTCATCTAGGGCTATATTTTCCATTGTAGAAGATTCTAAATCAAGCACATCTGTGCTCTCTTCCTTTGCTTCTGTCTCCTCATTTGTATCTAGGTTTGTATCTAATGCTATATCATCGCTTATATTATCAAGCTCATCTAGGCTCTCACTTGATTCTGTTTGAGCGGTGTCATCTTGCGCCATTTCGGTCATATCCTCGATATTATCAGGGCTTGATTCTGTAATGTCTGCCATTGTTTCCTCGCTTTGCTCATTGTTTGGTGCTAATTGACTATCCTCTACTTTTTCTAATTTCTGGTTATCCTCCACATCTAAGGCAATATCATCTAAACTCTCGTCTCCATCTTTCTCTACTTTTTCCTCATCTATTGTTGCATCTGTTTCTTTTTCTAATGCTTCTTCATCTAAGTTATCTAAGCTTTCATCTAGGGCTATATTTTCCATTGTAGAAGATTCTAAATCAAGCACATCTGTGCTCTCTTCCTTTGCTTCTGTCTCCTCATTTGTATCTAGGTTTGTATCTAATGCTATATCATCGCTTATATTATCAAGCTCATCTAGGCTGCTTAGATCAAGTTCTGTATCTTCTAATGAGGTATTTGATACCTCATTACTTAAATTTTCAATATCAAGCCCCTCATTTTCAGCAGTGCCTGCTTCTTCTAAAGTGTTTGTAGTATTACCTAGTATATCAAGCGATTCTGTGAGGGTTTCTTCAGCGGGGCTTTCTTCATTTGGCAGAAGCAAATCATCAGAATCTGCAAGAAGCGAATCGATTTTGTTTAAATCATCATCAAGAGTATTGAGCGTAATATCAGCACTTGCCTGATGAGATACATTATGAGCACCATCATCTATATGCACATTACAACTTAACTGTGAGGTGATAATCTCAAGGATAGTTGTAGGCAAAAAAGGCTTTTGCACATAATCATCAAATCCATCAATACGTTTGGCGCCTTTATTATAAACAAGGCATTTGCGTGTGTCTTTGAGAGCTTCAAGATAAGTAGTTTTATCAAGCAAAAGACAATCATCATCAACGATAGCATAATCATATTTTAAATCTTTTAATTGGCTTGATTCTGTAATAATCTTAAGCTCTACGCCTGCCTTTTTAGCTGTGATTTCTACAAGCTTTTGGACGATTTGATTGGTGTTAATGAGCAAAAATTTCATAGAAGCTCCCGTTTTATTGCTTTTTTTGTGATAGTAACCTAAAATTATAGCCAAATCGATACTACAAAAGGAATAAAATGCGTCAAAAATTTAACAAAATATTAAAAATTTGCTTGATTATGGGGATGCTTCACACGATACATTTTGCAGAGGATAAGCTCTATATGCTACCCTATGAGCAAAAAGTAGCTTTTAATGCGCTCAAAAATGCACTTCAGGGCGCAAAAAGTGAAATAAAAATCAGCATTTATAGCTTTACATATAATGATATTGCAAAAATCCTGCGGGATAGCGCAAAAAGAGGTGTGAAAGTGCATATCATTTATGATAAGGAAGCCAATATGAATAATAAAACTTCGACGATTGGCTATCTTGCAAAATATAATAATATTTCAGTTTGTCTGCTAAGTGGTATACGTGCGGCAAATAAGCAATATTATGGCATTATGCACCAAAAAATGGCGATTATTGATAGGCAAGTATTGATTATAGGCTCGGCAAATTGGAGCAAAAATGCATTTGAAAATAATTTTGAGACATTATTTATAAGCACCAATCAATCTTTTGTGAAAAAGGCATTGCAAAGCTATGAAAAGATGATGAATGCCTGCGTAGGATTCTAAATAAATCCTTGCGTGCTATAGCATTTCTTTGCGCTATTGTCTCTTGAAATACAAGACTCTTGCATAGCTTTTACATTTAGTGTATGGATTTTCACTTTGAAGGTGCGTGCTAAGGCACAATTTAGCCATTTTGTAAGAAATAAAATAGGCTTTGTATTTCGGGCAATCCCCTTACACAAGCAGAAATGCGGCACGAAGAACAGGAGCAAGGGCAACAATAGAATCTAACCCTACGAACTCACTTTACAAGTGTGGATAACACTGCGTGTATATTATGAACACTTCGTGCAAGTGATAAATTGCATAAGCAAGTCAGCTAATCCTTTCATCGTAAATGGTAAATGTATGCTTGGAAATAGCATTAGTAAGCTTTTAGGTATGTGGCTTTTTTCGTGTGATTTATTTTATATCAGTAAAAATTGAGATTTTATTCTAATTGTGTTATTGTAGTTTAAGTGCTACATAAATCTTACAAAAGGAGCTAAGCCCCCTTCCCCTTATAGACTAACCTTAAAAAGCTTTGATAGATACCACTCACTCCAGCAGCGCTAACCACAAGGAAAAAGGATTAATACAATGAATAAGGTTAAATCTTTTATCATATATACTTGAGCTTATCTATGATTTGCAAATTTGGTTCTTAAGGATTTAGATTCTATAATGTGAAGATTCTATAACTTGTATCAAGGAGTAAATATGACCATACAACTATCAGTGAGAGGTATGCACTGCGGTAAGTGCGTGGATAAGGTAGAAAAATTTGTAGGAGAGATAGAGGGGGTAAGCTTGATTGATGTCGATTTGCAAAAAGCGCAAGTGAAAGTCGAATTTAGCCCTCCGGCTACACAAGAAATGATTACTGAAGCGATACTTGATGCAGGATTTGATGTAAATGCGAACAATTCTTGATTTTTTCAAAAAGTTTTTTCCTTATATTAAGGGGCATTATGCTTCCTTTGCTATTGCTATTTGCGCTTCTCTTGTCGTGGCGGCTTGCACGGCAGGGATTACCTATCTCTTAGAACCATTGCTTGATACCCTATCGGGCAAAACGCCTCGTGCTAATCCGCTTTTTAGCTTTGATGAATTAGTTCAAAATGGCTCATTGGCATTAACTATGGTATCTATGATTGTGGGTGTGTATTTTGGCAAATCTGTTGGCACTTATATACAAGCTTATTTTATGAATCTCATCGGGCAGGATATTGTGCGGCAAATGCGCGATAGAATGCTTTCTCATATGCTAAGTCTTGAGATGGCATTTTTTAATAAAATGCGTGGAGGGGAGCTTATCGCGCGAATTACCAATGATATTGGCATTATCCGCTCGGCAGTATCAAACTATATCACAGAGTTTATTAGAGAGAGTGTTACGATTATTGGCTTAGTGGCAATTACGATTTATCAAAGTCCAAAATATGCTTTTGTATGTTTGGTGGTTATTCCTTTGGCAATGATTCCTATTAATCTCATCATCAAAAAAATCAAAAAATACTCCCGCACTATCCAAGAAAAAAATGCAGATATTACTTCTAAACTGAATGAAATTTTTAATAATGTCGAGGTGATTAAAGCAAGTAATGGGGAGAAGGTAGAGTATCAAAGCTTTTATACTCAAAATATGCAGTTTTTTAAAATCAATATGAAAGCTGTGCGGGTGGGTGAGCTAACCACACCTATTATGGAGCTTTTAGGGGCTATTATGCTTGGTTGCGTGGTGTATATGGCAATCATAGATATTTCACAAAATAAGCTAAGTGTGGCGCAATTTTCTTCATTTGTGGGGGCACTCTTTTTTATCTACACGCCTTTGAAACGACTAGTCAATCTCTATGCGCAAATGCAATCTGCCATAGTCGCAAGTGACAGAATCTTTGAAATCCTCAATCAAAAACAGCAGATTCACGACGGCACTTTGAGGCTAAATCCTCCCATTAACGAAATTACCTTAAAAGATGTGCATTTCCATTACAATGCAGATGTCTATGCCCTTAATGGTGTGAGTATAACATTTGCAAAAAATAAAATTACCGCGCTTGTGGGTAAAAGTGGCAGTGGCAAAAGCTCTATTATCAATCTTATTTTGCGTCTTTATGATGCTAGTAACGGAGAGATATATATCAACAATCAGCCTATCAAGGACTATACGCAAAAGAGTGTGCGCGATAATATGGCAGTGGTTACGCAGAGAATCTTTATTTTCCGCGATAGTATTTTAAATAATGTAGCCTATGGTGGAGAGATAGATGAAAAAAGGGCTATTGAAGCGCTCAAACTCGCTCACGCTTGGGATTTTGTAGCAGCAATGAGTGAGGGCATACATACGATTCTTGATGAGTTTGGCACGAATTTAAGTGGTGGGCAAAGACAGAGAATCGCCATCGCACGAGCGATTTATAAGAATCCTGAAGTGCTTATCTTTGATGAAGCAACTTCCGCCCTTGATGCACAAACAGAAGAGGCGATTAAGGAAAGTATCAAGGCTTTAAGAAAAGATAAAATTATTATTATCGTAGCCCATCGCCCCAGTACGATAGAGCTTGCCGATGAAGTAATACATTTACGAGAGGGACAAATCATCAAAAAAGAGCAAAAAGCATAAGGGCCGTATATTTAGCTACTGCCCTTATGTGTGGGGATTAAAGCTTAGATTTGATTTTCAGGCAAGAGCTTTGAGAGTGCTTTAAGCATACGTGTCCAAATGCTTG
Source organism: uncultured Helicobacter sp. (assembly GCF_910577135.1). Lineage (GTDB taxonomy): Bacteria > Campylobacterota > Campylobacteria > Campylobacterales > Helicobacteraceae > Helicobacter_C > Helicobacter_C mastomyrinus. Next base: position 106,401 of record NZ_CAJTLL010000003.1, read on the forward strand.
TATCTGGTGGGTAGCTAAGCGTTTGTATTTTACCCTCGTGTTCTCCCTCCCAATATGTTTTTCCGTGATTTTCATATACTTTCCACGCATCTTCCATATCTTCAATCAAATCAGCCTTAAGGGCTTTAGCAAATTGTGGATTATCAAAAATCACCACAGATTCTGTATTAAGATAAATTGAGCGTGGGTCAAGATTAAAGCTCCCAATCCACGTAATAGTATCATCAAATACGATACTTTTGCTATGCAAAGAAGCCTTAGACTTTGAGATTTTGTCCCTAAGCTTTGATTTGCCCTTGCCTAAATATTGATACTCATATACTTGTGCGCCGCCTTTCACAAGGGCATTGCGATACCTCTCCCACGCGCCATATACGACAAGTGAATCAGTAGAAGCAAGAGAATTGGTGAGAATCTGCACCTCTATACCCGAAGCAAGAAGTGTTTCAAAGATTTTCATACCCTCTTTACCCGGCACGAGGTAGGCAGCAGAGATGTAGAGATTATTATTTGTGCGATTTAGAATCTCCACAAGTGCCTTTGCAATAGGCTTTGGCGTTTGAGTATCTTGCACTTTTTGCGGAGCATCACCAATATATGTAGCATTGCCCCAATACAATGTTTTATTATTATATTTGTCTATGAGCGTGTGTATTTCTTCTTCGTATCGCTCCCATTGTGGATTAGCCTTGATTTTTTCCATAGAAGCTTTAAATTTTTTAATGGAGGATTTAAGCGGCAGGAGCGAGACGGGAATAGAGCGGTGAAAATTCCAATATTCATAAAAATTGTCTTTAGCATCCTTTGCTACTTTGCCAACAAAAAGCACATCAGTATCCACAAAATTCACATCAATATTTTGGTCAAAATAATTATCTGCAATATTGCGCCCACCGATAATAAGAGCTATATCATCAACAATAAAAAGTTTGTTATGCATACGATGATTGATTCTATCAAAGTCAAAGACCATTTCCGGATAGCGCAGAATCCTTGAGCGATTTTTATAAGGGTTAAAAATCTTTACTTCAATATTAGGATGGCTATCAAGGGCGATAATATCTGAAAAATCAGAATCTAGTCCATTATCATCAATAAGCAATTTGATAATAACGCCCCTTTGAGCAGCAAGCCAAATCTCGTGCATAAGGATACGAGAAGCCATATCATTTTTGTAAATATAAGTTTGCAAAATAATGCTTTTTTTTGCCATACGAGCGAGGTAGGCACGGCTTAAAAACGCATCAACACCATCACTTACAAGCACCCCGCCTGTAAGTGTGGGATTGTTTTTAAGTATTTTAATATGAGGCGCGGCAATGTTACTTGTTAGCGGGTCAAAGATGGGCGGGGGATTAGAGGAAAGCATTAAGGGATCTTTAATGTCTTTAGTCGATGCTACAATCGAGGAACAACCAGCAAAAACAAAAAGGCATACAAGAGTAAAAAGAGCGATATTCGTTGATGAAAGGAAAGTAGATTGTATGAAATGTATAAAGTGCATAAAAGTCATCTTAGAATCTACCCCTCTATAAAAAGGGGCAAAAGATTATTTCTTCAAACCTACACTTACCATTTTGCGACGCAAATAAGCGATTTTGCTTTGCAATGGGAGTTCTTTAGGACAGGTATCATGGCAAGCAATAAGGCTCATACAGCCAAATACACCATCATCATTACCCACAAGTTCATAATAATCCTCATCAGTTCGCTCATCGTGTGGATCAATCATAAAACGCACGATTCTATTCATACCCGCAGCACCTACGAAATCATCTCTCATTACTTTAGTTGCACAGCTTGCGATACAACAGCCACATTCAATACATCTATCAAGCTCAAAGATTTCATCGGCTACATTAGGCTCAATAGGCATTTCAAGTTTAGAAATATCAGGGGCGTGCTGTGTATGTATCCAGCTCTCTACCCGTTTTGTCATACCCGCAAACCATTCGCCTGTATTCACGCTCAAATCTTTAATAAGCTTAAATGCAGGAAGTGGCATAAGTGTAATAATGCCATCAGCGAAATCCTGTGTGAGTGTTTTACACGCAAGACGTGGGCGTCCATTAATCATCATCGCGCAGCTTCCGCAAATCCCTGCACGGCACACAAAGTCAAAGCTTAAATCCGGGTCTTGCTGCTCTCTAATCATACCCAATGCGATAAAAACCGTCATAGAATGTGCTTCTTCTATTTGGTATTCGCGAAAATGTGGCTTTGAGACCGCACTTTGTGGGTCAAACTTCAATGCTCGAATAGTTAGTATTCTTCCTCTTTGTTGTGTTGCTGCACTCATTGTTTGTCTCCTAATCGTTGATTTCTTGCTTTAAATTTTGGCTGGAGATTGAAGGGCATTAAAGCTTCTTGCAAAGCGTATCTATCGCCACCTTTAGCTTGGATTTCTTGCGTGATTTTGTCAATTTCAGCTTGACGAATCGCACTATTTGGGTGCTCTATAATCATACCCTTAGCTCCATACCCACGGAATCCCGGCGCGATTTCCATTTTCATAATGTCCAAATCTTCATACGTTACCGTTGGTAACGTTTGATTTGGGTTTTCCCAGCTTGTGAGAGTGCGTTTTAGCCAATTTGCATCATCTCGTTTTGGATAATCTTCACGTGTGTGCGCACCACGAGATTCTGTCCTATCAAGCGCACCTTTTGCTACGCATAGCGCAATTTTAAGTATTTTTGGTGTGCGGTAAGCATCTTCAAGCTCAGGGTTATTGTGCATTTTCTTATTTTGCACACGAATATTCTTACTTCGTTTATAAAGCTCTTCAAGCTTATTAACAGCTTCTTGCAAACTTTTGCCATCGCGGAAAATCCCTACATCATTATCCATAATATCTTTCATCGCATTTTTTAACACATAGACATCTTCATTGCCTGTGCTATTGAGCAATGCACTAAGATAATCTTGTTGCTTTTGGACAAATTTTTCAAGTGTGGAAGTTTGCACATCAACTTGTGCCCCTTGACAATGTTCTGTAAAGTATTCACCAATAATCATACCTGATACCACGGCCTCACTCACAGAGTTTCCACCAAGTCTATTAAATCCGTGCAAATCCCAGCAAGCCACTTCACCCGCTGCAAATAAGCCTTTGAGATGAGTCTCTCCCTTATAGTTTGTGCGAACACCACCCATAGAATAGTGCTGCATTGGTCTTACGGGCGCCCAAACACCCGGTGTAGCAGGATCGATTCCAGCAAATGTCTTGCAAATATCCTGCACATCACGCAAGTTTCTCTCCACGTGTGCGCGTCCTAAGATAGAAATATCAAGCCACAAATGATCGCCATAAGGGGATTTAACACCCTTGCCATTGCGTATATGCTCAAGCATTCTTCGTGAAACCACATCTCTACTTGCCAATTCTTTCTTTTCTGGCTCATAATCAGGCATGAAACGATAGCCATCAACATCACGTAGCACACCACCATCACCACGACAACCCTCAGTGAGTAAGATTCCGCTAGGGACAAGCGGGGTGGGGTGGAACTGCACTGCCTCCATATTGCCAAGCTTCGCCACACCTGTCTCCATAGCAATTGCCGCCCCTGTGCCTTCACAAATCACGGCATTTGTGGTATTGCGATACACTCTACCATAGCCACCTGTGGCAAGAAGAGTGCCTTTAGAAACATATGCAGAAAGCTCACCTGTTACTAAATCCCGCACCACAGCACCATAGCATTTGCCATCTTGATGAATGAGTGAGAGGGCTTCTTTTCTGTCTTGGATATCCACACCAAGCTTATAGGCTTCATTAGCCACTGCATAAAGCATAGTATGTCCGGTAGCGTCTGCTGTATAGCAAGTGCGCCATTTTTTTGTGCCGCCAAAGTCACGTGAATGGATATAGCCGTGTCTAAAGTCATCTTCGGTAATAGTTACCTTTTCACCATTAATTACCGCAGGTCTATCTCCCTTTTGGATTCTCGTCCAGGGCACACCAAATCCTGCTAACTCACGAATCGCCTTAGGAGCTGTGGTAACAAACATTCTTGCTACATCTTGATCACAACCCCAATCACTTCCCTTCACAGTATCTGCAAAGTGTAAATCCTCATTGTCTCCATCACTCTTTACAGAGTTTCCTAGACTTGCTTGCATACCACCTTGAGCCGCAGCAGAGTGGCTTCTTTTCACCGGTACGAGAGATAATACAATCGTGTTTAAGCCTACTTGTTGTGCTGCTATAGAAGCCCTAAGTCCTGCCAAACCACCTCCAATAATTAAGGCATCACTATATACTACCTTCATTTATTCTCCTTTTCCTTGTGTGTGCTCATCTAAGATTCTGTATTCTTCTATGCTTTTGCTACTATCTAGTCCGTGTCCAATTTGCATATAAGCAATATATGACGCGATACCAAGCACAAGGCAGAAAATAGTAAGAGCAAGTTTAATAGCTCGCAAAGTTTTTATACCTAAACCTTCAAACCAACCCCATTTAATACAAAGCCTATAAAGCCCAATAGAGCCGTGAAACTCAACCGCGAAAAGCAAGAGCGCGTAAAGAAGATAAAAATCTTGGTGATAAAATCTATATGCAGATGCACTAGGACCAATATTTTCTGGCTGAGTAAGCATAATAAATACATGTGGCATAGCAAGGAAAAATATAGCAAAACCTGTAGCTGCTTGGATTACCCAATATGTCGTATCGCCGTGCTTCATTAAGTCCTTATGAACACGGAGTGCGAGGAATTGCTTGTAGTTAATAGGAAATTTTCTCATTGCTAAAAATGCGTGTGCTACAAGCACAATGATAACAATGGCAACAATTACGGAAACAATCCTTGGCTCACCTGCTTCACCAAAAATCATACTTCCTTCGAAGAACTTTGTAACCTTATACATCGCTTCCTTGCTGATAAGAATGCTGGACACAAAAAGCAAGTGAGCTAACATGAATAGCCCCAAAAACAATCCTGTCGCACTTTGCCAAAAATCAAGCCTTGCTGGGACATTACTTTTTTTTCTTTGAGGCGTTACTCCTGTGTAACTCTCAATTATCTTATCCTCTCGCATATGTTCTCCTGTTTGTAGTTTGACCTATTAAGCTAACACAAGGGCTATCTTGTGGTTATTTTAAAAAGGTGAGCCTACATTATAAGCAAATAAAGATTAAAGTTTTTTTATATTTTCTCTGTGTTATTCTCATTTTTGCAGATATTGTAATGTTATAGAATCTTAAGGAGCTAAAAGTCCATTGCTAAAGCTTTTTATGCCTTTTTGAAAAATATTTTCTCCGGTGCTAAGTGGCGAATTGGAAAGTTTGGTATGACACTGAATACAGCTATTTAGCACGATATGCTCTTTTGCAAGGATGGGTGTTTGAATCTTGCGCATATCGTGACAGGCAAAGCAGTCTTCCCCACAGCTTCCCATATCAATTTGCGCCATTTTTGCCTCTGTATGACAGCTTTTACACACAAGCATAGGAGCGTGTCTTATATCATTTTTATAGTCTAGGTTTGCATGACAAGCCTTGCAATCCCCAGTGCAAGCAAATACGATATTGATACATAAGGCACAAAAAAGCCATATTATCGCTATTTGCCGCATTCACCCACCGCCAACAAAGTCTAAAATCTCCACTTCATCGCCATTTTGCAACACATAGCTTTCCCACAAGTCTTTTTTTACCACCTGTGTGTTAATAGCTATTGCCATTGCCTTATGAGCTATGCCTAAATGCTCTATGAGCGTTAGAATCGTGCAGTTTGTATCTAATGGATATGCTTTGCCATTGAGGATAATGCTATTCATACTTGCTCCTTATGGTTTTTTGTTAAAAAATGTAAAATAGCCATTTTTGATATGTTTTTGCGGTGTGCGTGAAAGCACCAAATCCCCCTCTTGTGTGTCTTTTGTAATCGTGCTACCTGCACCAATAAGCGTATTTTGAGCAATTTTCACAGGGGCGACAAGCTGCACATCACTTCCCACAAATACATTTTTGCCTATAATGCTCTTATGCTTTGCCTTGCCATCATAATTACAGGTAATCACTCCCGCGCCAATATTGCTCCCGCTATCAATCTCACAATCCCCCAAATAGCTTAAATGCCCTGCCTTAACGCCATTGAGGTTACTCGCCTTAGTTTCAACAAAATTACCAATATGCGTATTTTTGATATGACTTTTAGGGCGGATATGAGCTAGAGGCCCTATATCGCTTGATTCTATAATGCTTTGCTCAATCACGCTATGAGCTTTAATGTGAGCATCTCTAATCTCGCATTCCCCGAGTATTTGCACTCCTTGCTCGATGATACATTCTCCATAAAATCGCACTTGAGATTCTATATAAATGGTATGAGGCAGGTGCATTATCACGCCTTGCTCCATTGCAGCATCTCTTAAGCGAGTGAGCATTACCTCTTGTGCATTGGCTAACTGCACCTTAGAATTCACCCCCATAAATTCTGCTTCCTCTACTATCAACGCGGCAATGGATACATTATCCTGCTTGGCATAAAAAATCACATCAGTGAGGTAAAATTCCTTTTGTGCATTTGTATTACTAATACGCGCTAAATACTTCTCCAATATGCTTTTGTGAATCTTATACACCCCCGCATTTACATCTTTAATCAATAACTCTCGTGCATTTGCATCTTTTTGTTCGATGATTTTTTGCACAGCATTATTTTCTATCACCACACGCCCATAGCCATTAGGATTGTCTAAATGCAGCACACTCATTACAATGGGCGCATTATTAGCACATAGGGCTTGAAGCGTATGTGAGCAGATAAGAGGCATATCTCCATTAAGGATAAGCACCTCATCATATTTGTAGCAAAAGGGTTTTTTGCATTCTGCGCCCCTGCCTCCTTGCATCAGTGCCCCTGCTGTGCCGGGAAAATTGATATGATCTTGTGTGTGAAAATGTAACCTTTTTTCATCATAGGCTATTTTATAGGCTTTAAGCACAGATTCTTTGATAAGGTTTTCTTGGTGATAAAGCACGATATGCACATCATCGCTTAAATACAATGCCTCATCAATACTATAAAACAGCATTGCCTTGCCACAGATTCTATGAAGCACCTTTGGCGTGTTTGACTTCATTCGTGTGCCAGCTCCTGCTGCAAGAATCACTATTGATATATTCATACACTTCCTTTAAGCATAGCAAGATACAAACCTTGATTTATGTAATTTTAACACACAAAATTTTATAATACGCCCTTTATTCTTTCGATTTGGGAGTGATTTTGAAAAAACTTTTATGGATATATTGCATTTGCGTGTGTTTTTTATCAGCTGAACCAAGCTCTAATATCACACCTGTGCTTCCATCACCTTCAAGTATCCCCTCTGTCCCATCGCTCCCTAATAATCCCGTGCTGCCTTCAGTAGACTTATCTATTACTGCACCACAAGAGCCTACCGAGCTTGTTACAACACTTAATATCGTCCTTATCATTACTCTACTTGTGCTTGCGCCTTCCCTTGTGCTTGTGATGACAAGCTTCACACGTATTGTTATTGTTTTTGCTTTTTTACGCACCGCACTTGGCACACAGCAGTCTCCTCCTACGCAAATCCTTGTAAGCCTCGCGCTTGTATTGACTTTTTTTATTATGGAGCCAGTAGTAACTAAAAGCTATGAAGTAGGCATTAAGCCCTATACAGAGAAGCAGATTTCCTATGATGAGGCATTTGAGCGCGCCATTGTGCCATTTAAAGATTTTATGATTAAAAACACACGTGAGAAAGACCTCGCGCTATTTTTTAGAATCCGCCACCTTGAGAATCCCCAAAGTGTCGATGATGTACCTCTTAGTGTGCTAATACCCGCCTTTATGATAAGTGAGCTAAAAACTGCCTTTTGGATAGGTTTTTTACTCTATCTGCCCTTCTTGGTCATTGATATGGTAATTAGCTCCGTGCTTATGGCAATGGGTATGATGATGCTCCCGCCAGTGATGATTTCCCTCCCTTTTAAAATTCTAGTATTTGTGCTAGTTGATGGGTGGAATCTACTCATTGGGAATCTCGTGCAGGGATTTAAGTAGCTGCAAAGATGGAATGTGCGCATTTTGGCATTTGTGGCGGGTGTAATAACACTGCCTTAAGCTATAAGCAGCAGTTTGAAGGCAAAATTGCGCAAACCACACAGGAATTTTACCCCTTACTCAATAAACAAAATGTGAGGATTGAAAGCTTTGATTCTCTAGAGAGTGGCTTTCGCGCTCGTGCGGAATGGCGGATTTATCACGATAATGGCACAATGCACTTTGCAATGAGTGCCTTAGAATCTGCCCATAAAGTCCCCATTACACAATGCCCGATTTTACTCCCCATTTTGCAAAGCCTCTTCCCACTCCTGCTTGATATATTACAACACAATCAAATCCTTCATCACAAGCTTTATGCGTGTAATCTGCTGTGCAGTATGCAAGATGAGGTGATTATCACACTCATTTATCATAAGCATTTAGATTCTCTATGGGAAGAAGCGGCACAAAAAGCGCAATATAGGCTTACAAAAGCACTCAATGTGCCATTGCATATCGTTGGACGCAGCAAAAATCAAAAGTGTGTATTAGGCAAAACTTATATATGTGAATCTCTAAGTCTCTTGAATGGCACTTATCATTATCAATATTTTAAGCAAGAGGGAGCTTTTAGTCAACCAAACCCGCTTATTAATCTTAAAATGCTTGAATTTGTCGCCTCATCGCTGCAAAAACTCTATCCTAAGCCTATTTGCGATGCTTTGGAGATTTATTGTGGGAGTGGGAATTTCACTTTGATATTGTCTGCATTTTTTAGAAAGGTGTTAGCCACAGAAGTAGTAAAATCCGCTATCGCCCTGCTTAAAGACAATATGACACAAAATCATATTACAAACATTACCCCCGTGCGGCTTAATGCGCGTGAAAGTATACAAGCTTTATGTGGGGAACGTGCCTTTTTTCGCCTTAAAGATGTGGATATTGCATCTTTTAATATTGAGTGTGTGCTAATCGACCCACCTCGCAGCGGTGTAGGTGATAAAGCAATTTTAGCATTTTTACAACGTTTTCCTAGCATTATCTACATTTCGTGCAATCCTAGCACTCTCACACAAGATTTATCTATCCTTTTACAAACGCATAGTATTGCGCGATTTGGGCTTTTTGACCAATTCCCTTATACACATCATAGAGAATGTGTAGTGATTTTGCGCAAAAATCTTTTATAGGGATTACTTTACTGCCCCAAAAAGAGTTTGCCTACCGCAAGAAAGGCATTTTTTAGCTCATTTTTGAATGTATAAATAATTGTAGAAATGGTAAGGATCAGCACGACAAAAGCAATGGCGATTTTTACAGGGAATCCTATGGCAAGAAGGTTGAATTGCGGGTGGGTCTTCATAATCATACCAAAAATCACATCAGAAAGCAGAATAATGGCTAACACAGGGAAAGCCATAGAGAATCCCACAGCAAAAATATTACCAAAAGCCTTAACAAAATATGCCACACTCTTTGGTTCAAAGACAAATCCCCCTAAAGGCGTGGCACTAAGGCTATGAGAGATGATAAGAAAAATCGTATGATGAAAATCTAGGCTTAATGCGATAAGCAGTCCTAAAATCGCAATGAGTTGCGCAATGATAGGCTTTTGCGCCCCACTCACAGGGTCATAAGCACTCGCCATAGTAAGCCCCATAGTAAAGCTGATAAGCTCCCCGCCAAAACTAAGCATAGCAAACACAATTTGCAAACAAATAGAAGCCATAAAGCCTAACATTACTTCAAACAAAACTGCAACGATAAACTCCTCCATACTGATATCGGGCAGTTGCGTATTGACTAGGGGAAAAAACGCCACGCTCATAAAAAACACCATTGCTGCGCGAACATTAATGCTAATAAGCTGATTATCAAAAAAAGGGAAAAACGCAAACACCCCACCAAAACGTGCGAGTAGTAGCAAAAATACAGCGACGCTATTAGGCTCTGTGATGTAAGCGACAAGCTCCATAAGGGCTATTCTTTAAATTCTTGGTATTGCAACTTCGCTTTTTCTAGGATTTCCTCCGCACTTTTTAGGCTTTGCATACCGCTTTCATAAAGGGCTAAAAATTCTTTTAATGTGATTTCTTGGGAGTTTAGCTTGTTTAAGACAACTTTTGCCTTTTCAATCAAGTTTTCAAAATCCTGCCCATTGGCAGTATTATCATTTCTTTGCTCCTCTGTGGTGGTGCTATCAAAGATAGAATCTTGTGTATTTGGCATATCCGCTCCTTAGCCGTGATAATTGGGGGCTTCTTTGGTAATATCTACATCGTGCACGTGAGATTCCCTCAATCCCGCAGAAGTAATCTCTACAAATTCCGCCCTCTCCCATAATGTAGGAATATCCTTACTCCCTAGATAGCCCATTGATGACTTCAGCCCACCCACGAGCTGATGCACCACATCGCCGACCTTGCCTCGATATGGCACTCGCCCCTCCACGCCTTCAGGCACAAGCTTATCCTGTGCTGTGCCTTCTTGGAAATACCTATCCGCACTGCCCCTTGTCATCGCCCCCATACTTCCCATACCACGATAACCTTTATATTGTCTGCCTTGATAGATGATTAAATCTCCTGGGGATTCTTCTGTGCCAGCAATGAGGCTGCCTATCATCACACTTGAAGCCCCTACGGCTATGGCTTTAGCAATATCACCTGAATACTTTATACCTCCATCGGCGATAATAGGTACATTGTGCTGCTTTGCCACTTGTGCGCACGCATCAATTGCAGAAATTTGAGGCATACCCACACCCGCCACAATCCGCGTAGTGCAAATGCTACCCGGTCCTATGCCTACCTTTACCGCGTCTGCTCCTGCATTGATTAAATCCCTTGTAGCTTCAGCTGTTACGACATTACCTACGATAACATCAATCACAAGTTTAGATTTAATCTTTTCTAATGTTTTAATCGCATTGACAGAATGCCCGTGTGCACAATCTAACACAAGCACATCAGCCCCTGCATCAGTGACTGCTTCAGCCCTCTCAAACTGCTTCACTCCAATAGCCGCGCCCACCTTTAGCCGCCCAAAGCTATCCTTGCAAGAGTTTGGGTATTCTATACGTTTTTGAATATCTTTAATGGTGATAAGCCCTTTAAGCGTGTAGTTTTCATCGACAATAGGGAGCTTTTCGATTCTATTTTTGTGCATAATCTCCTTTGCCTCTTCTAAAGTCGTGCCAACCTTAGCCGTTACAAGAGAATCTTTTGTCATCAAATCACCCACGAGTTTATTCAAATCGTGTTCAAATCGCACATCGCGGTTTGTTAAGATGCCAATGAGTTTGCCATACTCATCGACAACAGGTACACCTGAAATCTTATAATTATCTGTAATCGCCTTAGCATCGGCTAATGTACTATCCGCACGTATATAGATAGGATCGACAATCACACCGCTTTCGCTCTTTTTCACACGTTTAATCTGCTCGACTTGAGAGGCAATATCCATATTTTTATGGATAATCCCAATCCCCCCTAATCGCGCCATCGCAATGGCTGTGCGATATTCTGTAACTGTATCCATCGCCGCACTCACAAGGGGAATATTAAGGGCAATATTCTTGCTTAACATCGTTTGGGTATTGACTTCTTGGGGCAATATCTGCGAATATGCAGGGACAAGCAAGACATCTTCAAATGTAAGAGCTTTTTGCGTAATTTTCATTTCTTAACTCCTTTAAGCAAGTGCTTTTTCTAATCCATAAGCAGCATTAAGGATTATCTGCTCCTTAAATTTTGCGCCAATAAGCTGCATACCTATGCTTAAACCATTTTCATCTTTATCTACAGGCATACATAATGCCGGTAATCCCGCTAGATTTACCCCAATAGTATAAATATCACTTAAATACATCTCTAAGGGAGAATGCGACGCGCCAAATTTAGGAGCGACACTAGGGGCGATAGGCAGTAAAATCGCATCGCATTCATTGAGAATCCCCTCATATTCTGCACAAATCTTTTGCCGCACTTGCTGGGCTTTAAGATAATAAGCATCATAATATCCGCTGCTTAAAACAAAGCTTCCTAACAAAATACGACGTTTGACTTCCTCGCCAAAATAAGCCGAGCGAGTATTAAAATACACATCTTTGAGATTATCTCCTTGAGCACGACTCCCATAGCGAATCCCATCAAAACGCGCGAGATTCGAGCTTGCCTCTGCTGTGCAGATAATATAATAGGTAGAGATATGATAGCGCGTATCAAGCATAGATTTTTCCACAATGCTATGCCCCATAGATTCTAAGACTTTAATGCTTTGATAATAGGCTTTTTGCACTTGTGGTGTAGCGTCTTTTAAAAAATCTTTTAGCACGGCGATTTTATAACGTGCATTAGAATCTAAGTCTTTGAAGGTATTAAGGGACGGGAGACTAGCACTTGTCGAATCTCTCTTGTCATATCCACTAATGGCATCAAGGAGCAATGCCGCATCTTCTATATTTTGCGTGATAGGTCCTATTTGGTCTAGGCTTGAGCTATATGCCACTAAACCATAGCGGCTTACTCGCCCATAGCTTGGCTTTAACCCTACACAGCCGCAGTATCCTGCTGGTTGGCGGATCGAACCTCCTGTATCGCTCCCTAATGACGCGATGGCAATCCCTGCTGCCACAGCTGCCGCACTTCCTCCACTGCTGCCACCGGGCACTCGCGAGGTGTCAAGGGGATTTTTCACCCTTCCATAGCAGCTCGATTCGCTCGTGCTACCCATTGCAAATTCGTCCATATTCGCACGTCCAAAAGCACACATTCTATTCTCGTGCAATCGCGTGATTACGTGTGCGTTATATGGGGAAATATAGCCTTTTAGAATCTTACTCGCACAAGTAATCTCCCAACCTTTCACATTAATATTATCTTTAATGAGGATAGGCACACCGCTACCACTCTCTATAATCTCGCCAATATAGGCGTTAAGTTCTATCTTTTCTTTTGCCTTTTGTATAAGAGAGGCTTTTATCTCCTTGAGTTCGCCCTCGCTTTTGTTTAACGCTTCTTTAAGTGTTATCATACTCGCTCCTTATTAAGCCTAAAATTATAGAATCTTCTTGCTTTAAACAACTATAAACATTCATAAACCTTTTTGATAAAGGATAATTGCGAAGTGGTATGCAAAAGTAGCATATCAGCTAATACGAGCGCTACCATCGCCTTAGCCACTACACTGCCACGCACTGCCACGCAAGGATCGTGCCGTCCTTTGATATGGCATATTTGCTCCTCACCTTGTGTATCGAGCGTTTGTTGTGGGATAAAAATGCTCGGCGTGGGCTTAAAATAGGCCTTTAGCAAAAGTGTATTGCCATTGCTAATACCGCCTAAAATGCCCCCGCTGTGATTACTCATAAAGCCCTCTTTGCTCATCTCATCATTATGCTCATTGCCATATTGCATACTTGAACGCACCCCATCGCCAATTTCTACCGCTTTGATAGCATTAAGCCCCATTAATGCTGCCCCTAGCGCCCCATCTAAGCGATGATAAAGCGGCTCACCTAATCCCGCAAGAATGCCCTCTGCACGGATAAATGCCACTCCACCAATGCTATTGTGCATCTTTTTAGCCTTTTCAATCAATGCCTTTTGTGCTGTTTCACACGTTTTATCCAATGCAAAAATATCACTTTGCTTTGCATAGCTAAAATCATATTGTGTCGCACTAATATCGCCAATAGCATAGATTCCACTCTCTACCTTAATATTGCATTCTTTAAGGAGCATTTGCGCGATAGCTCCTGCGGCTACCCTCGCTGCACTCTCACGTGCGGAGCTACGCCCTCCACCGCGATAATCCCTAATGCCATATTTTTTAAAATATGTATAATCAGCGTGTCCGGGGCGGAAAATGTCTTTAATATTTGCATAATCACTGCTCTTACTAGAAGTATTGGCTATCCATAGTCCTATGGGTGCACCTGTGCTTACCCCATCAAACACTCCGCTTAGAATCTGCACTTTGTCTGGCTCTTTACGTTGTGTGCTATACGCATTGCGTCCGGGTGCACGCTCACACATAGCAGATTCTAAAAATGCTTCATCAATGTATAATCCCGCAGGCACACCATCAATCACGCAGCCTATGCCCTCGCCGTGAGATTCCCCAAAAGTACTTACACGAAATGCCACTCCAAAGGTATTCATTTAGGCTCCTTAATATGAGTTTCTTGTAAAATCTTTTCATAAGCAATTTGTGCGCATTTTTGTTGGGCTTCTTTTTTTGAATGCCCTATTTCACGTGCATATTCTATGCCACGGATATGAAGTGCAATCTCAAAGACTTTTCTATGATCAGGACCATTTTGACCAATAAGCGTATAAGTGGGCACTTCGTGAAATAATGCTTGGGTAATCTCTTGCAGGGCAGTTTTATAATCTGTAAAGAGTGAGGGCAAATCAATTTTTGCATAGTTTGATTCAAGGAGATGATAAACAATTTTACTAAGATATCGAAGATGAGATTCTAAATAAATAGCTCCCATAAGAGCTTCAAACGCATTTGAGAGAATAGAATCTCTCTCTCGTCCATTATTATTCTCTTCAGCTTGTGAAATATAAATAAAATCACCTAGATTAATAGATTTAGCAAGCCTCATAAAACCCGTTTCATTTACAATACAAGCACGAAGCTTGCTTAGCTCTCCCTCTCTAGCACGAGGCAATTTTTTAAATAGATATTCTCCCACAAGCAAGTCCAGCACCGCATCACCTAGAAATTCTAGCCGCTCATTATTATAGGGCTTTTTGCAACTTTTATGTGTGAGGGCTTCAAGTAAAAGTCTTTTGTTTTTAAAATGATAGCCAATTGTATTTTCAAGCAAATACGAATCTTTAGGTAATCTTATATTGGTCATATATCTCCTTTATTAAGAAATGCTTGAGCAGATTGTTTAGCGAGTTTATCGCAAAGCTCATTTTGTGGCACACCCGCGTGGGCTTTCACCCAATGCGCGATGACTTGATGGGGCATAGCAGCTTGTATATAACTTTGCCATAAATCAGGATTCTTTACATCTTTGAACTGCTTTGCCACCCATTTTGTGAGCCACTCATTAATGCCATTACACACATAGCGGGAATCGCTATATAAATGCACGATGCACGGCTCTTTGAGTGCTTTAAGAGATTCTATAACAGCTAAAAGCTCCATACGATTATTCGTCGTATGAGGTTCTCCGCCGGTAAGAATCTTCTGTTTATCCCCAAAAGAAAGAATTCCGCACCAGCCGCCTGCGCCGGGATTCCCAAGTGCGCTTCCATCACAATATAGGGTAACTTGCTTCATTATCAATCTTTCGTATTTTACACAGAACATCACTATTAAGCAATTCTCCACAATGCGAACATCGCGCATTTTCAAAAGGAAAGATATGTTTACAGCTATGGCAGCGATATTCAAAGTCTAAATCCACTGCCAAAGCGGAATACTGCTTTAAGATTCTCATATTTTCTAGCTCAAACATACTGCAACTTTGATTATCCACTATCCAGCCTTTTGCACGATACACATCAGCAATCTCCTTGTGTGTGATAGATTCTAGTGGCACATCTACCCTCTCAAACTGCCATAAAATATCAAGCAATTTTGCTATATTGTGGCTTTTTAGCACTTCTTCCCAAAAAAGCGAGTGGTTGGTATCTTTGAAAAATGCAAGAATAATCCTCTCAAGCTTTGGTTCTTTATCTTTCATCTTAGATAATTTGCTTATCTTGCTTGCAAGAGGTATATTATGGCTATTAATTAATAATAATGTGTGGAGATATAACTTATTTAGCCCAATAGCATAAAAAAACCGCTCATTTCTGCTTGAAGGATCATTTTCATAAATCTCCTCAATACACTCAAGTGCGTCAATGGCATTTTCATACTCATTCAAACGCTCATAGGTTTTTAGCAGATAAATCAGCACTTGTGGATTTTTAGGATAATTTTTAAGAATCTCCAAAAAAATATTTTTTGCCCTTTGCAAGAATCCAGCGGCATAATAGGCACTCCCAAGATTCTGTAATATTTCAACCTTTGACTTAGCGCCCTCTTTAGAATGCTCTAAATTTTCCAAAATACTTAGATAAATCTTAATAGCTTCTTGCGTATCGCCACTTTGGATATAGGCATTGGCGATAAATTGCAAGGTGGGGATAGGATTTTGAGAAAGCCTAAGAAACTCCTCTACACCCTCTCTAAGCCCTATAAACTCATAGGATTTTGCAAGATTTTTAAGGGAAGTTTCTTTTTGTCTTTCTTTGTAACGATTGCGGTAGTAATCAAGCAGAATTGCTATTGCAACAATACTAACAAGTATAACAATACCAACAAGTGGGTCAGTATAAGAAAACATCGCTATTCTCTTAGAGTAATGATATTAGCACTTGAGCGAATCTTATTAAAATGTTCTTTTATGATACTTTGCTCTTTTTGTGCCATAATTTTTTGACTTACAAGTCCTTTGGCTTCTTCAAAATTAAGTATTTTCTCACCTAGCCTCTCTTTTATCAAAAAACTTACATAGCCATTACCTCCTGTGGTGAGCACGGGGGTAAATTCATTATTAGGGGTATGTATGAAGATTTGCGCAATTTGCGGAGTGAGAGAAGAGAGTGCGATAGTTTCATTAAACTTCTGCACCCCTTGCACACTTTGCTTGGGCGCACTCATCGCCTTTTCCAAATCAGCTTCATTTTGTGCAAGATAACGCACCACACTTACTTGTGATGGAACCATAAATTCACTTTTATGATGAGTATAGTATTTGAGCAACTCTTCTTCACTTGAAATACTGATATTAGAAGCGAGGATTCGTTGCATAAGTTCTTTGGTTTGCAACTGCTTTTTGACCTCTGCCCTATATTCCTGTAAGCTCATTCCCTCACGGGTTACTTTGCTTAAAAGCCGTTCTTTGCTAAGATTAGCATTTGCAGCAATTAGCGCAATTTCCTCATCAATTTTAAAATCATCTACATTGATTTTAAAACGTTCGATTTCATCATCTTTTAATCGCTCATTAATTAGAAAGTCAATAGCTGCCTGCCTAGAGATTTTACGTTGTGCCTGCAAAGATTGAATCTCATATAATGTAATTGCGTGTCCATTCACCCGTAAAGCCACACCAGCGACTATTTCAGCATATATGCTAGCAACACACACACACAACATAAAGCCATAAATGACAAATTTCATTTTTATCCTTTGATATTTGGGTGAGAGATTCTACCATATCAAAGCAACTTCAAGACAATTTAAATATCCTCCACTTAAAGCTTAAATAAGTATTGGATAAACGCCCTCACTTTTTGAGAATAACAAAAATGAAAATCTACATTGTCGATTCATAACTTCTAGGAGATAGCTATCCGTTTATGTCGTTTATTTCATAATTTATAATCTGCTCTGGCACTTGGCTTTCTGGCATAGGCTTAGAAGCAATAAGACTATATAAGATATTTGCCATACAAAACGCTCAGAGTAACAAAAAATGGGGGTGGGGATAAAGAAAATTAATATACAAAATTCTATCACGATAATGTAGCCATAAGAATCTAACCTTTAAAACTCACCTAATAAATTTCTAAGGTAACGTCTTAGCCATAAACTAATACATTTTGTCCTTACAGAATCTGCCTTATGGCTACATAAATGCGAAAAGGTATTTGCACTGCCCAAGAAAACTATAGAGCACGAAGTGTAAAGCGCAGTTATAAGCAAATCTTAAGCAAAAGCACCTTTGATAGTATTTACCCAATTTTGGATTCTATCATTGCTTAAATCCTCTTGATTCACCTCATCGATGATAAGCCCCACGAACTTGCCATTTACCACCGCTTCGCTATCATCATAAGTATAGCCATCTGTGCTTGTTTGCCCAATGATTTTGCCTTGCTTTGATACTTTTTGATAAATCGCAGCGATACCATTGCAGAATGTATCACTATATACTTCTTGGTCGCCAACGCCCACAAGCGCGATAGTTTTCCCCGCGAATACCCCCTCATCTAAGCCTGAAAGAAAACTATCCCAATCATCTTGCAAATCACCTGAACCATAAGTAGGTGTAGCCAAAATAAGATTGCTAAAGCCTTTTATATCATCAGCTTTAGCCTTAGCCACATCAAATACTTCACAATCACCCAATTTATCGGCGATTCTCTGTGCTACTTCTTGTGTCGTGCCACCATCACTTCCGTAAAATAAACCAACTTTTTGCATTGTAAGTCTCCTTTTTTTAGTATAGAAATGATAGCTTATAGCAAAAAAGATAATAAAAAGTAAAACTCTCGTCAATTATAATAAAATAAGAATTATTTTTAATTTTTATTTAAGTATTAAATCTTTAGAATTCATAAAATTTAATTTTAGGGTAAAAAGAATGAAAATAAATCCTATCAACTTATCCCTACTTATGCTTGTGTCTCAAGTGGTAATCTATGCCGATGAGGATTCGCAATTAGCGCAAGTCCCCCCTCCCCCCAGAAATATAGAAGATAAAAGCGATAAAAATACGCAAAGACAAGTCAAACTCTCTACTTCTGTCGTAACTGCTCCCACTGATTTAGAAACCTACCAAAGTGGAGAGACTATTAATCAAGAAATGTTAGAGACTAATCCTAGCGGTAATGGAGACATCACAAGCATACTTAGAATCCTTCCCAATGTCCAATATGATAACGCACAGCTAAAAAGCACCACACCCGGAGAAATCGACCCTGCAAATATTAGCATAAGCGGAGGGCTTTTCTATCAAAATAACTTCCAGCTTGATGGATTTAATATGAATAATGATCTAGACCCAGCAGGTGGCACAACAAATGGTCCCGCTGCTTTAAAGAGCGGCAGGAGTCAAGGTTTCAATATCGATACTTCACTTTTAGAATCTGTCTCTGTGCAAGATTCTAATATCTCTGCAGCCTATGGGCGGTTTACCGGTGGGGTGGTAGAGGCAAATATCCGCAAACCTCGCAATGATGGCTTTCACGGAAACATTAGCTATCAATACACGAGTGATAAATTCACACGATACTTTATCCACGAAAATGCAGAATCTGCCTTTGCCACTTCAAGTGATGAAAACTATCAGCCTCATTTCACAAAGCACCTCATCAAAGCAAGTGTGGAGGGCTATATAACAAAAAATTTAGGTTTAATCGGAGCATTTTCCACGACAAGAAGCTATATTCCACTCAATGCCTATTCCACCATAGCCACTGCTAATACAACCATAACATCAGCAGAAGCTAATACTCAAAGAGAGCAAAAAAGAATAAGTGATAATTACTACCTCAAAGCCCATTATAATCCCACAGAATCTTTTACTCTAGAAGCAAATATCGGCTATATACCGCAATTTAATACTTATTACAATAATGTTGCTAAAAATAGCTACTACACTATGCAAAGCGGTGGTTGGCAAGCAGGGCTAAAGGCTCTATGGGATACGAGTTTAGGACTATGGACAAATAACTTAGGTTATTCACGTTTGCAAAACTCAAGGCGAAGCGATGCGAGTTATTTTTTTAGTTGGTATGCAAGTAGCGAAAAAAATTGGGCGATAAATTCTGCAGGGAGGGCAGGAGAAGGCGGTTATGGTGATAATGACCAACTACAAAATACATTAACCTACAAAAGCGATATGGCTTTTGAGCCTTTAGATATATGGAAAACTTCACATACTTTTCGCATAGGTGGGGAGCTAAGCTATCAAAGCCTTGCAAACAATCGATTGACCGACTATTATGGATTTAGTAACCCTGTAAATACAAATAATATGAATTGTCCTGTTGGAGCTGATAATTTGGGGCTTTATGCTTGTAGCAATGCTTCTCCTATAACCACCGCTCAATCTTCTTGGAGCGGACAATATTTCAATGCTGTGAATCTTTATCTGCCTAAGGGGACATTGGAACTCAATACCTTTTCTTATGGAATTTTTGCAGAAGATGATATAAAGCTTTATTTGCAACAATATGGAGAGATAAATACACGATTTGGGCTTAGGCTAGATGGCGATAACTATATGGATAAGCATACTCTAGCCCCTCGATTCTCAATGAATTACACTACACCAGCCAATAGAGCATATAAAAGCACCTTTATCTTTGGAGCAAATCGCTACTATGGACGCAATTTATTTTCTTATCGACTTTATGACGCACTCTCTACAACTGCAGGAACGTATAATCGCACTTCTAGCACAGATGATTGGGTTTTTGCTCCAAATAATAACCGCACTTCTAGCACAAAATTTAGCCAACTCAATGTGCCTTATGATGATGAGCTAATGATAGGGATTACACAAAATCTATGGGCTTTTAATGCGACATTGAAATACATTCATAGAGAGGGCAAAGATGAGATAATGAGACGAAGTAGAAGCACTTCAAGTGGTAATGCCCCTGCTATTGCGGGATATAGCAATACGTATAATTTCTATACCAATGATGGCAGCTCTCAAAGCGATATCATCACCTTCACACTTAATAATATCACACCACTAGAGACTTTTGGGGTGAAACATCACTATTTATTGGCATTTGACTACACGAACACCAAACGCACTTATAATCTTTTTTCTGCAGATGAAGCATATTTTGATGATAATGATATTGTTTATAATGGAGAGATTATCAAATATCGCAATAGACCTACGGATAACTACACACGTCCTTACACCTTGCGACTGAATACCACACATAGCTTTAATATTTGGAAAACTAAATGGCTATGGAATAACTTTTTTAGATATAGAGCGGGATATGAGCGAATGGTGCTACTTACTCGCACGAGTGCGGGGTATAATCCTAATTATAGCAACCTCCAGCAATATGGCAAAATGCGCTTTCAAGGTGCTTTTACTTGGGATATGCGGATAGGTTTCGATGTCAATGTCTATAAGGGCAATACATTATTTATGAATCTTGATATATACAACGTATTGAATACACAAAATATGACGACTACCAGCGGCTCTAATACCCTAGTCTATGCTACTAGCACGGCTATCCCTGTCTATGAAGTTGGCAGGCAATTTTGGCTAGAAGTGGGGTATCGGTATTAATACTTGACAAATAGCTATCTCTGCTCTCCTCTCACAAGCACCAATAAGGAGAAACAAAACAACCCCTATATGCTTCCCCTATCTCTTAACCCCCGATTGCACTTTGAGACTAAATACATAAATTTTTGAGAGAGAAGCTACATAAAGTCGCATTTGCTTGTCTTTTGTAGCACGCAGGCCTTATTTTTGCAAGGTTGCTAATGCCTCATCATTAAGGCTAAAGGCAAAGTTACCCACCACTTGAGGTAAGATAATCTCTCCTATCACCTTCCCCTTTGGGCTAAAAACCTGTATGCCACTCTGGCTGCTTGACCATACATTGCCCTGCTTATCTACCTTAATACCATCAGGAAATCCAGATTCTATAACCACAAATACCCTGCCCTTACGCAATGTCTTATCCTTATCAATGTTATATGCAAGTATTTGGTGCTTCAAACCCTTATCATTCACATTATATGCTAGCTCACTATCAGCAATATAGAGAATCTTCTCATCAGGGCTTAAGGCTAAGCCATTGGGCGTTCTAAGAAGCGGGGTGCGAAGGCGCACAATAGTTTTTGTATGCGATGAATAGCGATAGATAAATTCCCCCTCCTGCTCTGCTTCTCCTCTATAGCCCTCAAGTGGATTGAGTAAGCCAAACTTAGGATCGCTAAACCAAATATCGCCATCACTATCGACAATCACATCATTAGGGCTATTGAATTTCTTATTTTGATAGGAATCTATAAGCACTTCCCACTCTGCCTTACCCTGCGTGTTTAATCTCTCAATAGCCCGCTTCCCGTGTGAAGCAGCGATGATTCTACCCTCTCTATCAAGGGTATGTCCATTTTGAAAATGCGATGGCATAAGCCAAGTGTGAATCTTAGAGCGAGTAACATCATCTTGATTTATCCTTACTTCTAAGACTTTATTTGCCTTGACATCGCTTACAATCACATTGCCATTAGGTAGCACTTGGGGACCCTCCAGCCAAATGCCCTTATCATAAAGCACAACAGGCTGCTTAGTAGTATCAATAAGGGTATTAAAAGATTCATCATATACCTTAAAGCTTACCTCCTTTGCCTGCATAATCCCGCAAAATATCATCAAGAGGGCTAATCGTAATTGATACATTATTATCCTTGTCAAAGTTGCAAAATGCAGATTCTAGCATATTGTAAATGCTGTTTAGACCCTTGCACTGCTGTAGGCAAAACCACTTACATACTCCACATATTGTGCTACTGCAATGTATTCGCCGCATTCACACAGAGCAGTTTGCTAGATTACCCTCTCACTCCACATCTCCACATTATGCAAAGTGAATTTTAAGGTTTAGATTCTCTATTTTTTCTCCTAATACAAGGCATTAAGTAATCTCAATGCTTTCCCCTATAAAAATGAGACAAAAAAGCATCTAAGAAGTGCATTTGCAAATGCCATTGCCTATTTACCTATAAACTCTCTAATACCTTTTGAGCGTGTCCTTTGGCGCGGACATTATAAAAGCTTTGTTCTATCAAGCCATTTTGATTGATGATAAAAGTGCTGCGGATAATGCCCTGCACTTCCTTGCCATACATCATTTTTGTGCCATACGCACCATAAGAGCTTGCCACGCTTTTATCACTATCGCTTAACAAAAGCACTTTGAGCGATTTTTTATCAATAAAATTTTTATGGCATTTAGGACTATCAGGGCTAATGCCTACGATTATGGCATTTTTCGCACTAAACTCTTCAAGTAATGCGCTAAACTCCTCTGCTTCAATAGTGCAGCCGGGCGTATTGTCCTTAGGATAAAAATATACAACAACCTTCTTGCTTAATAAATCTTGCAAGGCAATCTCTATTCCATCGGCACTTGGCAATCTAAAAAACGGTGCTTTATCTCCATTTTGTAATCTCATACTCTCTCCTTTTGATTGGGTTTAGAATCCTGCAAATCCACAGGGCTATCAAAACATTCTATATATGTCCTTATACGTTCTAAAATATCAGGCTTTATTGTGAGTTTTAGCCTCATCACGCTTAGAGGCAGCCCATAATCAAGCAATTTTACCTCATCTTTGCTCGTTACAAGCAAACTTGTGGCATTGTATTGACTGATGGCTTGTTCTAAAAATACCTTGTCAAATCGCGCGTGGTCGCTTAATGTAATCTTACCCACCACATCGGGCAAAAATTCATCAAGTCGCGCGGGATTGGCAATAGCGGTTAAAAGCAGCATTCTCTGGCTCGGAGATTCTATATCCACCTCCCGCGTATAGTCTATCCCCTCGCGCACAAGAATATCTGCCGCTTTATAGGCACTTGGAATCTCGCGATACATACCGCTTGGCAGACAGAGGGAAAAATAAGGCTTCAAAAGCGGTATAAGCACGATATTAAGCTTTTTAAAAGCAAGGCGGAATCCATCATCTAAAAACACGACTTTTGCGCCCATTTGCTTGGCTTTTTCTATGGCTTTTTTTCTATCTTTGCATACGATAACACTCGCGTTTTTTAGCTCCCTTGCAAGGAGATATGGTTCATCGCCAGATTCTAATTGTGAGACGCGAATCTCCCCCCATTCACTCACGACTACAAGTCCTTTTGAAGCACGTTTATAGCCCCTTGAGACAATTGCTACTTTTTCAAAATGCCTTGCTGTTTCGATAATAAAAGGCGTTTTGCCGCTGCCCCCTACGATGAGATTCCCCAAGCTCACAATCGGCAGGGAAAAATCATAGAATTTTCCACATTTACGTCTTATCAAAGCACATATCCCATACAGCAATGAAACAGGTAAAAGCGTGATACTTAAGCACTTTTGCCATATATTTGGGTTATAAAAATAACTATCAATCCACCGCATTGCATTCTCTATAATGAAATATCGTAGGCATTGTGCGCTTAAAGGCATTGTTCCACACACGCGCACATAAGGATTCTACCATATTAGCTTCAAAGCCCTTTTTGCACAAAATATTTTTTATCTCCTCGCGAGATTCTATATCTGTGTCTATGCCGCCCATATCGCTAAGAGCGCGTAAAAAGGTATCAATACATTCATAGCTGTATCCTAAATCCGCTTCATCACTTTGATTAAAAAGCAAATCCGCGCTAGGCTTTTTGCTAATGATATGTTGAGGCACTCCAAGTATTTGTGCGAGGGCAAACACTTCTGTCTTATAAAGCCCGCCAATAGGATTAATCGCACAGGCTAAATCCCCAAAAATCGTCCCATAGCCTAAAAGAATCTCGCTCTTATTGCTTGTACCTAAGACAAGGGCATTATCCGCACTCGCACCATCATAGAGGAATGCCATACGCATTCTTGCGCAGAAATTCCCCATACGCATTTTCTGCAGATTATCAAGCTTACTCATCAATCTATCTAGCTCCATACCCTCCTCTTGTGCGAAGCTTTTTTGAAATGGGCTTAACTGAATGATTTTACTATCAATGTCTAAAAATTGTGTCAAAGAGAGGGCATCATCAAAATGTGTATGATGCGAGCTAAGGGAGGGCATAAGCAATGCACGGACATTGTCTCTCCCCAATGCTATAACCGCTAAAAATGCCACTACCGCGGAATCCACCCCACCGCTTAAGCCCAAAATGGCTTTTTTGAACCCACGTTTTTCAAATTGCTTTTGTATAAATCGTGTGCCTTCTTGCACAAAAGCGTCCATTTGTATCCTTAAACTTGATTGAAATTTCGATGTTGCACATTATAACATAGTTAAAAATAAACAATATTTAAGCCTTTTTTTCATAGGATAACAAGTTTTTTTAGAATCTACACAAAACAAAAAGATAAGGAGAAAAGATGCAAGACGCAAAAAGACGCGATTTTTTAGGAATGGCTCTAGGTGGCGTTGCTGCTGTGGGCGCACTCGCTTCTCTGTATGCTATGAAGCGTTCTTGGGACCCATTGCCTAGTGTTGTATCGGCTGGATTCACGACATTTGATTTAAGCGCATTGCAAGAAGGTGTGCTTCAAACGGTGGAATGGAGAGGAAAGCCTGTATATATTCTTAAAAAGGTAGCAGGTAGCCAAAAGACAGAGGGTAGAGACTTTGAAGTAAATGGTGCGATTTACACAGTAGGGATTCAAATTTGCACCCATTTAGGTTGTATCCCCGGATTCAATCAAGGAACGCAGGAATTTGCTTGTGCGTGCCACGGGGGACGATTTAACGCTTCTGGTGTGAATGAGGCTGGGACTCCACCACCTCGTCCTATGGATATTCCGCCGTTTAAGATTGATGGGACAAAAATGGTATTAGGTGAAGAGGGGCAGGAATACAAAGCCCTTTTTGAAACAAAAAAGGCGTAAGGAGACAATATGGAAGTGAAAAAAGCTGAAGGCTTGGTGGATTGGCTAGACCAACGCCTTGCTATCAAAAAATTCTTAGAAGTGATGATGACTAAATATTGGATTCCCAAAAACATCAACTTCTTGTGGGCGATGGGTGTAGTGCTACTCACATTATTTGCTTTACTTGTGGTGTCTGGATTCTTTCTTTTATCCTATTACAAGCCTGATGTGAATCTAGCTTTTGATAGTGTGAATCAAACAATTATGACTGAGGTGGCATTTGGCTGGTTATGGCGACATATCCACGCAGTGGCTGCAAGTATGATATTCCTCATTATTTATATCCATATGTTTGTGGCTATTTATTATGGCTCGTTTAAAAGAGGGCGTGAGATGGTATGGATTGGCGGTATGATACTTTTTGTGCTTTTCTCTGCGGAGGCTTTTAGCGGCTATATGCTTCCTTGGGGGCAAATGAGCTATTGGGCGGCTGCTGTGATTACCAATCTTTTTGGCGGTATTCCTGTAATTGGTCCTGATGTGGTGGAATGGGTGCGTGGTAACTTTGTAGTGGCAGATTCTACACTGACACGTTTCTTTATGCTTCACGTATGCCTTTTGCCTATTGTGATTCTTGGAGTGATTGCACTGCATTTTTATACATTGAGAATGCCTCACGTAAATAATGAAGATGGTGAGCATATTGATTATGAAGCAGAGGCAAAAAAATATGAAGAGGGCAAAAAGAAAGAATCTAAAGTCATTCCTTTCTGGCCTGTATTCCTTTCAAAAGATATTTTTGTAGTATGTCTGTTTATGATAGGATTCTTTTATTTAGTGTGCTTCCACTTTGATTTTGCAATGGATCCTATTAACTTTGACCCCGCAAATAATCTCAAAACCCCTGCTCATATTTACCCTGAATGGTATTTCTTGTGGAGCTATGAGGTATTACGCGGATTTTTCTTCAGTGCTGACCTTGGGCTTATTGCTTTTGGTATCGCACAAGTAGCATTTTTATTCTTGCCTTGGCTAGATAGAAGCCCTAGAGTTGCTCCTGCACATAAACGCCCAGGTTATTTTGTGTGGTATTGTCTGCTTATTATTGATATGGTTGTGCTTACTATCTTTGGTAAGCTTCCTCCTGAAGGGATAAATAACTTTATTGGTTTTGTTGCTTCTATTGGATTCTTATTTCTTGTGTTTGTGGCATTACCAATTGTAACCATCATTGAAAACAAGAAAGGAGCACACTAAAATGAAAGAGATAAAAATTTTAGCCATTATCGTAGTCATTGTGGGTGTGCTGTATTGGGGTGTAGAGCCATTGGCACATTCTATTTTCCACCCTGAAGTAGCTAAGGCTGATTTTGAGTTCAAAGATTTGCAAGACATTGATGTAAGCAAAGGCGATGCAGAGCGTGGAAAGACACTTGTAGAGACTAATTGTGCCTCTTGCCACTCGCTTAAAGATGTGGGTATTGAAGGTGGAAATATGGCAATGTATTTCCGCGATAATAAAGAAGCCACCGTCTTTACACCTGACCTTTCCACGGCAGGCGCTATCTATAATGAAAAATTTTTGGCAAACTTGATTCTTGATCCTGTCAATACACTTCATCTTGCCCATAAGTTCCCTAATGGCGACTTCCCAATGGTGCAATACTTTGGCAATGTAGATGTGAATCAAGAAGTAGCCGATATGGTGGCTTATCTTAAGTCAATAGGTGCTATCGCGCTTAAAAAGCAAGTGTTAGAATCCGAAGAGTTTGCTACCAAAAAAGAGGCAATTGAAAAAGCTGATGTCTCTAATGAACAAAAGCAAAAGCAAATCGCTACGCTTGAAGAAAAGCTCACAGATAAGGCAGTATTCCTCAATGCTTGTTCTCGCTGCCACACGATAAAATATGACAAAGTGGCTTCTCACACTACGCCTGAAAGCCTCAATGTATATCTTGGCTCTACTGCGCCAGATTTATCTATGGTGATTCGCAGCAAGGGTGTGCATTATTTGGAATATTTCATTAATGACCCTCAAAAGGTATCTTACAAGGCGATACAAGAGGCGATCATTCAAAAAGAAGGCGCATTGCCAACAAACAATGATAAAAAGAGCGATTGGCAAGATGAGCACGATTATAGCAATCTTGCTAAAGAGCTTGGTGTAATGCCTGTGGGACTTTCTATGCCGCGTGTGGGCTTGACGCAAGAAGTGCAAGAACGTGTTATTGCATATTTAGAATCTATTGGCGATGCTAAAAAGGCTGAACGTGAGCATTTAGGCGTGTATTTGATGATTTTCTTTGCGGTGATGAGCGTGCTTGCATACTTGTGGAAAAGACGCATTTGGAGCCAAGTGCATTAATTCCCTCTCCCCCTCTAGGCTCTCCTTTGTGAGAGCCTCTTCTTGTTGACATTATTATAATCTAGCTTCTCCTCTATAGCAAAAGATTTTCTATATTCTAAAATATATCCACATAGCAAAATGCTAGAATCAGCATTTTAAAGAATATGTAAGGAGATAAGTAAATAACGATGAGCGTATTTTTACACTTTTACCACCAAAGAATAAAGAAAATAGCAGAATATAAAGAACTACATTCTCAAAATGATGAGATAACACAAAATAATGCCGATAAGCAAAAAAGTAGCCCAAAGATAAAGTAGTGATAGAAAATGCTAAATAAAATATGAAGTAGCCCATAAAGATGGGGCTTTGCCAACTATCAAGCTTGAAAAATATAATGCTTTAGATTTTGAAAAATCACATTCTAAAGGCACGATATATAAGATTTCACACGATTATCAAATCGAGAAGATTCTATGGAATAAGAAAAATAAAGCATTAGAATCACTTAAAAGCCATAATGTGCAAACTCCCAATCTACTCAAAAAGATTATGAGCCTAAAACTTTAAGTGCTAATGAGGTGGCAAATATAGAATCTGCCTAAAATAAACTTCCCTGTGTGCCTTTTTTCTCTTTCAATCTCCACGTTCCCATGTCTTTATCCTCATACGCAAGATCATTTAAAATATCTTTTATCATTTTATCGTTTGCTTGCACTCCATTTTTAAGCAAGGGTAAAATACTTAAAATTTATCAAAACTAACAGAACGATTTTCTTTTTTAGCTCTCATAAGCTCTCCCAAAATATAATACCTTGCTCTTTCCTCAATAGGAATAGTATAATTTAAAATACTAGCTTCACTTCTTATATGATAAAGCTTTGTATGCTCGTCATAATCAAATCTTTCATTGATAAGCAAAACAACATTTTCAAATTTAGCCATAAGCTCATAATATCCGCCCTCAATAGCATTTTTAACTAAATGAGCGTGGATTGCTTCTAAACTTGCACCATTATTATCTACAATAATTTTTTCCACATCTTTATACATTTGCTCTAGGCTCTGCTCTCCTGCTTCTAGTTTGGTTCTTGTTTTTGGATTGTCAATCTTTTTAAAATAAATAATAAGCTGTCCTTTTAGTACACGCGTAGGATTTTGCACCTTTCTAAAACTATCAATGCCTGTGTTTTCTTGGCTAATACAAGCCACATATTCAAAGCCGACATTTTCAGCACTTTCTACTAAAATTTGAAAAAGCTTTGGGTCTTGATGTTGAAAAACAAAGGCAAGCCAGCGATTCCACTTTAGCACACGATACATTTCTTTCAAGCTTTGCTTCATTAAATCATAATAATCATATCTGTTTTTTTCTAAAGAGCCTTTTTCTATACATTCTTTTTCTTTTAAATCCCTATCCACAGGTAAATCAAGCCATACATTCCACATTGTGCTAAGGTCTAAATAAGGAATCTTCGCTCCATAAGGTGGGTCGGTGTAGATAAAATCTATAGATTCAGATTCTATTTCTTTTAAATTTGTAGCGTCTGCTTGAAAGATTTTTTCGCCGTTAGTTTTGTCTAACATAGAATCTGCGTGCTCTAAATCATCGCTTCTTTGTGCGATTAATGCCCCGCTAAAATCCTTAATCACTCTTTGTAAGGGTGCAAAATAGCTTTGATAGAATCTGCCTCCATTTTCTTTTTCTAATTCCTCTTTGCCCTTAAGCACTCTTTGAATTTTTCCCCTAAAATGCTCTCCTATATCTAAAAAGGCTGGTTTTGGAGCTATTCTGTAACGATAATATTTATATATACCACTATCCCCAGCACTTTTTACAGAATCTGCATAATGAAAGGTAAGATTACATCTTGTTATAGTATTATAAAATGCCAACATTAAAGAATATCTAAGCTCTTTTAAAATCTTTCTATCCTTAAAAGTGTATTGAAAAATAAGCTTTCTTAAAATCGCAAGTTCGGCTATTTGTTTTTTTGTAAAAAGTTGCAAAACAAATTCCACATCACTCCCCTTAGGCAAAACTTCATTTTGAGGTATCCATAAAAATTTATCTTGCTCTTTTTGTGTGGCAATCTCGCCAAATTCTTTATCTATTGCATTTGGATAATATTTCGCATTTTTTAGAATCTGCTTTGCCTCATTTTCATCTTTGGGTCGCAATTTTTCAAATTCGCTTAAAATTTCCTCGCTCACTTCATAAAGCTCTCCTAAATTCACCTTTGCAGAAAGGGCTTTTACCATAAAGATAGAAAGCGGGTTTAAATCCGTGTGAATGCCAAATCGTCTGTTCATCATCGCTTCAATGGCAGTAACGCCACTGCCTCCAAAGCTATCTAGCACCACATCGCCCTCATCGGTGAAGTTTTTGATATTTTGGGTAACTATATCCCAGCTTTGCCTCGTAAAATATGCCGTGCAGCCAAAATGCCTTGCTTTTTCCTCTTTTGAGGCTTTAAAATTGCCTTTGGTAATTCCCTGCTTAAATACCAACTATCGGGCTTTTTTACTCTTACGCTTTGTGTTTGTAAATCTTGCTTTAAAGAGGATAAGCCCGTGCTTAAAACTTGCTTTAAAAGCTTGAATTTGTCATTGTCAAAGTCATTTTCAAAAGCTCCTCGCATACAAAGTCATAAAGCAAATTTTGTCCATTTGTCTCAAAAAGATTAAAATTTTTGCCATTACAAAGTGCATAATATGGAGCTTTGAGCTCAGCATTTATCGCATAGTAAAAAGCTTGTCTTTCGGCTTTGCTTTGCATATCTACTTTTACGCTTGGAGCTTTTGCATCTAGCACACAATGAGCCTTTTTATCCAAATACAAAACATAATCAGGAAAACGAGTAAAAGTGATTTTCTCATTGCTTCCTGTGATAGTAGGCTTTGAAAGTGGCACAGACAAAGCCATTTCTAGCTTGTTTGCATTTTTGATTTTTAATACAAAACCCAAAGCCTTTAAAAGCGGAGAAATGATAAATTCTCGCACAGAATCTTCTTTGAAACCTGCACTATCAAGTAAGCTAAAATTAAAGGTTTGCATTTTATCTCCCATTTCTAAGCCATCTCTTTACATCATCGTTTGCGATACCCTACAACACTAAATATTCTTAGCTCAATGCTGCATTTAAGCTTAGCATTATAGCCATTTTTTACTTAAAGGCATTTCTATGCTGTGCTTTAGTATGGTAGGATTCTTACAAGTTTTGAAAACCTTAGAATATCTAGCATATAGAAATTATAGAATCTGCCCTTGCGCGTGGGGTAAAAGTAATCATTAAATATGGCTTAAAGCCTAGAAATCGCTTTGATAAGGTCAGCATAGATGAAAAATCACAAGCAATTTTTGATGCATTGAAAAGCCAATATCCGCAATATTTTTTCACTAAAATAGATAAGATCATTCTAAGATTTGTATTTGTAATAGTGCATTTATGATTACGGGGAGCTTTAATTGGCTAAGTTTTAGGGAAAGGCAGACAAAGATAATAAAACGCTTGGGGAAACATCAAGCATTAATCGCAAAAAGGGTGGTGCACAAAAGGAGATAAGCAAGTTTCAGTAATATCCTCCATTTTGCCTTAACCCCAATAGAGTGCATAACCCAATGTAAAAGAATTTCTAAGGCTTCATATTATAGAATGCGTTTTTTATATTACTTATGGTTAAGACAATCAACACAGATTCTATAAAGATTTCATACAAGGAGCAGGAATGGACTTACTACAAAGGGCTTTAGCACAGGAGGCGCATTTAGATGCAAAGGGGCTAAGCAAACTCTATGATTATGATATTTTTACCCTAGCCCAAGCAGCTCAAAGCATACGTACTAAGCTCTATGGCAAAAAGGTATTTTTTAATAACAACCGCCACATCAACCCAAGCAACATTTGCGCCGATGTATGCAAATTCTGCGCATTTTCTGCCTCACGTAAGAATCCTAATCCCTATTCTATGGGGATTGATGAGATTCTCTCACTGGCACACAAAGCCTATGAAAATGGCGCAAAGGAGCTGCACATCGTCTCAAGCCACAATCCCAACTACACGTATGAGTGGTATTTTGAACTCTTTAGAGAAGTCAAAAAAGCCCTACCTCACATTCATTTAAAAGCCCTTACTGCCGCAGAGGTGGATTATTTAGATAGAATCTCTAAAAGGGGTTATAAAAGAGTGCTAGAGGATATGGCTCAAGCGGGAGTAGATTCTATGCCCGGAGGCGGGGCGGAAATCTTTGATGAAAAGGTGCGCTCCTACATCTGCAAGGGCAAGGTAAGCTCACAAAGATGGCTTGAAATCCACCAATATTGGCACAATTTGGGCAAGATGAGTAACGCAACAATGCTCTTTGGGCATATCGAGCAGAGAGAACATAGAATCGACCACATATTACGATTGCGTGATGCACAGGCTCAAAGTGAGCAGGTAACACAAAAACAAGGCGGATTTAATGCCTTTATCCCGCTGCTTTATCAACGTGAGAATAACTTTCTTAATGTGAGCACCTTCCCTAGCGGACAGGAGATTCTAAAAACCATAAGCATAGCGCGAATCCTACTTTATAATATCCCGCATATCAAGGCGTATTGGGCG
Organism: uncultured Helicobacter sp.; assembly: GCF_910577135.1. Taxonomy (GTDB): domain Bacteria; phylum Campylobacterota; class Campylobacteria; order Campylobacterales; family Helicobacteraceae; genus Helicobacter_C; species Helicobacter_C mastomyrinus. The sequence continues at coordinate 138,752 of NZ_CAJTLL010000003.1, forward strand.
ACTTTAGGGCTAAATCTCGCCATTGTCGCACAGGAATTTGGTGCTGATGATATGGATGGCACAATACAATTAGAAAGCATACAATCCGCCGCAGGTGCGAAAAGCAAGAGCGGTTTAAGCAAAAATGAACTAGTCTGCCAAATTAAAGATGCGGGATTTATCCCCATAGAGCGGGATTCTCTGTATAATGAATTAGCAGAGTGCTAAATGCGTTGCTCTCATTGTCAGCTTGAATACGAACCCTCCGCGCTTTTCACACGGCATAATGAAAAGGGCGAGGAGCTGCATTTCTGTTGCAATGGCTGTGAAAATGTATATTTCCTCCTCCAAGACGCTGCCCTTACAAGCTTTTATGATAAGCTTAGTCGTCCCCTCACCCCGCCAGAGCTTCATAAGAGTGATTTAGCGCACTTTGACACAGAATCTTTTATGCAAAAATACGCTCATAAAGTAGATGATACAGGGCTGTATGAGGTGCATTTAATCATCAGTGGGATCCACTGCGCAGCGTGTGTGTGGCTCAATGAAAAGATTTTGCTTGATACGCAGGGCGTGCAGAGCGCGGCGATTAACTACACGAATAATAAGGCAACAATAATTTGGGATAGCACACAAATCCGCTTAAGCGCGATTATAGAGAGGATTGAAAGCATAGGATATAGCGCATATGTGTATGATAGCAGGATTCAAGAAAGCCAAAATAAAGCGCAGATGAAAGAATACTATATGCGCGTGATTGTGGCACTCTTTTGCACGATGAATATTATGTGGGTCGCCATCGCCCAATACAGCGGGTATTTTTTGGGTATACAAGCAGATGCAAAAGATATTTTGAATCTTGCTTCCTTTGTCCTCTGCACTCCTGCACTTTTTTACTCAGGCTGGGTGTTTTACCGCTCAAGCTATTATGGGCTGAAAAATGGCTTTATCGGTATGGATTTGCTCGTGGCGGTAGGCTCTACGCTCACTTATGGCTATTCGATCTATGCCGCGCTCACACGGAGCGGGGAGACTTACTTTGAATCTGTGAGTATGATTATTACCTTTGTACTCATTGGCAAGTTTTTAGAAGTGAGGGCACGGAAAAATGCCGGCGATAGCCTCGATAAGCTTAATCACCTCCTACCTACAAGCGTTGAAGTGTGCAATGATGATGGCACGATGAGGCAGGTTGCGCCTGAGGCGGTGCAAATAGGCGATAAGATTCTCGTCCGCGCGGGAGAGAAAATCGCTATTGATGGGGTGCTTTGCTCTGCTAATGCGCTTTTTGATACAAAAGCTATCAGCGGAGAATCTCTCCCCTTAGAATGCGTAGAGGGTGATAGTGTGCTTTCAGGCTATGTGAATCTTAATCATCAAATTTTCTATACCGCCTCTAAGGCATTTAGCCAAAGCCTTATGAGCCATATTATCGCGCTTGTTTCCTCCTCGCTCAATCACCGCCCATATATTCAAAATCTCGCCAATAGCCTCTCGCAATACTTCTCCCGCGTGATTCTAGGTCTCGCCCTGCTATGCTTTCTAGGCTGGTTTTTTATCGGTAATGTGGGTGCGGAAATATCGCTTATGATTGCCATATCTGTCATTATCATCGCCTGTCCGTGTGCCTTAGCCTTAGCGACCCCTATCGCCTCTGTGGTGGGGATAGGCAAGAGCTATGCTGTAAATGTGTTATTTAAAGAGGCAAGATTCTTGGAAAGCCTTGCAAAAACCACCATTGTAGTGTTTGACAAAACTGGCACTCTAACGCTTGGCGAACCAAAAGTGCAAAAATGCCATTTGCAAGGTAAGTATGATGAATCCCTCCTCCTTGCCTTTGTGCGTTTGTCTAAGCACCCGGTGGCTGAAGGCATAGCGCATTTTTTAGAATCTAGGCTAAAAGGGACTGCCGCAATTACATTAGAGCATTTCACACAATTTGACGCACAAGGCATTAGCGCGACTTTTGTAGATTCTAACTCCCGCACTTTGCAACTTGTGGGAGGGAATCTTAACTTTTTACACAAAAAAGGCTTTAGTGTGCCGCAAATAGAGCTTGGCGGGGGTATGGTATTTGGCTTTGGGGTGCAAGAGGGCGATACACACACGCTTTATGAGATTTTTGAACTCTATGATGAGCCTAAACCTCACGCACGAGCATTGATAGAATCCTTGCATAAACGGGGGATAGAGAGTGTTTTATTAAGCGGAGATAGGGAGCAGAGTGTGGCGGAGGTGAGCGCAAAGGTAGGCATTAAGGCATTTCATTCCTCACTTTCCCCCTTGCAAAAGGCACAATGGATAGAATCCTATAAGCAGCAAAATCCCTCAAGAACGCTTGTGATGGTAGGCGATGGCATTAATGACACACCGGCTTTAAGCAAAAGCGATATTGCTATTTCTATGGGCGCGGGAAGCGATATTGCTATTTTGAGTAGCGATGTGATAATTCTCGATGATAAGCTTACTACCCTGCATAATGCCTTTGAAATCGCCCACAGGACATATAGCACCATTAAGCAAAATATCGCTTTAAGCATTGGCTATAATGCTTTGAGTGTGCCTATTGCTATGGTAGGATTGGTAATCCCGCTCTTTGCGGCATTATCTATGAGTCTAAGCTCACTGATTGTTGTGCTCAATTCTATGCGCTTGAGACGTTTTGATGGCGTGAAGTAATAAAATGGGTAAATTCTTTTAGAATCATCAAAAAATAAAGTAAAAAATTTGTGTTTTATGGTTTCTTGTGAAGTTTTAACGTAACATTCAAAGGGAATTTAAATTTTTAACAGGAGGCATTTATGAAAAAGCATATTGTGTTTTTCGAGGCAGTAGGCGGCAGCGATAAAGGTAAAGATGGGCATAGAAAAGATACTGTGCCGATGATGGACTATCTAAAAAAACTCGGCTGGAGCGCGGAAGTCGTGTTTTTCACCGATGAGATTCTTAAAGATGAGAAAAAGAAAAATGAAATCTATGAATATGTCAAGGGTGCGGCTGATGCGTATGTGTCTCGTGTGAATCCGGGCAATCTCAAAGAGGAAAAACTCTATTTTGATGTGCTACGCAAACTCTGTGACTCAGGCGTGATTGGTATGCCTCACGCTGATGCGATGATAGGCTATGGAGCAAAGGATGCTTTGACAAAGCTCCGCAATACAGAGCTTGTTCCAACAGATACTCTAGCATATTATGACCCTGCAGAAGCGCAAAGAATTGGCGTTAAATGGGAAGCGGGTGGGGAGCACGACTTTAAGAAAAATTTCCCAAAAACATTGGCAAAGGGTGAACGTGTGCTAAAGCAAAATCGTGGCTCAACGGGTGAGGGTATATGGCGTGTGCAAATTAAAGATCCTAGCAAATATCAAGGCGTGAGTGAATTGCCTCTTGATGCGGAAATTCGCTGCACAGAAGCGGTGGATAATCACGTAGAGGAGCACAAACTTGGCGAGTTTATGGATTTTTGCGAGAAATACCTCAAAGGCGATAATGGTATGCTTGTAGATATGACATTCTTACCTCGTATTAAAGAAGGCGAGATTCGAATCCTTATGCTTTATAAAGACCCTATCTATGTTGTGCATAAAAAACCAGCTGAAGGTGCGGACGCATTCTCTGCAACACTCTTTAGCGGTGCGAAATATCGCTATGACAAGCCAGAGCAATGGAGTGAGCTTGTAACATACTTCCTTAACAATTTGCCAGAGATTAAAACAAAGCTTGGCAATTATGACTTGCCTCTCATTTGGACAGCGGATTTTATTTTGGATACTGATGCAAACGGCAAGGATAAATATGTGCTAGGTGAAATCAACTGCTCTTGCGTGGGCTTTACCTCTCCTGCAGAATTTTTGGATAAAACGGCTCGCCGCGTAGCTAACACAATTATTAATATTGTAGAAGATGCAAAGTCTTAAATCTAATCTCTCTTCTATTATGCCTTTGCTATTTGAGACTAAAAGTCTCTGCAAAGGTCTTGCATACTTAAGATAAAGCCTCTCGTGTGTCCCTAAAGGATATACTTATAACCAAAGCTACTCTTTATTTATCAAGTGAGTCTCAAAGGTTTAGATTTTCTATTTTATTTTCTCTTTTTCTTTTTATAAGGGGGAGGGGCTTGAATCTTGAAGCCGGTTTGAGAATATACCTCTCACTCTCCCTTATATATCGTTCGCTAGATTACCCGCTCACCCCCCCCCCCCCCCTTTTTTTTTTACGACACTTTAAGAGGTTTTGCAAGTGCGGATTGCAACCTCAAGCACATACGCGAGCGGAGGGGCTAAGTCCCGTAAGAGTAAATGCGGCGATTTATCACAATGACAAAGGAATATGTGGCATAGAATCTAAAGTTGGTGTAAAATATGATGAGTAAAACAAAGGAGTTAAATGTGCCTATGTCGCCTAAATATATGCTAATCTATTTATCTGCTATATCGAGGGTAAGACATATTGCATTGTTGCTTTTGCTTCCATTTATTGCATTTTGTGAAAGTGATTTTAAAAAAGATAAGCATCATATACTAAGTGTGGTGAGCGAAAATGACTTCTATTTCGAGGATTTCATACGTTCTGATAAATATTATACAGCGGGACATTACCTAAGCTATACAAGCAAAGAACTTGATGATAGTTTTTTGAATAAAATAAAATTATTTTCATATTTCTCTAGGCATTCTTTTGCACGATTGAATGTATCGCTTAGCCAAGAAATCTATACCCCCGCAAATAAATCTGCCACCAAGCCATCAAGTGATGATATGCTCTATGGGGCAGCAGTAATTGTGTCTTTTAGCTCTATTAACAGGACTAAAAATTTTATGGAGCAGCTTGGCATTGATATGGGGCTAGCTGGTCCTCTTGCACTAGGAGAGCAAATCCAAAATAGCGTCCATAAACTTACTGACAAAAATCCCTCACGTGGCTGGGATACGCAAATAAAAAATGAGTTTTTGCTGAATTTGCATTATGGAATGATTTATTCTGTGAAACTTATAGACAATGTTGCTGATATTTTGCCACAGGGGCAGATTTTTTTAGGGAATGCTTACACCGCCATAAGTGCTGGAGCAAGATTGCGTATAGGATATGGCATAAAAAACGACTTTGGAATCCAAAAATATAAATCTAAAATGTCTCAAGTGATGGTTGATAACGGACTAAAAATATATGCTTTAGCAGGAGTGAATGGCTCTCTTGTGGGGCGCGATATATTTATAGAGGGCAATACCTTTAAAGGGGTGAAAAGCCACCTCAATTTAGAGCGCACTCTATATGAATATGAGCTAGGAGTGGCAATAGGATATAAAAATATCTCGCTTAGCTATCTCTTCACTAGGGGTAGCAAGAAATTTAAAGAGCAAGATGAGTTTCATAGCTATGGTTCTTTGAGGCTAGATATGAGTTTTTAGAATCTGCTTATAATGGCAGGATAAAGAAAACAAAGGTTTGATTATAATGATATGAATGCTATTGCTAAGATTCAACTAAGCTTTGTAGAAAACAAACGCTTACAACACGAGATAGATCCCTCCGCTATCGGTTTTTGATTTTAAAGGAGTTTTAGCTTTGGTTGATAAACTATCCTCAAAAAATTCTATTTTATTTTACAAACGAGCTGATTTTCAATTTGCACATAAATTTCATAGGATATAAACAACTAAGATAGGTTTGCCAATTAATATGTAACCTCCTACTTGATGTGCTTAAGCCACTTTAAAGCCTTTCATTCATTATGAAAAAGAGTATTTGTTATAAAGTGATGTTTTATCAAAAAATGCTACAATCTATCATTTATTTATTTTCAAAAAGAGATGTGATGGACAATATAAAGGCTTTAAGTTTATCTATGCTAAAAGAAAAAGGTTTGAGAGATTTTTGTGTTATTGATATTCGCTCCAAACTCGCCTTTGCCTCCGCACATTTAAAAGATTCTGTGCATTTGCCTACACTGAAAGATATACTTTTATTCTTACCCCCCCCCCCCCCCCGCCAGCTAACATCTCATCGCGCTAAATCTTTGGCATTAAAACCTATTCTCATCGTGTGTTTTAGTGCTACCGCGGCAAAGAATCTTGCGTTAAAACTTAGCAAAAATACTGATTTTTGGCATCTTTATCCCCACAAGGATATTTTTTATCTACAATGTGGCATTATGGAAGCCTTTGATAATGGCTTTGAAGCTATTACAGCAGATATTGTAGATTCTATACATTCCTCCGCTCCCGTGGATAATCTCATTACGACCACCATAGAAAACATAAAACATCGTTTTCTTACCACAAAACGTGTGTGGGTTGTCGCTTTTAGTGGAGGTAAAGATTCTACTTGCTTATTGCAACTTGTGTATGAAATGCTTGCCTCTTTGCCTAAACATCAGCAAAGACAGACGTATGCTATCGCTTCAAATACGCTTGTAGAGGCTCCTCATATCGATGCATTTTTACATAATGTTGTAGATTCTATCAATACTCATGCGAGAGAAAATCACATTCCCTTTGAAATTTTGCAAGTAAAGCCAAGCTTCAAAGATGACTTTTGGGTAAACCTCATTGGAAAAGGTTATCCAAGCCCTACTCGCACTTTTAGATGGTGCACTGATAGGCTAAAAATCACTCCTGCAAAAGCTGAAGTGGCTAAAATCACTCACAGATATGGTTCAGCGCTCCTGATACTTGGCACAAGAAAGGCAGAATCAAGCCATCGTAAAAAATCTATACAAAAGCGCATACTTAATGAAGATGGCTACTCTCAACATCACGATTTCCCCGATACATTGACATTTGCGCCAATCGCAGAATGGAGTACAGATGAGGTATGGGCGTATCTCACTACTCATAAGCCCTTATGCGAAAAAGACCATAGCGAATTGTTTAGTCTCTATGCAAAAGCAGGCGGTGATGAGTGTCAATTTATCACGGACTTAAGTCAAAGCAGTTGTGGTGGCTCGCGATTTGGCTGCTGGGTATGCACGGTGGTAAATGAGGATAAGTCCTTGCAGGGCTTTATAGAATCTGGTGAAAAACATCTTAAACCCTTAAATGATTTTAGAAATTATATCAAGCGTTTAAGGGAAGATGCTAATGCGAGGGCGGATTACAAACGTGATGGTAGGGCAGTGTATAAAGTAGGAGGATTAGGACCATTTCTAAGCCACAAACGCAAGGAAATACTACAAAGACTTTTAGAGACTGAAAGGGTATTTATGCAAAATGGCGGAAAGCAACTCATTAGTGATGAGCAGATTCTAGCCATACAAAAAGAGTGGGATAGGGATTTTGACTTTAATAAGAGTGCCATTATATTAGCAAAGGAGGTAGGCAGAATGAAAGATATAGACTTAGAGCAAGGCAAGTTACTCCATAAGGAGATTTTAGAGCATATAGTGAGCGAAAATGAAAGCAAATGTAATGGTATAGATACTACCCAAATAGAGAACCTTATTAGCTCTTGTATAGATATTTATAATAACAGCTCCCTTAAAGGACGCAATAGCGCAGGAGTGCAAATCAAAAAAGAGATAGACAAATTACTTGATGACAAGACAAGTAAGCAGGAGGGCTAAATGTTTATAGAAAAAATCACTATTTGCAATCTTTTTGCTTATTATGGAAAGGTGGAAGTGGTGTTTAAACACATTGAGGGCAAAAATCTCTATTGTATTTATGGTAATAATGGCTTTGGTAAAACGAGTTTTATTAACGCTTGCAAAATTGCCATTTGTGGCAGCGGGCTAAATGAGTTTAATAGAGAAAGTGGTTTGTATAAGAAGCACAAGGAGGTTTCTTCGGCTTTAGCATTTATCAAGGGTGATAAAAAGGGTTATAGTGGTGTGCTAAATACCAATGCCCTTAATGAAATGCAAGAAAATTTTTATATTAGCCTTGGGGGCAGGATAAACCAAAAACATTTTGTGATTAAGAGGGCATTTGAAAATGTATTTGATAATGTGAGTGAGCGTATCACATTGTGTTTAGGCGATGAAAAATTTGCTGATGAGGAGGCACAAGAGAGAATCAATGTAATGATTTTGCCAAGTAATTTTGTGGATTTTTTCTTTTTTAATGGTGAGGAAATCGGCGAGATAAGCAAGAATCTACGGAGTAATCTAAAAGAGAAAATCGAGGAGATTTTACGCATTAAGCCTTTAGAGCTTATGATAAGGCAAATTGATAATATCAAGCAAGAGTTGTAAAAACAAGCTATCGATAATGATAAACAAAGGGCAGAATTTGAAACTAAAAATAGGCAACTCACAGATGGTAAGAAAACTCTAGAATCCACACGCAAACGTTTAAAAGATTTACAATCTTACATACAAGATAATCAAAGTCGCATGGCACAATTACACAAAGAAAAAGACAAACTTATAGCTGATAGTGATGAAGCGCAAAAAAAGCTTTATAGAGAAAGAGACACACTGGATGAGAAGTTGCAAACACACAAAAGCCATCTAGAAGAAAACTTAAAATATGTGATTTTCGATAGTAATCCTAAGATTCTATCACAACTCAAAGATGAACTTAAGCATATACAAGAAAGCAGACAAAGCCAAGATATTGATACGTATAATAGGCTTTTACCCGAGCTTAAAAGCCACTCTCTCAATATTATAGAATCTAAAGCGCAAGAAGAAAATCTACAATCCTCAAATATAAATATAGATACATTGCAAGAAATTATAGAAAAGGTGCTTGATACTCTCCCACAAAGCCTAGCAGAAAGCGCTTCTTACTCCTCTTACATAACACCCGCACTTATTACTACTCTAAGCCATAGCCTTATTCGATTTGAAAATGATAGCTTAAGTAGCGATATTACAGCTATTAAGGAACTAAAAAATAATCTTAGCGACATTAAACACGAGATTGATGAGCTTTATGTCGATGAATATACACAAAACAGGAAGCTGGAAAAGGAACAAGAGATTGAAAATCTAATGCAGGATACAAAACATCATGAAGAAATGATGAGAGATACAAAAGCAGAAGAGAATAACTTACAAGAAACAATCAATCACTTGCAAAGAGATGTTGAATCTCTCAAGCAGCACATACATTTAGAAAGGATAGAAGATAAATTGCAGATTCTAGAATATCTACAAGAGACTCTTAGGCAATATAAAACTAAGCTTATTTTATGTTTGAAAGAAGAGCTAAAAGATAAAATCTTGCAAAAATATCAACTCCTTACACAAGATAATATCGCGGGAGTAGAGATTGATGAAGCATTTGAAATCACCTTAAAAAATGAGCGATTTGAAAATATTTACATAGGCTCTCAAAGCAGCGGACAAAATCAGCTTTTAGCTATTGCAATCTTTTGGGCATTAAGTGAGTTATCTAACGCTCACATTCCGCTTATTATCGATACACCATTAGGTAGGATTGATGGAGCAAATCGGGCAAGAATTATCCAAAATTACTACGCACAGAATCTGCAAACTATTATCCTGCCTACCGATACAGAAATAAGCACAAGAGAATATGAATATGCTAAGCCTCATATCGCAGGATTATATAAGATTGAAAACCAAAGCGATAGAAGCCACGCATACATTAAAGTAGCCACAAAAGATGAAATATTATAGGAGAAGATTATGGCAGATTTTTACACAACCAATCACGAGGAGACTCTTATAGATAGAATCCTCAATCAAGGCTTAGAAAAAAAGGATTTGCCCAAATATTATGTTTTACGTATCGCTATTGCTAAGGCACTTAGTCTGCCTAAATCACCGCTTAATGCTCCTTTATGGGAGAATAAAAAGCTAGGTGGCGATAGGGGTAAGGAATATCATTTAGAGCAAATCACAGGCAAAGGCAAAGATGAAAAAGAAGATTTTGATGTAGCTTTAAGAGCGTTATTTTATGTGCAGCACAAAGATGAGCTAGATGCCCAAAAGCAAAATATTTTTAGCGATGAGAAATGTTACACAGATATTTTAAGCAAATATATAAAGAGAGGATTATATGAAATACACAATAGCTACAAAAATAGCGATTGCTTCTATCAATGGTGTTTAGATAATCTGTCTTTAGAATCTCGCCTTGCTAATGTGGGTATCGCACAAAACAAACAAGCACAACAAAAAGGTGGAGACAAGAGCCACCGCCTAGTTGCATATTTTGAGAAATTTGCTATTCCTATTCATATTGTGAATGAGAAAGATTCGTATAGGCATTATATCATCAAAGTAGAACTAAAAGATTCTACGAAAATTGATGCTTTTATGAGGCATTGCAAACATTTAGACACAGAATTTGGAGAAAAGGTGCAGATTCAGCGATGTATGGGTGTGAGCAAGACTTTTGATATATGTATTCCAAAAGATAAAAATCTTTGGCAATACCCTAGCGAAAGAGCATTCGCACAAGGCTTAGAAATGATAAAAAGAGGAGATTATAAGCTTGGAATCTTTGCAGGAATGGATAGGGACAAAAAGCCCTTTTGTTTTGACTTGGTAGAAGCTGTGCATTGTTTTGTTGGAGGGACAAACAGGAAGTGGCAAATCGATATTCCTTCAAAATATCATCACTTGTTTATTGCAAAACAAAAGCACAGAAATTACTATCATTGACCCAAAAGGCGGGGGTGATTTTGCAGTATTTAGAGAGAGGGAAAAAGTTGAGATTCTAGACACAAGCGAGGCAGAAGCAGCAATAGAATCCTTTGTCGAAGAAATGGAATCGCGCTATCAAAGTAACGCACAAGGAGTGAGTTATGAGAGTATGTCTTATAAAATTTTAATCATTGATGAAGTAAATGATTTGATAAAAAATAAAGCTATTAGCGCAAATATCGCACGATTGAGCCGAAAGGCAAGGCAGTCAAGAATCCACCTCATTCTAGCCACACAAAGACCCGACGCTAAGGCATTTGAGGGAGAAATACGTTCTACGATTCCCTCTCGTATAGCCCTAAGTGTGCAAAAAAGCACAGAATCTAAAATTATCCTTGATGAGACAGGGGCAGAGAAACTCACCGGTAGGGGTGATATGCTCATTAAGCTTGTTAGCAGTAGCGAAATGAAACATATACTAGGCGTAAAAGTAGGAAATATACAAGCATTTCTTCCTTAAAGCCCTTTCCATCACTTAGCTTATGAATATAGCTAGTGAATCTTTATTTTCATCTTCATTCCGCCTGCACGACACATTAAACTTTACATTTTGCCCTTGTTTTAATGCTTTCCTCTCTTTTTTAACCCCATCTTTTCCCACTCTCTAATTACTTAAATAAAACTTAATTAAAAAAATTTATATATAAATCTAAACTTAACTAATATTTATATAAGTTTATATGCTATACAATTCACTCGCAATATCACAATATCTATCCACAATCCACCAAAGGAGGCATTTATGGAAAATATATTCAAAGTTGAAATCATCACACGCGCAGAAAAGCTCAATGTGCTTAAAGACGCCCTAGCCCAAAAGGGCATTAAGGGTATGACGGTAAGCAATGTGATGGGTGCAGGGACGCAAAAAGGCAAGACAGAGATCTATCGCGGGAGTGAGCAAACCTTTGATTTGCTCCCCAAGATTCGCATAGAAATCATCGCTAAAGAAAGCAGCATAGAGGAGATTATCACTACCGCTAAGCAAACGCTCAACACAGGCAGCGCAGGTGATGGCAAGATTCTCATTATCCCCCTTGCAAATGTCATTCGCATTCGCACGGGGCAAACCGGAGAAGACGCTATTTGACATCGAGCATAAAGCAACAGCACTATTTTGACTTAAAGGAGATACTATGAAAGCAATTCTTATATTTTTATTATTCACAAATACCGTATTTGGCACACATACAGAGGGCACAAATGATATTGTAGCGCTTGATATGCTCTTTGTTATGGCTTCTTCAGCCCTTGTTTTGCTGATGACTCCTGCTCTAGGGCTATTCTATGCAGGTATGGTAAATCGCCACAATGTCCTTAGTACGACCTTAAATAGCATTATGCTCTATGCCATTATCGCCCTGCAATGGGTTATTATCGGCTATACACTCGCATTTGGCGATGATATAGGGCTATTCATCGGTAGTCTCAATCATCTCTTTTTATCCAACATAGATTCTATACACGGCAGCATACCCGAAAACCTCTTTGCATTTTTTCAAATGCTCTTTGCCGTGATTGGTGCGGCTATCATCACCGGCTCGGTGGTTGAACGTATGCGCTTTGGAGTGCTTTTGATTTTTATCCTCTGCTGGAGCACACTTGTATATGATGTATTAGCCCATTGGGTGTGGGGTGGTGGCTGGCTTGTCGCCATTGGCTCTTTGGACTTTGCTGGTGGTGGGGTGGTGCATATCGCTGCAGGTGTGGCTGGGCTTGTAGGCTGCCTAATGCTTGGCAAACGCACCTTTCATCAGGGGCTTTTGCCTCACTCGCTCCCGCTTTCATTCATCGGGGCGATTTTGCTATGGCTAGGTTGGCTAGGATTTAATAGCGGCAGTGCGCTAAGGGTAGATTCTGTAGCTTTAAATGCCTTTATCGCTACGAATTTTTCTGTTGTTGGGGCAATGCTCTCGTGGATGCTCTTAGAATGGCTCAAATATGGCAAACCAACCTTGCTAGGCTCTATCACGGGCATTGTCGCTGGGCTTGTAGCTATCACACCTGCAGCTGGGTTTGTTACCCCATTTGCGGCTATCATCATTGGCTTTCTCGCTTCGCCCATTTGCTTTTTTGCCATCAGTTTTTTGAAGTCAAAATTTGGCTATGATGATACACTTGATGCCTTTGGTTTGCACGGCGTAGGGGGAATCTGGGGTGGGATTGCCACAGGGCTTTTTGCTACAAGTGCGGTAAATGAAGAACTGCTTGAGGAAGCGGCGGGAGAGGGCTTATTTTACAGCGGGGATTTCACATTGCTTATTGTGCAAATTATCGCTATTGTGGCGTGTTTTGCGCTATCTGCGGTGGTAAGCTATGCGATTTTAAAAGTCATTAGTCTATTCACACCTTTACGCGTGGATATAGCACAAGAAGAAAATGGCTTAGACCAAAGCCTACACGGAGAAATTGCCTATCGATAAGCTAGATTTATGATGTTTTGCTATTGCCCTTGTGATATTTTACGAAGATGGATAAGCCAAATCGCTTGGGCTTCTCCACTTGCGGCTTAAGCCACTGCATTTGCACTTTACAATTTTTAAGATACACTTACCACTCCACATCCACAAAGTAAAATAGTCCATTCCTATAATTTATCTTTCCGCACTCTATATACTCGCATTCCTCCTAGCTCTTGCAAAAAGGAGTATCCCTGCCAATACCCATATTGCTAATGCGATAATAGAGGGTAGCTTAAGGGCTGCTGGAGAAAATGGCACAAAGATTAAAAGGCCAAATATAATGCTTAAACCCAAAGCCAAAAGGCTTGAAATGCTAATGCGCTGCCTCTCTCTTTGCTTTAGCAAAAGCGATATAATACTTACATATAAGAATCCAACGATAATGCCAACGCAAGACATATCTACAATATACAGCAAAGATTCTCTACCAAAAATAACCATCACGCAAGATATGAATCCTATCACATAAACAACCCGATAAGATACATTAAAACGATTTTGCTTGATAAGTGTCGCGGGGATAAAGCACGTTATACTTAATCGTTCAAAAATTTTGCTTGTGGTGATAAAAAATCCATTAATCCCACTAAAAAGTGCACTTAATACACCTATGCAAAGCACTATGCTTCCAAAAATACTAAAATACCCCTCTATGCTTGCGTGCGTAGCCCACCCAAGATTAATTATCTCATCTCTTGCCACGCCAAAAGCGGTAATACATATTAGCATCGCATAAAGTGCAAATCCTATCCAAATGGAGAGATAAATAAAAAAATTAAATATGCCTTTGCGATAGGCAATAGCTTGTATAATCTGCACTCCACAATCAAACCCCAAATACGCCCAAGGAGCGAGAGCAAAAACCGCCATTACGCCATAGAGGCTTATCTCTTTTTGATAAAAATATGAGAGAAAGTTCTCATAAGAGGCAGAATCTATGCCCATTATGACAAAAAATAATACCACGCTTCCGCACAAAAGCAATGTAAATATCTTTTGCAATAAGAATGCAGCCCTTATGCCTAATATATTAAGAATCCCGATACACACGATACTTGACATACTTATCACTATATCTAAAAGATAAATCGCATTGCCATTGATATGATAAAGCACGATATCGCCAGAGAATCCAAAGGAATGGCTCATCACATTAAGTGCTGTAGCATTAAGCGGAATGATACATAAATACGCCAAGCTTATGAACCACCCACAAATAAAGCCGTGTGTGCGCCCCAATACTTTAAGGGTAAAATAAAATTCCCCTCCGCTCCTTTTGTATCGTTGAAGTAGATATGTATATTGTGCTGCGATGATACAAATAGCCACACCCACAAGCCCTAGCCCTATAATGCTTTCAAGCAGTCCCGCCTTGCTTAAAAATAAATCTTGAGGCAGGATAAACGCTCCCCAACCTATAATGCACCCCACGCACAAAAACAAAACAGAGGTATTTTTCATATGTGCCACAAGTCGCCAAAATATCTATCAAAGCTTTGCGGGGAAAATTTTCCTGTGCCTCCATTTGGGGTAAAGGTAAGCTCTCCTACATACACCCTAGAATCTACACAATACAAATCCACGCGCACATAATTCATAGGGGCTGATAAAAGATTGGCAAGATGAAGCATTAGATGAAACTTGGTAGGCTTCTTCGGGGGTATATCACTTGGTGGATTCAGATACATAAAATCAAGTTTTTGCCATTGTGTGTCAAATACATCATTGCGCGTATGTGTGGCATTAGCAACTTGGATAAAAGCCACCTCTCCATTAAAGCAATGGAATCTAAAGTCCTCTATACACTCTCCTAGTAGTTCTTCAACAAAAATGCGGGGCTCTATGTCTTTATAATGCCACTCGCGATATTGCTCATAGTAATTATGCTGCAAATGCCACATTATTTTATCTCTTGCTTGAGATATGCCATCTTGTAAAAAGGCTTCTTTGTCTTGCACCATAACTACTCCGCCGCAATCGTGATTGGTTTTTATGACAAATTTATGGGGCAAAATGCCAAAATCAATAGCATCAAAAGTTTTATAAATGCCATAAAGCTTAGGGAGATAGAGGCATTGATTACTCATAAAGAGGCTATCGTATATGAGGTCTAGGGGTTCAAAAAGTTGGGAGGTAAAAGTTAAAAGATGTAGGTTAGAGGGAGTTTGTATCTTAGATTCTATGCTTTTAGCACACGACCCCCCCCCTTGCACACGATGAATCTGCCATATCTTTTAAGATATGTGAAATATAGATTCTTGCTTTTAATTTATCACTCAAAATGGTGTAAATGGGATTTCTATCAAAGAGTATTCTATGAATGATTTTTTCATTAAATGTATGCGGATTGCGAAAGTCTGCCTTGTAGCCAAAAATCTTTTTATGCCTTTTTAAAAAATATGTTTCATCGTTCATTGCCTTTTCTCTTTTGTGCTTATATGCCAAAAGCAATGGGCGGATATATGCTTGATATATCGCATTATTTTTTATCAATGACTTTATGCTCATCACTCACTCCTTACACTCTAAAATAAAAAGCATAAATATAAAACAAACTAAAAAAATTTCGCTTAAATCAATAAGATTTGATGAAAAGAGAAAATCATATTATGCCTTTGCTGTTGCGATGTAGGCACCGCATTTACACGAAGTGCTAATCCACACTTGCAATATGTAAAATGAAGCGGGCGAGAGATTTGGCTCATTATTGGATTGCATATATATGGATTGCTTCATTGTGGCTTCGCCACTGCCTCGCAATGACGGGCTGTGGGTTTCAAAATGCCTTGTCACCTGAGAAAAGCCCTCTACGTGTATAAAGCTGCTCTAATCCCTCCTTGCGATTGTAGCCTTCACTCGCGCCGCATTCTATACATTTACTCTTTTATTAAAATGATGAGGGAGATTGGCATAAAATATCAGCCCATCTGGGCTTTAGAAATGTGCGTTATGCAGCCTAGCAAGGGAAAGTGTGTAGGATGAGTTGCATTTTTACTTGCATAGAGTGTGCAGTTGGAGCATGGCGGTAAGCTCTGTAATACTAATCCCAAAGATCTGGTTTTGCAAAATATGGGCGATTCTTTGGCTCTCATTTGGAAAAGCTCTTTGTGGAGGAGGGAGAGCATAGCGCGCACCTCTCTAGGCTAGGTAAAAACCTCGCCAAAATCCCGCACAGGCTCTTTGCTTTTGATTTGAGAGGTGGCTAGGGGGTGGGGCTGTGTGATACGGAATGCGATAAAAGAGGTAAATTTAATACAGATGAGTGTGTAGATCACGCGTATTATGATGATTTTGTGCTTAAGCTATACTTAAGCACAAAATCATATTTCATACAATGTTTGAAAATCTAGCACTATGCTTAAACTCATACCTCTGGCTTTATTAGGCGTTATTATCCAAACTCTGCTGAATCCTGCTCTTAAGATCCTCAATAATACTTTTTGTGGTGTTATTTTGAGCGATTTCGCTTTCAATAGCCTTGAGTGCTTTACTCACCGAGCTATGATCCTTCATACCTAGCTCTTTAGCGATCATTGGCATAGAGTTAATAGTCAAAGCACGAGCGAGATAAATCACCACGCGCCTAGCAAAGGCAATCTTACGATTGCGCTCTTTAGATACAATCTCACTTGGCTTGATATTAAGCTCCTTGCTTACTACTTTAATGATATTATTTAATGTAATACCCTCTAGCTTTTCATTTTGATAGCTTTTGAGCACATTTTCAGCGACTTTACGTGCACTGCTTTCTGGAGAGAGATTCAAATTTAAGTTAATCGTAGAGAGAATCCCCTCAATCTGGCGAATGTTGCCGTGTATATTAGAAGCAATGTAATCAATCACCCCTCTATCAAGGCTGATACGATTGATTTCGCATTTAGACATAATGATGGAAATTTTTGTCTCAAGGTCTGGATTGGTAATCTCTGCCATCACCCCGCCCTCAAATCGTGAACGTAGCCTATCTGCTAAACCTTTAATCTCCTTAGGGGGCTTATCACTTGTCATCACAATTTGCTTTTGTGCGTTGTAAAGGGCATTAAAGGTATTAAGTAGCTCCTCTTGCATACCATCTTTACCACCTAAAAACTGCACATCATCAATGAGCAGGTAATCACACTTGCGATACTTATCACGGAATCCATCCATCGTGCCACGCTTAATCTTCTCTGTATATTCGTTTAAAAACTCTTCAGCTGGCACATATATGACATTTTTATTTTGCTCCTTGACATAATTACCTATTGCATTTAAAAGATGTGTTTTGCCAAGTCCGGAATGCCCATAGAATACGACAGGATTATACATACTTGCTTGCTGCTGTGCTACAAGTTTTGCTATCGTGTAGGCGTGTTCATTAGATTTACCGACAACAAAATTTTCAAATGAATAAAAGGGATTGAGAGAGAGGATATTGGTTTGAAACTGATTTGTGCTTTTATTCACCTTTAAACTTTTCACATTTCCTTTTTTCTCTTTAATTTTAATGTGAATTTCTGGGCGGATACCATTAGAATTTTCGTCTTTAAAAATATCTGCGATTATGTCGATATAATTACCTTTTATCCAATTTGCTACAAAAATATTTGGCACATAAAAAACCTCTAAGTCTGTCCTAGAGGCATTTTCATCATATTCCATAAGAGAAATATACGAATCATACTCTTGGTGCGATAGTTTATTTTTAAGTTTCTTTAATATATTATCAACCTGCAATTTATTAACCTTAGATTATAGACGATATATTACGCTTGATGACGTGAATAAAATGTGAAAACTTGCAATATCTTAGAGTGATATTACCAAGAATTGCTAAGAAATTATCATTCCAAAAATGAGGGGAAATCATAATGCAAAAAAAATTATGGGTTAAATCGTGTATATTTTAGGTATTGACCCCGGGAGTAGGAATTGCGGCTATGCCATTATACACTTCACGCCTCCACAGGCTCTAAGACTTGTCGAAGCAGGGATTATTAAAATCAAAGAGCGCGACTTGCAAAGCCAAATTGTCGAATTTGTCGAGGGTATTGACTTGGTGCTAAAAACACATACAATCGATGAGGTAGCCATAGAAGATATATTCTTTGCCTATAATCCCCAAAGTGTGATTAAACTCGCGCAGTTCCGCGGGGCTTTGAGCTTAAAAATTCTCCAAGACATCGGGCATTTTGCCGAATACACGCCCTTGCAAGTAAAAAAGGCTCTCACAGGCAATGGCAAAGCAGACAAAACACAAGTGGCTTTTATGGTGAAAAAAATCTTAAGCATTAAGGGTGAAATCAAGCCCCTTGATATTACTGATGCCATTGCCATTGCTATCACGCATTCCCAGCGAATCCGCACAGGTGGCATAGATTCTATAGAATCTATGCCACAGCTCAAAATAAAGCAAAATCTATGAGTGTAAAAGCCCTAAAATTCTTTGATACACAAAGCCAAAGCCTCTACACATTAGCAAGTAATCGCCTTATTATAGATAGTCAAAAGCCCACATCTGTAGATATTGCTTCTCCTACGCTCTCACATTTCACACATCTTAGCCTTGAAGTGGAAAAAGCCGCCCTTAAAAGCGCTCAAGATTCTGCCCATATCAGCTCTTTACTCTTCTCCCTTGCCTATCAGCAATCCGCTCTGCATAAACCCCCTTATGCTTATGAAATCTACTTTATCCCCCGCGAACACTCCTTTGATGAGGAAAAATGTATATATGAGACATGTTTTTATGAAAAATACACCTTTTCACCCAAAGCCTCCATTATCACAAGCGATATATTTTTACCCTCTGCATTGGCTGCTTTTGAGATGAAAGAAAATAGAGTGATATGGATAGAATCTTATCTGTGCTATTTTGAAAACAATGCGCTTAAAGAAGTGCTGCATTGTGAATTAGGCGCGGATAACACATATTTACAATCCATCGCTTTACATATTGCTTATTTACAAGAAGCCTATCATCAGTATTTCACACATTTGTATTATTTTATGCCTGATGCATTAGTAGAAAATGCAGCTTACCTTGATTTATCTACCACAACACACCACGGACAAACTTTGCTTATCAAGCCCTTAAGTGAGATATGCAATGATACGCGTGGCCTTACATTTGAGACATTAAAAGCTACTTTAGCCCTGCATTATGCTATGTTTTATCAAAACCAAACTTTGAATCTTCCTAATTTCGCCTCAAAGCCCTCTGCCCACAAAAAACTATATGTCTCTTTTGGCATAGTGGCAATGATATTTTTATATATCTTTCCTCTTGCCCTAATGTTTTATAATCAACATTTGCAAGAGGATATTTCAAGCCTTAATGCAAAGAGTGAATCACTCTTTGCCTCTCAATCTATTGTCCATAATACATTAGAGCAAGAAAATCTCCAAGCCCTTACTCGCAAACAAAATATGCTCATAAAAAATCTACACGATATAGCCTTGTGGCAGCAGAGCTATCATCTACGCTATGACTTTATGCAAGAGGTATTAAAACCCCAAGAATCGCCTCTTATATATGAGGGCGTAAGCTTTCACTTTACTCCTCATATTTTTGTAGCTCTACTTGAGATAAGTGCCCCCAATCAAATTCATATCTCTACACTCCTTGCTACACTCAATACTCCTACACAAAAAGCCTTTTTGCAAGATTCTATCAAAGAGACATTTGATACAGATAATAAATCTTCACATTTTTATGCCCATATCGTGGTGGTGTATAATGTCATTTAAACATTACTTTAATATTATGCACTCTAGGATACAGAGCCTTCTCTCCGCTAAAAGCAAAAGAGAGAAATCCTTTTTTATCGCTGCACTTACCTTGTGTATTGTATTTGTTATGCTTGATTTTGTGTATATGCCTTTAATAGAGCATAATCGCGCCCTTAAAGCACTGCATACACAGACTTTAGAGGAATTTGCCACCTCATCAAATTCACTCCAAAATGTCAAGTTACTCCATTTAGAACAAGCGCAATCTATGGATTCTAAACGCACAATGCTTGAGGAAAATCTCTCTATCCTTAAAGAATATATGCAATCCCAAGAAGATTATCTTAACCCCTTTGCCCTTATGCCTAAGCTCATTGCCTTTGCCAAAACACAGCATCTTAATCTTTCTACTTTAACACCCTACCCTATGCTTGATGCCTTAAACATCGAGGGTATGGGGTATTTTGATAATCTTATCAATTTGCTTGAATATATAGAATCTCATCGCTTTTTTAGCATTGATAGCTTAAGTCTTAAGCCCTTTAATGGCAGGGAAATATATTTTAATCTGCTTATTATTGATAATCGCCTTAATCCCCAAAGGCTCAATTTATGAAACATATATGCTTAATATATCTATGGGCTATATCTCTTTATGCGCTAGATTCTGCATTTCACACACTTATTGCGAACCTAGAAGCATTCTCTAAAGACACCATCAAAAATAAAATACAGCACCTGCATAATCCTTTTGAGCAAAACCATACCCAAGAAACACTAGATCTCTTTGCTATTATTAATGGTAAGGTCCTTATCAATGAGCAATGGCTGCATATAGGGGAATATATTCAAGACTATAAAATTATAGATATACAGCCAGAGCATATTGTCTTACAAAAAGGTAAAACCCGCTATAGCCTTGCCATAGGCAAAAGTATGAGCCAAAATAAGGAGACAGAATAATGCTTTGCATATTACATTTTTCAGCTACACTTGTAATTTATGCAAAGATTGGGCTGCACTAAGGGGGAAATATGAAAGCGTGTTTTAGAATTCTTTATTTTTTACCAATACTACTTTTTTCCTGTGATTCACCCATTAATATTCACTCACGTAGCAATGTCCCTCTAAGCAAAATCATCGAGGAGGTTGCCACACAATGCCAACTTAATATTATCTACCTCCAAGAGAATACCAAAGCAATGCTCGATAGCAAAAAGATGGCGATTCATATCCAAAACAAGCCTATTAAAAAGGTTTTAGATAGCCTTATTACTAGCAATGATTTTTATTACAACCTGCATAATGAGACCTTAAAAATCGGCTCGCTTCTTACCAAAACCTTTGAAATTAGCTATATTGCCACCACGCGCGTAGGCTCTAGCAACACTGACATTGTCTTTTCACAAGATAATCAAATCCAATCCGTCTATAATACAAGCCTACACAACGCCCCCTTAGCCATTTCAAACTTTGAACTCGATTCCCAATCGCATAAAATGGCAATAGGCAAAGCGACTGCAAATAATCCCAATATAGGTAAAAGCGGGACAAAGATTTATAGCATTGATGAGATTGACTTTTGGGGTGAGCTCCATAATGAAATCGCTGCTATTGCCTATGCACCAGGCGATAGCTATCAGCCTAATCCCATAGAATTAAAGGGAAAGAGCAAGGATATTATTATCAACAAAGCAGCCGGGCTACTCACTATAACCGCCACACCCACACAGATGAGACGTATTGAGGCTTATATTAAGAATTTGAATGAGAAGATTCAAAAGCAAGTGCTAATTGATGTGCATATTTTTAGCCTCCAGCATACCAATAATCAAACCTATGGCGTGGATTGGGGTGAGTTTTATAAATTAGGGAATCTCTCCACTCTCCCGCCAAGCGCGGATTCTCAAAGTAGCAATGTGAATGTAGATTCTTCAGGCAATAGCTTTGCGATTAATATTTTCTCACAAGGTGTGAGCATTAACCGCATTATCGAGTTTTTGCAAACTTATGGCAAGGTGCAGTCCATCTCTAATCCCAAAGTTTTAACGCTCAATAACCAACCTGCTATCATTAGCGTAGGCAGTGTGCTAAGATATTCACAAAATACGACCTATCAAACCACCACGCAAGGCACTTCGATACAAAACAACGCCCAAGCCTTCCCCTCTGTCTTTGCTGGAATCCTCCTTGATGTAACCCCAAGCATTAAAGATAGTAAAATCATTTTGAAAATCAATCCCTCCATTACCAAAACTAAAGATATCGCGATTGAAAATCAAACAACCGCGCTAGAAACGCCCCCTAACCTCTCCACAAAGCAGCTTTCCTCGCTCGTGCAGGTAAAAGATGGAGAGCAAATCATATTGGGAGGATTGATTGACAAAACAGAGGGGCAGACTATCCGTAAAGTGCCGATTTTAGGCGATATTCCGCTGATTAAATATCTCTTTAGCTATAAGAGAAATATCAAAGAAACCCAAGAAATGATTATTGTCATATCTCCACATATTATCAATCTTGAATCAAATATCACCTCAAAGGATAGGACAATCATCGATGAGATTATCGACTTTAGCCAAAAAGATACATTAAAAGACACCCAAGCTAAAGAAGCCACCAAACAAGAAGCAGCCGCAGATAAACAACCCAAAGCTAATTCCCAACCAAGCCAAGATTCCATACAAGATATTCCACAAAATCCCACCATAGAGGATATGTAATGGATGTGTCATTCCCCCCTATCAATCTCCATAGCTTAAAGCTTAGTGAATCTTGCCTCAATGCCCTTGAATACAAGTTTATCCAAAAACACCAATGCCTTATCTTTGATATTACACAATCCCCTCAAACAATCCATATCGCCCTTAAACACACTAATGCTCCCCTTAGCCTTATCCGTACGCACATTTTGCGCCTCTATCCTCAAGCACATTTAGTATTTTTTACCACCGATGAAAAGTCTTTTGCGCTCCAAGCCCATCATATTTATCTCTTTCAACACTTTAATACATTGAAAAACGCACTTTTGAAGCAGCACGAAAGCCCAAATGATACAAACAATAAGGATACCGATATAAGCGTAGTAGCATTGCTTGATTTTATCCTGCATACTTGTATTATGCAAAAGGCAAGTGATATACATTTAGAATCTTTTGAAGCAAATGGCAAAAGGGCAGCACGTATTAGAATCCGCATAGATGGTATGCTAAGAGAATTGTTTAGTTTAGAATCTAATGTGCTCGAGGCGTTGAGTTCGCGCTTAAAGCTAGAATTTGAGCTAGACATCACGCAAACACGTCAAAGCCAAGATGGACGTTTCAAGCGGGTATTTGATAATCATCATTTTGACTTCCGCCTCTCTATTCTCCCAGCCTTTGGCGGAGAATCGCTAGTGATTAGAATCCTCGCTAAAGAGACACAGAATCTAAGTCTTGAGGGCTTAGGATTTACCAAAGAGCATTTAACCACTATCACAGGGCATATTCAAGCACAAAATGGCATTATCCTCCTCACAGGACCTACCGGCAGTGGTAAATCCACGACACTCTATGCAATGATAGAATCTATCAAATCCCCTGATAAAAAGATTATCACCCTTGAAGACCCTATCGAGTATCACACACAGCTTACTACACAGGTGCTTATCCACAATAAATATGATTTTGGCTTTAGTGAGGCTTTGAGGGCATTATTGCGGCACGACCCTGATGTCCTAATGATAGGTGAAATCCGTGATAAAGAAAGTCTTGATATTGCGCTAAGGGCTGCTCTCACAGGGCATTTAGTATTAAGCACATTGCATACGAATGACGCGCTTAGTGTGGCAGAGCGGTTGCTTGATATGGGCGCACAGGGCTATCTTATTGCTTCAAGTTTGCGTTTAGTGATTTCCCAAAGGCTTGTGCGCAAATTATGTCCATATTGTAGAGCCCCACTTAGTGCCAAAGAAATGTATAATAAGCTTTTGCAATCTCATCTTTTGCATTTATGGGATAATATAAAAGATGGCACATTTTTCGCTCCTTGTGGCTGCGTGCATTGCAATATGCAGGGCTTTAGCGGTCGTTTGCTTGTCGCAGAATGTTTGCAAAATACGTCTTTATTGGGTGAGTATATCAAATCACCGCAAGATAAGGCGCATATACACGCAAAGCTTAAACAAACGGGCTTTAAAAGTATGCTAGAGGTAGGTATGGAACTGCTCAAAAACGGGCAGAGCAGTTTTGAAGAAATTTATAGGGTGTGTAATATATGAAAAAGCTACCGCAAAAATACTTAATCAAGGGCATTAAAGACAATCAACACGTGCAAATCACTTTGCTTTCAACCTCATTAGAGAATGCTAAAGAACAGAGTTTGAATAAATACAATATCTATCCTATTGAAATCAAAGCCCTAAGTGGATTTGAATTTCTCCATTTGCAGATACTAAGACTAGATAATAAAATCACCAAGCAAGATATTGCCGCACTTTTTATGCAAATCTCTACTATGCTAAGTGCGTCTTTGCCTATTCTTGAAGTGATTGAAGTATGTGCGAAAAATACCAAAAAATCGCCCCTAAAGCGGACATTGCTTGAAATCGCTTATCGATTGAATCTTGGACAGAAGCTATCCTTGGCTTTTAAGGAGCATAGAGCAATCTTTGGCGATATGACGTGGAATATGATAGCCCTTGGGGAAAAGAGCGGAGAGCTAGGCGAGATCTTTAAAATGCTTAGCAATCACCTCATCAAGGAGTATAAAAATAAGCGCAAAATCAAACGCGCCCTGTTTTATCCCACGCTCGTGCTACTAAGCATTATAGGGGCATTTATCGGGCTTGTGCTATTTGTGCTACCTGAGTTTTTAATGATGTTTGAGGAACTCAAAGTTAATCTCCCTATCTACACTAGAATCCTTATCCATTTGAAAAGCTTTTTTACACATTTTGGGCTACTCTTTTGTGTGCTTGTGTGCGGGGGTGGGCTTATGCTATATAGATTCTATAAGCATTCGCAGAGCTTTAGACATTCCCTCCACGCCTTTGTTTTGCATATTCCTCTCATTGGTGAAATCATTAAACTTAATATGTTTTATCAATACACCTTTACGCTCTTTTTACAGCTTAAATCCGCCACTCCGCTTGATATGGCACTATCACTCAGTAATAATGCCCTTTATAATCTCGCCCTAAGGGCTGCATTTATTCGAGTCTTAGAATCTATCAAAAATGGCAAAAGCCTCTCTCTCGCCCTCACACAAGAAAATGTCATAGATGATATTTCTTTGGCTCTTATCGCTGCTGGGGAGCAGAGCGGCAAACTCCCTGAAATGCTTGAAGTATGCGCGAAGCGATTTGAGGAAATCGCACAAGAAAAGATAGATTCTCTCATCTCTCTTATTGAGCCGCTTTTAAGTCTTGTAATGGGTATCCTTTTGTTATTTTTAGCACTAGGGGTATTTGTGCCGATGTGGGATATGAGCAGTGCAGCCATCAATGGCTAAATTTCAAGACTTATATTCTTAAGATATGGACAAAACAATGGGTTTTACCAAAAATAAAAAATAGCAAAAGTTCTATACATTTTCTATTGTGCTTATTTATATAAGTGAGGTATATCCTCACTTATATAAAAATTAAACGCACGAGATGCTAACCCCTTAAAACATCGTAAGGGTGGTGAGTGGGTAATCTAGCGAGCTAATTTCTTTAAACCTCTCCCCCTTATAAAAAAAGAAAAACATAAAAAAATTTCAAACTTCAACAAAAGTTAATGTGTATTAAAAAAGAATCAAACAAAAGCAATTAATTTACACAATAAACAAAGTAGAAGCTTTTATTATTTCTTATCTTTTGCAAAAATACCATCAAATCGTTACTACTTTGCCACTTTATTTATTTTGCCAAAAAGCGTGTGATATATGAAAAAATTATTTGTTTTTTTATCCTATACTTAGAGGGTATTTCACATATATTTCACAAAAGGAGACGATATGAAAAAAATTATCGCAGGTATGGTTCTTATAGGAAGCTTAGCGTGTGCGGCTGTGATTGACGCAAATAAGGCAGAGGTTAAATGGACAGCATTTAAAACGTCTACAAAAATTGGTGTAGGTGGCACATTTAACGATGTAGTATTTAAATTTGGCAAACCAAATGTCGCTCAAAGTTTAGAATCTCAACTCAATAACGCCACAGCAACAATTGATATTATGAAAGTAAATACTGCTGATGAAGGCAGAGATGAAACTATCCGCAAAAACTTTTTTGATAAATTTAGCAAAAAAGACCCTATCAAAGTAACATTTAAAGATGTGATTGAGGGTAAAGGTAAGGGCACGATTCTAGCAAGTGTGCGTATGAATGGTAAAACAAATAAAGTGCCTATGCAATTTGAAGTAGTGGGCAAAAAGCTTGTGGCAAAAGGTGTGATTGATTTAAGCGAGTTTAATGCTGAATCTGCACGTGCAAGCTTGCAAGCAGCTGTGTCTGACCTCCACGAGGGCTTGACTTGGTCTCAAGTAGAAATCGCCCTTGAAGCACCTTTGAAATAACCTTCAAATACAACAAGCTTAATATGGATATTAGGCTTGTTTCTCCTCTTCTCTCATATTAAACCTAAACCATTTAAAAAGCTTGTCTTATAATTTGCAATCTTACGATAACGTAGCAATTTAATTTGCTTCCTATAAGCTACGCTAAATGATTTATAATGCCACATTTCACACAGCTTACATTTGATATATGGGAAGTAATCTTAATAGGCGTAGTGATAGTATTTGTAGTATATGGACTGACCAATTATATAAAAACTAAAGAAGTGGTGGAGTTACCCAAAGACAAGACTATTAAACGTCCTGAGAATATGTGTGAAGACACAATCACAATCAAAAAATTAATAAATGCTAAAGAAGCAAAGATTTATTATGCCCTTACAAAAACTTTTAAAGAAAGCTATAACATAAACCCTCAAGTCTTTTTTAAAGTCTTTTTGATAGGTGAGCAAGATATACATACGTGAAAAAATTTTGGCGATTTTTATTGTGATTTTTTAATCACACACAAAAGAGGAGAACACAAAGATAAACCTTTGGCTGTGATAGCATATCACGGAGGTAAGCATTATGGCACAGAGAACAATTTGCTAAAGTGCGCAAAAACGATTTCATCAAGGCTCAAGTGCTTCATAAAGCTGGTATGAACTATATAGCCATTAAAGAAGCAGACATCAAAAAAGATTTAAAATATACTGATGATAAATTGCTTGAATCCCACATTGCCAAGCTTTATTCCATACTATCACCTTCATAGACCTTAATATCCTCAATAATATATCTTGGACGCCTTTTAGATTCTGTATAAATTTTGCCAATATACTCCCCGATGATACCTAAACTCAAAAGCTGAATCCCACTAAAAAAACATAACAATATCGCTGTAGAAGCCCAGCCAAAAATCGCATCATGTGTCCAAAATTTCACATACAGCACATAACATAAGAAGAGCAAAGCAGCAATAAAAAACACAAAGCCTATCACACTCACCAGCCTTAAAGGCGCTACGCTAAAACTTGTAATGCCATTAAGCGCAAAAGCACACATTTTTGCTAATGTGTATTTACTCTCTCCCATAGAGCGAGGCTTGACATCAAAATACACCCTATCAATCTTTAGCCCCATATCCATAATCACACCCCGCAAAAACAAATTGCTCTCTTTATAAGCCCCCAATAATTGCAGCGCTTTTGCACTCAATAGCCGATAATCAGCGTGATTTTTAACCACCTTTGTCCCCATAAGTGCCATAAAGTCATAAAACACATTTGCACTCTGCTTTTTAAATAGAGAATCTGTATGACGGTCATTGCGGATACCAAGCACAATATCACTTCCTGCTTGATATTTACGGATAAACTCATCAAACATATTTTCATCTTGTTGCAAATCACAATCAATACTAATAGCACAATCACATTTATGGGCTGCATATTCTAGCCCAGCTAAGAGGGCATTTTGATGTCCAAAATTCCGCGAAAGCTTAAGCGTAATAAAAGCAATACTCCATTTTTTGCTTTTTAAGTAACTGGGGGGGGGGGCAATAGCGATATACTATGCTGAATGTGCTGCCACGTATTGTCACTACTTCCATCATCGACAAGCACAATGGCACTTTGAGGCGCAATCTGCGCAGATTCTATCATCATATATAATTTTTGAGAAAGTTTTTCTAAAGTATGAGAGATGACATTTTCTTCATTAAAGCAAGGCACGATAACATAAAGCTTAGGGAGTATATTGCGCATAGAGAAACCTTTAAAGATGGTGTCAAAGGGGAGACTTGAACTCCCGACCTCCGGCTTATGAGACCAGCGCTCTAACCAGCTGAGCTACTCTGACATTAAAATCTCTTAGAATCTATGGAGCAAATAAAGCTGATAATTCTATGCAAAAAGTACTAAAAAGTCAAGTTATACACGCATTCATTGGCAATAGCGACCCTTAAAAACACTAGACCTGTGAAAGCATAAACTTATCATACGCATTTTTATAGCGTTGGATAAAATCATCTATCATTGAATGCTCCACCCCAAAAGCCCTTTGTGCATTTAGCTTATGTATATCTATATTTTCTTGCTGTTTAGAATCTTTGCCTTGATAAAAGGCAGTAAATCGATACAAACTCTGTGCCATAAGGATTTTTTCACTCTCGCTTAAATCCTGCGTAGCCCACAAAAAGGCTTGATATTCCGCATCGCTCATTAGCTCAATCACCTTTAAACCATAAGTGATACGATTTGTATTGCCATCTAAGTCTTGAATCTTAGCACTTGGTGCAATATCTTGTATTTCTTGCACATCATTTATCTTGTTTTCATCTTGCGCTGCGTTTGTAGCCACAGATGAGGGAGATTCTGCCTCTGTGTCTTTATTTATCTCATCGGCTTTGTGTTTTAAGGTATTATCTTGTCCCTTTATGTGATGGGTATTTGGTATGGCTATTTGACTACCTAAGCTTCCCTCAATACGCAAAATGCGCTCCTTTTGTAAAATGTTTACTTCCTTTTGCCACTAGCAAAAAACGCTCCATAATCACTAAAAATTGCTAAAACATTATGCTTTTGGGATACAATACGCGATTTAAAGGCTATGGAGGTGAAAAATGGATTTGGCACAGATTCAAAAACTTGATGAGACTTTCATCCTTCACACGTATGGGCGCTCCCCTGTGGCATTTGTGCGTGGGGAGAATGCACGGCTTTTTGACACACAAGGCAAGGAATACATCGACTTTGGCGCGGGGATTGCCGTATGCAGCGTAGGACACGCTAATCCCCGCTTGACAAAGGCTATCGCCACCCAAGCACAGAATCTTTTGCACACATCAAATCTCTATTACATACCCCATCAAGCCGCCTTAGCAGAGCGACTTATCAGCCTCTACCAAGATAAAATGATTGATAAAAAGCCTATGCGTGCCTTCTTTTGTAATTCCGGTGCGGAGGCAAATGAATGTGCGATTAAAATCGCTAGAAAATATGGCAAAAGCAAAAATGCCTATAAAATCATCACTTTAGATTCTAGCTTCCACGGACGCACGATAGCCTCACTCAAAGCCACAGGGCAAAAAAAAATGCACGAGCATTTTGGACCATTCCCCGATGGATTTGTGTATGCTAAGGATATTGATGATATTTATAATCACCTTGATAATGCAACTTGTGCGGTGCTATTAGAGCTCGTGCAGGGCGAGGGGGGCGTTTGCCCGATGGATAGGGATAAAATCCAAGCCCTAAGCAAACATCTTAAAAGTAAGCAGATTCTATTAATGATAGATGAGGTGCAAACGGGCATATTCCGCTGCGGAGAGCTCTTTGCCTCAAAGGTATATGGCATAGCCCCTGATGTCATTACCACAGCAAAGGGATTAGCCGGTGGAGTGCCTATCGGTGCAGTTATTACCTCACTTATTGATATTTTTCACTTTGGCGACCACGGAAGTACCTTTGGTGGGAATCCACTTGCTTGTGCAGCAGGGCTTGAGACATTAGATATTTTACATCATATCCACACAGATGGGACATTGCAGCGTAGGATAGAATCTTTTCATAACGCGCTTGAAGATATTGTGAAGCACTTTAGCCATATTTTTACGCATAAAGTGGGCTTGGGGCTTATGTGTGGGCTTTACACTAAGGATATCGCTATACAAGAGCACATTATCACAAACGCATTAGAATCTGGTGTGATTGTGCTAAAATCCGGCAAAGGCGTGGTGCGCTTCCTCCCTGCGCTTACCATTACCCAAGATGAGATAAATGAGGGATTTACTCGTTTGAAAAATGCGCTTAAAAGCCTCTAGTGCATAGGCGAGATTCTATGCAGGAGCACATACCCTTTAGTGCCTATATGTCTCAAAGCCTCTATGGGCAAGATGGCTACTACACCTCGCCCCATCGAGTAGGCACAAAGGGAGATTTCTACACATCTGTGAGCACAAGTAGATTTTTTGGTGGGGGCATTGCTACCTATATACTTTCTTTGGTTGAAAATGGCGCATTGTCCCTGCCTTTACGTATCGTGGAGATTGGCGCAGATAAGGGCTATTTGTTAGGCGATATTGCCCTATTTTTAGATGCCTTGAGTGAGTATCTCCTGCCACAATGCAACTTTATCACCATAGAGCCTCTGCCTTCACTTGCAAAAGCACAAGAAGCGCATTTTTCCACGCTTAAATCCTCCATCCCCATACATTTTGCTACCTTCACAGATTTTACTGCCATTCCAAAGCCACAAATTCCAACAAGCCTTTTTGTCATTACCAATGAATTGTTTGATAGCTTCCCTTGTGAAGTGCTAAGCGAGGGCAAAACGCTCTATATTAAGCAAGATTCTCATATATGGAGTGGGATATGGCAAGATGTAGAATCTCCCGCACTCAAGGCAAATGACATACGCATTCCTAACATATCTACTTTTAGCGGGGTTGTACCTTTGTGGAATTCTTTTCTCACATCACTTGCCATATTTGCCAAAAGCCACACACAAAGCTATTTTATGAGTTTTGATTATGGTAGCTATGGAATAGATAACGCCCTTAGCTATAATCCTAGATTCTATCATCAGCACAATGTGCTTACCTTAGCGGATTTTTTACAAGAAAAGAGCGATTTCCGCACTTTGTATCAACAAGCTGATATAACCTATGATGTAGATTTTGAGCTTTTGCATTTACTTTTAAGCAATGTAGGTTTTAAGCAGATTTTTAGCAAATCCCAAGCGCATGTGCTTATCGAGGATATGCATCTCTTAGCACTTTTAGAATCTTTTAGCGCACAAAAGAGTTATAAACATTATTTTAGAGAGATTCAAAAGGTAAAAACATTATTACACACAATGGGCGAACGTTTTAAAGGCATTTGCTATAAGCTCGTTTCATAGGTCGTTTGCACGCTATTAACAAAAAAAAAAAAAAAACGATATAATACAAGCTTTTTACTTTTTTAAGTAGCAAATTAAGGAGGAAATATGATACTTCGTTCATTAGGTACTAAGCTAACTCTTAGCATTATAGGCATTTTTTGTATTATTATTGTAACTATTAGTGCTTTTAATTTCCAAAAAACTAAAGAAAGTGTTATAGGAATTTATCAGGGGATACAAAAACAAACACTTGAATCAAGCTATAAAAGCATTTATATCACTATGGAAGAGGAAGGGCGGCACCATCTGCACGCTTTAGCAGAAAATATTCTTGCTGTGGGTAAAAATAATATAAGCACACAACGTTCATTTCTTCAAGCGGTTTCTTCACTTGTAAAATATCCTATAGTCGCTCTTGTGTATGATGATGATGGCAGTGCTATTATCATAGATTATGATTCAAATGCTTCTGTTAAGTCTTCGGCAGAATGGAGCGATACAGAGGGTGCGGATTTGCGCACTCGCCCTTGGTATGTAGAAACCAAACAAAAACAAAAAGATATTGTTACCCCTGTATATGAAAACAAAGTGGGCAAACACAAAGGGCAAAGTTTTTCTACCATTACTACACCGCTTATTAAAGATGGCAAGTTTATTGGTGTTATTGCATTTGATATAGATGTCTCATCATTTCAAGCACGTTTTAAGTCTTTTAGCAGTCCCGAATTACCCTCACTAGCGATATTCATAACAGATAGTCAGGGCAAAGTATTCTCACACGAGGATATGGAATCTGTGAGAAACGGCTCTTTAAATAGTGCGGAAATAGCATTGAAAGAAGCCTTACAAACGAATAAAGAAGGCACTTTTGACTATGTATTTAAGCTTGAAAATGGCAAAAATATCAATAAAGTTGGATTCTATAAACAATTTCCCTTTGGTTGGACTATGGTCGCCGCAGCTGAAAAGTCTGACTACACACGCCTTATTAACCTTAACCTCATAGCCACCATCATTTTAGCCATTGTAACCATTACTCTAGGCACAATTATTATCTTCTTTATTATACGTTTCTTTACAAAGCCCATTGCGAGTATCAAAAATGCTCTTATGGATTTCTTTGCGTATCTTAACTATGAACGAGAAAGTGTTCCAGAGCCTTTACGTCCTAGCAGCAAAGATGAGCTTAGCGTTATGGCAGAAGCCATTAATGATAATATAGAAAAAAC
The DNA here is from genome assembly GCF_910577135.1 of uncultured Helicobacter sp. Classification (GTDB taxonomy): domain Bacteria; phylum Campylobacterota; class Campylobacteria; order Campylobacterales; family Helicobacteraceae; genus Helicobacter_C; species Helicobacter_C mastomyrinus. The sequence goes on from NZ_CAJTLL010000003.1 coordinate 171,154, forward strand.
AAGAATCGGCTTAGAGCAAGACCAAGCCCTTGTGAAAAAGTCCCTTGAAGCCATTGATGAAGCCAAAAGTGGCCACGCTACTAAACGCATTGAACTTACTTGCTCTAGCCCCTCTCTTAACCACTTAAAAGATTCAGTCAACGAACTTTTAGAGCTCTTAGCTTCAACCGTGGGAACAGACTTGCACGAACTTATGAGGGTCTTTGACACCTACACCAAGTTAGATTTCACCACAGAAGTAAAAGATGCAAAAGGACGAGTAGAAGTTGTTAC
>NZ_CAJTLL010000004.1:0-9223 GCF_910577135.1 uncultured Helicobacter sp.
AGAATCTTTTTCATATATGTTCCTTTTTGAGATGAATTTGAGGCAAAGTAGTTTTAAGGGAATTGTAGCATATTATTGGAATTATCCCTTATATGAGTATATCGTAATAGTTTCTCTATAAAATTAGAGCACAAAATGTGTGAGAAGATAGCTTCCCCATACAAAAGCTACAAACAAACACGCTATAAGTTGTATAGCACTTCCCATATCTTTTGCTTTTTTGGCAAGAGGGTGGATCTCAAGGCTTGTGAAATCAATGGCATTTTCAATTGCGGAATTAATAAGCTCTACGATAATAGAAAGTACACAAGGCAAAACAAGCAGGATAAGTTCTAGCCAGCTTTGAGCGATAAAACACGCAATAATACTTAGCATAATGCCTATACTTAATACTTGCCTAAAGCCCTCTTCTTCCTGCCACGCTGCCTTAATGCCATCGAGGGAGAAAAAAAAAGCATTATAGAGGCGCTTTAAACCTCTTTTCCCCTTTTTGTCGTTGCGTTGAGGATTCTTAGTTTTGGTCGCTGGCATTTATGTTTTCCTAGCGCGAGATGACTTCTAATTGATAATTGTCAAAAAAATACGGGAAGATTTGCTCGGGGTTTTCAAGTGAGATAAAAATATCTTCTGTCTTATTTTTTCGACTTAGATTAAAGCCTAGCTCGTGTGTATTACCAAGTATATAAGATTCTATGCCTTTTCCAAGCTGGGATATTTCATCAGGGTAGATATTCCCTAGGGTTAGGTTTGCAGCAAGGACGAATAGCACATTAATATTATTCACATAGCTTGCGAAATTATCCATATTAGCACTTATACCCAAGAGTGGGCTTTGGATCTCATAAAAACGATACATATCCTTGCTAAATCCCTTATCCTTAGTATTTATACTGAAGGTGCGGAGGGCATATTGGTAGTTTTGATATGGCGAGAGGGCATTTTCATTAAACATCATATCAAGGTAGAAATCTTGTAGGATCTGTGCGATATTTTGCCGTGCGAAATTTTCGTGCTGATATACGCCTTCGGTTTGTATAGCGTATGTGGCATTAGAGGCTTTTATATCGCATTGTAGTTTTTCATTGAGGGTAATATCATTTTGATTAAGCGCAATATCGCATTGCATTTTGTTTGGGACAAATGATGTAAAGAGTTTGATGCTCTTTTGCTGGATCAAAGCTTCTTCTTCTGTTTGTGCCGTAGTTAAGGGGAGATCATTAACCTCCATTTTCATATTTTTGATATTAAATGTAGCCTTAAGTGAGTTATCATCGGCAGAATGCACATCTATGCCTATATCGTATAGATGGAGATTAGCCTCTCTACTGCTTAATGCAATATGTTTGCTATAGCAACCTATGCTTATAAAACCACTACACACAAAAGACTCCCAAGATTCGATAATATCAGTTTGATTAGCAAAGTGCTCGAAACTTTGATTGAGCGTTTGTGTCATACGATCTTTAATCTCTTTGCTTTTAAATGAGATAGCAACTCCAAGTCCTATGGCTACAACCGCGCCAATGCCTAAAACAATACCAATGATTTTTTTACCCATTTTGTTTCCTTTGAGGTTTTTGATATGAAAGATTATAGCATAAGTTTGCAATAGTAGAGACCCCACCCAAAGGGCGAGGGAAGAGGGATATTATTTAGTGTTGGTGGCACCAGCAGAAATTTTATCAACTTCGTCGAAGTTGTAAGGTTGAATATTTTTATCAAGCTCTAAAAGCTCTTTTGGTGCTTCACCATTTACTCTGGGATCTTTGTAGTAGCGCTCACCAGCAGTATGTCCATTAAGGTCTATTTTATAAACAATTTCACCGGGATTAAACTTTTGAATCTCTTCAAATCCTAGATTAGAAGTTTTAAAGCCTTTAATGCCATTTGCAGCAGCGATTTCAACAAGTTTGGTTTGTCCCATTCTCGCCATTTCTACAGCTTGGAGGAGCATACGGCTTGCTTCGCGTGGATTATGAAATCCTGTGGAGTTTTCCGCACCCACAAAATCACCTCTCATTTGTCCTCTTCTATGAAGTTCTAGTGGCTCTTGGAGAGCTTTAGAGATTTTTGTATCATCAGCTTTGCCATTAGTTTGATATGCAGGAAGTTTGCCTAACTCTTCGCGTAATTTCTTGATATCAAAGATAAGGCTCACAGTCGCATATTCTGCACTTCTTAAGTCAAACGCCACAGATTTTTGAATATCGGCAATTTGTTTTTTGAGATATTCTTCAGGCTGTGTATGGCAAGTTTTACACGCAGAATTTATATCAAAGAGTGGTGAAGTAACATTATGTTGTGTGATTTTTTTGCCACCTGAACCTCTAATGTAAGGCATATGACAATCTGCACAGCTCACACCATTAGCCGCATGCACACCACCGCTAAAGAGTTCGTATTCAGGGTGTTGAATCTTGAGCATAGGCGCTTTAGTTTCTTTATGTGTCCAGTCTTCTTGAAAGATTGGTCGCACTGCATCATAATGCGCATCAAACATTTCGATTCTAAAGTTTTCACCTTTTTTCCAAGCACTCCAAGGGAAAGTGAGATTGATACCATCGACTTCTATTTCGGTAGCTTTGTTGCCATCTCTCCAATGCTCATATTCATCATAAGTTTTTTGCGTGCCATTCCACCATTTTTTGGTTGGATCGGTGGCAATTGATTCCCCCATAACTTTGACTTTTTCTCCTGTTGGCTTGAAGTAGTATTCCACGTGGCATTGAGCACATACAAGGGTTCGCATTTCTTTTCTATCTGCTTTAATGCCTTGAATAGGGTCTTTTTGATAGCCCCTACCAACAAGGGCATTGATGAGTGCAGGGCGCACTACTCTTAGACTCATATCATCAGGATTATGGCAATCTGCACAGGTTACACCCATTCTTTTACCGCCATGAGGTCCGCCGTGTTCTTCAGAGCCCTCTTGTATGCCATTGCGAGCAGGGACGTTTTTAATCATTGTCCAATATTTTGTGCTGTTAAATACAGTGAAATCACCTTTGGCTACATTATTGATAAGCCACGGAGTCCAGCCGCTATGGCAGTTCATACAGGCTGCAGGCTGCCCGCCAAATTTTGCAAAACCGTGTGCATTAAGGAAATCTTTGTTGTTTCTAGCAGTTTCCATTTGATCTACTTGTATCCAAAAATGCCCTCTTTCTTCATTTGCGTCAAGACTAAAGGGATAGCCTGCCCATAAGATTGTGAGCTGTGGATAGCGAATGAGCTTTGAGTATGCAAGGTTACCACCAAAGTTTGTGTATTTTGGCGTTTCAGTCTCTACCTTAAGATACATATCAAGATATTCAGGGAAGTTTTTACCCCAAAAATCAAAAGTCGGGTTTTCATCAGTAAGCTCCACAAGCTGCTTAGAAATCACTCCTGTATTCCCTGCCTGTTTTGATGAAATATCAAAGTTAAACCATACAAGTCCAACGATAACAACAATGGCCACAACAATAAATATAGGTAGCATTCTTTTTTCTTTTTGCATCTGTTTCTCCTTAAATTTGTCTAAAATCCTCTTTTGTGCCCTACGCCCTCATGGCAGGAAACACAGCTTAAAGCATTGTTATGCCCTGGGGTGGTCGTAGGATTGACCGCATTCTGGGCATATTCGATATGGCATCGCACACAATTATCTTGCACCATTTGCTTACTTGCTTCATTTGCGCTAAGATTAACGGGTAATGAATCGAGCTTAAAGGTAAAGGCATAAGCATGTCCTACGCCGCTTTGGGCTTTAGCGATCCATTTAGAAATAAAGTTATGTGGCAAGTGGCAGTCATTACAAGTAGCTCGTGGCTGTCCTGCGGTTTTGTGGGAGTGGGGAGCATTAGAGTAATCGTTAAAAACTTCATTCATAATATGACAGTTATTGCACGCTTCTGGATTGTTGCTAAAATATGAGGTGCCTTTGGCATGATAAAATGTATAGCATGCAAGGATAGCAATAATCGTAAGAAGAATGACGAGAATACTCGATATACGAGAGGACGACTTTTTTTGTATGCCTTGTCTCAATAAACTCTCCTTATTTGTTGTTTGCTGAGTGATTTTAAGAAATACTCGCTAGAATATTACTATATATCGCCATAAAAATGTTTTAACTTTTATCAAATATTGTTAAAAAAAGGAAAAAAATGTTTTTACAAACAAGTTTGCAAAGCCTACTTTTTAAGGGACAAAAGATATGTTTTGCTTTGAGTGATCGTTTTGGCGGAGTGAGCAAAGGAGCTTTTAGCACACTTAATTTGGGCTATTATATAGGTGATAAATCTTTAGACGTGGATTCTAACTATCAGCTTATAACGACAAGATTTTATGATATGTTTTGTGTTGAGCAAGGAGATAGGGCGGCTCTGTATTATTGTCAGCAGATTCATAGCACACAAAGCGTTGTTTTGGATAAAACTTTAGAATCTTTAGCGCAAAATCGGGGAGGGGTCTCTATATCACTTGGTGAGGCTGATGGCATTATCACACAGATTCCATATAGAATCTGTGTAGCCCTAGCCGCAGATTGTAATCCCATTTTGCTCTATGATAAAGCACATCACGCAATGGCAGTAATCCACGCCGGACGCAAAGGCGTATTTGATGGTATATTGCCACAAGTGTTTGCAAAGATGAATGCCTTGTATCAAACACAAGCAGCAGATTGTCTGCTTTATGTAGGGGCGTCCATACGCTCGTGCTGCTATGAGGTGGGTGGAGATATATGTGAGGAAGCTATGAATCTTGGCTTTAGTCGCAATGTCTTGAAGGGTAATAGGCTTGATTTGATGGCGTGTTTGCAAGAGCAATGTGAGAATCTCCATATACAAACACATCAAGTAGAGGTTAGTCCATATTGCTCCTGCTGTGATGAGCGGCTATATTCATATAGACGTGATAAAACAACAGGGAGATATGGGCTTTTGGCTATGCTTTTGTAATATTATTTAGGTGTATATACTGCGACAACAGTGTGTCCATAAGCATTTGGTGGAATCTTAATAAAATGCTTGCCTACTTTCCCTATTTTATTGATAATCTTTCTTGTAATGCCCCTATCTACAAGTGGTGTAGAGAGAAAGAGCTTAGCCCACATCGTACTTTGATAAAAATCGATATGTTCGTTTTGGACATTTTCGTGGTAGAGGTCAAGTAATTGGAGATTGAATATATCAGCAATTTTATGCAAGGTAGTGTCGCTAAAGCGGGAGACGTGATGAGGAGGCATATTGAGGATTCCATTTACGCAATATTGAATAAAGCTATTTTCACTCGGCACGGCGATGATAAGCAGAGGTTTGTTATATGCCCCCCCCCCCATTTAATTGTGAATCTTTTAAGCACTCAATTTGAGCTTGGAGGAAGCCATAAGGATTGCTTACGTGTTCAAGGACTTGGAAACTACAAGCGATGTCAAAGCCTTTGGCGTGGGATTTGGCATATTCTTCAACGCTGATATTTTCAATGCAAATGCCATCTTTGCTTGCCATTTCTTTTGCGCCTGTGCTAAGCTCTAGCCCGATGTAATGCTTTTTGGCTTCAGGGGGTAAAAAATGAGCGAATGCTGCTTTACCACAGCCTACTTCTAAAACTTTGGATTCTGGATTAATGTATTTTTGGACGTAATCATACTCGTGCTTTTTAGCGAAGTAATACCACTCAAGTGTGTTAAGCGTATTGTAGAAGTGATTATCCCCTGTGGGAATCGTGCCATCTTCACAAGTGAAAAAGCGCAAATCACATATTTTGCAGTGATGATAAAGTAAGTTGCTTGTAATAATATGACTTACATCAAGCCCAAAGGCACGTTCATAGAGTGCATTTATATCATCTTGTTTGATGGTTTGCAAGATAGCAGTGCTTTGGCTATGGCAGAGAATACATTGTGTCATATACGTCCTTTGATTTGAGATTTAAATTTTCTAAGCAATTTGACAAGGGGCTTGAGTATAGGCTTGGCGATATTGATAGTCATATATATACATCTGCCCCCCCCCGCTAACTGCACAGCAAGATTTACTTGAGAATCCTTATACTTGCTATAAATTTGCACATACTCCGCGCCCTCTATATATCCGTTATTATGTAACGCCCATCATCTTAGCAATATGTTTAAACGTGTAGCGATAGTGAAAATGCTTAGGCAGGTGGCATTTAATCACGGGATAAAAACAATTCCCAATCAAGGCTTTTCCACCAATTTTAAGACAAGAGAGCATAGATTCAAAAGTCTTGAGGACATCATCAACGTGCTCTAGCACATCGGTAGATAATAGACAATCATAAGCATTTTTTTCAAGAGTAGAGACAAAGCGGATATTATCAAATGCTTCTATACACTTTTTGCCATATTGACTAGGGAAAGGCTCATAAATATCAATTTGCACTTTCGGACAGAGTAGAGCGATTTCTTTAGCTAAGCTCCCAAAGCCCCCTCCATAGTCGCAGATACGTTCAAAGCCCTGTATAGCGATATATTGAGCGATTGCCTTGCGTATAGATAGAGAGAGATTATGAGATTCTATAAACAATCCATTGAGTAGCCATACAGGGTGGGCGTAAAATGCACCGATTTTCTCCCAATCAAGATTGCTATTATCACAGCCCATATTGTCCCACACTAAGTCAATGAGATACCACATTTGCTCCAAGTCATCGCTTATTTGTGGATTTTGCATAGAGAGTAATATCTCAATTTCTTTTCTTTCATCGCTTTGTAAATTTTTATTTGTTAAGTCAATATTCATACTGCCCCCTATGTGGTTACTATTCGTTTTTTGCGGATTCTAAAAGCGGATTGTATCATAAAATGCTCTCCAAAAAATATACGAGGTAAGGCATAAAGGTGATTTTTATGCTGGGGATAGATACAGCCACGCCGTGTTGTTGTGGCAGTGGCAAAACCTAGCTTTGGTATGATAGAAAAATATGAAGAATCTACTTCAAGCCTACTTCCAAAAGGATATGCAAAGTGTTTAGGAATATAGCCTAGATATTGTGTAAAAAGCTGCTGGGATAGGGTAATGTCATCTATGACTTGTTTTTGTGAGAGTTGATTTAAAATAGGGTGAGAGTGCGTGTGCGCTCCTATCGTGCAAAGATTCTTATCCCCCCCCCCCATTGTATCTAATAGCTTAATGTCTTCCCAAGTAAGTGCTAGAGAATCATAAGCACGAGGATTATAAGGGATGTTTAAAGAGCGCATAATCTCCTCCCCATCTTCATAGCTTTGGGTATGTGTGATAATATGATGACGTAATGTAAGAAACATCATTTCTTTAGATTCTTTGCTTGAGAGGTCATAGCCGATATGTTGAAACTCCATATAATCCGTGCTTAAAAGATAATCCTCTAGTCCAAACCACCACATACTATGCGTGGATTGAGGGAAAGAAGTGCAGATATAAATGCAAAAGGGGATATTGTATTTTGCAAAAATAGGATAGGCATAGGTAAGATTATCTTTATAACCATCATCAAGCGTAATACATATAAAATATTCTGGGAGAGATTGATGTAAAAGCCCATAATGAAGCTCATCAAGGCTTATAAACACATAGCCAGATTGAAGAGAATCTACAATAAATTGCTCCAAAAATGTGGGGGTAACCTTCATATTTTCATTAGGAGTAAGCTTATCCTCAAAGGGGGCTACACGATGAAGCATAAGAATAAGCCCTTAAAGAAAGATTGCGCTATGTGAAAGCGAGAAAGATAATCCACAAGAGAATGAATGAATTGATACATAATCTCATCCTTAAAATTTACTATACTTTTTTAGCGATAATGCAAATAATCACGGGATAGCGACTATCGTAGGTAAAAAGCTCTTTGTGTTTGAGCTCTTCAGCGGCGATTCCGTGTAGCTCGGCTATCACACTTAGCACATTTCCATAGCTTACCACCTCTACATTACCCTCTCCAAAAACGGCTTCAAAATCCTTTTTAATTCCCATATCCGTAAATCGCCAATAGTCTCCCCACCGCTCATAATCATATTGTGAGATTTGCACTAATCCTGCCACAGTTACAAGAGCTACACTTTCTTTTATGCCCCTCCCCTCATTATTTTTTAGCATAAGATAAATGCCTTTAATCGCAGCCTTGTAATCATAAATAAAATTAAGTGTAACGGTGCAGATGAAGCAATCTAAGATATTATGGGGAAGGGTAGAATGTTTAGTTAAATCCCCTATAATCGTTGCTTGCGGGCTAGAGCTATCAAAATGCAGGATTTCACTTTGCTCTATATCTGTGCCAAATTCTTTTGTATAGGTGTTTTCAGCGATTTCACACACTCTGCCTTGTATATAATGTGCATTCTTACTAAGAAAATCATTTGTGTAGATTCTATCAATAGGTGTGCCTCTATCAAAGCCAAAGACACTTGATAGTGGTGTGGTTTGGCGGAGGTTATGCCATTTTGCAGGCTTGAGGGTGCGCGTTACTCTTTTTTGAAAATGTGCAAAAATGCGGCGAAGAATGCGATAAGGTGTAAGTATAGAGAATCTCATAAAATATCCTTTTTAGTGCGATAATATTTGTGTGATACCCGCACATATTATCTTTAATTTTAGGCTGTATAGTTTTTATTAGAGGGAGGACTTATGCCCCTTAATGGCTACCTATAAAAAGAGGCAATAAGGTATTTGTATCAAATCAAGCGCGTATTATAACAAATTATTTTCTCGCCTCAAGATAAAGGCTTGAAACTCCTTTGTATGGAGAGCCATCGGCATTTATATCAAGTAGATATTCATTAAAATGTGGGATATGGGAAGATTCAAAGCTCATTTGCTCTATGTGGTGAAATTGAGCTTGATGCAAAAGACGCACAAGAGAGAAGCTATCATAAGCCCATTTATGCCGCTCTCCAATACTTGTGCGGATAAAAATTTCACTCGCAACAGAACGTGGAGTAAGGTAATAAAGGACTTTAAGATAAATAGAGAGGAGCTTATTTAGAATCTTATCGAGGGTGATTTTTGAGGCGAAAGGGACACTTTGGGTATTTTTTTTCAAGACATTTTCCCCTACGCGGTGCTCTATAAAATTTGCAAGGGTTATGTTTTGGGTTTGTTTGACATTCTCAAAACAAGCCCCCATATCGCCCCCACTTCGCATACGTACCATTTGGTCAAATATCTCAAGCATAAGCCAATCATATTCTTGTATCAGCATTTGCAGGTTTGAATCTTGCCCAGTTTCTTTCTTATGCCCC
>NZ_CAJTLL010000004.1:9233-134457 GCF_910577135.1 uncultured Helicobacter sp.
GCCCCCCCCCCACAATATACTCTCATTGCAAGAATCTAAGCTATGAGATGGCAAGAGATTTTTAATCTTATGCAACGTATCCAAATAGGCTTGTGCCATATTTTCCAAATCAGGCACGACTATGCGCAAAATACCATTTGGTTTAAGAATGCGCTTGATTTCTTTGAGTATATCAAGGGCTTTGTGAGGATTCAAATGCTCTAAAAAATGGCTGCTGTATGCTACATCAAAGCTATTATCGCTAAAGGGTAGGGTGGAGAGGAGATTTACCTTTTTGACACGATTATCAAGTGGGCTAAAATCTATATTCACCCAATCCGTGTGGAATCTACTGCCACAGGCGAAATTAAGCATTTTGATGGGGGTATTATTTTCTTGCATAGGAATCCTTTGAAATGTGGTAAAAAGATGATTGTAGTAGCAATTCACTTAACATTTGATTTTCCATTTTGCTAGAGTGATGTAAAAAATGTCAATGGATAGACATTATAGCTTCCTCTCATAGATCGCCTTAAGCGATGATAAAGGGCTTTAAGATTTTTAGGAGGCTTATGCCTTAAATCAAAATTATGAGGCATAAAAGTTTCTCTTAGCGCAATAAGCTCTTTTATATAAGGTGTGTAGATTTGCTCTAGTGTGGCTTGAGGAAGCTTATAATTGCCTAAATCGACTTTGTTTTCACCAATAAATGAAAGGGCGTGAAAATGATAAAAAATAGGGCGGAGGTGGAAAAACTGCTGGATATTCCACGGAGCAAGTGCGTATCTAGGATTGCTTGGCACATACACGCCGCAAAATCGTTCAGTCCAATCATCAAGGTATTTTTGGTCACCAAACTTACCATCTTCAAAACGCGCAAAACACCATTCTAAACATCTTTGTTTCCACCAAGTGAGCGCTTCTAATCCATCTTGTGTCGCCTTAAAGCACATAAACTGCACGCAATAGATTCCACTTGTGGCTTCTTGATTGTAGATAGGCGTGTAGTTATGCTTTGTGAGTAAGATAGAGTTTTCTCTCATTTCATCAATAATCACATTAGGATTTTCAAAGAAATACACATCTGCATCAATATATGTGCAAAATGGGAGGTTGAAAGTTTTAATACAATATTCAATAATCGCGGGGGTGCAGCTCCAGCAGTATTCCCCAAGACTTCTTGTGCTTTTAATAGCAAGGAGCTCTTCATTTTCAAAATCATATAGCGCAATAGGCGTAACAAAGGATAGTTTAAGCGCGGTGATATGTTTTAAACTCTCATCATCAAAGCAAAGCACATAGATATGAATATCTTGTGTATGAGCGCTCAGGGATTTAATCATCGCAATCCCGCGTGTAAGGTAGTTTGCATTAAAGAGTGTGCAGTAGTAATACATACGCACTCCTTAGAGATGGTAAAGAAGGGGAATAGATTAAATGCGATTTAGAAAAAACAGAAAAAGAAATAACAAAATGTCTAAGAATGTAAAGTAGGAGGAGGATTACAAGTTTGTGTGCCCCCCCCCTAGCACCAAAACTAATGAGTTTTTTTGGTGTGTTGATACGCAGGGTATTTCGTGCAAATTCCTTATTGATAGGGCGGTATAGGCGTGTGTCGATAGGATTAGGGAGGTTGATAATAGGCTTATTTTTAAAAAGTGTAGAATCTCTAGCACAGGATGTAATCCATTGAGATAAGCCGTTTATGGTTAGATTCTGTAATGTATTATAAACTTTTGCCTTATGCTTAAAAGTCCAAAAACTGATGTCAAAAGGAAACTTAGAATGGAGGAGTGGGCAAGATTTACAAACAGAGCCAACCCCTATACAGGCGGGTGCCACATAGTGGCACCCGCCTGTATAGGGGTTGGCGTCGTGCAGGCTCCACAAAAGCGGCGCTTTGATGGATTGCAAATCTTTGATATTAAAGAATCCGCTTTCAACACAATGCAAATGCACTACATCAGGGTTTAGCTCATTAATAGCGGCAAGAAGGGGACGATTGCGCGGTGTGAAGAATGGAAGATGGGGTGAAAATATATCTTTGTGTCGTTTGGGATAGAGTTTAAGCGGGAGCTGGGATAAAAAGGGGCGAATCTTGGCAAAGGCTTTTTGGAGTTTGGTTTGCGCGATTTGTCTTATCTGTGGAGTATCTGTAGTTTTATTTTGTGTAAGTATTATAGAATCTACATTGTGTTCAAGCAGTGCCTTATGTAGCCGGACACAGGCTCTTCCAGCTCCACCATTATCTTGAGTAACAAGATGCACTATTCTCATCGTATTCCTTAATCTAAACGCTCTTTTTGCTATTTTGCATCTTAGGTTAATCAAAGTGGCACGCCCAAGAGGATTCGAACCTCTGACCTACGGCTTAGAAGGCCGTTGCTCTATCCAGCTGAGCTATGAGCGCATTTAAAGTAAAAAGAGGTTTGGGATTGGTTGCGGGAGAGGGATTTGAACCCCCGACCTTTGGGTTATGAGCCCAACGAGCTACCGGACTGCTCTATCCCGCGATACTTAAACTTAATTACAAACTAGAATGTTTAGATATAGCTATAAAACTAAAGGCTTAAAGAAGTGGCTGGGGTAAAAGGATTCGAACCTCTGAATGCCTGGACCAAAACCAGGTGCCTTACCGCTTGGCGATACCCCAATAACAAAAAAATTTAAAGGCGCAATTATAATGAGTTTGTATAGCTTTGTCAAGATTCTTAATGCGCTACGCTTGTGGCAGGAACTCTCTCTATGCCTTTGCTATCAGGATTAAAGCTTTCGCATTTACACAAAGTGTCAATCCACAATTTGCATACAGCGTAGCATACGAGCGAAGCTCTTATCCTTTGGCAAATCCCGTAAGGAAAAAATGAGTTTTTAAGGCAGAATCTTTATGATATATTTGCTTTGAAGTTACTTGTGTGTTTTACAATGTAGGTATTCCTTGAATGGTTTTAGCGATGAAGCTATTTTAAGGAAAATATTATTGTGAAAGGATATATTATGAGTAAAGTTGTTGAAATTTTAAAGCAGATTCAAGCTGATACAGAAGTGTTTTATGTCAAAGTGCATAATTTTCATTGGAATGTTAAGGGTATGGATTTTTACCCTACACATAAAGCTACTGAAGAGATTTATGAAAAATTTGCTGATGTCTTTGATGATGTCGCAGAACGTGTATTGCAAATTGGTGAAAAGCCTTATGTAACACTTGCAGATATGCTTAAAGCTGCAAAAATTAAAGAGGAGAGTAAAACAAGTTTTACTTCAAAAGATGTTTTAAAAGCTATTCTTGCTGATTATGAATATTTCCTTAAAGCATTTGAAAATCTTTCAAGCGAAGCAGACAAGGTAGGAGATAATGTAACTGCTGCGTATGCTGATGATAAGGTAGGTGAGTTACAAAAAGCTATTTGGATGCTTAAAGCGCAACTTGCTTAAAAATACAATGATTTTAGAGCATTCACATTCTATATAAATGCCCATTTGCTACTACACTTCGTGTGAATGCGGCACGAAGTGTTAATCTACACTTGTTTTTAAACAAAAAATAATAGAATCCAAAAACTTCAATGAAAATGAAATAAATATTTATTGAAAAAACTCAAAGAAAAACCCACAAATATTTACAAGACTCATTTCTTCAAAATCTATTTTAGTGCATATTCTTCTGTGCTATTTGATACTTTATATAAATATCCACGCTTAAGGCACTCAAATACATAATAAAATTTATTTTATTGCTATATAATGCCGCGCTAGCTTAATATAAATTATCAATGATTGAGATTTTGAGATTCTATAAAGGTTTGCTATGTATGAGGAACGTGTAAAGAGAGCCATAGAGGCGATAAAAAAGGGCGAGATGATTATCATAATGGATGATGAGGACAGGGAGAATGAGGGTGATTTAGTAATGGCGGGGATTTTCTCCACACCGCAAAAAATCAACTTTATGGCGCAAGAGGCACGGGGGCTCATTTGTGTATCCATCACAAATGAGATTGCCAAAAAGCTGGATTTACCCCCAATGGTGCAAAAAAATGATAGCAATTACGAGACAGCTTTCACTATTTCCATTGACGCTAAAGAGGCAAAGACAGGTATTTCAGCTTATGAACGTGATATGACTATCCGCCTAATGTGTGATAGCAATGCCAAGCCTAGCGACTTTGTGCGCCCCGGACATATTTTTCCGCTCATTGCCAAGGAGGGAGGCACTTTGGTTCGCACAGGGCACACTGAAGCAAGTGTAGATATTTGCCGCCTTGCAGGTGTTGCACCTATCTCTGTGATTTGTGAGATTATGAAAAAGGACGGCACAATGGCAGGGCGAGGTGATAAATTCCTCCTTGATTTTGCAAAGGAGCATAGTCTTAATATCCTTTATGTAAGCGACATTATTCACTATCGCTTAAATTTTGAGAATCTTATCAATGAATCGGGGCGTGAAAATGTGATGTTTATGAATGAGAGTGCAGAAAAAATCCATTTTATCGACCATTTGGGGCGTACACATATCGCCTTTGCTTTTGCAGGGCTTAGTAAGATTGCTTCACAGAGCCCTGCACAGATAAAGCCACTTATTCGATTCCATAATGTGCGGAGTGATTTAGAGCTTTTACAAGATGATGAGGAGTTTAACGCACTTTTAAGCAGTATTAGCCACCTTAAGCAGCAGGGCGGGTATTTGATATTCCTTAATCAGCAGGACAAAGCACATAAGAGCTGTGGTGAGATAAAGGATTTTGGCATAGGAGCGCAGATTCTTAAAAGGCTAGAGGTGCAAGACTTTATCCTTCTTAGTTCGTGCAATACTCAAGCGAGTGAGTATAACGCCCTAAGCGGCTTCAATCTGCATTTGATAGAAAAAATAGAGGTATAAATTAAGCTTTTAAAAGCTATACTTGCACTTTTATTTTAAGTTTTTAAGGTTATTGTTTGTCCCCCAAGGTTAAGATTCTTATCTGCTATCACAAAGTAAGCCCTATTATTGCTAATGATTTCCTAGCACCCATATTGCTAGGAGCAGAATCTGCACCAAAAGATACTCAAGAATGCCTAAAAAGTGATTGCATTAAACATAATACAGATTTGTTGAGAGATGATTCTATCTGCGCTGGGGGAGGGCAACCTCATAGCTTAAAAGGTAATCCTGTTTCATTAGAAGATACATATCTTTCGCATACTGATTCTGCCGCACTGCCTATATCTTTGAATCCTCGTGAGATTCCCCACACCTTAGAGCATATTTCCTCGCTTAATCCCTACTTTTGCGAGCTTACCGCGATGTATTGGGCGTGGAAGAATCTAGAGGCGGATTATTATGGGCTATTTCACTATCGCCGAGTGCTGGATTTTACGTCATCAAGCCTCCTAGCAAAAACTCTATCTTTTCTCACGCCTAAGGCTTTTCCACAGGTGAAATACTCTTTGCATCCCTGTCATATAGATAAGCTTTTGCAAACACAAAAGCCCGATATGATCATCCCTCAAAGGCAGAATCTCGCAGCACACTTAACCTCTTATGATACCTACAAGCAAGACCATCATATACAGGATTTAGACAAGGCACTTGCGTATATTAAGGCACATTTTCCCTATATGCAAGAAGCAGTGCAAGAGGCGCTTTTCACAAAAGGGCAGGGCGTGTATTATTGGAATATCGCTATATGGCGCAAGGAGCTATTTTTTGAATACTGCGAGTGGCTTTTTGATGTGCTCTTTGGGATTATGGAGGAAATCCCATATAAGCAATATGATGATTTTCAAAAGCGCGTTTTTGGCTTTTTGGCAGAGCGGTTATCTAATGTATGGCTGATGTATAAGATGCAAACCCAACTCTTAAAGATTATAGAGTGCAAAACAAGGCTTCTGCATACCTCTAATAAAAAGTTTTTTGGTGTGGTGAGAGGGAGAGAGTATAAGCGGCATTATTGCTTTTTTATTCGCATGTATAAAAAGCCTCTCTCACCCCCCCCCCCACAATATTAGTGAAAATGCAAGGAGTAAGGAATGAATATAAAAATTTTAGTCTGCTATCACAAAGTTAGCCCTATTATCGCCAATGAGGTTTTGCAGCCTATTTTGCTAGGGGCGGAGAATGCAAAGGAGCAGGTGAAAGATGAGCTAGAAAATCTCTGCCACAGGGTAAATGTAAAGCTATACTATGATGATAGCGGAGAGCATATCAGCAGCCTTAATCCCTACTTTTGCGAACTCACTGCAATGTATTGGGCGTGGAAGAATCTAGAGGCGGATTATTATGGGTTGTTTCATTATAGGAGGGTTTTTGATTTTAGAGGGAAAACACCTCTTAATAATCCCTACGATGTAAATAAAATTAGACTTTCTCCATCACAGCTTCAGCATACCTTTGGGCTATCCGCACAAAGCATAGAGTCTATGTTAAAAACAGCGGATATTATTGCTTCAAAACGTATTATTGTTTCCTATGGTTGGGAGAGTTCGCGCTTCTTTAATCAATATGAAATCTATGCGCGAGACCATCATCAAAAAGATTTAGATATAGTGCTAGAGATTATAAGGGAGAAATACCCTCATTATGAGGAAGCAATCCAAAAGGTATTTTTCACTCGGGGGCAATGCCTTAGCTGGTGGAATCTCTTTGTGATGAAAAAGGATTTATATTTTGAATATTGCGAGTTTTTGTTTGGAGTGCTTTTTGAGGCACAAAAACGTATTGATTTGCGCTTTTATACCCCTTATCAAGCACGTATATTTGGCTTTTTGGCAGAGCGGCTTTTAAATGTATTCCTTGTGTATAAAGACTTAACTTCTCTTACGAGGATTGAAAAGCTTCAAGCGTGGCAGCTTAAAGATGAGCGTCCGTGGCTAGGTTGGGTGCAGGAGGGTGATGTAAGGCGATTTTATGTTTGCAAACTACGAGTGTTAAAGCGGTATTGCTAAGGCAGGTGTGAGATATGCAAAAGATAGTGAGATTTACCCAAAAATATGATGTGAGGCAATATATTTTGTGGCTTTGCATAGCCTTATGTGCCATATCTCTAGCGATTTTGCCACTTTCATATAGCTATCTTAGTATAAAGATTCCCATAAACTGCCTTTATACTGCATTTGGCCTCTTTCTTTTGTGTTTTTATAAAGATGTGAAGCATATAAGGCAGATATGGTTTGTGCTTGTGTGTATGGCTGTTATTGTGGTGATGGCGTATATTTCACTGCTTTATGCGGCACATATTGATTGGACAAAAACTGCCATTAGGCAGTATCTCTTAGAGCCTACGCTTTTTATGATTTGTAGCTTTTTGCTCGTGCAAAGGCTTAGTCAAAGACAGCTTTTAGGACTTTTTGTAGCCTTATGCGTGGCACTTTTTTATCACCCTTTAGCTACGATATATGATTTTTATGCTAATTGGAATGGAATGTTTGGCTACCGCGCTATGTTACCGAGTTATCACGTACCTGCTACGGTATATGTATTTTATTTGCTTTTTGCTTTGAGTATTGCTTATGTAGGATTTTTGAAAACTAAGGGTTTGTTAAAGCTTATATTTGGCGTGTTTGTGCTTTTAGGGATAGCGGCATTTGTGCTTAATGGCGGGAGATTTGGTATCTTAGCTTGTCTTACTATAATAAGCGCACCTCTTGTATGCTTTGCATATACCTATAAAAAACTCTCTCTTGCCTTGCTTTGTTTGGGCTTGATTGGCGCAAGTGTAGCGTTGTATTATGGTAGCCAAAAGTGGGATTCACGCTACAATTTGCATAATGCACTTAATACTTTTAGTGAAGTGTGGCATACCCCTCCGGCAGCTATGGGGCAATATCTAGGTGGAGGTTGTGAATCTTGGGCTAAGTGCTCTAAGCACTCTCTCAATCAGCCCTCATCTATTGTTTGGGAATATTCAAGCGTAGATAGAATCTCCAAACTTAAAGCCACGCTTCTCGCCATAGCTGATAATCCTTTGCGCCCTAATGGCTATCACTTTCAGCAGTTCCCTTTTAATATCCAGCATATTTTTCCACTTGATTCTATCAATCACCCTTTTTCACTTACCCCATATAAGGATACATTTATTATGTCAAATGCGCATAATCATAACTACCCCTTATCAGTATTTTTTGAACTAGGACTCATAGGTTTTATAGGTTTTTGTGCCTTTAGCTTATTCTTTCCTGTGAGTATGTGGAGGGTAAAAATTGCATTAAAGGCTAAAAATACAGATATAGGAGAGATAATAATAGGTAGCATAGGTATAGCGGTTATTGGTTTAATAGTGGCAAATATGTTTGATTGCATACCTGTTCGTGATGGGCAGCTTATGCTCTTTGTGATGTATGGAATCTTCTTAGGGGTAAGATATGGGGCATTGCGTCAAAAATAGTCCTTTAGTCTCTGTGATAATTCCTATTTACAATGTAGAGCAGTATTTACAGGAGTGTTTAGATTCTGTTTTGAATCAAACATACAAACATTTAGAGATTATCCTCGTGAATGATGGCAGCACCGATAAAAGCCCAGATATAGCACAAGAATATGCTAAAAAAGATTCTAGAATCCGCTATTTCACACAGGAAAACAAAGGCGGTGGGGTGGCTAGAAATATAGGGTTAGATAATGCGAGGGGCGAGTGGGTGCTTATCTTTGATAGTGATGATTATATGCGTCCTTTTGCTATTGAAACTCTTTTGCAAAGGGCATTAGAGGCAAATGCGCAAATAGTGATAGCGCAAAGTGAGGAGCTAAGAGATGGGCGTATATCGCTTATGGATTGGGCTTTGCGATTAGATTTAGTGCCAAATAAGCTAAGTTTTAACTACAAAGATTTGGGGGATAATGTCTTTGGATTTTGCGTAGGGTGGGCGTGGGATAAGCTCTATAAAAGGGATTTTATAGAATCTTATGCTTTGCGCTTTCAAAACATTCAAGTTGCTAATGATTTGTATTTTACCTTTATGGGTTTGATTATGACAGATTCTATCAGTATATGTGATAAGGTGCTTTTCACTCATCGTAAGCATAGCACTTCGCTAGAAAGTAGCCGCGATGGCAATCCCGCCTTGTTTTTAGAATCTGTGAAAAAATGGCACAAGACACTTAAAAGTTTAGACATATTCTCGCAAGTGGAAAGGAGCATTATGAATTGGACACTTAGTTTTTGTCTATGGCATTTGCATACTCTAAGTGATGATAGGGCGCATTATAGGTTATTTAAAGTGCTAAAAAGAGCATTTTGCGATTTAGGTTTAAGGGGCTACCCACAGGCAAAGTTTTACAATCAAAAGCATTATAAACAAATGTGCTATATTTTGCGTATCCCTCTGTGGCTACATCGCCTGAATACCTTTAGGGTGTGTGATATGAAAGGTTTGTTTCGTATGAGAGTTGGGGAAAAGGGGTGTGTGATAAGACTTTTTGGCATTACTTTGTATAATAGCTATGAAAATAATATAAGGCATAGAAAATGAAAGTAAAAAATCTCATCGTAGGGGCGGGACTAGCTGGGCTGACTTTAGCAGAGCGATTAGCAAATGTGAAAAAACAAAGAGTGCTCGTCATAGATAGGCGCAATCACATCGGGGGGCAATGTGTATGATTACGATGATGGCGGGATTTTAGTGCATAAGTATGGCACACATATTTTTCATACCAATGATAAAAAAGTGTGGGATTATCTCAATCAATTTAGCCGATTCTATCCCTATATGCACGAGGTAAAAGCCTTTGTCGATGGACAGCTAGTGCCTGTGCCTTTTAATCTTAATACCCTCTCTATGCTCCTGCCTCATAGCATTGCAAAAGACATAGAATCCGCGCTTTTAAAGCATTTTAGCCTTGGGAGCAAAGTGTCTATCCTAGAGCTGCAGAAGCTCCCTGAATTTGCCTTTTTGAGCCAGTTTATCTATGAAAAAATCTTTTTGCATTATACACTGAAGCAGTGGCAATGCAGCCCAGAGGAGCTAGATAGCAGTGTGTTTGAGCGTGTGCCTGTGGTGCTAAGCAAGGACAATCGCTATTTTAGCGATACTTTTCAGGGTATTCCTATACAGGGCTATACGCAAATGTGTGAAAATATGTGTAAAAGTGAGCTTATAACTTTAGAGCTTGATTGCGATTATAAGGACGTAGCGCACTCGCTTGAATGTGAGAGAATCTTCTTTAGCGGGGCGATTGATGAATTTTTCGACTATGAGCTAGGGGAGTTGCCCTATCGTAGTTTGTATTTTGAATTTATGCGATTTGAGAGGGAATATTTCCAAAGTAATAGCGTGATAAATTACCCTAACAACTATGATTATACGCGCATAGGGGAATATAAGTATTTCTTAGATAGCAAAACACCTCATAGCATTGTGAGCTTTGAGTATCCTAAGTCGTGGAGTAGGGGAGATGAGCGATACTATCCCGTGCCAAATGCCGCGAGTGCTGCTATATATGAAGCCTATATGCAGAGGGCAAAGGCATTGAAAAATGTCTATTTCATCGGCAGACTTGGGGAATATAAGTATTATGATATGGATAAGGTGGTAGCTAGAGCCTTAGAGCTTTTTGAATCTTTAAGCTGATAAAGGAAACAGATTTTTTGATACCAATATCAAATCTCGTCTTGACGTTTTTAGTCTTTTTGTGCCAAAAAGATAGAAGCTTGTGTATTGCGTGGTTTCTAGTGTTAAAGCTAGATTTATGAGGTATCCAACCTTTGCATTTTGTAGAAAAATATTGCATATAAAAATATGTCTCCCAATGCCTTAATATCGATTCTATACCGAGTAATGCCTACCCATCATACGCAGTTCTTCTGTGCTAAAACCTGCTTGGATTCTTGCTTGGATATTAAGGATACGTGGAGGGCTGTAAAATGCCCTAAAACGTTCTAATGTGGCTAAAAACTCCTGTGTAGAGGCATTAGTGTGGCTATATCTCCACCATTTATTACCCTTTTTTACGTGAGCAATTTCATCGTGCAAAATTACCTCTAGCACAGCAAGAAGCCTATCACGCAATGTATGCTCAAAATGCTTAATCTTGCTCACTACAAAGGGATTTGCATCAAGCCCATTTGCCTCTAAGCCTCTGTGAAGTAGCGCCATTCTATCGCTCATATCGCTTGTTGCCTTTTGTGCATCAAAGAGTTGAGTATGCACGGGGAAATCGCCATATTCATAGCCAAGTGCATTGAGGCATTCGTGCAATAATCTAAAATGCCGCATTTCCTCTAATGCGACTTCTAGCCAATCGTGATAATAGGATAAGGGCAAATCCCTAAAGCGATACATCGCATCAAGGGCTAAATCTATCGCACTATACTCGATATGCACGATAGAATGCAGCATTTTAGCGAGGCTTTGCTCACTCTTTATATGCTTTGGGCGGCGGATTCTAGTAGGGTGGGTAATCATGCAGAATCCTACATAGGAGGGCTGCTTGAGTGGATAGATGGGAGAATGTCTGCTCTTTATGGATTCATAGCTTTGTGCGGAGGCTAGAGCTATCTTACTTATCCTTGCCAATGCCTCGATCTCTGTGCATTTTTGTGCAGGAGTTTTAGCACTCATAGCACTATAAAGCATATCAAAAAACATTCACACCCTTTCTTTTATGCGATAAAACACCGCAGAAGTTGCGCTCAAAAGCAGCGCAATGCAGAATATGAAAATCTCCCAACCAAGCATTTCAAAGACAAATGATGAGAGATAAGAGCCAAGTGTGCTATCTGTGTAGTAAAAGCTCAAATATAAGCCGCTTAATACGCCTTTATGATGTGTGCTTAGGGAGCTATTGAGCGCATTAAGCATAGAATACGCAATAAAAGAGCTAAAGCACATTATAAGCATACCCACATATATCCACATTACAGAATCTATGAGGAATACACATAGCCCTAGCACGAAGAAAATGAGGCTTAAGAATATGGTCTTTTCCTTGCCCTCGTATATTTTTGCGATAGAATGAGCAAGGAGTGAGACGACAATACTTGCGCGGTATCCTAAATAGAACCGCCCATTTTGTGCTTGAGTAATATGCGGGAATATGTCTCTAGTGTGGAAAGGAAGTGTATCGAGCACGGCTTGTTGTGCGCCCATATCAGTGTTTATATATTTATTTGCGCTCTAGCACTTCGCATGCAGGGAGGATCTTACCCTCTAGCAGCTCTAGGCTCGCTCCACCACCGGTAGAAATAAAGCTCATATTATCACGCTCACCAGCTTTGTCAATCGCATCTGCAGTATCGCCCCCGCCAATAAGGCTAAAGGCATAGGTATCGCTTACGGCGTGAGCGAGATTAAACGTACCGCGTGAAAATGCTTGTATTTCGTAGATTCCAAGCGGTCCATTCCAAATAATCGTTTGGGAATCGCGCACTACTTCACTAAAAAGCTTACTTGTCGCTGGTCCCATATCTACTGCCATAAAGCCTTCTGGCACATCTTGCGCGGGAGTGATTTTAATATGGCGGTGCTCTTTAATATCATCAGTGCTGACGACATCTACGGGCAGATAAATTTTGACTTTCTTTTCTTTAGCATGGTTGAGAATCTTCTGTGCCTCACTGATGAGATTATCCTCTACAAGGGATTTTTGCATATCAAATCCTAGCGCCTTAAGGAATGTATTGCTCATCGCTCCGCCGATGATGATTTTATCCACGACATCAAGGATATTGTATAAAAGGGCAAGCTTGGAGCTGACCTTGCTACCGCCTACAATGAGTAAAACAGGCTTGAGCGGATTTGCCATAGCTTTTGCAAAGGAGTCAATTTCTTTTTTGAGTAATAGCCCTGCTACGCGCTCTTTTGCATATTTTGCAATGCCACAAGTGCTAGAATGGGCGCGGTGGCTTGTGCCAAAGGCATCATTGACATATACATCACAGAGGGAGGCGAGTTTGCGTGAAAGCTCATCGCTATTTTTTTCCTCTCCCTCATAGAATCTAATATTTTCAAGTAAAATCACATTGCCATTCGCACCTTGTTGTAAGGATTCTACATTCTCAATATTTTCTGCAAAATCGACATCTCGCCCTAAAAGCCGCTCCACACGTTTGATTACGTGTTTGAGTGAAAATTCCGCACTTCGCCCTTTGGGACGTCCTAAATGACTCACAAGCACAATACTTTGAGCGTGATTATCTGTGCAATAATTAATCGTTGGCAAAGCCTCCCTTATACGTGTATCATCACTAATATCAAAGTCTTCACCCATTGGCACATTAAAATCCACGCGTATTAGCACTCTTTTGTCTTTTACATCAATATCGCGCACACTTTTTGTATTTTTCATCACCTCAATACTGGCTTCTTTCATTAAACCTACTCCTTAAAAATTTGTTGTTATTTTAGCATATTTATGTGATTATGGCTTTTAATTCAAACATACTATATGTCCTAAATATTATCGATTTTACCGCCCATTATCGTGCAAAAGCCTGCCTAAATTATTGTTTTAATAGTATAAGGAGGGGTTGGATAATAGCTTACACTTCAGTTGTGCTAATACCATATTTCTCCTCAAGCTTCTTGCCAAAATTAGTAGCAAAACCCTCGCAAAATCGCATTCCATAGAGCATAACAAACCACGAAACATAAATCCACAGCATAAGAAAAAGAAAGATAGAAATCGAACCATAGACGCTTTTGTAAGTTTGATTATAGAACACATAATACACAAACGCCCATTTAGTGAGTAGCCACGCTGCAGAAGTGAGCACACTTGAAGTAAGTAGAGAAAGGAGTTTCAAGGGTTTATTGGCTGAAAGTTTAAAAAGGAGGAAAAACATAGCCCAAGTCAGCAAATAGGGAATCAAATCAAATAATATGCTTAAATCTGCCGTGCCTTTGAGCGTTTTTTGCACTTCGCCACTAAAATAGATTGAAAAGGCTAATACCACCGGGAAAAGCGTAATCATCGTCCAATACATCATAAGAGAATCAAAAAATTTGCGCGGCGTGGAGTTAAACATCTTTGCCGCGATATACTCATAATTGCGAAAAAACATCACAGAAGCCACAAGTGTGTAGCCAAGCCCCATCATACCAAGCGAAGAGCTATTTTGCATAAAGGTATCAAGGTATTCTGCAATCACATCTGTGTGCGTGGGCAGGATATTTGAGAGGATAAGGGTGCGGATTTGCTCGATTTGGGATTGAAAATTGGGTAGATTGATAAAAATCGTAAAGATAATAAGTAAAAGCGGCACAATAGCAAAAATTGTATAAAAGCTAAGCGAAGCTGCATAAAAGCTAAGCTCCTTATCAGCGACAAAATCCCAAATGCTCTTAATCTTGCTCCATAGTGCAAAAAAAAGCTGCCGACTCCTGCTCCAAAGCCAATGAACAAATCGCTCTTTTGTTGTGTGCTGCATATTGCTCCTTACATATCGCCTTAATGGCAGCTTGTAGCTGCGACATAGCCATAAGATTCTATCATTGCTACATCATCTCTAGGGGCTTTACCATCGGTGGTGAGGTAGTCTCCTAGCACGACAGCGTTAATCCCTGCCTCAAAAAGCGGCTTTTGGTTATCTCCAAAAACCATCTCTCGTCCCCCGGCAATCATTAACCGCGTGTTAGGGAGATATTCACGCGCTAAAATCACGCATTCAAGCGCTTCATCTTTGCTTAATGTTTTCATTGGTAAAGGCAGTGCTTCATTGGCGATATAAAAATTAATAGGAGAGCTATGAGGGGAGAGAATCTGCAAATGCTTTAGAAGCTCGATTCTATCGCTCCAGCTTTCCCCTATGCCAAAGATTCCGCCCGAGCAAAGCCCTAGTTCAGCTTTAAGCGTGTTTTCGCAAGTCTCAAACCGCTCAAGCCACGTATGTGTGCTGCAAATCTGCGGAAAATAATCTTTTGATGTTTCTAAGTTGTGATTATAGCTATCCACGCCGTGCTTTTTAAGGAATTTAAGCGAATCTAAATCCGCACTCCCACAACAAGCGATAATATGCAAACCTAAATCCGCCTCTTTAATCGCACTTGCAGCTTTAGCGATATATTCACATTTATCAGAATCGAGTGAGCGTCCTGCCGTTACAAGGCAAAATCCCAATGCCCCATACTCACGCAAAGACTTAGCTTCTTGCAGAATTTTATTTATGTTTTTGTTTTTATATCGTTGAATCTGTGTGCCATAATGCGCACTTTGTGTGCAGTATTTGCAGTCCTCCGGGCAATCTCCTGATGTTACATTACAAATACTGCATAAAAATATTTCATTACTTGCCATATTTTGCCTTTCCCTAATAATAAGATGTTTCAAATTACAAAATCTCAAAAAACTTAGCATTGTAGCAAAAAAGTATTTAAAGTTTATGACAAGCTTCTTTAAAAATAGCTTCTTGCGTGCGTTCAATATTTTTTCAATTAATGTTGTTTAAGGAGAAGTTAAAATCGCAGACATCTAGTATCATAGATATCTGCAAAGGATTTAAAGGCTTTGAAGGATAAGTTCATTGAGTTGTGTATTAAAGGCTTTAGCATTTTCCAATGTGCCACCTTCAAGGACAAGCGTAGCGCCAAAGAGCAATAAGGCACTTTGAGCGATTTTATCTTTTTTTGCACTTTTAAGCTTTTTGACAATGGGGTGAGTGATGTTAAGCTCTAAGGTCGGCTTAGATTCTGGCATTTTCTGCCCCATTTGTGCCATAAGATTTGCCATCATAGGATTAGAATCTTCCTTAATAAGCGTGAGTGGCGCATCGCCAAGAGATGAGAGCTTCACATCAGCAATTTGCTCTCCTAAGGCTTCTTTAAAACCTTTGATAACTTTCTCATAGTCTTTTTGCGTAGCCTCATCTATGCTCTCCTCACCAAGCTCCTCTAAGGCTTCTTTAGAATTGATACTTCTTAGTGGTGTCTTGTCATATTCACCTACCATTGGCATTACAATTGCATCAATCTCATCGCTTAAAAGCAGCACATCAAAGCCCTTTTTGGCGAATTTTTCAAGTAGCGGTGTGTTTTTAAGCGTGTCTTTGTTTTCCCCTAGTATGTAGTAAATGCTCTTTTGCTCACTGCTCATAGCGTCTTTGTAAGCCTTAAACGAGAGATTCTCCACCTTAAAGCTATCAAAACGCAAGAGTTCTAAAATCTTTTCCTTATTTTCATAATCGCTATACAAGCCCTCTTTTAGCATCTTGCCAAACTGCTCATAAAACGCCTTGTAGCTTTCCTCATCTTTAGCGATATTGCCAATTTCACCTAGAATCTTCTTTGTCGAGGCGGATTTGATATTGGCTAGAATCTTATTTTGCTGCAAAATCTCGCGGCTTACATTAAGAGGCAAATCCTCACTATCAATCACCCCTCGTACAAAGCGTAAATACGGAGGCAAAAGCTCCTTATCATCATCGGTGATAAACACACGTTTGACATAGAGCTTCACACCGGATTGATAATCCACGCGGTAGAGGTCAAAAGGGGCTTTTTGAGGAATATAAAATAATGTTGTGTATTCTAGATTCCCCTCGACTTTTGTGTGAATCCACCGCATAGGCTCGTTATTATCGTGTGAAAGTGTGCTGTAAAATTCCTTATAATCTGCATCTTTTAATTCCGCTTTGGGAATCTTCCATAAAGCCTTAGCTGTGTTGATTTGAGAGGTTATGTTCTCTTTGACTTCTTTTTTGTCATCACCCTCGCCTTCAAAGCTAGATTCTGTATAATGGAGATAAATAGGGAAAGCGATATGCTCGGAATATTTATGGATAATGTTTTCGATCTCCCAACGTGACGCAAAATGTGCTTCCTCCTCTCGCAAATAGAGTGTGATTTGTGTGCCTTGTGTGTCTTTGACACATTCGCCTACTTCATATTCACCCTTGCCCTCGCTTACCCACGCATAAGCCTTATCCTCTCCGGCTTTCTTACTTTGCACGACAACGCGATGAGCCACCATAAATGCGGAGTAAAAGCCCACGCCAAACTGCCCAATGAGCGCAGAATCTTTTTTTTTATCCCCGCTAAGTTGTGCGAGGAAGCTCTTTGTGCCTGATTTTGCGATAATGCCAAGATGTTCTTTCATATCCGCCTCATTCATACCTATACCATTATCCTCTATAGTAATGGTTTTCTTAGTCTCATCAAATTGTATGTCAATACTTGGCGTGAATGTAAGCGATTTGAGCTTCTCATCTGTGAGTGTGAGGTAGGAGAGCTTGTCTAGTGCGTCAGAGGCATTACTAATCAGCTCTCTTAGGAAAATCTCCTTATTGGAATACAAAGAATGTATCATTAAGTCTAAAAGCTGTGTGATCTCGGTTTGAAATTGATGTTTTGTTGCCATTTTGTTTCCTTGAATAATAAAATTGAGCAATCATAGCAGAAAATATTAAATTTTATATAAAGTTTATAGTAATAATATCAAGTTTAATGAGTTAATATATATAAAAATATTTAGTATAAATCTACTACATTTCAAGAATATGCCCTAAACTTAATGAATTTTTCAAGACTCAAAAAAATCATTGTTTTTTTGCAATATTCTGTAACTCTATGTATAGAGTAATCTCTACTTTTGCAAAATTAAACAAAAAATATATGCAATTACAGAAACTTATCATTAATTATAGACTTGCATTTAATGGCGAGTAATGTTATTAAATAGCTTAATAGCAAATGCTTGTAGGTGTTGGTGTTAATACGCACGCTTAGAGTTATGGATTAATAATGCTACAAAAGTTTTTATGTTTAAGGAAATATCTTCTAATAATATGTCTCTAGCAGTATTGCCAATGCTGTTGTATTGTGCAGTTTAAGAGTGCATTAAAGCTATGCTGTGATACAATCGTGCAAATTTTTCAAACAGGAGCGGCAGGAGCGGTATGAAAGCTTTAGCGGTGAGTGAGTTAAACGCGCAGATTAAAAGCATTTTAGAGCAAACCTTTATGGATATTCTTGTGTGTGGGGAGATTAGCAGTGTGAAGATTCACACAAGTGGGCATATCTACCTCACGCTTAAAGATGAGCATTCAAGCATTCGCTGCGTGATGTTTAAGGGAAATGCACGTAGCCTTAAAATGACGCTTGAAGTGGGGCAGAATGTAGAGATAAATGGCGCAATTAGCGTATATAGCCCTAAGGGGGAATATCAGATTCTATGCAAAAGCATTGCTCTTGCAGGGATTGGGGAGCTTTCACGTGCGTTTGAAGCCCTTAAAACAAAGCTTAGTGCAAAGGGTTATTTTGATAGTGCGCACAAAAAGCCTCTGCCTAGATTCCCTAAACGCATAGCCTTGCTTACATCTGCCACAGGTGCAGCAAAAGAAGATATGCTAAAGGTCGCTCAAAAGCGATGGGAAAACATACATATCACACTTTTTAATACCATTGTGCAGGGCGTGGAAGCAAAAGATTCTATCGTGCGTAATATCGCCCTTGCCGATAGCTTTTTTGGCACAAAAGAGGGCTTTGATGTGTTAATTATAGGTCGTGGTGGTGGTAGTATGGAGGATATGTGGGCGTTTAATGAGGAATGCGTAGCGGAGGCGATTTTTGCCGCAAGGACGCCTATTGTTTCCGCAGTGGGGCACGAAATCGATACCTTTATTAGCGATTTTGTCGCTGATATCCGCGCTCCTACGCCCTCTGCTGCTATGGAGATACTTCTGCCGGATAAAAATGAATATTTGCGTTTGCTTGATGAGATGATGAATGCGTTTGCCTCCATACTGCAGAAGCATATCACGCATAAAAGCGATATTTTAGAACAGCTAAAAGAGTATTTCCGTCTTTTTAACTTCCAATCTCAATATATGTCTAAAACTGAGCAGATTAAGACATTGCAAACAATGCTTACAAGGCAGATTGAAGTATTATTACAAGAGAAAAAGGCGCAATGTGAAAATATGGCTTTGTCTCTAAATACCCTTAAAGAGCGGTATATAAGAGCGGCGCAAAGTCAATATGAGAGGATTTATGAAGCTATAAGTGTGCTTAATCCTACATTGCTTTGTGCGCGTGGATTTGCACAGGTGAGTAAGGATAATAAGCCTATCGTGCTAGAGCAGCTAAAGCAAGGTGATACATTTTATTTAAGTGATATAAAACACTCGATTCTAGCTCAATGTATAGAGCGCAAAACACACTAATAAGGTTATAGGCGTATGGAAAGCAAGGATTTAGGTATATATGATATTGCCATTATGGGCTTAGGCGTGGCAGGGAGCAATCTTGGCGCATTGCTAAAGCCCAATCTTAAGGTGATTGGCATAGATAAGAAAGATTTAAGGGGAGATTGTTTTGATGAGGGCTTTCATAAGCCTTGTGGTGGGCTACTCTCTCAAGGAGGACAAAAGGCTTTGGCAAAGCAAGGGCTTACCCTCTCTAACGCACTTTTGGTCAATCCGCAGATTTTTGCCATTAATACCATTGATTTTGGCTATCCTCACGCCTCATATATACATAAAAGCTATGTGAATATGGAGCGGCATCGCTTTGATTTATGGCTGAAAGGGCATATCCCTAGTCATATTGATACTTATCACAGAGCGTATTTTAAGCAAATAAGGCGGGAGGGAGAGCTATATCATATCACTTTCAAGCAAGGGCAAAGTTTCTATCATTTCAAGGCGCGTATTGTGGTGGGAGCGGATGGAGCAAAAAGCCATTTGCGTCAAATGCTTTATCCCAAGCTTAAAACAAAGAGCCTTGTGTGCATTCAGCAATGGTATAAAGAATCCAATGCCCCTATGCTTTCGTGTATTTTTGATAGGGAGCTTAGCCCGAGTTATAGCTGGAGTATGTCTAAAGATCATTATTTTATCTTTGGTGGGGCATATTTGCATACGAGCTGTAATGAGCGATTTAAGGAGCAAATTAAGCGATTGCAAAGCATAGGGCTACATTTTGGCATACCACTTAAGAAAGAGGCGTGTTTGGTGCTGCAACCCACACGAATGCGGGATTTTGCGCGGGG
Organism: uncultured Helicobacter sp.; assembly: GCF_910577135.1. Lineage (GTDB taxonomy): Bacteria > Campylobacterota > Campylobacteria > Campylobacterales > Helicobacteraceae > Helicobacter_C > Helicobacter_C mastomyrinus. The sequence goes on from NZ_CAJTLL010000004.1 coordinate 29,110, forward strand.
GCATAGTGGGGTATTTCTCATTGGTGAAGCGGCGGGATTCATTAACGCTAGCACTTTAGAGGGCATTAGCGGGGCGTTGCATAGCTCAAGAATCTTAAGCGAGATTCTAAATAATATACAATCAAGCACAGATATTAACATTAAATCTTTGCATATACTTTATGCTAAACGCACGAGGCTCCTTGTCTTTAAAACACTCTTTAGGCATTATGCGCGTTATCCTTTTATGTTTATCCCGCTTTTAAGACGTATGATCTTGCGTATGGGAATCTTGCGTGTGCGTAGCGGCTTAAGGGATAATAAAATCATTTAAAAATGGTCGATATAATCAAAAGCATAACAAAAAAGGCTTATAAATGATGAAAAAACTATTTCTATGTGCGAATTGCTTGTGTGTAAGTGTGGCTTATGCCGGACATAGCGGATTCTTCATAGGTGGGAGCTTGAGCCTTAATAACACACATTACAGCGGTGTGTATAGCACACAGGATAATGGCACAACTACGCATTACCCTCATGGCAACGATTCTCATAATGCTTTTGGCTTATCTGCGCAATTAGGGTATCAAAGGTTTAGTGCCGATGCGCGATTTGGCGCGAGATTCTATATCGAATACAACGATAATGGCTATGCAAAGTATATTGATGAGGCAAATATAAGCCACAAAATGGATGCTTATGGCTTGGCTTTGAATGTGGATTTACTCTTTGAGCTTTTGCAGATGAAAAATGCTACTCTAGGAGTTTTTGCCGGTGGCGGCGTTATGTTTAATACGCAGACTTTTACAAAGACGCATTATAGTATTTATCAGGAGGATTTTACTTCAGCAGCATCGCTTAAGGGTTATGGGCTAAGCGCACAAGCAGGAGTATCGCTTACATTTAATGATAAACATAGAATCGAATTAGAGATTAAGCGTAGTAATCTTGTGAGCGATTATGATTCAGGATATATTTATGTCGGTGCACAGGCGGAATCTTTGAAACTTGAAGCGCAGGGATTCTTAAGCTATCGACTAAACTATGCATATGTGTTCTAGGAGGTGTGAGATGAGATATGTATGTGTAACATCTCTTGTTAGCCTTTGCCTATGTGGAAGTGCCCTGTTTGGGAGTGATGAGGTAAGTGGAAGTATAAAAAATGGTGCGTTTTTTGCCATTGGGGGAAGCTACACGCCTCAAATACCCTATAATGTGCTCTCTCTAGTAGATTCTCAAACACAGATAACGCGCACAGCCCTTTATGGCGGAGGTATTAAATATGGTGCAAAGCATTACTTTGGCAATGCGTTAGGATTGCGCTTGTATGTGCCATTGCAAGCAGGGTATAGTCGATTTGATGCAGGGTATAGCTCTAAAAACGCGACATTTGCTGCTTTAGGTATGGGGGGCGATATACTCTTTGATATTGGCTCATCGCGCAAAAGCATTGGTATCTTTGCTGGTGGTGAGGTAAGCTATGCATATTATTGGCTGGGTGGGAGTAATGCTAAGGGTATGCAAACTGAAGTGCATACGGGTGTAAGCCTTAATTTCAATCCGCATTTTACTTTGCAAATGGGCATTAAGCATTATATTGATAGACCCTCGCAGGCTAGACTTGCTCTAGGTTCATCGTGGCGCGATTATGGCGCGTTTGTGGATTTTGTCTTTTCACTTGATAATAGCGATATTTCGCGCTCTTATGCCTTAAGGGAGGAAGCAAGACAAAAAGCAAAAGAACAACAAGCTAAAGAAGAAGCCGCTAGAATCGCTGCTCATAATAGGAATATATATGCAAATGGCGGCGTGGTGTATGGTAGCTCAAATCCCGGCGGAGGTATGAGCGCGTTTTTTGGGGCATTGCTTGGTGGATTGTTGGGCAGTTCAACAAATGCTGACAATAGAGGAGGTTCATATTATTCCCCAAGGCAAAGCCCACCACCGCAATTAAAAATGCGCTAATGAATACCTTTGATCCCGCTATTTTTAAGCCCACATTGCCTGATTCTGTGCTTTATATCTTGCAAACCTTGCAAAATGCGGGATATGAGGGGTATATCGTAGGTGGCTGTGTGCGCGATATGATTTTGTGCGAGATGGGGTATTCTCTTGCTTTGCCAAATGACTATGACATCGCTACTTCAGCGCTCCCGCAAGAGATAATGGCACTCTTTCCTCATACTATCCCCACAGGCTTAAAGTATGGTACGATTAGTGTTATTATAGAATCTTGTAGCTATGAGGTTACTACCTTCCGTGTTGATGGGCATTATAGTAATGCGCGTAGCCCGGATTCTGTATATTTTAGCACTTCTCTTTTGGCAGACGTGAATCGGCGGGATTTTAGCATAAACGCCCTTGCTTATACACCGCACAAGGGGTTAATAGATATGGTTGGCGGCATAGAGGATATATTGCACAAACAAATTGTTTGCGTGGGGAATCCTATGGAGCGTTTCAGTGAAGATGCCTTGCGGATTCTAAGGGCCTTACGCTTTAGTGCAACTCTTGGTTTTGGGATAGAATCCCACACAAAGGCGGCATTATATGAATGCGCTGTGTCGCTAAAAAAAGTAGCAAAGGAGCGCATACGTGTGGAGCTATCTAAGCTTTTGTGTGGGGCTTATGCGCAAGATGTGCTAAGTGAGTATATATCACTTTTTGTAATAATGATCCCGCAAATCCCGCCTCAAAGTGATTTTAGTGTTTTTGAATCTTTGTGCGGGTGCGAGGTAAGGGTTAAATGGGCTTGTTTTTTGTATCCTTGCAAGGCTTGTGCCGATGGTATTTTAAGGGCTTTAAAGTTTGATAATAAGACGAGGGAGTATGTGTTGGCATTGCTTAGGCTTTATGAAATGCCTTTAGGTATGAGTGCACAGGAGCTAAAAATATTGATTGCGAATCTTGGTGGGAGAGATAAGGGGCAAAATGTGAGCGGCGAGCGTTTAATTAGCGATATACTTATGATAAAGGCGGCGCAAAAGGTGGATAGGGAGCTTTTGGAGCAATTTAGGGAAGGCTTTAATGCGATTTTAGATTCTAACCTGCCTTTAAGTATTGCAGAACTCTGCATTAATGGTGATGATTTGCTAGATAGAGGAATGAGGGGTAAGAGAATAGGAGAGGTGCTGCAAATGCTTCTTATGAAAGTATTAAACGAGGAGATAGAGCATAAACGCCCCACTTTGCTTAGATATATCTCGAAATTAGCATAATATTGGCTCTGCTTGATTGGGCTAAAGATATAGCTTTTCTTTAAGAATATTTTAATAATGCTTATGATACAAATCGTTTTTAACATATTATAGTAATAATTATTATAATACTTTAATTTTCAAAAAGGATTTGCTATGAATATATTTCTTATGCCCCCCCCCCCATTAATCTTTTCTAAAAAGCATTATAAACTCTTCTTTTACACATTAGCATTGACTACTTTAGGTTTTTGTTGGTTTTGCGGAGGAATTAGAAGATTCTCAATCTCAACTTACACAAAATAAAAAACTCAATGCCATTATCACTTCTGCTACCGGTTTTGACTTACCGCTTAAAGATGAGCCGAAAAATATTTTGTTCATTGAAAAAGAGGATTTAGAAAATAAGGGCTATCAAAGCTTGGAACAAGCTTTGCAATATCAGCCGCTTATCATCTTTAGTGATTCTGGCTTTGGGCGAAATATCGATTTAAGAGGGCAGGGAGCTGATGCCAATCGTGCAGTGAAAATTTTGCTTAATCGTGTGCCTATCTCCCTGCTGGATACCAGCCACGGTGTGCCACCTTATAATAATATCGACATAGAGGACATTCAAAGTATTGAGGTGATTCCCGGAGGGGGAGCTGTCGTCTATGGGAATGGCACACGAGGAGGGGTGGTGAATATCGTTACTAAAGCCCCGAGTAAAGATTTTGTGCGATTGGTGCTAAAAGGCACAAGCGGCGAGGCTTTGGGGCTGCAAGGAGGAAGTCTTAGCTTAGCGGCAGGAAAGAGGGTAAGCGATAGTCTCTTTATCCGTGGTGATGTGAGCGGAAGCTACACCCCCGGCGCACGCAATACCGCTTCATTGGATAACTCCGTAAAAGCCTTTGAAAATGACAATACTACAAATACCTATGTTGCCTTTCAAGCCCTCTATACCCCAACAGAATCAAGCAAGCTTGATTTTAACATCAACTATTCGCATTTATGGCGGAGCTATCCACGCGCATATTTTGCCTTAGCTAATTCTACGCGAATGGGGCAAAACATTACTTATTTCCCAGATAAGGCCAGAAATGAGCTAAAAAATGAGCGTAATCTCCCTCACGCCGATACATACAGAACAGAGACAGACGCCTTGCAAACTTCACTCAATTACACACAAAAATTTAGCGAGAGCCTTAGCTTTGACGCGCTAGCTTTTTACCAATTCTCCTTATTAAGATATACCAAAGATAGTTATATAAGTGGGATGTTTGTTAATAATGGCAGTGGAGGCAAGGCAGGATTCCAAAATCACGGCGGGGGCTTAAATCTCAAGCTTAAGCACAGCACACAAAACAACACTTTGATTGTAGGGCTTGATAATGTGCTAGAGTATTCTCAAAGGCGGAATCTAACCGACCATATCATTACTATTCCCGCAGGACAAACTCCCACGATATACGACTATGCGGCAGATGTGAATAACACTGCACTAAAGCTTTCTAACTCACTCTATGTCTATGATACCTATGCTTTTAGCGAGAGATTTGACTTAAGTGCGGGAGCGAGAGTGGAGTATTCAAACTATTGGACAGATAATAATCAAGAGTATGCGAGTGTGTGCAGTGGTATGTTATGCAATTCTATGCCTACAATGTATCCAAGCTTAAATCAAAGCGAAAAATTTAGCCTACACAGACAGCGATTAGGCTATGCCGCAGAGATTACGCCTAACTTGAAATACAGCGATACGGGCAATATCTATGCTAAGGCGGAGCTAGGATTCATAAGTCCTAGTGCATATCAAATGATTAATGCAGACCCTAATTCAAGCACAAATAGTGGGCGACCAAGCGGTGGAATCTATCTCAATGAAGCTAATGGCGTGAGACCAGAGCGATACCTCACAGGCGAAATAGGCTTTAAAGATGAGCCAAGCTTTAGTTATTTGCAAGCTGCACTTTTCTATACACATACCTTTGATGAGATTTTTGTAAATCAAATCCAACACGGCACGGCTTATACATATAGTAATCTCGGGCAGACGCAACGTGCGGGGCTAGAATTCATCGCAAGTCAAAGACTTTTTGCGACTGAATGGCTTAGGCTAAGTGAGGGGGTAAGCTATATATGGACAAATATTTTCAAGTCAAATGGTGCTACTGCCGCACTCAAAGGCAAGAATGTCCCTTATGTGCCAAGCTTAAAGCTCACTTTTAACATCGAGGGCGATATTTTTAGGGCTTCAAATCAATTTCTCACGCTCTTTTTAAACAATGCCTATTTTTCCCAAAGTATCGATTCCACAAGCAAGACAATGAATAAAAATGGCTATGTGCTAAGCGATTTAGGGCTTATGTATGGTATAAAAGATATAAAGGTAAATGTGGGCGTTCGAAATCTGCTTGATTCTTGGTATAGCACTTATCAAGTGTTTCCAAACTACTATCCGGGATTTGGCAGAAGCTACTATGCAGAGCTGCGATATAGCTTTTAACAGCTTTATGATTGTCTATCTACCTTGTCTATTATGCCTTTGCTATTGCAGCTAAAGCTGCTGCATTCGCACGAAGTGCCAATCCATACTTGTAAAGCAAAGCTTCTTCAGATGAAATCTCGCAAGGGTAAAAGGTTTTGTTTTACACAGTGAAGCCCTGCAAAACGAAGTTTCTTTAGGTATAGGTTCTCTAGTCTATTTTTCTCCCCATAAGTGAGGTATATCCTCACTCATATAAAAATAAAATAGGCACGATAGTGCATACCTCTTAAAGCGTCGTAGGGGTGGGGGATTTATAAGGGGGAGGGAGCGACTTCGCAATTCAAGCCCCTCCCCCTTATAAAAAAAGAAAAAATTTAGAATAGTGAATCTAAAGAGAATAACTTATGGCAAAATCTTATCTTGGCTATCAAAGCGAGTTTTGCTACTACCCTTTGTCAATCCGTGTGAGCTCTGCTTGTAAAAAGCCCTTCCATTTTGCCCTATTGATAGCCTTTGTTGTGATGAAAATATCCTTATCACCGCGCCCGGAGACATTCACAATGATATTTTTATTTTTAAGATTCTTGCAGATTTTGATAGTTGCTGCGAGGGCGTGACTAGATTCTAAAGCGGGGATAATGCCTTCATGTTTAGCAAAGAATTGACAAGCCTCAATTGCCTCTTTATCCAAAGCAGAGGTAAATTCTACCCGTCCAATCTCCGCTAAATGTGCGAGCTGCGGACCTATACCCGCATAATCTAGCCCTGCAGAAATAGAATGTGTTTGACTAAGCTGCCCGTCTTTATCCTGCAAAAAGAGGCTTTTATAGCCCTGTGCGATACCCTCACTCGCGTGAATATTATGAATCCTCTTAGCATTTGCCCCTCTCTCCTCGCCTATGCCACCGCCCTCAACGCCGATTAAACGGACATTTTTATCCATAAGATAATGCGTAAAAAAGCCCATTGAGTTGCTTCCACCGCCTACACACGCTACCATTACATCAGGTAATCCACTAAAATATTTTTTTGTCTGCTTTTTGAGCTCCTTGCTTATCACACTTTGCAGCTCCCGTACCATATCAGGGTATGGATAGGGACCCAGCGCACTGCCTAATACATAAAATGTATCCTCGCTTCTCTTGCTCCACTCGCGTAATGTCTCATTCACCGCATCTTTAAGCGTCTTGCTCCCGCTACTCACACTATGCACTCGTGCCCCGAAAAGCTCCATATTAAAGACATTAGGATACTGCCGCGCGACATCAATTTCACCCATAAAAATATCGCATTCAAGCCCGAGCCTCGCACAAGCTGCTGCTGTGGCTAATCCGTGCTGCCCTGCTCCTGTCTCGGCTATCACACGCTTTTTTCCCATATATTTTGCTAGAAGCGCCTGTCCTAGCGCGTTATTAATCTTATGTGCTCCTGTGTTTGCCAAGCCTTCAAACTTCAAATAAATATTATTTTTGAGGACTTTTGAGCTATTTTGCGCATAAATAAGCGGTGTAGGGCGTCCCACAAAGTTTTTAAGCAAAAATTTTAACTCTTTTTTATACGCCTTACTGGTAAAAATATCGCGATACGCGCTTTCTAGTTCCTTAAATGCAGGAAGCAAAATCTCGGGGATATACTGCCCACCAAAGGCGTGGACACCATTTTTTCCCTCGCCAAAATAGCCCTTTTTAGATTTTGTAAATATTTTTGCCATTCACATACCCTTTGTAAAAAATTCCCCAGATTCTAAGGAAAAATATATGAGATTTACTTTAAATGCTCGCAGTTTTTCTGCAAAATGTGCCGCTAAAATATGCTACAATGTGTGTTTTACTTCATTTTGAGGGCTACTATGTGTGAAAATGCGAAGCAAAAAGATATGACAAAGCTAATGGGGCATATTATTGCAGGGTATCCTAATATGGAATCTAGCCTGTATGCTGCACTTGGGATTTCTCTAGCGGGGGCGAGTTATTTAGAAGTGCAATTTCCATTTTCTGACCCTAATGCCGATGGTGTGGTAATAGAGGAAGCTTGTGATAAGAGTATAGCGGAGGGATTCACACTCTCTGCAGGATTTGAGCTACTCTCCACACTTTCAAATCGCCTCTCACAGCTCCAAGATTCGCCTACAAAGCTTATTATCGTAACGTATGCAAACTTGATATTTCACTCTGGTATGGAAAAATTTATCAAAGAGGCGAAAAAATGTGGTGTATTTGGGATACTCGTGCCTGATTTGCCCATAGAATCTGATGAGAATCTCCGCACTTTAGCAAAAAAACATCATATCGCTATTATCTGCCTCATCACGCCTAAAACGCCTATTGCACGTATGAAAAAGATTGCTAAAGTGAGTGATGAAATCGTGTATGTAGTTGCTAGATCAGGAATCACAGGGGATAAAACAGAGTTAGATCAAGCCTTTTTTCGCTATCTTGCCGATGTGAAAAAACATTGCAAAAAGCCTATCGCACTAGGATTTGGAATAAACTCTCACGCTCAAGTGGCAAGTTTAGAGGGAAAAGTCGATATTGTAGTCGCGGGAAGCTACTTTGTGCGCTTTATCAGTGAGCTTTCAATACAGAATCTTGCCCCGCAAAGCTATCAAGATCAACTCACTACCTACGCAAAAAGCCTTATGGGTTGGGATTAACCATAAATACAAAGGCTTGGCGTGGAAGTATTGTTTTTATTTTGCTACTTGGCTTGGTGATGATAATTTGGAGAAGTATCGCTGGGCTTATGGCAAGCTCCTCGATAAAAGCACTCAAACAAGCCTTGTTTGAACTGCAATATAAAATAAGCCTATTCCAAAAAAGAGATAGAAGGTCTCAAAAATCCACAAACAGCAGATTCTCAACCCCATAAACACAAAAATTGATATAAGATTTAAAAGCAGACTTAGCCCATAGTAAAAATAAAATGCAATGTTTTCCTACTTTTAGAGAAACTTTTATAGGTTTAAACACATCTAGCAAAGCCATAGCAGAGCTATCACCCCCCCCCCACAGGCACAAAAGATGGAATCTAGCACACCTTATATTTTGTATAAAAAGTAATGAGGCAAAACAAGCACTTTATTGGTATTTTTTATGCTTTTCATCAAATTTTATTATGATAATATGATATTTGGAATGCTCATTCTCAATCTATTTTTTTTGCATTACCTTGAACCTACAAATGCATTTTTTGACCTTACGTTATTGCGGGCTACTTGCAAGTATTATCATCGCTTGGAATCTGTTCAAAATATGCTTTACATTGGAGTAATCCCAAATGCTTTTTTACAATATATGCGTAATACGCACTCTTATTTGTAATGATTTTGTGTGCTAATGTAGAGCGTCTTTTTATGTTTTGTATATGCTGCATAATAGCGGTGTGAGCTTTTATTTCAATGCTAATTTGAATATGTCTATTTTGCGGCTTTGGTGCTATGTGGCATTGTGTTGCCCCATATATGCTTCAAAAAAACATATTAAACTTTTTAGAATCTACCCATTATTATTTTTTTCCTTGCGGCGTTAAAAGTCTTTTCTTATCGATACTATCGCTTTTGGTAGTTTTGCTAAGATTGTATTATTTATCTTTATGGGACTTGTATTTTGGGATTGTTTATATCTACTCGCACTATGGTTTTAAACTATTAAGTCGATAAGATAAGATGTGTAGCGTAAATAAGATTCTTTTTACTTAATGCAGGATAAATGCTTTCCTCTTTAGTAGAGATTGCCCTTCGCATTTTCTTTTCTTGCCTTTATTAGCGCGGGAGAGATACATTAAAGCATTTCATCTATTAAAGTGGAAACTAGATTGATTGTCTTTTGATAAGATAAATATATTTTCATTTAAAAGGAATACTATGCGTTGGAATGCCTTTGATACTCGTTGGGCGCTTTCGCTCTTTGGCACGGCGGTGGGAGCGGGAATCTTATTTCTACCCATTCGTGCAGGGACAGGTGGATTTTACCCTGTGGTGATTATGACTCTTCTCATCTTTCCTATGGCGTGGCTTTCTCATCGAGCTTTGAGCCGATTCGTCAATGAATCTCAAAGCCCTGAGCACGACATCACACACGCTGCAGAGGAATATTGGGGGCGAGGTGTGAGTATTTTTATTACTCTTTTATACTTTTTTGCCATTTATCCCATTTGTCTTGCCTATGGCGTGGGAATTACAAACACCTTTGCGAGTTTTTTTGTTAATCAACTCCATTTAAGCAGCCTCTATGATGAAGCTACAATGAGCCTCTACCCTTGGGCACGTGCGAGTTTGGCATTTGTGCTTGTGAGTGCGATGATGGCAGTAATGCTGCTGAAAGAAGAGCAGATTACAAAAGTATGCAATGTCCTTGTATATCCGCTATGCGCGGTGCTTTTTGGCTTTTCACTCTATCTTATTCCGCATTGGAAGCTAGAATCTTTGCAGGAAGTCCCAAGTTTTGGTGAATTTATAGAAGTGATATGGCTTACCTTGCCCGTGCTTGTCTTTGCCTTTAATCACTCTCCGGCAATCTCTACTTTTACGCTCAGTGTGCGGAGGGAATACACAAACTCACAGGAAAAGGCAAATCAAATCCTCTTCTGCACAGCGCTTTTGCTATTAGTTTTTGTGATGTTTTTTGTGTTTTCTTGTATTTTATGTCTTGATTCAGGGGATTTTGCTAAGGCAAGGGAGGCAAATATCCCTATCCTCTCATATTTTGCTAATCAGTTTAACACGCCAATTATTGCCTTAGGCGCACCGCTTGTGGCTTTTCTAGCTATTGTGAGTTCATTCTTTGGACATTATTTTGGGGCACTTGAGGGCTTGAATGGCATTATCCGCAAAGGCGTTAAAAGCAGCGGCAGAGAGCCACATATTCCCACGATTAAGGCTTGTAGCACAGCTTTTATGTATGTGAGTATTATCGTTGTGGCATATCTCAATCCAAGTATTTTGGGTTTTATCGAGGATTTGGGTGGTCCAATCATCGCTGCGATTTTGTTTTTAATGCCGATTATTGCCATTTGGAGTGTGGGGAAGCTCAAAGACTATAAAAACCCGCTTTTGGATATATTTGTGTTTGTAATGGGAGTTCTAACAATTACAAGTGTGGTATATAAGCTATTTCTTTAGCTTATACTAAATGCCAAGTAGTTTTTGTTATAGAATCATTATAATTTAGCATAAATATTAAAAGGAGGTTTATTTTCTATGGTAGTTGAGTCTTTCAAAGATTTTGTCCTAGAGCAGTTAGATTCTGCATTACAAGGGCAGTATCAATTTAGCGCAAAAAAGATGTTTGGCGAGTATTGTATTTATGTGCAGGATATGGGTGTGCAAGGCGATAATGTAGCTAAAGCGATATTTTTGTTATGCGATGATACATTATTTATCAAGCAGCATAAGATTCTCCAAGATATATGCAAGAATCTGCCACTTGGGATTCCCTACCCAAATGCTAAAGAATATTATATGCTTGATGTGGAAGATTCTGCCTTGCTAAAATCTATCGTGGAACTTGTTAGTCCAATCTTACCCGCCCCAAAGAAGCGCAAATAGCATCGCAAAGTGGATTAAGCAAGTTTTGCTATAATATGCGCCTTTTAAACACACACAAAGGCTACCTATGCAGCACAATCCTTCAATACTTGTCTTAGATTTTGGCTCTCAATACACACAGCTTATCGCAAGGCGTTTGCGTGAATATGGCGTTTATACCGAGATTGTCCCTTACTTTGAAAAGCTAGATTCCATAAAAGCTAAGAATCCGCGCGGGATTATCCTAAGCGGAGGACCTGCGAGTGTGTATGAAAAAGATGCGTATAAACCCAATTTTGGCTTATTTTCTCTTGGTGTGCCTGTGCTTGGAATCTGCTATGGTATGCAGCTTATTGCTCAACATTTTGGTGGGCGCGTGATGAGGGCAGAAGCACAAGAGTTTGGCAAGGCGGTGCTAGAGATAGAGGATAAGAACAATAAGCTTTTTAAAGGTGTGAAGCAAGATTCTATCGTGTGGATGAGCCACGCAGATAAGGTGGAATCTATCCCGCAAGGCTTTGTAGAGCTTGCAAAATCAGGTAACACGCACTATTGTGCTATTGCGGATTACAAGTGCAAGATTTATGCCTTGCAGTTTCACCCTGAAGTCGTGCATAGTGAATGCGGCGCACAAATCTTGCAGAATTTTGCGGTAGATATTTGTGAAAGTAAAACTAATTGGAATATGCACAACTTTGCGCAAAATATCATAATGGAATTGCGTCAAAAAGTGCTAGGAAGTGAGAATGCTCCTCTAAAAGAAGCAGAGAGAGCAGCAAAACCGCTACAAGAGATGCAAGAATCGATACAAGAGAAGCCACTGCTGCATTTTATATTCACACAAGCGGATAAAAAAGACTTCAAATTGCTACATATCAAACCTACTCAAAATACTATCGCTTATAAATGCACCTTACAGGGTAAAATGGTCGCCTTTATGTGTGGATATAGAGATAAAAACATTGGCTTAATAAAGCATTTTATGATAGATATTGCGGACAAACATCAAGCACAAGGCATTAAAAATACCTTGTTACAGCATTTATGCACGGCGTTACAATGCGAGACTTTGCATATCAAAGATAGCGATTTGGCATTTTATGATGAGTTTGGTGTGCCATACACGCAAAAAGAGGGCTTTTTAGCATTATCTTTGAGTGATGTATTGCCCCCGCCTGTGATTATCACAAAGCGATTAATTTTAAGAGAATATACAGAATCTGATTTTGCAAATTTGCATAAGATTCTAAGTGATGATGCAGTAATGCACTCGTGGGGTGGTGGCTTTAATGCACCACAAAGCAAAGAGTGGCTCAAAATGCAGCTTAAGCATTACCGCAAATTTGGCTTTGGTATGTGGGCGGTGGTGGAGAAAAAGAGTCGTGAGATTATTGGACATATTGGCTTAAACACGATGGGTATAAGTTTAGATTCTAAAAATTTATCCATCGTTGAGCTAGGTTATTTGCTACGTACAGTTTCACAAAAGCAGGGCTATGGAATCGAAGCGGCAAGGGCATGTGCGGATTATGCCTTTTATCAATTAGGTATAGACATTCTATACTGTCTCATCACAGAGGGGCATACAGATTCTATAAACCTCGCAAAGAAGTTCAATATGACACTTTTAGGTGTGAATGGCAAAGAAAAATATAAAACAGAGCTTGTTTATGGGATAAATAAGCAAGATTGGCTTTATTTGCGAAATGTTAAAGTTTCTAATAATGTGGCGATAAGCCCCATAGACACCATACAAACACGCTGTGAATGGGTTAAGGCAAAAAATGCCGAAGATGAGAGGCTCTATCAAGACTACCACGATTGTGAGTGGGGAGTGCCACTCCACGAGGATAAGAAACTCTTTGAATTTTTGATTTTAGAGGGTTTTCAAGCGGGACTTTCTTGGATTACAATCCTTAAAAAGCGTGAGCATTTTAGGGTGGCATTTGATGACTTTGACCCTCACATTGTAGCCAACTATGATGAGGACAAAATCAAAGAGCTAATGCGAAATGAGGGGATTATTAGAAATCGCGCTAAAATAGAAGCTGGAATTTCTAATGCTAAGGCGTTTTTGGCGGTGCAAAGGGAGTTTGGGAGCTTTGATAAATATATTTGGGGCTTTGTCAATCATAAGCCCATTATCAATACCTTTGAGAGTATTGCAGATTTGCCCGCTTCCACGCCGCTATCGGATAAAATCGCTAAGGATTTGAAAAAGCGTGGGTTTAAGTTTGTCGGCACTACGACTATGTATGCGATGATGCAAAGTATTGGAATGGTGAATGACCACCTTACCTCGTGCTTTAAGCGCAATTCATCTTTGGGTATGCAATGCGATAAGATTTTGGATTTTTCGCAAGGCACGGATACTAAGTCCGCTAACCTTAAAAAAAATCCAAAAAACTTACACAGCCACACCGCAAATACTAGAATTGTGGAATGCCAAGATTCTAAACATATTCTAGCCCAAAAGCCAACGCCCTCCAAAGTGTTGTGTGCGGTGAGTGGTGGAGTAGATAGCTCCGTTGTCGCTGCACTTTTATATCGTGCCATTGGGGAGAATCTGATTCCAGTGTTTGTGGATACCGGACTTTTGCGCAAGGGTGAGAGAGAGGCAGTGGAGAAAATGTTTAGAGAAAATCTCAAAGTGCCACTGATTACTGCGGACGCAAGTGAGTTATTTTTAAGCCGCCTTAAGGGTGTGCTTGACCCCGAGATTAAGCGTAAAATTATCGGCGAGACTTTCATTGAAGTGTTTGAAAAAGAGGCGAAAAAGCATAATACAAAAGGCGAGATAAAGTTCCTCGCACAAGGCACACTCTACCCTGATGTGATAGAATCTGTGAGCGTCAAAGGTCCCTCTAAGACGATAAAATCTCATCATAATGTCGGTGGGTTGCCGGAGTGGATGAAGTTTGAGCTCATTGAACCATTACGAGAGCTATTTAAGGACGAGGTAAGGGCATTAGGGCGAGAGCTTGGAATGCCTGAATCTATGCTAATGCGCCACCCATTCCCCGGACCCGGACTAGCCATTCGCATTATGGGTGAGGTAAATAAGGCGGATTTAAATTTGTTGCGCGAGGCGGATTCTATTTTTATAGAGGAACTGCACAAGCAAGGCTATTATGATAAAGTGTGGCAGGCGTTTTGTGTGCTGCTCAATGTGCGAAGCGTGGGTGTAATGGGTGATAATCGCACTTATGATAATACAATTTGTGTAAGAGCGGTGGAAGCGATTGATGGAATGACTGCAACTTTTGCGCATTTACCTCACGATTTTTTAGAGGGCGTGAGTAATAGAATCATCAACGAGGTAGAGGGCATTAACCGCGTGGTTTATGATATAACTTCTAAACCCCCGGGGACGATTGAGTGGGAGTAGGAAATGAGTGAAAAAACCACATTGCCCAATCTATTAAATGATATAGTAGATTTTCTTAAAAAACAAAATCTACAACTAAGTAATCAAAGTCGTGATGGGCGGATAAATTCGGCTTTTAATGAAGATGAAATCTTTAGACTTTTAGAATCAAAATTTGCAATAAATCACCCAAATATGCGTGACTGGGTGGATTTTAGCTTTTATGAAAATAATGTATTCTATCCTGTAAATATTAAAGTTAGCACGACAAAAACAACTGATAATCTTAATTGCAAACTTGGAATTTATTATGCTTTAACAGGTAAAATTCCGCCTTTTAATAATGGTGTAAGCTGGGAAATATATTTTAAAACTTTAAGTGAGAACCTAAAAGCAAATAGCAAAGATTATTATTTTTTAATTATAAATAAAGATAACCCTAGTGATGTGTTTGTTACTTCGTTAAAAAGTTTAGAATTTATCTTGCCAAATGGTAATAATCTCCCCTTTCAAGCTAAGTGGGATAATAATCGCCAACTTATTCATAGAGATTTTGAAAGTGCAAAAGCCTTTTTACTTGGAACTTTTGAGGAATCTTTAAAGCTTCGGGCTGATGCTTATTTGCATTTTAGGACATATTTTTATGAATCTTAATGTAGTAAATCTTGGACAGGTTTTTACCCCACCACATATTGTGAGCGATATGTTAGCCCTTATTCAAAGCACAAAGAAGCTTTCTAATCCTAGATTTCTAGAGCCAAGTTGTGGCAATGGAGCATTTTTTCAAAATCTACCTAAAAATAAAGTAGGTATTGAAATAGATTCTGGTGTAGTTTGTGATAAGGCGATTTTGCAAGAAGATTTTTTTGCTTATTCTACAAACGAAAAATTTGATTGCATTATTGGGAATCCACCCTATGTGCGTTATCAAGACATTGCTATATCTACAAAAGCTCTTCTTAAGTCTTATTCCAAGCTTTTTGATTCTCGCTCAAATCTCTATCTTTTTTTCATCTATAAGTGTATTTTGCACTTGAAAGAGGGGGGAGAGTTGATTTTTATTACCCCTCGAGATTTTTTAAAATCAACCTCAAGTGTGCGCTTAAATGAGTTTTTGTTTCATCAAGGCAGTATCACGCATTTTATTGATTTGGGCGATAAAAAGATTTTTGATAACGCCCAGCCAAATTGTGCGATTTGGAGATTTGAAAAGGATAATTTTACGCGTAAGACGCAGTGTTTAAGAGAGTTTTCTTGTATCAATGGACAGCTACTTTTTACTAAAAAAGCCTACACGATTCCTTTTAAAGATTTATTTTTTGTCAAAGTTGGAGCAGTGAGTGGGGCAGATTCTATCTTTGCGAATGAAAAATGGGGTAATATGGATTTTGTTTGCTCACAAAGTGCTAAAAGTGGTAAAACGAGAAAAATGATTTATGGAATCTATGGCAAAGATTGTGCATATTTGCAAGATTTTAAAGAACGGCTCTTGAGGAGGAGGATTAAAAAATTTAATGAATTGAATTGGTGGGAATGGGGTAGAGACTATTATAAAAGTGAGAATCCTAGAATCTATGTTAATACTAAAACACGAAACAAAACCCCTTTTTTCTTGCATCCTTGCAATGTTTATGATGGTTCTGTTTTAGCAGTTTTTCCAAAATTTAAGGTGAATTCTATAAGATTGGGGATATTATGTGAGAGGCTTAATAATGTGGATTGGGAGGAACTTGGATTTGTGTGCGATGGGCGATTTTTGTTTTCACAACGAAGCTTAGAAAATGCAGTGCTAGATTCTAGCTTTTTGGAATTTGCAAATGATAGAATCATTAACGAAGTAGAGGGCATTAACCGCGTGTAGCATAGTAGTATCACTTTCAAACTTTATTAAGCAAAATCAAAGTTAGTTTTCACATAGAATTTCCACACACTTTTTATAAATATCGGGATTATTAATAATAATCAACTTAAGTCGTTTTCTTACTCTTGTTAGGGCTTGAAATAGTGTTTCTAAGGGATTATAATAAGCTCTAGCTTTATAGCTTAATCTACCCTCTTCTGTGTAGTAGAAATCTTCAGTAATTGTTATAACAATATTATCCCATTCTTGTCCAATAGCTTGATGAGAACTCGTGTCTGACGAAAATTTAACTTGGCTTAATTTTTCTTGTGTATGCAAACTTGTAGAGAGATAAATATATTTCCATTTTTCTTTAATCAAAAAAATAATATATTCTTTTGCGTCTTGTAAATTGTTTGCATAATATAAGGATATATTCTTAAATTCCTTTGGTTTTGAATCTTGAGATTCTTTATTTTTTGGATTAAATATTTTTTTAATGAAATAAGCAATTTCTTTATTGTGTCTAATTTTATTCTTTAATTTATAATCAGCTCCCTTTGCGACTTTTTGAATTGCTCGTGTTACTTCCTCTGCCTCATTAGTTTTGTTGAGTCTTTGGCGAACATCGTGAGAAAAAATCAGTATCCCATTTTCTCTTATTTGCAGTATTTCTTTTAGCTGCTTAGAGCTTATTCTTTGAGATTCATCAACAATAATAATATCGGCTTGAATTTCTTTAATATGATTAAAATCTTTGATTGGATGAATGTTCCACTTTAAGTCTCTAAGTTTATGTATTCCTTCATTAAGGCTTGCACAATGCACAATTACAACTTTATAGTCTTGTTGCATTAATTTTTTTGCAATGTGATATGTTAGCAGAGTTTTTCCTGTTCCAGCTTGACCAGATATTGAAAATATATAATGGCTTTTTTGATGAATCTTTTCTAATACCTCCTTGCAGATTTGTTCTTGATAGTTGGTTAAAAAATATTGATTATCAATAAATGGTTGTGTATTGTTAAAAGGAGAGATTAAGTAATTAATTGGAACAAATAAAGTATCTGGGTGTCTTTGTTCGTTTTCAAACTCTCTAAGTTCTTGGAGCAAGTTAGGTGTTTCAATTTCTTTAAGTTCTCCCTTGAAATATTTATAGAGTTTCTTTTGGGTAGCCACAAAGGTATAACAATGAATCTCTTTGTTAAGAGGAGAAAAATAGTGGTAGTTGCGCTGAAGTTGTTTAAGAATTTTATTGGCTGCAATCTCCTCAAATTTTAATTCAATATTAATAATCCTATTCTTTTCAAATCTAACTAAATCAAACTCTTTTCCGATTTGTGGAATGTTGTAGTTAATGTAATAGCCCTCAAAAATATTAAAATTTTCATTATTTAATTTTTTAAACTCTTGACATAAAAGACATAAACTTTGAATTTCGTGTTCTTTAACATTTTGAATTTGTAAAAATTCTTTGATATGTTTATCTGATAGCAACTCTTTTTCTTTAAAAAGATTACAAATTTCTAAAAGATTTACGGGTCTTTGCATAAAGATTTTTCCTTACTTGGTAAAATGAGTTTTTATGTTTGATTGTATCATAAATGTTTCAGATACAGCTATGTAAAAATTTGCAAAGGAATATTAAGCTATACTCGCCTAAAAGGCTTAGATTTTATCGCAAGATTTTCTAAAACTTCCATTAAGCAGAGAACTACAAGGGGATTACGATCAAAAAAATTTACTTATTTTTGATGATAACCTCAATGCTATGCAAAATCAAGCTAAAAGCTTCAAAAATAGTATAGACTTAATCTATATTGACCCTCCTTTTGCCACAAATAATACCTTTAGACTAGGAAGCACGATGAGCGCAAGTTTAGATTCAAAAATTGCATATAAAGACAAATTTAATTTGGAATCTTATTTGGAATTTCTCTACTATCGTCTAATTTTAATCAAAGAATTAATGAGTGAAAAAGGGAGTCTGTATTTACACATTGATGATAAGGTGGGAGTTTAGAACAAATGAGCGCAAATAGTTAAGGAGCAATTAAAAAAAAGATTAAAAATGATAAATTTTTGCATTATTAATCATTTTAATATATGATATAAATACATTTGAATAAAGCAGTTTTGCCAAATATTAAATAATCAGGCTCTTTATGAAAATAAATAGCAAAATTAAAGTATTTAGCTCTATCTTATAGAATAAATTAAATAAACTTTTTTATTTAATTTTAATATATAAATTTAGATTCTTATTTACATTAATGTTTAAAATGTTTAAGTATTTAACTTTTGGTTATAGACTGCTATTGAGTGTATTTAATCAATTTATTTTACAAAGGATATAACAATGAGACTTTTATTTTTTCTCTTAATAACTCTTTTGTTTGCAGCGTGTTCTTCAACACCAAAGGTTCATCAGCCTAAGCATTCGTCTAAGACTGAAAAAGATTTGGGTATAGGATTAAGTCCAACGCCTCCACCTAATGAACGAATACCGGGTGAAAAATCAAGAGCAATGCTGATGGAAATGGAAGGGCGTGAAATTCCTGTTAGGATTCCTGATGCAAATGCATCAAAAATAGATAAAAATGTTTCTAATCCTATATCAATTATGTCTTCATCAGGAGGTCTTTTAACACTTTGGGCGCTTAAGCCAAGAAATTGGGTATGGGGATATACGCCTATTGATAGTTTTGAGTTTGGCAGAGCAAAATTTTGGCGTATTATAAGTTTTTCAAATGGGCAAGTGATAATTAAAAATATGCAAGAAGGTACTTGTCTTCAGGCTTACGGAAATGGTGTAATTCACGATATATGCGATAGTAAAAATCAAGCACAATTATGGAATCTCAACTTTTTTGACAATCAAGCCATACAAATTCAAAGTGTGAGTGCAAAAACTTGTTTGCAAACACCAACTGTGCGAACAACGACATACTATAGTATTTATTTAACAAAATGTTCGACGAGTTCTAACCTTGACCAACAATGGTATATTACCCCTGTGGCACTAGAACCAGAGCCTATTTTTTTCATTAAATAATCAATATTAAGGAGTAAAAATGAGAATACTATTATGCTTTTTAATGAGTTTTACCTTTGCTTTAGCCAATCTTGAAGATTATAGAGTAAGCACTTGGAATCTACAAGGTTCTTCAGCAAATACTGAGAGTAAATGGAATATAAGTGTGAGACAACTCATCACAGGAGATAATCCTGCTAATATTCTTATGGTGCAAGAAGCAGGTGCTATACCTGCTTCAGCGAGAAGAACAGGTAGAATGGTTCAGCCCGGTGGGACACCTGTAGAGGAATTTACATGGGAACTTGGAACTTATTCTAGACCAAATACAGTTTATATCTATTATGCTCCTCTAGATGTGGGAGCAAGAAGGGTGAATCTTGCCATAGTTTCTGATAGAAGAGCTGATGAAGTTCTTGTAGTGCATCAAAATGTTGTTGCTACAGAGGCATCGCGTCCAGCTATTGGTATTCGTATCGGCAATGATGTGTTTTTTAATATTCACGCTTTAGCAAGTGGAGGTGGTGATGCACCTGCTTTAGTTACAGCTGTGCACGATAATTTTATTAATATGCCACAAATAAATTGGCTTATCGCTGGAGATTTTAATCGCGATCCAGCGCTCTTGCAATCGGGGCTAGATACAAGAATCGCTAATCATATCCGTATTACTGCTCCAAACTCTGCTACACATTTTAGCTCTAGAGGAACAAATAGAACACTTGATTATGCGGTAGTAGGCAGATCAAGCCCTTCTCGTTCCACTATAGCTTTGCCGCAAATTGCAGCAATACTTATGGCAGCAAATATACGCGCACACCTCTCATCTGACCATTCGCCTGTGCATTTTGGACGATTTTAGGAGGCATCAATGAAAAAATTTACTTTATTATTCATTTTAATCTCAAGCTTTGTATATGGAGGCGATCCTGAAGATTTACCAGATTTTACCGCACCATTTTCTCTAAGGAGTCTTGCAACAGGAGATTTGCTTGCTCCAGATTATAGAAAACCAAATTGGAATCTCAAGCAAGTTGATCTTGATGAGCAAATCCGCAAAAGTGATCCTTTTGATAAGTTTAATTTAGGGGCTATGCAATTTGTTAATGCAGATGATCCAAAGTCGTGCCTAGGGATTGATGAAAGCGGATTTTTTGCGCTTAAAAATTGTGAAGAGGATTTAAAAAGTAAAAATTTTGAAACCGTATTTACAATTATTCCTACAACAAGTTCTGCGGTGCAAATTCGTTCTTTTGTTTTGGATAAAACAGAATGTATTTCGGTGTTTTTTAACCCTCGCTTACCTTCAGGAAGGGGCATTGGCATTACTCCTTGTAGTGTAGATAAAATATTGACCATAAATTTGTATAAACTTATGCTCATTCTCCCTCCTTTAGTTGAGGCAAAAACTATTAATCCTTAAAAGTTTGCATAAAAGAAAGATTGAGTTTGTGCGCAAAAGCAATCTCAATTGGCTCTATGTCAGCCCTGCAGCATTTTTTATGAGGGTAAATCGCAAAATTATGAGTTAATAGGTGAGGAATTTAAAGTCAATGCAAAAGGTGAAAGTAGAGTGTCTTATAGCACTTATGCGACTGCTCTTATCAAACTGCTTTCTAGTGGAGAGATTAAAATGTGCCAAAGATAAGCCTCATTAAAGTGTAGATTCTAAATGGTATAGTGGCACAGATTTTATGTAAAAAGATTTTGTGCCTATTTTCATTCATTCCCTTGTAATTTTTTTTGATAGAATGCGGATTTGGAAATTACAAAGAAAAAAGGAGAGGGAATGATATATGAAACGTAAAATTATCTTGTATATTTCACAAAGTTTAGATGGGTTTATTGCGGATAATAGCGGGAGCGTTAATTGGATTGTCAGAAATGTTGGAAATAATGAAGATTATGTTAGTGATTACGAATATAAAAACTTTATTAAGGATATAGATACTGTTATTTTAGTATAACACATACTATCAAATAAAAACTGAATTATCACCTGATAAATGGATATATGACGATTTAACAAGTTATGTCCTAACAAGTAAAAATATCAAAGATAATGCCAATATTAAATATCTTAATATGAATATAACCGAATTGATAAATAGATTAAAGCAAGAAATAAGGAAAAGCATATGGATTTGCGGCGGCACAAATTTAGTCAATCAATGCGTGAAAGAAAACCTAATTGATGAATACCAAATTACGACTGTTCCCATTATTTTAGGAAGTGGAATTAGACTTTTTGAAAATAATAGTAAAATAAAATTGAAGCTAAAAGATATGAAAGAAGAAAATGGTTTGATAACGGGATTTTACAATAACAATAGTTTGCAGTAAAAATAGGAGTTAGAAATGCGTTATTTCATCGGGGTAAGAATGCTGACATTTGCAGCAAATTAGGCTTTTGGTTTAGTTTGTTTATAGCTTGGTTTGGTATAATATTTAGGTTTGGAAATTAGCTAGAAAAAAGAGAGGGAATGAAAGCAACAGAAAATAATTTTGGTTTTATGGAGCAAGAATCTTTGATTGAAATTCCATTTTTTCAAAGAGCGTATGTATGGGAAGAAGAACAATGGAAGCAACTTTTTGAAGACCTACAAGATAGCTATGCAAATAACAGAGAACATTTTTTAGGTTCAATAGTTTTAAAACAACTTCCTACCAATGCAGGAGAGGGAACAAAAAGAAGCTTGATTGACGGACAACAAAGATTAACAACTTTTTCTATTCTCGTAAAATCTTTATATGATAAGTTAGATGAAGATGATAAGCAAGACAATGTTAAATATTTATTCAAAAAGCCAACTAAAGAAAAAAATCCAAAAATTCAACATTCTAGGGTTGATAAAACTTCTTTTAATCAGATTCTACAAGCTAAAGATTTTGTATCCTTGCAAGATATTGAAAAGCACAAAGAAGGCAAAGATAAGGATAAAATAAGGAATAGATTAATTCGATGCTATGAGTATTTTACAAAGCGGGTAGAGGAAATAGAAAAAAATTATAAAGAATTTTTAGATTTTATTCTCAATTCAAAATTATGGGTTACCATTAATTTAGACACAAATGAAGATGAACAAAAAATCTTTGACTCTATTAACACCGCAGGTTTAAAACTCACCGCAACAGATATTATTAAAAACGCGCTTTTTGCAAAAGCTATGGCATTAAATACAGATTATGAAAAGCTTTATAAGGAGTATTGGGAAGATTTATTTGAAGCAAAAGAAAATAAGGAATTTTGGGAAGAGGAAATTGCCACAGGAAGGCTTAAAAGGGTGCAAAGTGAGATTTTCTTACACTCTTTTGCGATTATCGGGGGATTCTTTGATGTTGAGAAAGACACTTTAGAAAACTTAAGTGATATTTATAAACAAAAAACGAGAGATTTTAGTGCGCAACAACTAGAATCTTTTTTAAAGAAAATCAAAGAATATGCTTTAATTTATCAAAATTTTCCATACATTACCAAAGATACTCCATTATGCTTTGAAAATGATGAGCAACGCTTGTTTCATATTTTAAAAGTTACAGATACAAATACAATAATGCCTTTAATTTTGGCTTTAAAATTCAACCTTAAAAACAATTCTGATATTATGAAAAAGTGCTTAAATTTACTAGAAGTTTTTATCCTTACGCGTTGGTTATGTTTTAAAAGCACAAAAGATTACAATAAACTCTTTGCAAATATGACAAAAAAGCTTAACAAGACCAACCCCCTAGAATTTTTGAAAAATAATTTGAAAGATATTCCAAAGAGATATGAAATTGAGGATTGTTTAATATCTAAAGATAACTATCTTGCAAATAAAAAAGCTGCGTTAATCCTTTTTTGGATAGAACTTTATAGACGCCATACAAATAAAAAGACACAAGATAGTATAGAGCTTTCTTATAAATGGACATTGGAACATCTTATGCCACAATCGTGGGAAGAAAATTGGAAAAGTATTGCAAAAGATGAATTACACGCAGAGGATTTAATCTATCAAATAGGCAATATGACGCTTTTAAAAAGCTCTCTTAATAGTGCAATAAAAAATGCTTCTTGGAAAATTAAGCTTAATGGCGATGGAAGTCGTAAAAATTCCATTAAAAGCTGTGCGGATTTGCTTATTACTAGAGAGCTATGCGATAAAACAATATGGAACGAAGATACCATAAGGGATAGGACACAGAGATTAACACAAGAATTTTTCAAAATTTGGAATGTTGATGATATTTTCACTAAATAATTAAAATAAGGACACCCAATGCGCTACTTCATCGGCATAGCATCAAAAAATTATATTCAAATAGGACAAGCAGGGGGATTTTGCCAACTCTGCCACGGCAAAGCCGCACCGCTTAAAAGAATGAAGCAAAATGATAAAATCATCTATTATAGCCCAAAGCTTACTATGGAATCTAGAGCCTTATCAAGCCTTCACCGCACTAGGTGAAATCGCAGATGAAAATGTGTATCAAGTGGAGATGTTTAAGGGATTTTTCCCTTTTAGGCGCAATGTGCTATGGAGTGAAATTAAGCGAGAATGCCCTTTAAGCGTGGCAAAGACACACCCAGAATGGAAAGCCTACGCAAGCAAACTGCGTTTTTGGGCATTTTGAAGTCTCCAAAGAGTTTTTTAACTTCCTCGCAGAGTATATGACAAAGGATTCTTAATGCAAAATACAATCTGCCAAAGCCGCGGTTGCTATTATAAAAACAAAAACGATTAATCCTTAAGGAGAGTTGAGCCTTTTTATTGGAGAGTGCATTTTATTTAAGGTAAAATTGTGCTAAAAAAATTGGTAAAATATTACCAAAAGAATCCCACAACAAAGAAGCTTGTATGACACAAACCTTAGCGCAAACACTTTTTAAATCCGCCGATAAACTCCGCAAAAACATCGACGCTGCCAAATACAAGCATATCGTTTTGGGCTTAGTTTTCTTAAAATACATTTCCGATAGCTTCCAAGCCACTTTTGAGAGGGTGCAAAATGAAGGCGGAGATACGGAGGATAAAGACGAATACCTTGCCTACATGCGTTTTTCGTGCCGACAAAGGCGCGGTGGGGCTACATTATGGAAAACGCCAAACAAAGCAATATCGGCAGCCTTTTAGATAATGCAATGCAAACCATAGAGCAAGAAAACCCAAGCCTTAAGGGAGTTTTGCCAAAAGTCTATGCTCAAGAAGAATTAGATTCCATTTGTTTGGGTGGGCTGATTGATTTGCTCTCTAATCTCTCTTTGCATTCAGCCCAAAGTAGCGATATTTAGGGCATATTTTTGAATATTTCTTAGGCGAGTTTGCGCTAAGTGAGGGTAAAAAGGGCGGGCAGTTTTACACACCAAAAAGCGTTGTAGAACTTCTTATTGCGATGCTAGAGCCTTACAAAGGACGCGTATTTGACCCCTGTTGTGGCAGTGGGGGAATGTTTGTGCAAAGCGAACTTTTCGTGCAAAGCCATCAAGGTAGCATTGATGATATTTCTATTTATGGACAAGAGAGCAACCAAACGACTTGGCGACTAGCGAAAATGAATCTTGCTATAAGACAAATTGACTCCTCACAAGTTAAATGGAATAGCGAGGGTAGCTTCTTAAATAACGCGCATAAGGACTTAAAAGCGGATTTTGTCATCGCTAACCCGCCCTTTAACGACTCCGATTATAGTGGCGAACTCTTAAAGCTTGATGGACGTTGGAAGTTTGGCACTCCCCTTACTACAAACGCAAACTATGCGTGGATTCAGCACTTCCTCTATCATCTTGCCCCTAAAGGCGTGGCGGGATTTGTCCTTGCCAAAGGCAGCCTCACAAGCAACACCGCGACAGAAGGCGAGATACGCAAAAACTTGATAGAATCTAATCTCATTGATTGCATTGTCAATCTCCCCGCTAAGCTTTTCTTAAACACGCAAATCCCCGCTTGTCTGTGGTTTATCCGCCGCTCCAAAGCAAATAAAGAAATCCTTTTCATAGACGCAAGAAATTGTGGCGAGTTGATTAATCGCAAAAATCGTATTCTCACGCAAGAGGATATTCAAAGGATAAGCTAAGCTTACCACGCGTGGGAAAAAGCACAGAATCGTGCAGATTTGGCAAACTCTAAAGAATCCACCCCACCTTATGCCGACATCAAAGGCTTTTGCAAATCTGCTTCCCTACAAGAAGTCGCCGCACTCGGCTACACTTTGACACCGGGCAGATTTGTAGGCTTAGAAGAAAGTGAAGAAGATTTTGACTTTGAGACAGAATTTACACGCTTAAAAGAGGAGTTGCAATCCCAAATGCGAGAAGAAGAGGCGTTAAATAAAAGGATTCTAGCCAACCTTGCTTTGATAGAGAAATGAAAGATATATACAAAGCGGTAAAGCACCGCCGTGAATGAGCGAAAATTGTAGCATTAATACCTTAACAATACACAAAACACACAAAGGCAAACAATGAATAAAACCACTTGGCAAAGGGTGAAGTTGGGGGATTTAATATTAACACACAAGCCGTGATGATTTATGTAAAAGTTTCATCGCAATCTGCTATAATGCCTAGAAAATAAATACAAGGAAGTAAAGGAAAAATAATGAATATCACCTTATCCAAAGAAGCACAAAACTTGCTTCATCTCGCACAAGAAAATACGAAACAGCCAATAGAAGCGATTATCACAAAGGCATTGGCAAATTATTTAGAGGATTTAGCAAAAAAGGCAAAACTTAATGCAAGTGAAATAAAATAAAGATTATAAAATTTGCTATAATTAAAAAACTTCAAGCCAAAGGATACACAATGACGCTCATCATTGAAAATGTCAAAGAAGAGTTTTTGCCAGCTTTTAAGGGGTTGGCTAAGGGAATTAAGGCAAAGATAAGAACACAAAAATCAAGAGCAGAAGCTATTGCCCAAATGGAAAAAGAGAGTGAGGAAATGGATAAACTCTACAAACAAGGCAAATTAAAAACTTATTCAAATGCTAAAAAAATGCACAAAGATATTTTAAATGAAATATAAAATCGCTTATTCAAAACAATATAAAAACGCAGTGAAAAAACTTAACAAAGAGGATTTAAGCCTTGTTGAAAATCTCTTAAACCGCCTTGCAAATGATGAAACTTTAGAGCCAAAATACAAAGACCACAAATTAATAAGGTAGTTAAAAGGCTTAAGGGAATGTCATATTAAACCAAATTTAGTTTTGATATATGACAAAATAGAATATTTACTCATTCTAAAGGCAATTAATGTTGGCTCTCATAGTGAAGTGTTTTAAGTCAATCTCTCAAAGTATAAGCAAAGCATAGAAGCTCACAAAGGCAAACAATGAATAAAACCACTTGGCAAAGGGTGAAGTTGGGGGAGATGATAAAAACAAATTGCAAAAGTATTGATAAAAATTATCCATATAATATAGTTCAATATCTTGATACAGGCTCAATTACAGATAGCAGAATAGAATCTCTCCAAAATTTTGATTTAAAGGATTTGCCAAGTAGAGCCAAAAGACTTGTTCAAGATAATGACATTATTTATTCACTTGTTCGTCCTATTCAAAGACACTTTGGTTTTATAAAAAATCCGAGTAAAAATTTAGTTGTTTCAACAGGTTTTTGCACGATTACGACTCATCAAAATATCTTAGATTCTAAGTTTTTATATTATTTTTTAATACTTGACGAAACAATAGAATTTTTAGATTTAATAGCTGAAGCCTCAACAAGTGCTTATCCAGCCATTAAACCATCTGATATAGAAAACCTTATTATCCCCTTACCGCCCCTTGAGACACAGCATAAAATCGCGGAGATTCTAAGTAGTTTGGACGATAAGATAGATTTACTCCACCGCCAAAACAAAACTCTAGAATCCTTAAGCCTCACTCTCTTCCGCCATATCTTTATAGACAATCCCAAATGCAATGAGTGGGAGGAAATCAAAATTGGCGATTATGTAGAGTGTGTGAATGGATATTCATATAAAAGCAGTGAGCTAGATAAATCTAACATTGCTTTAGTTACATTAAAAAATTTTGCACGAGATGGTTCTTTTAATGTCAATGGATTTAAAGAATTTATTGGAACAAGATTTAAAGATTCTCAAATTGTAGAAAATGGAGATTTAATAGTTGCTCACACAGATATAACACAAGAAGCAGAGATAATTGGCAACCCTGCATTAGTTATTGATATAGGTCAATTTGAAAAACTTATCATTACAATGGACTTGGTTAAAGTAGAATCTAAAATAGAATGGTTAAGTAAAGAGTTTTTATATTATTTATTTAAGACACAGGATTTTAAATCTCATTGTCTAGGCAATTCTAATGGCACAACCGTTCTACATATGAATAGAAAAACTATTTCAGAATATACAACCAAGATTCCAAACTCAGAAATTATAATGGATTTTACTAAAAAAGTTTCGTATTTTTTGAAAAAGAGTTATAGCAACTTATTGCAAATTCAATCATTACAACAAATGCGTGATATAATGCTACCAAAACTCTTAAGCGGTGAAGTGGAGGTGTGAGGTGAACGAAAATCTAAGTAATCAAGAAATCAAATTGCAATATTTTATTGATTATTGGGAGTATTTTACAGCCATCAAAGAGGATGAAAGGACTAAATTGTCTCATTTTAAGAGTTTAGAACAATATTCTATCAATCCTATTTTATACAATCCAAAAGAACTTTTTAAAGAATTTATTGATGAAATAGAGAGAAAAAATTTATCAAATTCCAATAATAAAAAATTTTTTATAGAAAATGTTAATAATTTGATTGACCTAAAGCTAGAAACGTTAAAATTTTTAGAATCTACTTTAAAAATCATTCAACAACAATCTAGTAAAAAAGATGATTTGCTCTCCGCATTAAAATCTACTTTAAAAGAAATGAGTGATTTTAGATTAGGCAAAGAATGTGTCAAAGAATTATCTAAAATTCTTTTTAATGACAAAGAACTTGAAAGTAATGATAAAGAGAGTATAAAACATTTAGTTAGATTTATTGTCTTTGAATTGCAACATAAAGGCTTCTCGGATAAAGTAATACACGAAATAAAAGATGGCAAAGTAAAAGTAATAGAAATTTTCAATGATTATTTTGATAGTGAAACACTCTCAGTAAAATTTATATTCCAAGTTACAGGATTAATACACAACAAGAATCTTAAAATGGGAGGGGTTGAAATCTATAATCCTTTTGTTAAACAATTTATTAGTAAAAGTGAGGATGATTTTAATCGTAAAAAGGAATTTTTCGGTCGTCTTGATGAAGAAATTTCTTTAGATTCTGGATTAGAAAAAAATAAAGAGGAATCGCCTACTTTCTGCAATATTGCTATAGATATAGAGATGATAAATGATACAGAGAATATAGAATATGAGGCATATAAAGCCATCAAAAAGGCTAATTTGTTTTTTGATGTTATTGCTTCACGTTACTCCGAATTGGATTCTAATATAAAAGTTGATAAGGATTATTTTATAATAGTTGATAATAAAGGTAATTTTTTTGGTAGTAAGAAGCATTTTGAACAGTATATACCAATTATATTATCAAATTCTATTGATATGAAGTCTTTTAATCACCCAAAAGAATATCAAGATTATTATGCGAAACTTATTGAAAATCAATCATTGAATTTGCTTGATACAAAAATATCCGAATCATTAACTTGGAAAAGAAGAGCCTTAGAAACTGAATCGGAAAATTATGCAATTTTATCGAATTGGATTTGTTTAGAAAATTTATTTGAAATTAAAGGCGAGAATACAATAAAAAATATTTTAAATGTCGCTCCAAAAATTTTAGCAATAGTTTATAAAAATCAGTATTCTATAGATGAAGGTTGTGTAATTTTATATAATTATTGGAAATCACGTAAGTGTAATTTAAGCGATAGGGGCAAAAAAATTATTGATGGAATAAACGATAAAGAATGTAAAATAAAGCGAAAGGATGTTTTAAAAAAGATGATAGAATTTACAGAAGTGGAATCTAATAATTTTAAACATAACTTTTACTTTGATAGGCTTCAAGAGTTAATAAATTATCATAAAGATTGTAAATTGATTGAAAAATACGAGGATAACCAAAGGCAAAAATTAATATTTTTATATAGACTTAGAAACAAAATAGCACATAATGCTAATAATAAATATAGTCCAATAATAACTTACTATAAAAATTTTGCTAATTATGCAAACAATCTCTTTGTTTCTTATTTTATTGATAAGAGAATGTAAGGATTCCAAACAAATAAGGAAATTATCCATTAATGGAGAATATGAATACAACACGATATTATTAAATACTAAAAAATATGGTGTGGATTCCATCATCAATCCAAAGGAATATGAATAATGCAAGAACCTCAAAAGCTTGATGAATTCGCCATAGAATCCTTGCTCCTGCAAGGTTTAGAAAACGCAGGATACACTTACAAAAGCGGCAAGGAATTAGAACGCGTCAGCAAGGAGTGGATACTTGAGAATGAGTTTAAAGAGGCGGTGCGGAGGATTAACTTTGCGGATTCCAAACCTTGCAATCTTAACCTAAGTTATGAAATCCAAGAGCAGCTTATAAACGAGGCATTAGCTAGACTCAAAGCCCTTGAAAATGAGGAGCTTTTAGAAGCAAATGCGAAATGCCACGCTTATCTTACGCAGGGTATCCCGCTTGAAGTGCTACTTGATGGTGAAATGCGAGGCATTCTCTTGCAAGTGCTAGATTTTGAAAACCCGCAAAACAATCACTTTTTGTGCGCTAATCAACTCCATTTTGAATCTAAAATGCCCAAACGCCCTGATGTTGTGCTCTTTGTCAATGGCTTACCCTTAGTGGTGTGTGAGCTTAAAAATCCTCTAAATCCAAATGCTACCTTGCAAAACGCCTATTATCAGATTCAAACTTACAAGGCGCAGATTCCTATGCTTTTTATCTCCAATGCGCTATGTATGGTAAGCGATGGGCTAAATAGTAAGGTGGGGAGCTTGAGTGCGGATTTTACGCGCTTTATGGTATGGAAAAATGAGGAATCGGAAATACCCCTAATGCCCGATGTGTTAAAACCTCACAATCTTTTAGAATTTACGCGCTTTTTTGTCCTCTTTGAAAAGGAGACTTTTAATGACAAAACAAAAACAGGCTTATCCACGACAAAAATTATTAAAAAAATCGCTGCTTATCATCAATATTACGCGGTGCAAAAGGCGATAGAATCCGCTAGAAGCGCAATGAATGGAGACAAAAGAGGCGGGGTGCTTTGGCACACACAAGGCAGTGGCAAAAGTCTCACAATGGTGTTTTTTAGCGCAAAGGCGATTGCAAACTTTGCTAATCCCACACTTTTAATCATCACCGATAGAAACGACCTTGACGAACAGCTTTTTGGCACTTTTGCTAGGGCAAAGGAGCTTTTACGCACAGAGCCAATCCTCGCAAGCAGCACACAGGACTTAAAAACAAAGCTTAAAAGAGCAAGTGGGGGCATTGTCTTTAGCACGATTCAAAAGTTTAGAAGCGACAAAGAAAGCTTTGAATGCTTAAGCAAGAGGGAAAATATCCTTGTGCTATGCGATGAAGCCCACAGAAGCCAATATGGCTTTGAAGCGCGACTTGATGAGGAGGCGCAGTTGCGCTATGGCTATGCAAAATACTTGCGAGACGCTCTGCCAAATGCGACTTATCTTGGCTTTAGTGGCACGCCGATAGAAAAGGCGGATGCGGACACAAGGCGCGTTTTTGGAGAATACATTGATATTTATGATATTGCACGAGCGGTAGAGGATAAGGCAACTTTGCCGATTTTCTATGAAAGCCGATTAGCTAAAATCGCTTTAAGCGCAGAGGGGCAAGAGCTTTTAAATGCACTAGATTCTAAACTAAGCAAAAGCGAGGAGCAAGAGAAAATCAACGCCAAAGCCACGAGGTTATGCGAGATTGTCGGGGCAAAGGATAGACTGCAAACTATCGCAAAGGATATTTTAGAACATTTTACGCAGCGGCAAGAGATTTTGCAAGGCAAGGCGATGATTGTTTGTATGAGCCGAGAAATCGCAGTGTCGTTATATGAACAAATCGTGCATTTAAAGCCCTCGTGGCATAATGAGGATTCCACAAAGGGTAAAATCAAGGTGATAATGACTGCAAAGAGTGATGATGGAGCAAAGATAAGCCAACACCACACGAGCAACGCACAACGAAGCGAAATCGCTAGGAGACTTAAAAACATTGATGATGAACTGCAAATGGTTATCGTGTGCGATATGTGGCTTACCGGCTTTGATGTGCCTCCGCTGCATACGCTTTATATGGATAAATTCCTAAGCGGACATAACCTTATGCAAGCTATCGCAAGGGTAAATCGTGTGTATAAGGACAAACCTGCGGGGCTAGTCGTGGATTATCTAGGCATTGCCAATGAGCTAAAAAACGCACTAGAATTTTATACAAAAAGCGGAGGTAAGGGTGCGTTTATACAAGAAAAGACAAAAATCATAGAAAAAATGCAAGAAAACTATGAAATTACCACCCAAATGCTGCAAGGGATTAATTATTTGGAATATTTTACGCTACAAGCACAAGAAAAACTTCAGCTCATCGCCCAAGTTTTAGAATGTATCCTAGCCCAAGAAAATGGCAAAAAGCGATTTTTGGATAATGCAACAAGGCTTTTAAAATCCTATGCAATGGCTCTGCCTTGCGAGGAAGCGGAGAAAATCGCAAAAGATGTGGCGTTTTTTTGACCTCATCAAAAGAACTTTGCAAAAATCTCTTGTGCCACAAAGCGCAATTAGGCAAATTATTAATGACGCGATTGTGAGTGAGGGGGTAGTGAAACTTTTAGATAGCACAGGAATTAAAAAGCCCAATCTCTCTATTCTTTCAGAGGAGTTTTTAAGCGAGCTTGCCTCCCATAAACACAAAAACCTTGCCTTGCAGACTTTGCAAAAGCTTTTAAACGATGAACTAAGTGCGCGTCTTAGCTCTGCACTCTCTGCAAAAAGCTTGATAGAGCGACTGCAAAAGACAATGCAAAAATATCAAAACAACTTCCTTAGTGTAGCAGAAGCCATAGAGGAGCTGATTGCCCTAAGCAAAGAACTTATTGCGAGTGATACGCAGAGACAGGATTTGGGATTAAAAGACTATGAATATGCCTTTTATGAAGCGATTGCCAAAAATGAAAATGCAAAAGAAGTGATGAGTAAAAATGAGCTAAAAGAACTTGCCATAGCGATTTTTCAGACATTAAAGCAAAATGTTAGCTTAGATTGGCAGCACAAAGAATCTGTGCGAGCAAAGCTTCGTGTGGCAGTTAAAAGGGTGCTTAAAGAATATGGCTATCCACCGGATATGCAAAAACTCGCAACAGATAGAATCATAGCTCAAGCCGAACTTGTGGCAAAAGATTTGACAGCTTTATAATTGAATATAAGGAGACAAATATGAAACATGGAATCTCGCCCAATCCAAATAATCCCTTTCCAATCAAGGGTGTGGATTATGTTTGCTATGTCAAGCCCATCATAAAGAATCCAAATGTTATCGTGGGCGACTTTACATACATTAGTGATAGTGATTTTGAGCGGCATATTAGCCACCATTACGCATTTAATGGGGATAAACTTATCATTGGTAAATTTTGCCAAATTGCTGCGGGTGTGGAGTTTGTGATGAATGGCGCAAATCATCAAATGAATGCGGTAAGCACCTTTCCTTTTAATATCTTTGAGGGTTGGAATGCACTGCCTCCAACTCCCGAAAATCTGCCGCTTAAAGGCGATACGATAATTGGTAATGATGTGTGGATTGGGCAAAATGCTACGATTTTACCCGGTGTGCATATCGGCGATGGTGCGATTATCGGTGCAAATAGCGTTGTGGGCAGCAATGTCGCACCTTATAGCATTGTGGTAGGGAATCCTGCAAAAGAAATTAAGAAGCGATTTGACGAGGAGCTGATTTCACTTTTGCTTGCGTTTCAATGGTGGGAGAAAAGCATAGACGAGATTCAAACTCTTATCCCGCTTCTTACCTGCAGCGACTTGCAAAGGGTAAAAAAGGAGATAAAACAGAGGATATAAAACAACAAAAAGTTTATTTGGCTTTACCCGATGCCTTTCTCCCTCTTGCATTTTTTTTGATATATTTAGATATAACGCAAAAATGGAGTGTCTAGAAAAAAGGTTTATGCACAAGATTCTAGGGGCAACAAGATTCAAAATATTTGGGAGTTGAAAGATACACAAAATCCTATCTACCCAACACAAAAAAATAATGTAAGAATCATTCAAATGTCCTCTAATGTGGATTCTTTAGTAATGGATTGCTTTTGTGGAAGTGGGAGTTTTTATAAGAAGCATTTTTGTTGGGACGAAAGTTCATAGGCATTGATGAAGGTAGCGAAGCGACTAAAATTAATGAACAGCAGAAATCGTGTCGTCTATGAGATCACAAGCAAACCTCCTGACACGATTGAGTCGGAGTAACTTTCCCCAAATGCCATCCTTGCCTGTAGCTTAAGCAACATTCTCCAATAAAGTAATACATCATCATTCTTTAGTAGAATCTTATAGTAACTTAAAATATTGAGGCTTTGTATTGAAGCCACAAAATACTGATTTTGGGTGAGGAAAACGGATATAAAATTTAAACTTATCAGTTATTTTATAAATAAATTTGACATTAAATGACTAAACTTATATAATGCTACTCATATAAAATTTAAAGGAGTTTGCTATGAACATTTTTGAAAAATTAACTAATCAAATGAAAGAAACCCTCGATAGTGCAGCTTCTCTCGCCTTGCATTCTCAAAATCAAGAAATCACCCCCGCACACGTATATTGGGCATTTCTTGCTAATCATCAAAGTATTTTGAATCAAGCTTTAAACAAAATGAATATCGCTAAAGAGGCTATCGAGCTTCAGGCGCGTAGCGAAGTGGATAAATTGCCTAAAAGTTCAAGTGTTACAAAAGAGAATCTAAGCCTTAGCAAAGAATGCTCTGCCGCGCTACATCTCGCGCAAGGTGAAGCTACCAAAAATGGCGATAGTTACATCGCTGCGGATATGTTTTTGATTGCTAATATTAAAGATGGCGCGTTTGTAAGTATTTTTAAGCCTTTTGTGGATATAAATGAGTTGAAAAAGACCTTGCTTTCTTTACGTGGAGAGGTAAAGATAGATTCTCAAAGTGGCGATGATAATTTAGAATCCTTAAGCAAATTTGGAATTGACCTCACACAAAAGGCGTTAGAAAACACGCTAGATCCTGTGATAGGGCGAGATGATGAGATTAATGCGATGATGCAGATTCTCATACGCAAAAGCAAGAATAATCCTATTTTGCTCGGTGAGCCCGGCGTGGGAAAAACTGCTGTGGTAGAAGGTTTGGCACAAAGGATTGTGGCAAAGAGTGTGCCTGTGAGTTTGCAAAATAAAAAGCTTATCGCGCTTGATATGAGCGCGCTCATTGCCGGAGCGAAGTATCGTGGGGAGTTTGAGGAGCGGCTTAAAAATGTCGTAGAGGAGGTGAAAAAAGCAGGGAATGTGATACTTTTCATCGATGAGATTCACACTATTGTCGGCGCAGGGGCGAGTGAAGGCAGTATGGACGCTGCAAATATCCTTAAACCCGCTCTTGCAAGGGGTGAGCTACACACGATAGGAGCGACCACATTAAAAGAATATCGTAAATATTTTGAGAAGGACGCCGCACTTACAAGGCGATTTCAGCCCATTATGGTGAATGAGCCAAGCATTAATGAGGCATTGCAAATTTTGCGAGGGATTAAGCCTAATTTAGAGGCACATCATAATGTCAATATCGCAGATTCCGCGCTTGTTGCAGCAGCCAAGCTTTCTACTCGCTATATTGCAGATAGATTTTTGCCCGATAAGGCGATTGACTTAATCGATGAAGCCGCTGCAGAGCTAAAAATGCAAATAGAATCCGAGCCATTAGAGTTAAGTAAGATTAAAAAGCAGATTGCGAATTTAGAAGTGGAAAAACAAGCCTTGAATATGGAGAAAAATAATGCTAATGAGGCGCGAGTAGGGGAGATTGATAAGGAATTAGCGAATTTGCGTGAGGAGAGGGTGAGCTTAGAGGGGCGATTTGAACAGGAAAAGCAGGTTTTTACCCAAATAGCTGCACTTAAATCACAGCTCGATAGCTTAAAAAGAGAATCCGAGCTTGCCAAGCGAAGTGGAGATTATAATAAGGCAGCGGAGATTGACTATGGGAAGATTCCTGATATAGAGGCACAAGAAGTGGCATTGCAAAAGCAATGGGAGGATATGCAAAATCACGGCACATTGCTTAAAAATGCTGTTACGCAAGAGAGTATAGCCGGTGTGGTGAGTCGTTGGAGTGGTATCCCGGTAAAAAAAATGCTTCAAAGTCAAAAAGATAGAATCTTAGGCATAGAAGCCGAGCTTGAAAAAAGCGTAGTAGGGCAGAAAGAGGCGATTAAGGCGATTGCACGTGCGATTAAACGCAATAAGGCAGGGCTAAGTGAGGGCGGCAGATCTATTGGGAGCCTTTTGTTTCTAGGACCCACAGGCGTGGGGAAAACACAATGTGCTAAGACATTAGCCGAATTTTTGTTTGATAATGCAAAGTCGCTTGTACGTATCGATATGAGCGAATATATGGAAAAACACGCGGTGAGTCGGCTTGTGGGTGCACCTCCAGGATATGTAGGCTATGAGGAGGGCGGAGTGCTAACTGAAGCTATTCGCCGCAAACCTTATAGTATCGTGCTATTTGATGAAGTTGAGAAGGCACACCCTGATGTGTTTAATATCCTCTTACAAGTGCTTGATGATGGGCGATTAACCGATAGCAAGGGCGTGGTTGTGGATTTTAGTAATACGATTATTATTTTGACAAGCAATATCGCAAGTGATAAGATTATGGAGATAAGTGATAAGGCACAGCGAGATATTGCCGTCAAAGAGGCGTTGAAAATGTATTTTAAGCCGGAATTTCTTAATCGCCTTGATGATGTGGTGATTTTCAATCCTTTGCGTTTAAAAGAAATTACAAAAATTGTGGATATTATGTTTGCGGCTTTGGCTAAGAGGGCAAAAGAGCGAGGCATTCACATTGCATTAAGTGAGGAGGCAAAGGCGCATATCGCAAAAGTGGGCTTTGATAGTGTGTATGGTGCGCGTCCGCTTAAAAGGGCATTGTATGAAGAGGTGGAGGATAGATTGGCGGATTTAATTTTGCGTGATGAGGTTAAAGACGGAGGGAGCGTACGTTTTGTCTGCAAAGATGATGAGATGAGCGCAGAGGTAGGGAAGTGATGACTTTTAAAGCATAAAAGGGCGCAAAATATGGAATTATTACTTAATATGGCTATAATACGCACATTTTTGTAATAGCAAGGGAGTAATATGAAGCATAAAATAGCGTTAGTTAGTGTATTGATAAGTATGTGTCATTTGGCGTATGCCCAAGCAAACAAGGATTCCCTTGAACAGACATTAAGGGCAAATAATATAGAAGGTAAAATTATTTCTAATAGCGATTTAGGAAGCGGACTAAGTATGGTAGTGATAGAGATTGGCACTCAGCACGTGCCATTTTTGGTTACCAATGATGGGAAAATGATGTTCCAGCCTGATATATCTCTCTTCCAAGATAAGAATACGGAGTCGCATATACAAGGATTCTATAAAGATCTCTACGAGAAAGAAAAGGCAAAGATTAATACTAAATTAAAGGAGCTCTTTAACGATAAAAATGCGCAAGTATTTTCCTTTAAGGCGAAGAAGCAGAGTAGTAAAACAATTTATATCGTCTCTGACCCTAATTGCCCCTATTGTCAGCAAGAATTCGCTAATCTTTCTAGGCGTCTAGAAGAAGCGAATGTGAAAATGCTACTCGTAGGATTTTTGGGAGAAGATTCTATGTTGAAAGTAGCAAATGCCCTTAAAAATAAAAGTGGCAATCAAGCTAAAGATATAGCTATGCTTAGTGCGCTTTATGGTGCTAAGGTAAAGGGGAAAGCGATGGATACAAAAGAGGCAATGGCACTCACTCAAGCGGTCGCGAATGTGGGTGTGCGCTCTGTGCCTTATATTATAGAGTGATGAATGTGTAAGTGGGTGCTTGGGATTCTATTGATGGCTTAGAGGGAAAAGGCAAATGTATAGAGTGATTTTTGGTTGATTTTGTGAATCTGCTTGTGTTACCTGCTTAGAACCTTCGCTTAAATTTTTGGCAAATGCCACAACATCAGACTTAAATGTAAAAGTAGGGGGCGTAGGCTTTGCATTGGTCTCTGTGCTATCTGTGGGGGCAGGATAAATCAAAAAGCCCTTTTTGCATTGGTATTTGCACAGATATGCCCATATTTGATAGATGTCCGCTTGAGCGATATTATCGATATTGTAATGTTTTTGTGAATCTTGGCTTAAAAGTTTCCATTTGGTATCGGCGATAAAAAAGGTTTGTGGGGTTTGTTGGATATTGTCCTTTGTGTAGCCTACAATGTCGGGAATAAGCCTAAACATTTTTTCTTTGTCTTGTTCGGCTAGATATTTTATACTTTCTTGTGTTTTAATGAAGATGTTGTGCTTTTGAATGTCGCTTTGAGAATCTTTCAAAATGTGTTGCACAAATTCATCATAAAGCCCATTTTTGTAGCTTTTATCATTCAAGTATTTTTTCATCTCACTTGCGACATAAGATTCAAATAAAATATTCATATCAAAAAGCAGGGCAAATGCTTTAGAGTTGCCCTGATATGCGCTAAAACTCTGCCTTTTTAAGAAAATTTTGCACCATAATAAAATATTTTCATATACCTTAAAATGCCTCGTGTTTTGACATCTGCTTAAATCTTTATCAATATTTTTGCTTGGCTTAATCTCTGCAAAAATAAAGTGCATTTGTATAAGTTTGCTTTGGGTTTTGCTACTAAGGCTTAGTGTCTCTAAAAGTTTTAGAGTGCTTTTGATAAGGGCATTTTCAGGGATATTATGAGAGAACTCATCACTTGCAGTAAAAAATCGCTCTTTATGTGTGAGGTTGTATTTGAGATGTTGGCTAAAAAGCAATTTGCCCTTTAAAAAAGTGCGATTTTGCTCTTTTAACACATAGTTTGCTCTAATTCCCCTTTTCACAAGGCTCTCAAGCTCATCTAAAAACATTAAAACAAAGGCTTCAAGCAGAGGAAATTGCTGGGCTTTAAGATGTGCAAATTGTGTGTGTTTCAAGGGTGAGTTTTTCAGGCTTTTTAGCATATTGAGTAGAATTTGCTTTGCTTGGCATACTTTGCATTTTTGGCTTTTTAAATTCTCGTTGTGAGGCGATGCATTGATATGGCAATCCACATTGTTTTGGATTGTTTTGTCAGTTTCACTTCCTTGTAATGATGAGCAGGTGCAATTTTTGATTTGAAACACATTGCTTTCTTTAATGCTTTGAAATGTTTTAGGCAGAATCTCTACGCAAAAGCCGCTTTTACTTTGGATAAGCCCGACATAGTTTTGCGCTTTGAGCATATCTTTGCCATTTTGCCTAATGAGTTTTAAAAACTGATGATTGCCCTCATATTTTGTAAAATCTACAAGTTCATTGAATATGCTTTGAGCTTTCGATTCTATGGCTTTTGCTTCACTTGTGATAGTAGCTTTTGTCTCGCTCCATTCTGCATTAGAATTATTAAGAGTAGCATTTATTTTATGATTGGCTTCAAGGGCTTGTTTAACCTCATTAAAACCAAAGCTCTGCCATTCGGCTATGCAAAGGGTGTTTTTAGGCTTCATCTTGCTCGTTTTCTTTTTCTAAGTTAATGTTATTGTCATAAATTCTTTTAAAATTCTCTATTGTCCAATTTTCTTGTTTTGTGATTTCATAAACCACTTTTTCGCTATCAAAATCATTAAATTTTCTCGTGTCAAACAACCTAGAAAATGTCAAATCTTTTTTCTTTTTCACCATTTTATTGCCATTAGGCACGGCGTCAATCTTGGCATAATCCTCATAGAAATACTCCTGCAAAAGCGGGATAATTTTTTAGCAAAAATATTTTTTAAATCCTCTAAGTTTTTAACATCAATAAAAAAGGCGTGCCCTATAGTATGCTCTCTATCGAGCAAAAACTCAATGCGATTGTTTATAGAATCTAAAAGTTTTAGCAGATTCACATCTTTATAGTCATTATTTATTTTACTCGAATCTGGCATTAATTCTATAAACTCAAATCGCCTACGCAATGCCGTATCAAGCAAGGCTATGCTTCTATCAGCCGTATTCATCGTGCCGATGATATAGAGATTTTTAGGCACTCCAAAGGATTCATTGCTGTAGGGTAAACTTACGCGTAATTCCTCACTAGCTCCTATGCGCTTGCCTGGCTCTATCAATGTAATGAGTTCACCTAGAATCTTAGAAATATTCCCGCGATTGATCTCATCAATGATAAGGATATAGGGTTTTAGAGTGTTATCAATAGAATCTGTGGAAATCTGCAATTTTTTTGCTTTTTCTCGCCATTGGGGAGAGTTCTCAAAGTCTTGGATTTTTTCAAAGATGGCATAATATATTTTGGGATCAAAATATATTCCACCTTTTGGTGAAGGAATATTAAACTCCTCTTTTTTAGTATTTTTAAAATTGTTATATTCTGCAATAAGAGCAGCCACACTAAGTTTTTTGGTTGGTTTTTGTGCTGCTGATGTTTTTGCACCTAGCCATCGCTTGTCGGGATTTCCATATATTTTATAAGGACTTGATTCTTTAATTTTTGAAACAAAGAAGTTGTTATAGAATGGAAAATGATATTCTTCATTATCGTCTTCAGTTTCCTTAATTTTTTCTATAAAAGATTCTATTAGTTCTCTTACATAATCCTCTATTTGTAATGTTTCTACTGATTTTTGAGAGTTTTGTAAATTCTCTAAGGCTGCATTGCAAATTTCTTTAAAAATTCCCTCTTCTACTTTATAAACCATTTCATTAGAAAATTCTACTTCAGCATTATTTTTATCGATATCTGGCTTTATCCCCTCGATAAATTCCTCATAGGAAAAGCTTTGATGAAAGGTGATAAATTCAATTTACCTTTTCTCCTTATATTCATCAAAAAGCTTCTTTTGCTCCGCTCTATCATTTGGTATAGAATCTATGAGTTTAAATTCACGCAAGATTTCTAAGGCTTTATTGATAGTATGGTAAGTCTTCCCTGTGCCAGGAGGTCCATAAAGGATTTGATTTAGAGGGATACGATTTTCGTTCATTGATTCTCCTTGTTTTTAATTTGTAGTTTATAGCATATCTTTTTTTTGCAAGTGGCATTAGACAGAATTAATAGAATTTGCCACAAAATGTAATCATTATAGTATAGAACTATTGCTATAATTTTACAATATTTAAGGAAGTTTAGGTGAATGAAGCGACAACAATTAAGCATTTCATCAAGAAATAGCCTTATCAAGAAAGAGATTCATTATGAGGAAAATATTAAGGCTTTGGCTGTAAGTTTAGTAAGCTTTATGGCAATGGCAGAGGAAAGCGGAGTGTTTGTAGGTGTAGGGCTTGGTGCTAATACTTGGCAGAGGAAAGACCTTTGATGTTCCTGATATTAAGAAAATAAGCTTTGATACAGCTCTTAATGTCGCTCTAAGAACTGTATAACCAGATACCATAGCATAGAACTCGCCGCTAGGGAACTATTTGTAGATACTATATTGCATAATCAAGATCCACTAAAATTAATTACAATGTGGGCGTAAGATATGTCTTCAGTTTTTAAGATTTGTTATTGTGCTTATAGCTTTGCTTTCGGGGAGCAGTCCCCGTTAGGCTAAGTAGAATCTTATAGAGTATATCCATAAAATCTTGTAGTAACAAGAGCATAGATATTAGCCCTAATATGTAGAAAAGGGCAATGTCGATTCTCATCTCTACAATTCAAAATTGTAGAGAAATAACATCAGCAATTTATTCTATAAATAAGGCAACTTCCTATTTTTTAACAATAAGCATAGTTAGTGTAGAATAGCAATACCATATCTTGAAAAACGCACTCGATAGATAGGGCACAGCCTTAGCTATAGGTGTATTCTTTAGGCGCATAAGCTGGATTTACTCCTGATTGTGCAAGACCCTTACGGCGATTTATCGCAATAGCAAGGGCATAATAGAATAGCGTTCCTATGCCTTAAAACTTATTTTTTAGGTGCAGATAACATTTGTGTAAATCTCTTTATGCTTTGGCTCATTCCTATTTGTAAGACTACACGGTGCGCTAATATGATAGGGTAGAAATGGAGGGAAAATGTGAAATGTCTTGTATGTGAGCGATATAGCTGGAAGATTCTATGTAGGGATTGCCTGAATGATATTCCTCTAACGCCTCGCCATAGAATCCTTGCAAATTCGATAAAAACTTATAGCTTTTATCGCTATGAAGATGTGGCGTTACTTATGCAGAGCAAATATCATCTTGTAGGTTCGCGTATACTTGCCACTCTTGCAAAAAATGCGGCAAAATATTTTTTTTCACATATATATGATAGTTTAGAGTCCCCAAAACTTACGCTTTTAGGCTTAGATGATTATCCTTATGGAGCATATTCACACACGGGTGTGATAGTTCGGGCATTTACTAAAGAAAGCAAAGGCGTTTTTGAGGGTTGCTATGGTGCGCTTAAGGCACAAAATAATGTAAAGTATGCAGGGGAGAGCTTACAATTTCGACAGGATAATCCTAAGGGATTTGCCTTGCAAAAACCTCTGCAAGATACGCATATTGTGCTTATTGATGATATTATCACCACTGGCACAAGTCTCAATGAAGCTATTAATGTGCTTCATTCTTACCATATCGCATTTTGCTTGACACTTTGTGATGCGAGATAATTATTTTTTCTGTATTTTTTGTGCTTGTGCAGTGTTAAGCACATCAGATTCTATGCGCTCGAGTTCTTGGCAGTATTGTTGTTGGGCAGAGAGAATTTCTTTAAATTTAAACCCTAACATAACGATGGTGTAAAGCTCACTTTTATTCTTTCGCCAATTATAGAGTGTTTTGGTATCGACTTTTAGAATCCCTGCAATATCACGTTGTGAAAGCTTAGGTGAAAGTGAATTATTGCGCCTCATTATGTTTTCCTTAAAGCAATGTATTTTATTCTTTATAAGATTTTACTAAAAGAATATTTCTATTCTATCATAGTGATTATTAAAAATTACTTTTTTACTTAATGCTAGGAGATAAAAGAGTGAAAATTCCTTATGGAAATAGTTTCAAGATCGTGCAAAATATAAGATACTTATCCCTTAAAGAGCAGTTTCATATTTTTTAGAATATCAATATTCACATTTACTAAAATGAGGACAAAGAAGCACCAAGTCTTTATGCGGCTTTTTAGAATCCTTACTTCTATGGGGGGGGGGGGGAAGCTATTTCTCTACTTGATGCTTGCATTTGAGGCATTCATATATGTGCTTTTTGCGATATTCGCGTTCACACATTATCCCACCGCATTCGGGGCATTTTTCTTTAGTAGGTTGAAACTTTGATATAAAATTGCATTTAGGATAGTTCTTACAGCCAAAGAATGCCCCCCTACGGCTGAATCTTTGCACGATTTCACCGCCGCATTGAGGACAAGCTACATCCTCAACGCTTTTAGCTTGAGGCTTATTAGAGAGTGATTTCGTATTTTTGCAGGTAGGATAGCCACTACACGCTAAAAACTCGCCATTGCGTCCAAATTTCTTAACCATAGGCTTACCGCATTTTTCGCATACACCATTGTCTTGGCTTATACCTTGCTCTTTATTTTCATTGGGCTTAATATATTTGCACTTAGGATAGCCACTACACGCCACAAACTCACCATATCGGCTTTGACGCTGCACGAGTTCCTTGCCACATTTAGGACATATCTCGCCTGTAGGTATGATGACTTTCTGCGAGACAATATCTTTTTTGCCTGATTCTATCTTTTGCATAAAAGGCTCATAAAATTCCCATAGCATTGCTTCCCAATCAATTTTTTCTTGTGCGATGTCATCAAGCTTATTTTCAAGCCCTGCGCTAAAGTGAGTATCGACAATTTCATTGAAATGTCCTTCGAGCATTTCAATCACCTTAAAAGCACTCTCACTTGGCACAAGCTGCTTTTTATCAAGCTGCACGTATTCCCTTGCTACAAGTAAAGCAATGGTAGGTGCATAGGTGCTAGGACGTCCTATACCTAAAGATTCCATACTTTTAATAATGCTTGCCTCATTATAGCGCGATGGAGCCTCTGTGGATTTTTCAATCGCCTCTAAATCCTGTAACAGTACACTTTCCCCCTCTTTGCACTCAGGCAAAAGCTTATCCTTATCATCGCTCCCTGTAATTTTATAGAATCCATCAAAGACAAGTTTGCGTCCATTTGCCTTAAAGCTCACCTTATGCTCCCCCTCTTTAGCGCTAAAAATGATATTTTGTGTCTCAAATATCGCATCTTCACTCTGTGAGGCAAGGAAGCGATTGTAGATTAATGTATAGAGTTTATATTCTTCAGGCTTCAAGCAGGATTTTGCCATTTGTGGCGTGAAATCAAGATTTGTAGGACGTATGGCTTCGTGTGCTTCCTGTGCGCTTTTAGACCTTGTCGCATAAATTTTAGGCTTCTTAGGGACATAAGATTCCCCATAAGTTTTTTTCAATACCGCCCTTGCCGCATTTTGCGCTTCTTTAGCGATATTAAGGCTATCTGTCCTCATATAAGTGATAACCCCCATTGTCCCAAAATTCGTATTCACGCCCTCATAAAGCCGCTGTGCGACACTCATCGTGCGCGATGGAGAGAATCCTAAGAGATTTGAAGCACTCTGTTGCAGGGTAGAAGTCATAAATGGTGCAGGGGTGGGCGTTTTCTTAGATTTTTTACTAATTTCTTCAATGATAAATTGAGCACTTTTGATATATTGGCACATCGCTTCTACTGCTTTAGAATCTTGCAAAGAGAGCTTCTCTAGTTTTTTATCATATATAATTAACTCAGATTCTATGCTCTCTTTTGAGGGCAGGGTAAAAGTCGCATTGATCGTATAGTATATGGTAGGCTTGAAAGCGCGGATTTCTCGCTCTCTATCAACGATGATTTTTAATGCGGCGCTTTGCACTCGCCCTGCAGACAAGCCTTTTTGAATCTTGGAAGACATCAGTTGAGAGAGCTTAAAGCCTACGATTCTATCTAGTAGCCGTCGTGCTTGCTGGGCATTGACCTTTGACATATCGATTTTTCTAGGATTTGCTAATGAATGTGTAATAGCATTTTTAGTAATC
The DNA here is from genome assembly GCF_910577135.1 of uncultured Helicobacter sp. GTDB lineage: Bacteria > Campylobacterota > Campylobacteria > Campylobacterales > Helicobacteraceae > Helicobacter_C > Helicobacter_C mastomyrinus. The sequence goes on from NZ_CAJTLL010000004.1 coordinate 73,831, forward strand.
TCGTGGAATACAATGCGTGGGAACTCATCATAAGGGCGTTCGAGAGCCTGGGTGATATGATAGCCTATTGCCTCTCCCTCTCTGTCCTCATCGGTTGCGATATAGGTAGTCTTTGCCTTTTTGCTCGCATTTTGAATCTTGTCTACAATTTCTTGATGATCTTTATCAATGTCATATTGGGGCGTGAATGTTTTGTCCTTAATCTCAATACCAAAGCTATATTTTGGCAAATCGCGTATATGCCCCTTAGAGGCGATAACCTCATAATTATTCCCTAAAAAAATTTTGATTGTCTTTGCTTTAGCTGGTGATTCTACGATGATTAGATCTTTCATTTAGGCCCCTCATAAAACTTCCCTTGAGATTTAAAGTCGGATTTTAGCATAGATTCTTTGTGAAATTTTATTTATTTTATTTCTTTGTGCAATCTTTATACAAAATTGAATTATTGAATTTGTGGAATCTTTTTTGCTTTATCGACAAAATATAGAAAAATTTTAGCAAAGGATGCAATATGAGTTTTAGGATAAACACAAATATTTCTGCCCTTACCGCACATACCATTGGGGTGCAGAATAACAGAAGTCTGCATAATTCGCTTGAAAAATTAAGTTCGGGTTTGCGACTCAATAAAGCTGCAGATGATGCCTCGGGTATGGCGATTGCCGATAGCTTGCGAAGTCAAAGTGAGGGGTTAGGACAGGCAGTGAGAAATGCCAATGACGCCATTGGTATTATACAAGTGGCTGATAAGGCAATGGACGAACAGCTCAAAATCTTAGATACGATTAAAACTAAGGCTATTCAAGCCGCACAAGATGGGCAAAGCACAGAGACAAGAAAGGCACTTCAAAGTGATATTATACGTTTACTTGAAGAGCTAGATAATATTGCTAATACTACAAGTTATAATGGACAGCAAATGCTCTCTGGCGCATTCTCTAATAAAGAATTTCAAATTGGTGCTTATTCAAATACAACGATAAAAGCCTCTATTGGTCCTACAAGCTCTGACAAAATCGGACACGTGCGTCTGGAAAGTGGCTCGTTTTCTGCTGAAGGTATGCTCGCTTCTGCTGCTTATTCTAACCTCACTGAAGTAATGCTCAAGTTTCGTCAGGTTGATGGAAAACACGATTATGAAACAGAAACCGTTAAAATTTCTACTTCTGCGGGGACAGGTATAGGTGTGCTTACAGAAGTAATTAATAAACATTCAAATACTTTGGGGGTGCGCGCAGCGTGGAATGTAATGGCAACAGGCGATGTGCCCGTGCTTTCAGGCACAGTGCGAGGCTTGGTGATTAATGGTGTAACAATCGGAAATGTTAATGATGTGCGCAAAAATGATTCTGATGGACGCTTACTTAATGCTATCAATTCTATCAAAGAACGTACGGGGGCTGAAGCTTTCACTGATATTACAGGGCGTATCAATATAAGAAGTTTGGATGGACGTGCTATTTCTATTCGCACAGAGGGCGATAGTGGTAAGGTGTTTGGTGGAGGAAACTTTGCCGGAATTTCTGGCACAGAGCACGCCATCATAGGACGCTTAACGCTCATTAGAACAGATGCAAGAGATATTATAGTTAGCGGAATAAATTATAGCCATATAGGATTTCACTCTGCACAGGGTATTGCTGAATATACTGCAAATCTCCGCTATGTGCGTGGGGAAATGGACGCTAATATTGCATCAGCATCTGGAGCAAATGCTAATGTGGCACAAGCCAATCTTCACTTTGATGGTATTGGTGCTGGGGTTACAAGCCTTAAAGGAGCAATGGTGGTTATCGATATGGCAGAATCTGCTCGTATGCAGCTTGATAGATTACGCGCAGATATTGGTTCAGCACAGATTCAGCTTGTTGCAACAATTAATAATGTATCTGTTACACAAGTGAATGTTAAAGCTGCAGAATCTCAAATTCGCGATGTGGATTTTGCTGCAGAATCTGCGACATTCTCTAAACATAACGTTTTGGCTCAAAGTGGTAGCTTCGCTATGGCTCAAGCCAATGCCGTGCAACAAAACGTGCTTCGATTGCTTCAATAGTCATATCGAATAGTGTAAGAATGGTATATGCAGGATTTTTTCTCTCTTAATCTTTCTGCATTAGCAGTAGTTTCTCCTGCTCTTGCGCTAAAACTCAATGATTTTAAACCAAATGAATCTTATGAGGTATTTCAAGGTGATGATGTGCTCAATATCAACATTATTGATAAACGCACACACACACCACTTTTCACACAAAATCCACTAGAAGAAACAAATTCGAAGATTCAGGTATTTAGCACATATTCTCATTATCCATATTTATATTTTTTTGGCGTGGGTAATGGGGTGTTTTATAAAGTGCTGCTGCATAATGAGCTTTTGAAGCGCATAGTCGTGCTAGAGCCTGAGCTTGAATTGCTTTTTATCGCTTTGCATTTTATGGATTTTAGCCAAGAGATTTTGGAGCAAAGAATTATATTTCTTGACGCTACACATTGTGATTTTATCCATATTGATATGCTTTTTGCCACTAATCGCGATGCAAAAGTTTATTCAAAAACCTATGATTTACATTTATTTAATGGCTATTATGAGAAATATGCACAACTCTACATTAATATTAATCAACTTTTTATCCGCGCTATCGAGCATAGTGTCGTGAGTGTGGGTAATGATAGCAGGGACGCTATTATTGGTATTTCTCATCATATACGCAATTTACCAGATGTGCTGAAATCTCCTACTTTGCTAGAGCTTTTAAGGCATATCAAGGGCAGGGATAGCGCTATTATCGTTGCTACTGGACCTAGCTTGAGTAAGCAGATTCCATATCTTAGGCAGATTCAAGACTATGCTACGATTATGTGCATTGATGCGTCTTTTCCTATTTTAGCGAGAGAGGGCATTAAGCCTGATATTGTATTTTCACTCGAACGTGTGGAGCTTACGGCAAGATTCTATGAAGACACGCCTAAGAAATTTCACAAAGATGTGATTTTTGCTATTACCTCTATTGTGCATCAGCGGCTGAAAAATGCGCTTAAAGGCGATGTGGTGCAGTATTCATTGCGTCCATTTGGATATACAAATTACTTCCATATTCCTGAGTATGGTTATTTGGGCATAGGTATGAGTGCGGCAAATATGGCGTATGAGCTTATCGTGCATTCAAAATTTAAGCGTTGTATTATTATTGGGCAGGATTTAGCCTTTGGCGAAGATGGCAGTTCTCATGCAAAAAATGCTGTATATGGCGAGAATGAGATTAGCCCCAAGACAATGGAGGACAAAGGACAAAAGGTAATGGTAGAAAAATATGGCGGTGGCGGTATGGTGGAATCTACTAAAGTGTGGAAGATGTTTTTGACATTCTATGAACGCGATATTGCTAATACGCCCTATCCCATTGAGGTGATTAATGCCACAGAGGGTGGGGCTAGGATTCAAGGCACGAAAGAAATTCCCTTTAAAGAAGCCATTAAACTCATAGATACGACACATAAAAAAAAGCCCATCACCTTAGTTTACCCTAGCACACAAGAGTATGAGGCAAATCTTGATAAGGTAAGGCAGAAGATAGAGGATTGGATTGAGTTAGGCTTAAAGGATAAAGCTTTTGTCGAGGAAGTGTTTTTAGAAGTGGCTGCGCTCACGGAGCGATTTGAGCTACTCAACAAAGAAAATCGGCTAGATGAGCTACAAGCACAGGAGTTGCAAAATTGCATAGATAGAATCCAAAAGGTCAAAGAGCTTTTTGATGATATAAGATTCCGTGAATGCTTTATGGACGCGATACAATCTTATATCTTTCATCAAGAGATGGACATCGCGCGGCTGCTTGTTATGCCTGCAAACAATGAGGAGGCAAAGCTCATCAAACAAGCTGAAATCATCTATGCGCATAAATATTGGCTTTTTTCACTCGCTGGAGGAATGGACGTAGTGATTGAAAAAGTTAAAGAAGCCTATGAGAGTTGGGAGATACATCATCAGGCTAAAGATATGTCTGTAAATAAAGCCTAGGGTTGCATTATCTAATATGGAGTACTAGGGTATATCCTAGCTTCATATAAGAGGAGCTTTTACAAGATAGGGGAGGGAGGGTATCCCTTTATATTTGATTGCAAGTGTAAAATGCAGGGAATCATCAAAGCATTTTGTGTGTTGAGTATGCTGTGTTAAGGAAGCAAAGAGTATAGAATTAAGCTTTTGTGGTAAGCTTAATTCCCTTGCTATCAATACCTATACCCCAGTTGTAGCCAAAATTGCCTACCTACTTCATACACAGGGGTAGCTGTAGTCCCTGCAGTCGTAGAGTATGCAGCTGAAGCAATAGCAAGATTCTTAGCATCTAGCACATTATAAATATCTACATTCATATACATTGTATTGCCTTTATGCATATCTACTTCAAAGCCTAGTCGCATATCCCAAGTAAAAGCCCCTTTAATATCTAAAGGACGAAAGGTATCCACAGGCGTTTCAGGTATGCCATGACCATCAAGGTCAATCTTATCAGGCGGACGAGTAGCCACTGTGGAAGTAGCAAGTGTGCTAGCCATAGCCTTGTAACTACTTCTGTATCTAAAAAAGTTATTTAAAAGCCATTTTGTTTTGCCTACATTAAACGTATGCGTGGTGTTTAAACGCAACGTATAAGGGCGATTAAAGTTTTCTGCTGGTTTATCAGCATAGCGGATAATCTGCCCATTCCAAGAAATCCATTGATTGGCTAATTCTTGATTTGTAAGCGTATCGCTATAATCTGTATAGTTTCTATTCACATTTGTCCAATCAAAGGCAAAAAAGATATGATTTTTCACTCCTAAGATTTTTAAAGGGTGAGTATTTTCTAAAGTGAGAGTGATGACATTGGTAGTAGAGATACCCTCATTGGTGTAGATATAGTAATTACTTGAATAATTTGAATCTGTGGGGAGATTGCTCACGCTTCTGCTACTTCGTCGTATCTCATCTCTCCCCGCACGATAGATATATTTTATCCCTAAATTCATATCATAGATTCTCTGTGAAATACCTATCATCAATTCATCTGCATAAGGGACTTTGAGCTGTGAAAATTTAGTGGTGTTCACGCCTATTGTGGAGATACAATTATCATCATTTCTATTAGTGCATACTCTCCCCTCAGCGAGAATCTCCTCAAAAGATTTGCTTATTTCACTACGTGATACATCTCTACGCAGACTTTCTAGCTGCCCTGATATAGCATAGGCAAATATATTTCTCCCATAGTAGCGATTTGCCCCTGCGGTTATTTGTGTAGCAAAGTGCTGCCCTATATTGCCCTCATTCCAAGGGGTTTGATAATTGAGTGAAAATCTAGGAGCAAAGGTAACTTTTCCCATATAGGAATCACTATCAATGCGTAATCCCGGGCGGATATTTAATGCACCTATATAACCTAAAGGGATTTTCATATTATCCTCAATAAACAATGCTCCCAAAATATTATTGAGTGCGACACTGCCTTTGCCATAAAATCTACTTCCTCGCACCCACTGCCCGTATTGTAATTCATACATCGTATTTCCACCATAGGTAATTTCTTTTACAGAATCTCCATTGGGCGTATATTGGTTCATTCTTATACCAGTAGCATAAGCCTTGCTTGAGTCGCACCATTCTTGATTGGTTTGCAAACAAATAGTTTGTTGTGTTTGTGTCATTGCATAAGGAGTATTAGAGCTTGCAAAGTAATCTCTAGGATTAGCACTTTGCACATATTGATAGCCTAGCTCTAGCCCTGCTTGAAAGTGATGTGTAATGCCTAAGGCATCTTCTATGGGGTGGAAGTCTTGAATGAGTTTATTAGCAATCGTATTTTGCATAGAATCATAGGGCGCATAGCCTCCCTCTCTATAATATCCATTCCAATTTGTGCCATTATGATTTTCAGAAATGAGCCAAAACTTATGGTTGGTATAGCCGTGCTATTTTTCAAAAAAGAGTAGCTAAGGTTGTTGGTAAGCACACCTAAGGCATTATCCCAAGTAGTCTTAAAGCCTACATTATGTCCGCCTGATTCTAAAGTATAAAAGTCTCCTGCGCTCCCTTGAAAGAAATTTTTTGATTTATCGGGCGCAAAGGCATAGCTTAGCTCTAATCTCACAGAATCGCTTGGGTCATAATAGCCTTTGAGAAAGAGATTATAGCTTTGACGATTGATGTCTTGAATAGCATTTTTAAATTGTGATACTTGCGTTACAGGCGTTTCTATGGAGTTTGCATCACCACCTGCATAAGTATGTAGGGGAATAATGCTTTGCGTTGTCGTAAAGCTCGCCATCACTCCACTTCTATCATTGATTTTAGATTCAATACTTGAGCGAAAGAGATGTTTGGTAAATTGAGGCTGATTAGAGCTAGAGGAGGAATTGACAAAGTTTTGTAACGAAGTGGAGTTTGCCTCATAGATATGATAATTTGTAAGGGAGAATTTGCCCGGTTCTGCATTGCCTTGCGTGATTTGATAGCTTATATTTGCGCCAAAGCTTTTTGTAGGTCTCCTTGTATTTGCCTCTACTACTCCGCCTGTGAATCCTCCATAGGCTGCAGATACATTAGAATCTTGCACCGAAATAGATTCTAAAAGGCTAGTCCTTGACTTCTACCTTGCCCCTCTCCGCCATACGCTCCGGCTGTGCCTATGGGATTTATATCATTATTCATATTAAACCCATCAAGCTGGAAGTTATTTTGATAATGCAAACCACCGCTTATACTTATTTTAGCCGGGTCTATCTCTCCGGGTGTAGCACTTCGTAATTGCTGTGTGTCATATTGGACGTTGGGGATGATTCTAAGTATGCTTGTGATGTCGCCATTCCCGCTAGGGTTGGATTCTAACATTTGGGCATTGATAATCTCTCCGCTTTGATAGGCTTTTATTTCATTTACTTCTCGCACAATAGATGTGCCTAGATTGACTTTTCTTATAGAATCTTTAGAGTTTTCTTCATTAGAATCTACACTACTTATTTCATCGGCAGTAAGTGGAAGTGTGAATATCAAGCAAATATATAGAAGTAAAATATGAATTTTGCTAAAGATTCTATCTATCCCCCAAACCCACAGCTTTTTCATAGTATGTTTTAAACATCGCATAATAACCTCCAACTTTATATGAGAAAGTAAAGTAGGGCGAATAATATTATTTCTTATCTTTTAATAAAATAAAAATAGTTATTATTTTATATTGTCAATATGATATAAAAGATATTTCATAAAGTGTGATAGCATAGATTAGGGTAGGAAGAGCTGATAGCTTAGGATTATATTCAAGTATTCGATTCGCTCATTTTATAAAAGTGATATGTGTTTTTAATATCTATAGAAGTTTAGAGAATCTTATTCAATCCTCTAAAACTCTCTTGTCTTCGCCTACTGAACCACACATCTGCCGCTAACACATTGATTAATCATAGTGCTTAAGGGCATACTTGCGCTTCCGTGTCTATCCTCACCCTCGCCAGTGCAGTTATTATTAGACACAAAACTTGTGATAGGATTAGGATAAATTTCGCGTAAACGTAGGGTGTAAAGCATATAAACTTGATGTCTGCCATTATTACTAATGATATTATAAGCCCCTCTTAAATTGTGTGCTAAAGAGGCGTTTAAAGCATATTGATATTCCTCATAAGTTCCATTAGAAAAATTGATAGGAATGAAAAGCACTCCATCGCTTGTGCAAAGAGCCGGCATAGCGTGTCCGTGACGTGCGCCATCGGGGGTAGTATAATACATTTGCACTATCCATAAAGTCCCACTAGGCTGCTCGAATAAATCCCTTAGATTGCTGCGAATAGTAATATCACTTGAAGCAAATTCTGAAGCCATCCAAAAATGCCCCGGAAAGAGTGTTAAAGCCACAGAGCGATACATTTGTGCAGCGTATTCAAAGGTTTGAGCGCGTGATAAGCCTCTTGGTATATTGGAGGATTGATATTGCTCTAAGGAAGCAGCCAAAAGAGGGTATCTGTTTCTAAAAGAAATGAAAGGATTATGCCCATAGAGTGTATCAAAGAAAAAGCCTCCTAGTTCTAGTGGGGCGTAGGTGTATTCTGTTAGTTCTGCTATCATTTGATAACTATGCAGTAAGCACACACCACAATCTCCAGCACGGTCTAGCACCCCATCAGTTGTTGTAGCAATGTCATACAGCCTTCTTTTCCATTCATCGCTTAAAACAAAGCTAGGAGGAAGGATAAGGAGCTTTTGAGTTTTGGCGTTCGTGCCATTAGCCGGACACACAGGCAAAGAATCTGATAAATTACCATTTTTAAATCGCTGCCAATCTTGTAAATTATGGCTGAATCTAAAATAAGAAGTTTGATCTTGCCCTGTGTCTTTAGCTAGATAATCAGGCTTTGCAGTATAGGGCACACCCCAATGCACGCCGTATTTAGTAACGCGTAAGAAATTTCCTAGGTAATCTTTGAGCATAGCTTGATCGTTTTCACCAAATAAAAATAACTCCCATCTTTGATTAGGTTTTGTGTTTGTATTGGTACAGCTTTCCCAGTCTACCCAATTCCAAGCTTGGGAGGTAGTCTGCAAGGAAGTAAGGCAAGTGAGTTTGCCATTTTCGGGGTGATAGAGGGCTATGGTGTTGTTTTCTACATTAAAATACAAAATCCTGCGGGTCGTTTTTGATAGATTCATCATTGGTTATATAATACAAGTCAAACTCGCCAGAGCTAATAAAACTCCAAGCCATGAAGCTTTTAAGATTTAAAGGCGGGGGAGTGGCAATGGTATCACTCCATTCTTGCATATGGTGTAAAATCACCTTAGGCTTAGTGGAAGTTGGCTTTTCAAAGCTCGGTATATTGTTGCTTAAATCAAGCTGGTAGTTCATATCGGGGGTGTAGATTGTATTATCTTTAATCACAAAACTTTGAGTTTTATCATCAATCACGCAAGGTCTTAATACAACAGCCCTGCCCTCGGCATAATCCTCATTTTGTCCGCTCATACACAGCCATACATCATTATAATTCCAAGCTATGTGGCTAAAAACATCATAACGAGCTTCTTGTGCATTTTGATAATCACTTATTCCTACATAGCTCTCATTTTGCCTAAAAATGGGCGTGAGGCATTGAATCAGCGTATCAGGACTGGTTTGAAAAGTAATGATTTTGTCTTTTGGACTATCAGCAAGTTTTTGAGTGGGAGCAGGAATAGCTGAAAAAGAAGAAGGAGAATTTTCAGCCTTAAAAAACAAAAAGAGACAAAACCCAAATATAATGGCACATAGCCCTGCAATGAACACTTTCATTAATACTCCTTTGTGCGAAAATGAAACCATTGTATTGTAGCTTTTTTATTTTTATGTTAATGTGATGATGCTTGATCCCATTTCTTGCCTAGTGAAGCGGAGCAGATATAAGTGAATTTTATACTTATTTGGTTTTGTAATTTAATCTAAATTTTTGAATGTTTGTATTAAAAACGAATTTCTAAGTAAGTTTTTAGATTAAAAAATTAAGTGGCAATATGCGATCATTAACTTTGAAATAATCTTAAGTAATAAATCTCCTAATCAATCCAAGATAGAAATGTTAATCAATTTCTTATAACTTTTCTCAATATGTATAAGGGATAAGAGATAGAGCTATCAATGATATAAGTTTTAGAGATTCACTAGAGATTTTAAGTAAAGAAAAACTATATTATTTTTAAGTTTAGAATGTTTTGCTTTTACAATAAGATTAAATCTTTAAAAAATGATTTGTGCTTTGTTTGAGAGAAACTTATAGTTTTTAAGCAATGAAAAAATGTGATGAAACTAAAGAGATTTTGCTATGAAGTTTATACTTTGTATTGCTCCAAGCAAAGATGTAAAAATTCTTCTCTTTAGTAAAAAACTTTGATAAATATTGTGAAAAAGATTGCAAAGGATTCTAAGCAAAAATTTTTATTGCCTTGTTGAAATTTTTAAAACAAAAAAGCTCACAAAAACCAATAATTTTCTTTCAAAACCTCTACTCAACTTAGATTGTTTTTTGAAAAATTTTCATCGCATTTGAACATTGAAATTTTCAAAAAAGTTCAAACATTACCACTAAAATCACAAAATTTGTGATTGACTAGCATAAAACACCCTTGTATAAGGCATTTGATACCTTTTGATGTGCATAAAAAGGGTTATCCTGCACTTTTTGATTTTGGACTTATTTTTTCTTGAATATTAAGAGAAAGCTTCAAGAAATTTTCTAAAATATTTTTGTATTCTACATATTTTGCCTTTGTTTCTTACCACATTATCAAAAATTTTACTCTCTTAAGCGCATAATTTATATCTTTGCTACAATATAAAAGTAGTTTTCCATTGAGCTTCATTAGATATTTTCTTTTGATGAACATAAGGGAAATAAGATAAAAGACATCATTATTGACATACCCTTGGAAAGCGAATTATTGATGATAAATTATTTGAATACACTTCGTTTAGAAAAGCAAGAATCTTACCTCAAATCTATCAAGCAAGAGTAAGGAATGCTTTTCAATAATCTTACTTAATCTGCTCTATTATATTTACTCCACATAAGATAAATAAAAAGCACATTGTGATAAAAAATATTGGCAATATAAAAAGGATTTGTTTAAAGAATGCTTTAACCTATACGATTGAAAAAAGCTATCAAGCATTTTTCTTTGATACTTTGAGGGATATTTTTAAACAGAATCTCTTTATTCTCTCTCAAGGCAAACTTGATTATACAAATGAAGCAAGTTTAATAAAATTTTCTAAGACATTTCATAGCCTATTACACTACTTTTTTAAGAACCATAAGGGATAAAGACTAGTGTAGTATATTAGAAGCGCTTTGCTTTTTAAATGCTCTTGTTATATTGATTATGCCCAACGCACAGGTTATAAAGATACAACATTATCTATCACACAAATCTGTGAAATCGCAATAATGGCAGTGCTGCTTATTCTCGCATTTGTGAAAGTTTATCTCATCTTGAAAAATTTTAAGGTGTTCTAGTAATTTCTCATTTTTCTCCTCCACACTTTCTTCTTCTACAATCTTACAGCCCTTAATATCCCAATAGCACATTGTTATAGGTAATGAGGCATATTGTGGATTATTCTGCTTAAAAGCCTCTGCATAAAGGATAAGCGCAAAATCACTCGTTTTTTCTGCATTTTTCTCTACCTTGAAATTTTGACGATATTTATAGTCAATGATTTCTATACGCTCTCCTATCTTTTGGATTCTATCCGCACACACACTAAAGTCAAACCCCCCATAATGGGCTTTCATTTTTTCCTCAAGATAGAGAATCTCCACCTCTCTTTTATCCTCATATTGTTTTAAAAATGCCTCTATTTCATATGCAAGTAGCTGTGTATTAATGCCATCTAATGCGCTCATAGAAGCATATTGTGCCTTAAAGTGAGTAAGAATATTTGCATAGATTTCCTTTGCATTAAGCTGCACTTTTTTGCCTATATACTGCCTATATACAGATTCTAAACATTGATGTGCGACATTACCCATAAACGCAACATTACTCTCTTCTTGCACTTTACACAAAGATTCTTCATATTGGTAAAAATAACGCCTCGGGCATTCTAGGAGCGTTTTTAACTTACTTGGTGTAAAAAAGCGCGGAATCTTACCCATAATCTCATCTTCACAATACTCATATTTCCCCCCATGTGGTAAAAGCGCAAAACGCTTATCGCCATCATTTGACGTAATATGCGTATATTGCTCTAATTCCTCAAGTAAAAGGCTTTTATGCTTATCCTCATTCTCCACATACGATACGACTACTTCATCAGCACTGCTAAAAATCCCATAGTAATAATGCTTTTGAAGTTGCTCCTTATCTCGCATTGTCGGCATACCAAGTCTTTGCCTTAGCATAGAGTTCAAAAATAAATCATCTTGTGCTACATTTGGTATCACGCCTTCATTAAAATCCACAATAATAGCCTTCTTACACGTAAAACCTCGCGATTCTAGCACCCCCATCACGCGAATCTTCCCGCCCATCACATCATCAATACTGCATTTTTTTAGCTCCTCTAACAAAAGCTCTAAAATCTCTTTGTAGCGACAATCTGCAAACCCCGCATTTTCCCATATAAAAAGCAGCTCACTTAGACTTTGCCTAAGCTTTTTACTTCCTCTATCATCAAGTGATATAAGATTTACTTCAATCATCTCACATATTTGCTTATAAGGATAAGTTTGCATATCCGCTTCATAGACACTTAGCATATTTTCTAGGCATTTATAAGCCTGTGTACGTGTGATGTCCTTCCCCATTGCAAAGTTAAGATTATGCGCTTTATCAAACAGTGCCAAATAGCTTACAAAATGCTCATCTGGCACAATTACAGCGATCTCCTCCGTATTTACACCATTTCTAAGCCATTCTTCAATCTTATAAAAAACTAATGCCACTTGCGAAATGCGAAGTGAAAAATGATACGTACTCACGCACATAGGGCGATTTATGGGTGCGGATTCTAAAATCTCATTTGTAGCGGGATTAAGCACATAGCGGTGAAAAGGTTTGCAATCCTTCATTTGGGTAAAAAAGGGCAAAGTGATATTAAAATTATCAAGCCAAAAATGCAGCCTAAGGGTAGTCATCTGCGCTACTTGTGATAGAAGCGCAAGATGTGCCTTGCTCACAATTCCCTCAATATATATATCAATGTGTGAAAAATGTCGCACATAAGATTCATTAATGCGTATATGCGCCTGTGGAGGCAGAATTAAGCCATCATAATACTTTAGTTCCTCCAAACGTTGCTTGTATCGATTTTCCACCCATTTTAATACTCGCAAATGGTCTTCATAGTCCCCATACGTATCAAGCAATGGAATCTCATCAATAGAGACTTGCGCTTGAGTAAGCTCATCAAAGAAGCCAAATAAAAATTGCGAGGATTCTAAAAAAGCTAAAAAACTCTGCTCGAAAATAAATTTCACCCGTTCTAATTCTTTAGCGCATTCTTTTAGCACAGACATAGACAGGGGCAAACGCATCGCTTGAGGCAAGGCTCTATATCCATCAACAATAACAAGCTGCGTGAAAAACTCGCCCATCATTATGTGCGGTGAAAGTAGCTCCCCCTCGTTCAAATGTTGCACTAAGGAGCGATGAGAGCTATATACTTTTAAGCAAGATTCACCCGCCAAGATATGCCCTTAAGAATCTGTGCCAAGAAGCTGCTGTGCGACTTCTACAATATGTTCCACACTAAAGCCAAAATGTGTGAATAATCCCTCGCCTTTGCCCGATGCACCAAAGCTTTGCATACCTATCACATAATCCGCCACAACATACCATTCCAACCCCCTTGAAGCTTCAATAGCTAGGACTTTGCTCCCTTGAGATAAAGATTCTCTATAGCTTTTAGGCTGCTTTAATAGCAAATCCAAGCAAGGTACACTCACTACTTGCGCTACTATACCCTTTGCTTGGAGGGCTTCGCTTGCTTTTAATGCAAGGCTCACCTCGCTTCCACTTGCCATTAATGTAACTGCTGCATTGTCTGCAGGAGATAGCACATAAGCACCCTTTTGCACTTGCTCTTTAAGCGTAGATGTGTAAGGGACGATGATAGGGAGATTCTGACGACTTAGCACAAATGCACAAGGCACAGCGGAATCCAAGCTCACCTGCCAACACGCCACATTCTCGTTCCCATCAGCAGGGCGAAATACCAATAGATTAGGCATAGCACGGAAATGGCTTAACTGCTCGATAGGTTGATGTGTCGCGCCATCTTCTCCCACGCCTATACTATCGTGCGTCCAAATGTAATAGACTTTGCTTTTCATTAGGCTTGCCACACGCACACTAGGAGACATATAATCGCTAAAAACAAAAAAAGTCGCGCAAAATGGCAAAAATAGCCCATAATTTGCCACACCATTAGAGATTGCCCCCATTGCGTGCTCCCTAATGCCAAAATGCCAATTTTTGCCTTGGGGGAAGTCTCCCTCATTCTCTAAATGCGTATTGTTTGATGGAGCTAAATCCGCGCTCCCCCCTATAAAACCCTCTAGGCTTTGAGAGATAGCATTAAGAATCTTGCCATTACTCACACGTGTAGCCATACTTTCTCCTAGCTCAAAGTGGGGATAGGCAATGCGTGAAGTATCTACATTTTGCATATTATCAAAGCGCTCTCTAGTGATTTGCGGGAGATTCTCATATTGCTTATGCCATTGCTTAAAGGCGAGTTCCCCTCGCTCCCTCATCAAGCCAAAGGTAAATTTCACATCATCGGGCACATAGAAAGATTGCGCCTCTAGCCCTAGCTTTGCCTTTGCCTTTGCAATAATCTCCTCTCCCAAAGGTGCGCCGTGCGCTTTATGACTACCCTCTAGGTCAAGGGCATTTTTTGCAATAATTGTCTTTGCGATGATTAATGTCGGCTTTGTAGAATCTTTAGCGCGAGTGAGGGCATTATGAAATGCTAAGATATTATGCCCATCACAATTTAGCACTTGCCAGCCTTGCGCTTCAAAACGTTTGCATATATCCTCGCTCATACTCACATTTGTATTACCCTCAATCGTAATATTATTACTATCATAAATCACAATGAGATTATGAAGCTTATGATGTCCTGCAAGGGAAGCAGCCTCATAGCTAATGCCCTCTTGCAAATCTCCATCACCACATAGACAATACACATAATGGGAAATAATCTCTTTACCAAAGAGATTCTGTGTGTATTTACTCGCCATAGCTATACCCACAGCATTTGCCACACCCTGCCCCAATGGTCCTGTGGTGATTTCAACACCTTGTGTATGTCCGTATTCTGGGTGTCCGGGCGTTTTAGAGCCAAGTGTGCGAAAAGATTGCAAATCTTTCATACTCACATCAAAGCCCCATAAATGCAAAAGCGCATATACAAGCGCACTCGCGTGTCCACCGCTAAAAATGATTCTATCGCGATTAAGCCAAGTGGGATTATGCGGAGCAAGGCGGAGATGAAAACTAAGCACACTTGCTATATCTGCAAGTCCCATAGGTGCACCCGGGTGCCCGCTATTAGCCTTTTGCACCATATCGGCACATAAAAATGCAAGCGTATGGGACATCTTTTGCAATAGTGGTAAATCCTGTTCTGTGATTTGTGGTAGGCTCTGCATACTCTCTCCTTTTGTGATAAGCTAGAATCTACGCGCGTAGCGAAGCATTGAATGTATTTGTAAGCACGTTAAGTACGGCTTGTGTTGCGCTATTTAGCTGGGCTTCTTGCAGGGTATCCTCAAAAGACTGCAGCACAAGGCGAATACTTAATGCCATTTGCTCTCCCAATGCGCTATCATAATACACATCGATAGGATATACATTTTGCAAAAATGCAATATTTGCCTGTGTAATTGCCTCCCGCACACGATAAAATGGAATCTTTTTATCGATAAGAATCGTCAAATCACGCATAGATTTTTGATATTTTGAAAACGTCTTTGCCTGTGGCAGCGATACGTTGCTTAAATCAAGCTCTATTTCACAAATAAATGTCTCGCTTAAATCCATATCCGTGGCAATTTGTGGGTGCAGTTTTGCTATCACGCCCACAGGTTTATCCTCCATATATACAAAAGCACTTTGATAGGGGTGCAAGATTCTATCATCGGCAAATCCAAAAGATAGAAGAATCTCATTCGCCCCCTCTACATCGCGAATATTTTTTAAAGATATATCCCCCACACATCTTTGACACACAAGCCCAAAGGAGTAAAAATCCCAAAGTGCTGCTTTTATATGCGGATAGCATTCATCTTTCATTGAACCACTTGCCACAAATGCGAGTTTGTTTTTTTCCTCTCGTTGAGCCGTATAGACACTGCCCATTTCAAATAATGCTATGCTCTTAAATCCTAGATTCTCATTGCGTTTGATAGAATCTAAAAGTGCAGGAAGCAAACTTGTACGTAATGTATCTAGCTCTTGCGTGATAGGATTTAGCAGGGCTAAATTCTCATCAATTTGCACAAAGCCAAGTTGCATTAATCTTTGCGAAGAGGCAAACACGTAGTGTATACACTCCATAAAAGCATTTGCGATAAAGCTACGGGCGAGTTTTCTGCTATTTTTATACACAAAATATGCATTTGATGTATTATGCGATTGTAAGCAAAGCAGAGGTGAAGAAGGAATATTATCAATCCCATAGATTCTTAGTACCTCCTCTGCTACATCTTGTATGCTCTCTATATCGTGGCGATAGTGCGGCACAGCAATCATAAAGAAATTTTCATCACAAGTTACATCAAGCTTGAAATCAAGACGTTTGAGTATGGTAGCAATTTCTTCTTTATCTAAATCAATCCCTATAATCTTATTAATCGCGCCAAAAGTCGTTTTAATCGTTATTTCATCGGCACTTTGAGAAATATTATGCGAACCAGAATACACCAGCACGTCCGAACTATTAACCATTTTTTTACATAAAAAATCCATGCCTTGCTCTAAGAGCGGATTGCTCCCCCTTGTACTACGATAGGTAAGCTGCGTATCGCCTTTGATTTTATGCTGATGGATTGCCTTTGCGATTTGCACAGGTTTCACATAGCTTGCTTCGATGATGAGAATCTCTGAACGTGTCCCAAAATGCCGTTCCCCATAGGTTACACCAATCATAGAAAGTTTTGTATTAGCAAATACTGCCTCTAAGCCATTTTCATCTTTTTTTACTCGAAGCTGTGCGGCTAAACCATTATCTAGAACAATGTCCTTACTCTCGCACTCACGCAGTTTGTAAGCGTTCAAAATCACACCTGTCATATATGTGCCAAATTCCAAAAAATTGCATATAATATCATCAGCTAAACTACCATTTCTTGCTAAAGCAATGGCAATATCTATGGGAAGCCGCGCTTGTTTAACCTCTATAACGCGATAGAGTAGGTGCGCATTAATTTTCTCATCAGTAAGAATCTGCAGTACCCGCCCAAGCCCTAGAGTGATAACATTATCCATATCAATCTCGTGTTTTAAGCGTAAATCATAGCAAGTAGCAAGCTCACGTGCGATACCTAGCACACTCAAGCAATCTCCACGATTAGGTGTTATGCTTACTTCAATCACATAATCGCTAAAAAGCGGTAATTTGCTTAACTCCTGCCCTAGGGTGAGCTTCCCCGCACTCTCATCTAAAATCATAATGCCATCATTGATTTTAGGTAATCCTAGCTCTGTGCTAGAGCATAGCATTCCGCAACTCTCCACACCGCGCAAAGTCGTCTTTTTAATGGTTAGTTCACCGCTTTTGGTATGTGGGATTATCGCACCTTCTAATGCCACCGCTACATACTGATCGGTTTTGACATTGGGCGCACCACATACGATTTGCAGCTCCTGTGTGCCTATATGCACACGGCATACACTTAGTCTATCCGCGTCAGGGTGCTGACTACAAGCAATAATCTTACCTACTACAACATTTTTAGGAATCTTAAGGGCATAGGCAGATTCTACTTCTAATCCAATGTTGCTTAGACGCTCACTCACTTCATTTATATCAAGATGAGATATATCCACAAATTGCGATAATAAATGTTTTGAAAAGATCATTAAAACTGCTCCAATACCCGTAAATCTGTCTCAAAAAAGCTACGTAAATCATTCACACGATGAGTAAGCATAGCAAACCGCTCAACACCAAGTCCAAAGGCATATCCGCTCACATCTTTATAGCCTACAGCATCAAACACCTTTTGATTCACAATGCCACAGCCTAGCACTTCAAGCCACCCTGTATGTGAGCATACCCTGCAACCCTCTGCTTTGCAAAATACACAGCTAATATCCACTTCCGCACTTGGCTCTGTGAAGGGGAAAAAGCTCGAGCGGAAGCGAATGCGAACATCGCCAAACATATAGTGCAAAAAATCCTCTAAAATATATTTTAAATGTGCGAAATTGACTTTATCTTTTTCATCTACTACTAGCCCCTCGACTTGATGAAACATCGGTGAATGCGTCAAGTCATAATCCCGTCTAAACACATTGCCCGGAGCAATCATACGAATAGGCAAGGAATCCTTTTCCATAGTGCGAATCTGCACAGGCGAAGTATGTGTGCGAAGCAACATAGAATCTTTAAAATAAAATGTATCCTGCATATCGCGCGCTGGGTGGTATGCGGGGAGATTGAGGGCTTCAAAATTATGAAACTCATCTTCTACAAGTGGTCCTGTGCCGATAGAAAAATCCATATTGACAAAAAAATCAATGATTCTATCCATTGTTTGCGATATAGGGTGCCCTTGACTTTTTAAACGCAAGGTGCTAAATAAACTCGCATCAATAGATTCTTGAGCGAGATTTTCACTCATTTGAGCTTTTAAGAGCATATCTTTTTTGGTATTAAAAGCCCTTTCAAACTCTTCTTTAGCGGCATTTAAATCCGTAGCAAAAGACTTTTTCGCCTCTCCTTGAAGTGTTTTTAGTATGACAAATTGCTGTGTCAAAACACCCTTTTTCCCTATAACCTCTATCCGCAATGCTTCTAGGGCTTCTAGATTCCCTACCTGCTTTAACTTTTCTAAAATCTCTTGTATTTGCTTTTTCAAATTCCCTACCTCTGTGTTATCTGTTCTTGTGTGATTGGTATTTGCGCGATATAAAAAGCGATATTGTAGCATATTTAAAGATTATTATTGATATTTAAAGCTATAATATCACTTATTCTACATACAATGAGCATTCTCATCTTTATCATATAGCATTAAGAGTCTTGCAAGGAGCATAAAATGGCAGAAAAAAATATTTTTGAGAAAATCGTAGCAGGGGAGCTTCCCTGTAAAAAAGTGGCAGAAAATGAGCAATTTCTTGCTTTTTATGATATTAATCCTAAAGCGCCTGTGCATATTCTAGCCATTCCAAAAGTATGTGTTAAGGACTTCTCTTGTGCTTCTGCGGAGCTTTTAGGAGGGCTTTGTGCATTCAGTCAGGAAGTAGCACGTATGGTAGGCATTGATAAAAGCGGTTATAGAATCTGCACAAATATTGGTGCAGACGGAGGGCAGGAAGTGCTGCATTTGCATTTTCATATCCTCGGCGGAGGTAAACTCTCTTTCTCTAAACTCGCATAGATTCTATTAAAGCACATAAAGTAAAGCAATGCACGAAGACGCACTCAAATGGAATGAACGTTATAAAAATGACTTTATGCCTAATGAGCCAAGTGCGTTTGTTATCAACGCTTGTGCGCTGCTTGAAGCCCATTTCCCACAACTTAAAGTGATAAAAGATACAGACAATCCGCGTCCTGTGGCACTTGATATAGCTTGTGGCAATGGACGCCACGCAAAGGTGCTATCACAGCTTGGTTTTATGGTAGATGCGCTTGATATTTCCTCTATCGCGCTTAAAAATCTTGCCAATATAGCGCATATCACGCCTGTTTTAGCAGATTTAGACAACTTTATATTCACGCCAAATCGCTATGATGTGGTATTGAATAGCTTTTTCCTTGATAGACGCCTTTTTCCATCGCTCATTGCCTCGCTTAAGCCTAATGGCATTGTACTATTTGAGACGTTTATTCGCCTTGATGTGGATTCTCACTTAGATAAAGCCGAAAAAGCCCTTTATGTAAATGAATTAGAGAGTATCTTTAGCCCACAAAATGGCTTTATCACACTTCATCATCATATCTATGAAAATATAGAATCTAGCACAGGTAAAAGGGCGGCGTATCCGCATATCGTGCAATTCATCGCACAATACACAGGCAATCATAATGACATATAATTTCAACCAACGTATGCGTAAGATTCTAAGTATTGCCTTGCCATCTGGAGGCAATTCGCTCTTAGATATTGTTAATATTGCCATTGGTATGTATTTTATCGCGCATATTTCTGCAGATGTGGAGGTTACAAAGCATAATATTGTGGCACTTGGGCTGGGTATGAGCTGCTGGATGTTTCTCTTTGCGCTTACTACGATTTTTTATGTGGGCACAAACGCACAAGTCTCACGTGCCTTTGGAGAAAGGAATTATACGAAAATGCAAGCCGTACTTAGCACGATGAGCATAGGGGTTGTGTTTTTTTCTATACCTATTTATCTCCTTGCTTATAATTTTAATGGCTTGTATTTTGATTGGATGGGTGTGGGGGAGGAGACAAAAGCCTTGGGTATGCTGTATTTGGGCTGGATTTTTTGCTCTATCCCCGCCCTTTTACTTAAAACGATTTTTATCTCCGCCTTAGCCTCCACGGGCGATACAAAAAGTGTCTTTTTTATTAAAATCATTAGCACAAGCTTAAATATTGCCTTGAATTTTATGTTGATTTTTGGCGTGCATTCCCTCCATATCCCTCCGCTTGGCATTGCAGGTGCAGGGATATCAAATGTTATGATCTCTTATTTTGAAGGCATTATTTTGTTTGGAATCCTCTGTGGGCTGCATAGACACTTAAAAATATCTTTGGTTTTTAAATGGCGGATTTTGCTTTTTGGATTGCGCATCGGCTTACCCTCTGGGATTGAACGAGGGCTTACCATTCTCTCCCTTGTGCTGATTACAAAGTTTATGACAGACTATGGCTTAGAGGTGATTGCTGGGTTTCAAATCGGATCAAGGGTGGAGAGCTTTATTTGTATGCCCGGATTTGGATTCCAAGTCGCTGCAATGGCGTTAGTAGGACAAATGCTAGGGGCTAAGCGGCTTGATTTAGCAGAATCTTTTATCCGCACGATTTTGCTTATCTCCTCTATTATTATGGGTATATTGGGGATTGGGCTTTGTGTGTTTGGCAGGGAGCTTTCAAATCTCTTTAGTGAGGATATGGCAGTGCTTGATTATTCTTTAATGTATCTTATCGCCGTTGGTGTATCGCAAGTGCCACAAATCTGCGTGTTTGTGCTTGATGGAGCATTAAGGGGAAGTGGCGCGACAAAGCTATCGCTTTGGATTAATACCGGTAGCATTTGGCTACTTAGAATCTTCCCTATGTGGCTCTGTGTGCATTACCAACTTCACGCAGGATATATTTTTGGGATTATCTGCTGTGAGACATTCCTACGTGCTCTTATCTTTGGCTTTATTTTCTATAAAGGTATATGGAAGCACTATATTGCAAGAATCTTATAAGTGAGATTCTATTATTCTTTGCTTCCAAAATGTTGGAGATGTGGCTTGAGCGAAGAGAAACGCTCTTTAAAACTTAGAGTCATTAATAAGTGTTATATGATAGGAGATGTGACATTGTGCGTATAGATTCTTATATCTGTTTTGCCAAAGGCTTGAAGTAATTTATTGATAATAAAATGTGCATTTTGTTCGTTTAAAAATATTCTAAATAATCCATATTCTTGCCTACCGCTTACTTGTTCATCAGCACTCTGCAAAAGTGAGCTTGAAGCGTATTTGGCACATTTGATATGAAAAAAATCATCATATCCATCTTCTAGCAACATATCTACAATGCTATCTTTGAGTGTAGCCTTAAAATAAATATCAATGCTAAGTTCTGCTTCCATAAGATACCCTATAATGTTATGAAATTGTATTTGGGATTTGCTCCCCATAGGCGATAATTTGATGGATTCTAAAAACAGCAATAAGATAGAGAATACAACCAACAATTAGCAAAATGCAAGTGGCTAGTAAAAGCAAGGCGACTATAACGATAAGGGCTTCACTTTTTAGACCTAAGGCAACCATTGTAAAAACTAGCTCTACAAGCATAGCTATGAATGATATAACCATCATCTTTGTGCCTTTAAAGAAGTAGGCGTCATTGAGAATAAAGCTTAGCTCCTTACCCATTTGCCAAAAGATATAGAAATATACAGGTAGGGCAATACAAGTATAAAGGAATAAAGCCGCTACTGCTAGACTCCCTTCAGAATCTTTGCTAAGTAAATCATCTATATCTTGTGACACAATAAAGTTGATAATAGCCCCAATAAGTGCGATTGCAAAAACAACAATATAGAGATTAAAAATACGTCTTCTTAGGCTTAATTTAGAGAAATAAAAAAAGACGATGAAGAGAGCAATAAATGAACAAGCAGAGAAGATGTTAAGAAATATATTAAGTTCTGGCGGAATAACCGTAATTTCTTTATATCCTGACCAAAATATAAAAGAAAACGCAACACAAAAACTGACAAGATAAGTAGTAACAAGAATAAGTTTCGCACGTTTGAGTAAGGGAGTGTCAGCTATATTATGAATTGCTACACTATCGGGGACTTGAGGCATATTGACTTGAAAGAGAGCCATAAGTTTCCTTTGCTACAAAAAAATAAGAGCAGGATTATAACACAAATATTTGCAGAATCTATTCTTAGAAGCGCTGTTTTAAGGATAAGACCTTTTGATCTTTGCGGCGGTTACATTGCAAAACCCAATCTCTAAATTAACTTGTAAATATGGATTAACACTTCGTGCGAATGACGAATAAGACAATGTCTTAGCCATAAGTCAATAACTTTGGGTGTAAATGGGTGTTTACCCCCATTTACAAGAGCTTGTGTAAGTGTGGATTGGCTTTAAGGCACAAATGCGGAGGCTTAAGCCTCAATAAGCAAAGGCATAAATATTATAACTTAACAACCTTTGCCCCAAAGCCACCCATTTGTGCGGGTGCGTCTGCAAAGGATATGACTTTAGGGTGGGTTTTAAGATAATCATATACAAGCTTACTTAAGATTCCCATACCTATGCCGTGATACACAAGCACTTCATCATATCCAGCAATGAGCGCAGCAGAGAGAAACTCATCAAGTCTCTCTATCGCTTCATCGCCCCGCATTCCGTGCAAATCAAGGCTTACCCCTGCCTTTGCGGGGGCTTTGAAAATAATATCCATCTTTGGAGGAGGTAATGGCGTGCTAGAGGGCTGAATATCCTTAAGATTTGCTTTGATTTTCATACCGCTTTCAAGTGTGATAGTGCATACCTTACCCTTTATGCTAAGGATATGCCCTTGTGTGTTTTGATACTTCACTCTATCACCTACTTTGAAAATATGAGGTTTTTGTGTGTGCGGTGTCAAAGGCTGTGTTTGTAGGGATTGCGTATGTGATAGAATCTTATGGGCTTGGTTAAAAGCCTTGTGTATTTCTTTGCTTTCTTGTGCTTTGAGGGTAGCTTTAAGCGTTTGCGTGGCTTGATGATAAGTAGATTCTAAATTGCGCTTGAGTGTGAGAAAAGCTGTCTTTTGCTCCTCTTCTTGCGTTTTAAGCGATAGAATCTTCGCCTGATATGTTGCAATCGTGGCTTCAAGCTCTGTACGTTTGGTTTGAAGCGCACTCTCTAACTCGCTGGAACGTTCTATAAGTTCATTTAATCGCTCTTTGTCCGCGCCATACACTTCTTTGGCTGTTTTGATAAGGGAAAGTGGGATTCCGTAACGTGCGGCACTTTCAAAGGCATAGCTTTTGCCAATACTCCCATCAAGAAAGCTAAAAAGCGGTCTTTGGGCTTGTATATCATACATCGCTGCACAAAGCTGCACTTTGGGATTATGCGCCATAAGTGCACTCAAATGCTTGTGGTGCGTGGTGAGTAGAATCTTTGCGTGATTATTCATTAAATGCTCTAATAGCACTTTATAGAGACTTGCAGCTTCATCAGCGTCCGTGCCTAGCTCGATTTCATCAATACCAAGCAGTAGATTTTGTGTTTGCAAAATCTGCTTAAACTCAAGCATTCTCCCCGCAAAAGTAGAAATATCGTTTTTGCTATTTTGTGGATCGCTTATAATCGCCACGATATGTTTAAAATAGGGGATTTTAGACTTATAGGCGTTGATTTTGAGCGGGATAAGATATTTGCTTAAGAAACACACAGCAAGGAGGGATTTAAGCAGGATAGTTTTACCCCCTGCATTCACGCCTGTAATCATTAGCACATCACCATTACAGGCAAAGCTAATGGGCTTTGGATTGGCTAATGTGGGGTGTGAAAATTCCTCAATGACAATCTCTTTTTGTGTTGTGAGTTCATATATGAAAGAGAGATTATAAGCCTTTGCAAAGGCGATTCGGGCATAAATTTGATCAAATGTATCAAAGGCGTGATTAAGAAATGTGAGAAAAGGTGTGTATTTATGTAGAGTAAGGCAAAGGCTCTTACAAAGGGTGTAGAGGCTCTCTTGCAAAGTGTCTTTAAGCGCATTTTGCCGCTCTTTTAATGTGTTAATCGCATCTGGCAGGAGATAGAAAAATCCATTGTGAGAGCGCTCAAGTACCATTCCTTTAATCACTTGATTATACCCTGCTTTAAGCAGTAGGCACTCATTTTGATTGATGTAATGCATACTATTATCGACAAGATAGGGTGTAATCTCGCGGGAATGCAGAATCCGTCTGATTTGCTCGTCAATGTGGATTTTGATCTGCTTGATATGGGACTTTAGGTTGTCAATGTCTGGATAAATACCCTCACATAGCTCACCTTGTGTGTCAAAGATAGATTCCATATCGCATATTGCTTGAGGAATGAGAATCTTATCAAGCCACGTTTTTGTATGCGGGGTGGATTCTGTAATATGTGCTTTGAGATAGAGAAAATAACGCACAAGCTGCATAAAGGTAAAAATCGCTTCAAGTTGTAATGTGCTGTGCTTTTGCAAATGCACGATGGGTGTATCAAGCGTGGGTAGAGGTGGCGGAGCATTAAGAGGGATAGAATCGAGCTCTTGCAGGATTTGTGCGTAGAATCTCCTATCGCCATTGAACATAAAGGGTTTTTCTCGTGCAAAATATGTGTGAAATTGAGAAACAAAATCACTTAAATCAAGGCGAGCGATGAGTGTTTGATGGCTTTGCACAGCTTAATCCATAAGATTAAAATTAATCCACTTCTTGCAAAGTGCAATCTTGCAAAGGAATGATAATGTGCGAATAAGAGCTGTTTGGCTTACCTTGAAAGCTCATCGTGCCATTGCTGAGATTAAAGTCTGTTTGTGTAATTTCAATCGCGCTGCCTTGATAGCTACAAACAAGTGGAATATCCCGCACAAAGGCACTTTTAAGTGCGCTAAGATTCTCACTCTCTTTTTCTTGTAGAGTATTATAAATCCCAATAAGCAGGGCGATTGCTAAAAACGAAGCGCCTATGAGAACTTGCGTTTTGCGTGAGATGTGATTTTTATATTTCCCCACAAGCAAACCAATGGCGACAAAAAGTAGCAGTGTAAGCACAAAAATAAGATAGCCCATTATTTTTCTCCTCGTAATTGATAGGTAATGTCCCCCGCACCAAGCCCGATAATAATGGCATTTTGCAGTGTTTTTATAGAATCTTTGCCATCAAATAGGGTAATGCAATCCCCCTCGCGCTTAAGATGTGTAGCAAAAATGGGATTATAGCGCATAAAAAGTGAAGCAAAATCAATATCGACGTGAGATTCCCCTGCTTTCCACACAGGCAGGATAACAAGCTCATCGCATAGATTTGCAAAGCAATCAACAAAGGCTTGGAGATTATCAAGTACACGTGAATACTTATGCGGTTGCCAAATGGCGATGACTTTTTGGTGGGGTTTGAGCTGATTGTAGATAGCTACGCTTTTAAGCGTCGCGAGAATCTCGGTAGGGTGGTGTGCGTAATCATCAATGATAGTCGTTGTGCCTTTAGCGATGATGTCAAAACGTTTTTTAATGCCCTTAAAATGCGCAAGATTTGTCCTTATCTCTTCTAGCGCATCTATGCCTAACTCATCAATCGCACACAATATCGCCAGACTCGCATTTTGCGCCATATGCTCCCCAAAGCCCCATACCTTGAAGATTCCATAATCTTTAAACTCAAAGCTTGTTTGTGGCTCGTCATTGTGAATTTCAAAACGTATATTTGTAATATCACTTTGAGGATTTAAAGTAATAGCTTGTATGGTTTTTAGGCTTTGCAAAAAGGGGTCGCTAAGGTTAAAAATGCGCTTCTTAGCCGTATGGATAAATTGCCTATAAGCACCATAAAATTCATTTAAATCGTGATTGTAGCTCTCCATATGCTCTGGCTCGGCATTGGGGATAATGGCGTAGTAGGGATTGGAATTAAGAAAGCTTTTATCGGATTCATCAGCTTCAAAGATGATAGATTCACTCTTTGCCTCGCGCACATTTGAGCCAAATTCTTTAGAGTCTGCTCCGATAATTGCGCCAAAATGCGGGAAAATACTGCTTAAAATTGCGCTTGTAGTGGATTTGCCGTGTGCGCCACATACGCTAAAGACACGTTTTTCTTTGAGAATAGAGGCAATGGCTTCTTTGCGGGAAAGCACTTTAATACCCTTTTTGATAGCTTCTTGCACCTCGACATTATCAGGCTTGATAATCGCAGAATGGATCACAAGGTCTTGATTAGTGATAGCAGCAGCGTTATGAGGAATATTGATAGACACACCTTGTGCGCGGAGATATTTTGTCGCGCTTCCTTCTGCGATGTCTGAACCGCTAATCTCTATGCCTTGTGCGCGGAGATATTTTGCCAAGCCTGAAATGCCAATACCACCAATGCCTATAAAATGTATTTTCATACATACTCCTTTTTATAAAACTTGATAGCCTCTTTCAGAGCATTTAAAGCTCTTTTTATGGTCTCATTATCATACACAAGAGCTATCCTCACATATCCTTTGCCTTGCCCCTCACGCCCTAAGTAGCTTCCGGGTAATGTCAGCACTCCCATTTTTTCATAGGCAAATTTACAGAATCTTTCATCATCTCCTACATAAAGCCATACATAGAATGTATAGGGAGTAATCTCTGCTTTACTAAGTTGCAAAATTGTTTCTGCAAGGGCGAGATTTTGCGCATAAATGTGGCGAATAGATTCTGGAATGCGCATATCGTTCCACGCAACTGCTGCAGCCTTTTGTAAGGGCAATGGAAGCGCACAGCCTAGATAGGTGCGGTAGAGATTATAGCTTTTTAGAATTTGCTCATCTCCAGCGATAAATCCACTACGCAAACCGGGCGCAGAGGAGCGTTTGGAGATAGAATTAAGGGCGAGAATATTTTTAAATGTGGGATTATCTGCCTTAAGAGAGGCTTGGAGAATACTAGGCGGTGGAGAATTGGCATAAATTTCACTATAACATTCATCATTAATAATCACAAAATCATATTCTAGCGCCTTTTGCACCCATTGGCTTAAAGATTGGATATCTAATGCCCTGCCGGTAGGATTATTAGGGGAATTAAGAATAACTAAATCCACTTCTTTAAGCTGTGTATCGCTAAGAGAGGGCATAAAATTATTATCTTGCGTGAGATTCATAAGGATTATTCGTGCTTTTGAGGCAATTGCCGCGCCCTCATAGATTTGATAAAATGGATTAGGGTAGGCAATGCTAGGGTTTTCTTTGCCAAAAAGATAGAATTGGGGGAAGTTGAAAAGCACTTCACGTGTGCCAAAAGTAGGGATAATTTGATGATGGGTAAGCTCAAGTTGATAGCGATTTTTAATAAAGGAGAGTTGAGCGTTTTTAAGCTCATCTTCACCGCTTGATTTAGGGTATTTGTTCAGCAAGGGAGCGTTATTTTGCCAAGATTCTATAATATTTTGCGGCGTAGGGAATTGAGGCTCACCGATGGTAAGAGTGAAAATTTCACAATCTTTGGGGGGATTACTGTGTTTGAGAAGCGTGTGGAGCTTGTCAAAGGGGTAACTTTCAAAATGATTTAGCACATTTTTCTCCTTGAAAAATTAATATTGATTTATTGGTGGAAACTATCATCTTTAAAACTTACATAAGAATCTATAATTTTTTCTATCCATAATAAGGGGGAGGGCTTAAATGTACAAGTGTGGGCTGGTGCTAAAGCACAAGCACGAGGTCGCTCCCTCCCTCTCCCCTACCACTACGATGCTTTAAGAGGTAGCACTTCGTGCGATTTGATTTTATGCAAGTGAGATATATCTCACTTGTGGGGAGAATAGAGATTTTATGCTTTTAAAACTTAATCTACTTGTAAATCAAGTTTAGAGATAGATTTCATATTTGTGCGGCAGGGATTATATAGTAAAATGATAATTTTTTATTATATTCTTGTATTTTACTCTTGATTTTTTTAAGAAGCGTTGATACAATTATGCCCTTAAAAATTATGCGGGAGTAGCTCAGTGGTAGAGCACAACCTTGCCAAGGTTGGGGCCGCGGGTTCGATCCCCGTCTCCCGCTCCATTAAGACTTAATCTTTACAACTCCATTTTTGTAGTCAATCTAAAAATATTGCTCTTTGATGTTTTGTGAGGAAATGTATTATTTTACATATCAAATCAAAAGCCCGGGTGGTGAAATTGGTAGACACAAGGGACTTAAAATCCCTCGGACATTGCGTCTGTACCGGTTCAAGTCCGGTCTCGGGCACCACCTGATTATCGTAAAAGATTCGTTAAGAAAATATGATAAGGTGGCGACATAGCCAAGTGGTAAGGCATGGGCCTGCAAAGCCTTGATTCCCCAGTTCGAATCTGGGTGTCGCCTCCATAACACTTAAGCATACATTAAATATACTCTTAATCAGTTATGTTTCTAGAATCTGTATTATATTTATGGTAACGGGAGATGGCTGAGTGGTTGAAAGCGGCGGTCTTGAAAACCGTTGAGGGTAACACCTCCGGGGGTTCGAATCCCTCTCTCCCGGCCACTTACTTCTACTTCATATCTCAAAATATTTTATTTTGGGTATTTTCATGATTATATTCATAATGGACATGACGCTTCAATGGATTTACCCTTGACAAAGGGCAGTGAAATCTATATAATTGCAACTTTTTTATGCGCTGGTTTAGCTCAGTTGGTAGAGCATCTGCCTTGTAAGCAGAGGGTCGGGGGTTCAAGTCCCTTAACCAGCTCCATTTTGCACTTTAGCATATTTGCTTTCAGTGTTTGACCAGTTTTGTGATTATTTTTGGTGAGTTACTCAAGTGGCCAACGAGGGCAGACTGTAAATCTGCTGTCTATGACTTCCGTGGTTCGAATCCACGACTCACCACCACTATAAATTGATGATTTTACAATCATTAAAAAGTGGTAGTCAAAATAGTTTTTTTAAGTTTGCGGGAATAGCTCAGTTGGCTAGAGCATCAGCCTTCCAAGCTGAGGGTCGCGGGTTCGAGCCCCGTTTCCCGCTCCATACTGGGAGCTGAATCTTCACTTTGATAACTTTAAGTTAAGATTTTCTCCAAAATAGATTATTATTGTAGTTATTTATAATATGCCCATATAGCTCAGTGGCAGAGCACTTCCTTGGTAAGGAAGAGGTCGGCGGTTCAATCCCGCTTATGGGCTCCAGTTTTCATAGGCTAGAATCTTTAAAAGTCATAATTTAGGGATTCTAAAAAAATAAAATTTTGAGTTAGGAGAACAAAATGGCAAAAGAAAAGTTTGTGAAAAACAAACCTCACGTAAATGTGGGAACAATTGGACACGTGGATCACGGTAAAACAACTTTGAGTGCGGCTATATCCGCTGTATTGGCTACTAAGGGTCTTGCAGAGTTAAGGGATTATGATAATATCGATAATGCCCCTGAAGAAAAAGAAAGAGGTATTACTATCGCTACTTCTCATATTGAGTATGAAACAGAGAATCGCCACTATGCGCATGTGGATTGCCCTGGGCACGCTGACTATGTGAAAAATATGATTACAGGTGCGGCTCAAATGGATGGCGCAATTCTTGTTGTGTCTGCCGCAGATGGTCCTATGCCACAAACAAGAGAGCATATCCTTCTTTCTCGTCAAGTAGGTGTACACTACATCGTTGTATTCCTAAATAAGCAAGATATGGTAGATGATGCAGAATTACTTGAGCTTGTGGAAATGGAAGTGCGTGAATTGCTTAGTCAATATGACTTCCCCGGTGATGATACTCCTATTGTAGCAGGTTCAGCTCTTAAAGCACTTGAAGAAGCAAAGGCTGGAAATGTTGGAGAATGGGGAGAAAAAGTATTAAAACTAATGGAAGAAGTTGATAGATATATCCCTACTCCTCAACGTGATACAGAAAAAACATTCCTTATGCCTGTTGAAGATGTATTCTCTATCGCTGGTCGTGGAACTGTGGTAACAGGTAGAGTAGAAAGGGGTGTGGTAGCAGTAGGCGATGAAGTAGAAATCGTAGGGCTTCGCGATACACAAAAAACCACTGTTACAGGTGTTGAGATGTTTAGAAAAGAGCTTGATAAGGGTGAAGCGGGAGACAATGTAGGTATTCTCTTAAGAGGAACAAAAAAAGAAGAAGTAGAAAGAGGCATGGTGCTTTGTAAGCCCGGTTCGATTACTCCACATAAGAAGTTTGAAGGCGAAATCTATGTGCTTTCAAAAGAAGAGGGTGGAAGACATACTCCATTCTTTAAAGGCTATCGTCCACAATTCTATGTACGAACAACTGACGTTACAGGTTCTATTGAACTACCAGATGGTGTAGAAATGGTTATGCCCGGTGATAATGTAAAAATCACAGTGGAGCTTATCGCACCTGTGGCACTTGAAGATGGCACTCGTTTCGCAATTCGTGAAGGTGGTAGAACAGTTGGTTCAGGTGTTGTAACAAAAATTATTGAGTAGAGGCTTGATATGGCAAAAGGAAACACTGTTAAGATAGGACTTAAGTGTTCAGAATGTGGTGATATTAATTATAGCACTACCAAAAATGCGAAAACGAATACAGAAAAACTGGAGCTCAAAAAGTTTTCACCTCGTTTGAATAAACATACGATTCATAAGGAAGTAAAACTTAAAAGCTAGGCTTTTGCCTAGCTGATAGGTCAGTAGCTCCAATGGTAGAGCGTCGGTCTCCAAAACCGAGTGTTGGGGGTTCGAGTCCCTCCTGGCCTGCCACAAAGCTGTAAGTTTAGATATTGAATAAAAGAGATACGATGATTAAAAAAATAAAAACCTATTTCCAAAATGCAAATGAAGAACGAACAAAAGTAATATTTCCCACAAAAGAACAGATTCGCAATGCTTCTGTATCTGTTCTTATCGTGGTAAGTGTAGTTACTTTATTTTTAGCGTTAGTTGATTGGATTTTATTTCATTCTGTATCCGGTATTTTGTAATATTGTGGAGAGGTGAAACTTGGAGTGGTATGCGATACAAACATATTCTGGTAGTGAAGAATCAGTTGCTAATGCAATAAGGAATCTTATTGAGCAGAATCAAATGCAAGATAGATTTGCTGAAGTGGTTGTGCCTACAGAGCCTATTATTGAGGCGAAGAAGAAAGTTGTAAATAGAAGTCTTTATCCCGGCTATGTCTTTATAAGGGTTGATTTAGACACAAAACTTTGGCATATGATTCAATCTTTACCTAGGGTTGGACGTTTTATTGGTGAAAGTAAGAAGCCCACACCGCTTAATGAAGCTGATATTGCTAAAATTTTAGAAAAGGTAAGAAATCCAAGCGCACCAAAACCAAAGATTTCTTTTGAACACGGCGAAGTTGTGCGGATTATTGATGGACCTTTTGTAAATTTTACAGGCACGGTAGAGGAATATGATTTAGAGCATAAAAAACTGAAGTTAAACGTCTCCATTTTTGGACGAAACACTCCTGTTGAAATTTTGTATTCGCAAGTAGAAAAAATCATTTAATTTGACAAAAAGGAAGGCATAATGGGTAAAAAAGTTGTTGGTGAATTAAAATTACAGATTCCAGCGGGAAAAGCGAATCCATCTCCTCCGGTAGGTCCAGCATTAGGACAAAGGGGGGTTAATATTATGGAGTTTTGCAAAGCATTTAATGAAAAAACAAAGGATATGGGTGATTTTAATATTCCTGTTGTTATTACCATCTATCAGGATAAGAGCTTTACCTTTATTACTAAAAAGCCGCCTGTAACAGATCTCATTAAAAAGGCTGCAAAAATTACAAAGGGTTCTGACAATCCTTTAAAAAATAAAGTTGGGAAGCTTACAAGTAAGCAACTTGAAGAGATCGCTCAAACCAAAATGGAAGATCTCAATGCTTCGAATATTGAGGCTGCAAAATTGATTGTAGTGGGCAGTGCAAGAAGTATGGGTGTTGAAATCCAAGATTAGAATAGATGGAGTTTGTTTATGGGTAAAAAGATAGCAAAGAGACTGCAGGCTTTACAAGCAAAGGTAGATTCTCAAAAGGTATATGATATTCAAAGTGGTGTGAGTGCGGTGAAATCTCTTGCTTCGGCAAAATTTGATGAAACTGTTGAGGTAGCATTGCGTTTAGGAGTAGATCCAAGACACGCTGATCAAATGATACGGGGGGCTGTGGTTTTGCCACACGGGACAGGCAAAAAAGTGCGTGTTGCTGTGTTTGCAAAAGGTATTAAGGCAGATGAAGCAAAAAATGCCGGAGCTGATGTCGTAGGGGCTGATGATTTGGCTGATGAGATTAAAAATGGCAATATTAATTTTGATATCGTCATAGCTACACCTGATATGATGGCTCTTGTGGGGAAAGTAGGACGTATTTTAGGACCAAAAGGTTTAATGCCAAATCCCAAAACAGGCACGGTTACAATGGATGTGGCTAAAGCTGTTTCTAATGCTAAGAGTGGGCAAGTGAACTTTAGAGTGGATAAAAAGGGTATCATTCACGCACCTATTGGAAAAGTTTCTTTTGATGAATCTAAAATACGAGATAATATGCTTGAACTTGTTCGTGCAATCAATAAGCTAAAGCCTACCTCGGCAAAAGGTAAGTATATCCGTAGCAGCACATTGTCTTTAACGATGAGTCCTGCAATTAAGCTTGATTCACAGGAATTGATGGATACAAAATAACAGATTTGTATTCTTTATCTTAGACCAAAGAGCATAGGGGCTTAGCTTAAAATTTACCCTATGTGAGGTTTTGGGCTGAAAGGAGGAGAAATGACTAAGCAAGAAAAGATTCAGGTTGTTGAATACTTAAGTGCTGAATTTAAGCAATCTTCTGCTTTGATTGTGTGCGATTATAAAGGTTTACAAGTGAGTCATCTTGAGGAACTAAGACGCACTTCAAGGGCTGTAGATGTCAAGGTGCAAGTAATCAAGAATACTTTAGCAAGCATCGCTATAAAAAATGCAGAATGTCCAGATTTAGAACTTAAGGATACAAATATCTTTCTTTGGGCAGATGATCAGATCGCTTTGTCTAAGGTGGTTTGCAAATTCGCAGAATCTCATAGCGAACATTTTAGTCTCAAAGTTGGTATATTTGATGGGCAAGTAGTTGATACGAAGCATATCGTGTCGGTTTCTAAGCTACCAAGCAAAGAAGAACTTATTGGTATGTTGTTGTCTGTATGGACAGCTCCAGCGCGATACTTTGTTACAGGGCTTGATAATTTAAGAAAACAAAAAGAAGAAAATTAACATTGCAAGGAGTGTAAAATGGCAATTTCTAAAGAAGAAGTATTGGAATACATCGGGAATCTTTCAGTATTAGAGCTTTCAGAGCTTGTAAAGGCTTTTGAAGAGAAATTTGGTGTAAGTGCTGCACCAACAGTTGTAGCTGGTGCAGCAGCTGGCGGAGGTGCAGCAGCTGGCGGAGCAGAAGAGAAGACAGAATTTAATATCGTGCTTGTTGATGCAGGTGCAAATAAAATCAATGTCATCAAAGCAGTGCGTGAAATTACAGGCTTAGGTCTTAAAGAAGCAAAAGACGCCACAGAGCAAACTCCAAGCACACTTAAGGAAGGTGTGAATAAAGAAGATGCTGAAAACTTTAAGAAAAAACTTGAAGAGGCAGGAGCAAAAGTCGAAATTAAATAGGTTTGACATTCACTTCATATACAATTGCTAAATCTTAGATACTAAGGTTTGGCTTTTTGCATTTAATAGAATATTGTAAAAATACTTTATAATTATAGGTCTTTTTAGAGTATTTTGCTCTTTTTCATAATCTAATAGAATAAGAAGGACACAACACATGGCAAACTTCACAAAACTGAAAAATAGACTCCGCGCTGATTTTACTAAAAATCCTCAAAATATCGAAGTCCCTAATCTTTTATTGCTCCAAAGAGATAGCTATGATGATTTCCTTTCTATCGAGGGAGAGGGAGAATCTGGTATTGAGCGGGTATTCAAGTCTGTTTTTCCCATTCAAGATAGCCAAAACCGCATTACGCTTGAATATGCAGGATGTAAATTTGGTAAGCCTAAATATACTACAAATGAGGCAATGGTTCGTGGTGTAACCTATGCTATATCACTACAAGTAAAAATTCGCCTAGTGCTTTGGGAAAAAGATGAAAAAACGGGTGAAAAGCTAGGCGTAAAAGATGTTAAAGAACAAAATATTTTTGTCCGCGATATTCCTCTTATGACAGACAGAACAAGCTTTATTATTAATGGCGTTGAACGCGTCGTGGTCAATCAACTCCATCGTAGCCCGGGAGTGATTTTCAAAGAAGAGGAATCTAATACTTCATCAAATAAACTCATCTACACAGGGCAGATTATCCCCGATAGAGGCTCTTGGCTATATTTTGAGTATGATTCTAAAGATGTGCTTTATGCACGTATCAATAAGCGTAGAAAAGTGCCTGTAACTATTATTTTGCGTGCAATGGGGTATAGCAAACAAGATATTCTTAAGATTTTTTACCCCTTGCAGAAAGTAACATATAAAAAAGGTAAATATCTTATCCCCTTTGATATTGATAGTATAGGCAATCGTGCAGAATTTGATATTAAAGATGCAAAAGGGAATCTTTTGGTAGCTTCGGGCAAGCGTCTATCTGCTAAAAAAATCAAGGAGCTTAAAGAGGCAAGAATCGATCTTATTGAATATCCCCTTGAGAGTTTGACAAATAAGTTCCTTGCTCAACCTATTTTAAACTTGCAAGGTGAAGTGCTTTTTGACACTCTCACACAGCTTGATGAGAGTAAGCTAAAAAAACTCCTTGAGTTAAAAATCAATGAGTTTGTGATAGCCAATGATAGTGCTGCAGGTGTGGATAGCTCTATTATTAACTCATTTATTGCTGATGCAGAATCTTTAAAAATGCTCCGTCAAAGCGAAAAGATTGATGATGAGAATGAATTAGCTGCTATTAGAATCTATAAAGTAATGCGTCCGGGTGAGCCTGTAACAAAAGAGGTGGCAAAGAACTTTATGCGTCAGCTTTTCTTCGATTCTGAACGTTATGATTTGACACGTGTAGGACGTATGAAAATGAATCATAAACTGCAAATTAACGTGCCTGATTATGTTACTGTGCTCACACACGAGGATATTATTAAGACAATTCGGTATCTTTTGAAAGTTAAGAATGGCTTGGGTAAGATTGATGATAGAGATCATTTAGGTAACCGTAGAATCCGTTCAAGTGGTGAGCTTTTGGCTAATGAACTTCACGCAGGGCTTGTAAAAATGCAAAAAGCTATACGTGATAAGCTTACTTCACTAAGTGGAGCGTTTGATACGATTATGCCTCACGATTTGGTCAATGGCAAGATGATTACTAGCACGATTATGGAATTTTTCACCGGTGGGCAGCTTTCACAATTTATGGATCAAACTAACCCTCTTTCGGAAATTACACATAAACGAAGACTTTCGGCTCTTGGAGAGGGTGGGCTTGTAAAAGATAGAGTAGGTTTTGAGGCAAGAGATGTGCATCCTACACATTATGGTAGAATCTGCCCTATTGAAACACCAGAAGGGCAAAATATTGGTTTGATTAATACACTTTCTACCTATACGCGCGTAAATGACTTAGGTTTTATTGAAGCACCTTATAAAAGAGTAGAAAATGGCGTAGTAACAAATGAAATTGTTTATCTTACTGCTGCACAAGAAGAGGGTATAGTGATTGCTCCAGCTAGCACAAAGGTAGATAAAAATGGGCATATTGTTGAAGATTTGATTGATGCACGCAAAGATGGAGAGATTATTTTAAGTGAGAAATCACGTATTCAACTTATTGACTTAAGCCCTCGTATGCTCGTAGGTGTGGCTGCTTCTCTCATTCCATTTCTCGAGCACGATGACGCAAACCGTGCGCTTATGGGTTCAAATATGCAGCGACAAGCTGTCCCATTGCTTAAACCTGATGCACCTGTGGTAGGAACAGGTATCGAGCAAATCATTGCACGTGATGCTTGGGAGGCTGTTAAAGCTACTCGCAGTGGTGTAGTAGAAAGAGTGGATTCTAAAAATATCTATATACTTGGTGAAGATGACAATGGAGCATATATTGATCATTATCATTTGGGTAAAAATCTCCGTACCAATCAAAATACCTGCTTTTCACAGCAGCCTATTGTGCAAGTAGGAGATAAGGTAGAAGCAGGGCAAATTATTGCTGATGGTGCAAGTATGGATAATGGTGAGCTGGCATTGGGAAAAAATATCCGTGTCGCCTTTATGCCATGGAATGGTTACAACTTCGAAGATGCGATTGTCGTAAGTGAAAAACTTATCAAAGAAGATGCCTTTACATCAATTCATATTTATGAAAAGGAAATTGAAGCACGGGAGCTTAAGCACGGACTTGAGGAAATTACAGCTGATATTCCAGGCACTAAAGAATCAGAAACAGCGCATCTTGATGAAAGTGGGATTGTGCGAATAGGCACATATGTAAGTGCGGGTATGATACTTGTAGGAAAAGTTTCTCCTAAGGGTGAAGTGAAACCTACTCCTGAAGAAAGGCTTTTGCGTGCTATCTTTGGTGAAAAAGCCGGACATGTGGTAAATAAATCACTTTATTGCCCACCTTCTCTTGAGGGAACGGTGGTTGATGTGAAGATATTCACAAAAAAAGGTTATGAGAAAGATGCACGTGCCATAAGCGCGCACGATGAGGAAAGACGTGTGCTTGATATTGAGCATCACGATCGTTTAACGATGATTCAACAAGAAGAAGCCTTAAGAATCTCTCTTATGCTATCTAAAGAAAAACTCGCAAGTGATGCTAAAGTGGCTAATAAAGTCTTCAAAAAAGGCACACAGATTTCCAAGGAAGAGTTAGCTACGTTTAATCCTTTCACTTTAAGTATTCTTCTCAAGAGTTATTCTAAGGCTGTGCAAACACGATATGAGCAAATTAAAAGAAACTTCTTAGAGCAGAAAAAAACTTTAGGTGAAGAACACGAGGAGAAGCTTTCTATTTTAGAAAAAGATGATATTTTGCCAAGTGGTGTAGTAAAACTTGTAAAAATTTATATTGCCACAAAACGCAAGCTCAAAGTGGGTGATAAAATGGCAGGACGTCACGGAAATAAGGGTATTGTATCTAATATTGTGCCTATGGTAGATATGCCTTATACTGCTGATGGTGAGCCTGT
This sequence comes from uncultured Helicobacter sp., assembly GCF_910577135.1. Lineage (GTDB taxonomy): Bacteria > Campylobacterota > Campylobacteria > Campylobacterales > Helicobacteraceae > Helicobacter_C > Helicobacter_C mastomyrinus. Next base: position 111,102 of record NZ_CAJTLL010000004.1, read on the forward strand.
GGATATTGTATTGAATCCTCTTGGTGTGCCAAGTCGTATGAATATTGGGCAGATTCTTGAGGTGCATTTGGGATTGGTAGGAAAGAATCTTGGACAGCAGATTCAAGAGATTTTTCAATCTCAATCAAAACAATGGATAAACGCATTACGTTCAAAGATGATTGAAATTGCTCAGGTAGTTAATTCCAATGATAAGACAATGGTTTCATTCTTAGAAAGTATGAGTGATGAAGATTTGATGAGCTATGCACGGGATTGGAGTAATGGTGTGAAGTTTGCTATTCCTGTATTTGAGGGCATAGAGCAGGAGAAATTTGATAAACTTTTTGCGTTAGCAAAGATTGATACTGATGGTAAAACAGAGCTTTATGATGGCAAAACCGGCGAAAAAATGCGCGAAAGAGTGAATGTGGGTTATATGTATATGCTCAAACTTCATCACTTGGTTGATGAAAAGGTCCATGCAAGAAGTACAGGTCCTTACTCTTTGGTTACGCAACAACCTGTGGGTGGAAAGGCTCTCTTTGGTGGGCAGCGTTTTGGAGAGATGGAAGTATGGGCATTAGAAGCTTATGGTGCGGCTCATACACTAAAAGAAATGCTCACTATTAAATCTGATGATACAGAAGGGCGAAGAGGTGCGTATAAAGCTATCACAAAGGGTGAGCACGTAGGGGAATCTGAAATCCCTGAAACATTTTATGTTTTGACAAAAGAGCTTCAGTCGCTTGCCCTTGATGTTAATATCTATGGTGAAGAAAAAGACGAAAATGGTGCTGCTCTGCCTATTGTGATTAAAGAAGATGAACGCCCTAAGGATTTTAGTTCATTTCAGCTAGTTCTGGCAAGTCCAGAGAAGATTCTCTCTTGGAGTCATGGAGAGGTAAAAAAACCTGAAACAATTAATTATCGCACATTAAAACCAGAGCGAGATGGCTTATTCTGCACGAAAATCTTTGGTCCTGTGCGTGATTATGAATGTTTATGTGGTAAATATAAAAAAATGCGCTATAAGGGTATAGTGTGTGAAAAATGTGGTGTGGAAGTTACGCGTGCGAAAGTGCGCCGCTCAAGAATGGGGCATATAGAGCTTGTTGCTCCTGTGGCGCATATTTGGTATGTGAGTTCATTGCCTAGTCGTATTGGCACTTTGCTTGGTGTGAAGATGAAAGATTTAGAGCGAGTATTGTATTATGAAGCATATATTGTAAAGACACCCGGCGAGGCATTCTATGATAATGAAGGCACAAAACCTATTTTAAAATATGATGTACTTAATGAAGAGCAATTCCAAAGCATTAATCAGCGATTTGAACATACTGGATTTGTCGCACAAATGGGTGGAGAGGCGATTAAGGAGCTACTTGAAGAATTAGACTTAATGGTGCTTCTCAGTGCATTGCGTGAGGAGATTAATCTCACTAATTCTGAAGCAAAGAAAAAGACGATTGTTAAGCGTTTGAAAGTAGTTGAAAGCTTTATCAATTCAGGTAATCGTCCAGAGTGGATGATGCTCACCATTCTGCCTGTGCTTCCACCGGATTTACGTCCTTTGGTGGCACTTGATGGTGGAAAATTTGCCGTAAGCGATGTGAATGATCTTTATCGCCGAGTAATTAATCGTAACCAACGCTTAAAACGTCTTATTGAGCTTGATTCGCCAGAAATTATTGTGCGCAACGAAAAAAGAATGCTTCAAGAAGCGGTTGATGCGCTTTTTGATAATGGAAGAAATGCTAATGCTGTAAAAGGTGCAAATAAGCGTCCCCTAAAATCCCTTTCTGAAATTATCAAAGGCAAGCAAGGACGCTTTAGACAGAACTTGCTCGGTAAGCGTGTGGATTTCTCTGGACGTAGCGTGATTGTGGTAGGACCAAACTTAAAAATGGATCAATGTGGATTGCCTAAAAATATGGCTTTAGAGTTATTTAAGCCGCATTTATTTGCTAAGTTAGAAGAGAAGGGCTATGCGACTACACTTAAACAAGCTGTGAAAATGGTAAGTCAGAAGACAAATGAAGTATGGGAATGTTTGCAAGAAATTGTTGATGGCTATCCTGTGTTGCTTAATCGTGCGCCAACCTTGCATAAGCAATCCATTCAGGCATTCCACCCAAAACTTATTGATGGCAAGGCGATCCAGTTACATCCACTTGTGTGCTCTGCGTTTAATGCAGACTTTGATGGTGACCAAATGGCAGTTCATGTGCCGCTTTCTCAAGAGGCTATTGCAGAATGTAAGGTGCTTATGTTAAGCTCTATGAATATTTTGCTACCTGCTAGTGGTAAAGCTGTGGCAGTGCCAAGCCAAGATATGGTTTTGGGCTTGTATTATCTCTCCTTAGAAAAGAAAGGTGTAAAAGGGGAACATAAAGTTTTTGCAAGTATTGATGAAATCTTTATGGCTATTGAGATGGGTGAGCTTGATATCAATGCGCGTATTAAAACTGTGCATAAACGCCGTGTGATTGACACAACGGCTGGGCGTATGATTCTAAGTTCTATCTTACCTGATTTTGTGCCACTTAGTCTTTGGAATCAGACAATGAAGAAAAAAGATATAGGTATATTGATTGATTATGTATATAAAGAAGGGGGCTTGGGTATTACGGCAACTTTTCTTGATAATCTTAAGAATCTTGGCTTTAGATACGCGACAAAAGCAGGTATTTCTATTTCTGCAGCGGATATTATTATTCCTCACGATAAAGCAAAAATGATAGATGATGCCAAAAAAGAGATTAAGCGCATACAGGGCGAGTTTGAGCAAGGACTTCTTACTGCACAAGAGCGATATAATAAGAGTATTGATATTTGGACAGAAACGAGCGAAAAAATGGGTAAATTGATGATGGAGAAAGTTAAAAATGATAAAGAAGGCTTTAACTCTATCTATATGATGGCAGATTCTGGTGCGAGAGGTAGTGAGGCACAGATTCGCCAACTTTCGGCGATGAGAGGGCTAATGGCAAAACCTGATGGCACGATTATTGAAACACCTATTACCTCAAATTTTAAAGAGGGTTTGAATGTGCTAGAGTATTTTAACTCAACGCACGGTGCGAGAAAAGGTCTAGCTGATACTGCCTTAAAAACTGCTAATGCTGGTTATCTTACAAGAAAGCTTATTGATGTGAGCCAAAATATGAAAGTTACTATTGAGGATTGTGGCACGCACGAGGGCGTTGAGATTACGGATATTACGGTGGGTAGCGATATGATTGAACCACTTGAAGAGCGTGTTGTGGGACGTGTGCTAGCACGTGATATTATCGATCCTATTGCTAATGAGATTCTGCTTAGTGAAGGTGTATTAATCGATAATGCGATGGCAAGACGTATTAAAGAGGCAAATGTTAAGTCTGTGATGATACGCACCCCTGTAACCTGTAAGGCTCCTAAGGGTGTGTGTGCGAAATGTTATGGATTGAATCTTGGCGAATCTAAAATGGTAAAACCCGGTGAGGCAGTAGGGGTGCTTGCCGCACAAAGTATCGGTGAACCCGGCACACAGCTGACATTAAGAACATTCCACGTTGGTGGAACAGCAAGTAGAAGCACAGAAGAGAAGCAAATCGTAGCTAAGAAAGAGGGCTTTATCCGCTATCATAATATCCGCACTTACACTAATAGTAAGGGGCAAAAGATTGTGGCAAATCGCAGAAATGCGGCGATTTTGGTTGTTGAACCACGTATTAAAGCGGAATTTGATGGAGAAATTCGAGTAGAGAGTGTTCATGATGAAGTGCATATTACTATTGTGGGTGATAAAAAACATTCTGTTACGCATCGCTTAAGAAAAGATGAAGTAGCCAAACAAAATGAACTTGCCGGTGTAGCAGGGAAGATTGAGGGTAAATTGCTTGTGCCGCACGAGAGTGGCTATAAGGTCAAAGCGGGCGGCAGTGTAGTTGATATTATTATGGATAGCTGGAATGTGCCTACACGGATTCCTTATGGAAGTGAATTGAAAGTGGAGGATAATGCACCCATTTCCCAAAAAATTACTGCTAAAGAAAAAGGTGTTGTGAAATTTTATACACTTCGCTCTGATACGCTTGAACGTAATCACAATGTCAAGGCAGGTATGGTTGTGAATGAAAAAGGTATGTTTGCCGTTATTGCAGACCAAAATGATAGAGAGGCAATCCGCCATTATATTGCGCGAACCTCTAAGATTCTTGTTGATGACAATAGCGAAGTGGATATCAATACATTGATTTCTGAACCTACTTCAAGTGAGCAGATTGTGGTGGCTGAATGGGATGCTTATAGTGAGCCAATTATTGCCGACCAAGCAGGTGTAGTATCTTTTAGGGATGTGGTTGCAGGGCTAACTGTAAGCGAGCAAGAAGACGAAAATACGCACCAAAAGAATTTTGTTATTAATGAATATGTGCCCGCAGGCTACAAGCCGATGATTGTTGTAACGACAAAAGAAGGTAAGGAAATGGCTTATCGCTTAGAATCTCGTACTTCTATTGCTGTTAATGATGGAGATAAGGTTGAAGTGGCAGATATTATCGCTAAAGTACCCAAGGCATTAGCAAAATCTAAGGATATTACAGGTGGTCTTCCGCGTGTAACGGAATTGTTTGAGGCAAGGAAACCAAAAGATACCGCTATTCTTTCTGAACTTGATGGAACAGTGAGCTTTGGCAAGCCTATGCGAGGTAAGGAGCGTATTATTATTACATCAGCTGATGGACGAGTGGCAGAATACTTGGTAGATAAGAATAAAAAGATTCTTGTACATGAACAGGAGTTTATCCACGCCGGAGAAGCGATGACAGATGGTGTTGTCTCAAGCCACGATATTTTACGCATTAGTGGGGAGAAAGAACTTCACAAGTATATTGTGAGTGAAGTGCAGCAGGTATATCGCCGACAGGGTGTAAGTATTGCCGATAAGCATATAGAAATCATTGTGTCTCAAATGCTCCGCCAAGTGAAGATTGTTGATAGTGGCAATACAAAGTTTATTGCAGGTGATTTAGTAAGCAAGCGACATTTTAAAGAGGAAAATGAGAGAATCTTACGTATGGGTGGAGAGCCAGCGATAGCTGAACCTGTCCTTCTTGGTATTACTCGTGCGGCTATTGGAAGTGATTCTATTATTTCAGCGGCTTCATTCCAAGAAACAACAAAAGTGCTTACAGAGGCAAGTATCGCAGCTAAAAAAGATACACTTGATGACTTAAAAGAAAATGTTGTGCTTGGACGTATGATACCTGTGGGAACAGGCTTGTATAAAAATAAAAAGTTCTCTTATAAAGGCGACGAGCAAGAATACTATTGTGATAGTGAGGAAGAATAGGCATTTTTTGCCTATTCTCTAAGAGAAATAAAAGTTTTCATTGGGTAAAATCCCGCATTTTTTATTTTCTAAAATTTACATAAAGGAAAGTCAGTGCCAACCATAAATCAATTAATTAGAAAAGAGCGCAAGAAAGTTATCCGTAAGACAAAGTCCCCTGCGTTACTAGAGTGTCCGCAAAGAAGGGGTGTATGCACACGTGTTTATACGACAACACCTAAAAAGCCAAACTCGGCTTTAAGAAAGGTGGCTAAAGTAAAGCTTACTTCGAAAGTAGAGGTGATTAGCTATATTCCGGGAGAAGGGCATAATTTGCAAGAGCACTCCATTGTACTTGTGCGTGGCGGACGTGTAAAAGACTTACCCGGTGTGAAGTATCATATTATACGTGGGGCATTAGATACTGCAGGTGTGGCTAAACGAAGTGTTTCACGTAGTAAATATGGTGCAAAAAAAGCAAAAGCCGGTGGCGATAAAAAATAACTAAGGAGAAGAGATGAGACGAAGAAAAGCTCCTGTGAGAGAGATTTTAGGGGACCCAATTTATAACAACAAGGTAGTAACAAAATTCATTAACAAAATGATGTTTGATGGCAAGAAAAGTGTAAGTGAAAAAATCATTTATGCAGCATTTGATAGGATCGAGGAAAAAAGCGGTGAAAAGGGCATAGAGGTATTTGAAAAAGCGCTTGAGCGCGTCAAACCTCTTGTAGAGGTAAGAAGCCGCCGTGTAGGTGGAGCGACTTATCAGGTACCTGTTGAAGTAAGACCCGCTCGTCAGCAATCTCTTTCTATCAGGTGGTTGCTTGAGGCGACACGTAAAAGAAATGAGCGCACAATGGTAGAGCGTTTAGCAAGTGAGCTAGTAGATGCTGCAAATGAAAGAGGAGCAGCTTTTAAGAAAAAAGAAGATGTGCACAAAATGGCTGAAGCTAACAAGGCATTTGCACATTATCGTTGGTAAGGAAGGATAAAGAATGGCTAGAAAAACTCCTTTAGCAAGAATTAGAAATATCGGTATTGCTGCACATATTGATGCGGGTAAAACTACGACTTCAGAACGGATTCTCTTTTATACCGGTGTAAGCCATAAAATCGGTGAAGTGCACGATGGCGCAGCAACTATGGACTGGATGGAGCAAGAAAAAGAACGTGGGATTACCATTACTTCTGCAACTACAACTTGTTTTTGGAAAGACTATCAAATTAATCTTATTGACACTCCCGGACACGTTGATTTTACTATCGAGGTAGAACGTTCTATGCGTGTGCTTGATGGTGCTGTTGCGGTATTTTGCTCTGTGGGAGGTGTGCAGCCTCAAAGTGAAACCGTGTGGCGACAAGCAAACAAGTATGGTGTGCCTCGTATGGTGTTTGTGAACAAAATGGATAGAATCGGCGCAAATTTCTATAATGTAGAGAGCCAAATCAAGCAACGCCTAAAAGCTAACCCTGTGCCTATTAGTATCCCCATTGGTGCAGAGGAGAACTTTAAGGGTGTGGTTGATTTGATTCAAATGAAGGCTATCGTGTGGAATGATGAATCAATGGGTGCAAAATATGATATTGAGGATATTCCTGCTGAACTTATAGAAAAAGCAAATGAGTATAGAGAAAAGCTTGTAGAGGCTGCCGCAGAACAAGATGAAGCTTTGATGGAAAAATATCTTGGTGGTGAGGAGCTGAGTATCGAGGATATTAAAAAGGGTGTAAAGATTGGTTGTTTAAATATGAGTCTTATTCCTATGCTTTGTGGCTCAAGCTTTAAGAATAAAGGTGTGCAGACATTACTTGATGCGGTGGTTGATTTTCTCCCTGCACCTACTGAAGTGGCAGAAATCAAAGGTATTGACCCAAAAGATGAATCTGAACTTAGCGTAGAATCAAGCGATAATGGCGCGTTTGCAGGTTTGGCGTTTAAAATTATGACTGACCCATTTGTAGGGCAGCTAACCTTCGTCCGTGCATATCGTGGGAAGTTAGAATCTGGTAGCTATGTTCTAAACTCTACAAAAGGTAAAAAAGAGCGTGTAGGGCGACTTTTGAAAATGCATTCAAATAAACGCGAAGACATAAAAGAGATTTATGCGGGTGAGATTTGTGCTTTTGTAGGATTAAAAGATACAGTGACAGGTGATACGCTTTGTGATGAGAAGCAGCCTGTTATCTTGGAGAGAATGGACTTCCCAGAGCCAGTTATTCAAATTGCTGTAGAGCCAAAAACTAAGGCAGACCAAGAAAAAATGTCTATTGCACTAGGCAAACTTGCAGAGGAGGATCCTAGCTTTAGAGTAAGCACACACGAAGAAACAGGGCAAACACTTATTGGCGGTATGGGTGAATTACACTTAGAAATTATTGTTGATAGATTAAAGCGTGAGTTTAAGGTTGAGGCTGAAGTAGGTGAGCCACAAGTCGCTTTTAGAGAGACTATACGCACTGCCGTAGAGCAAGAGTGTAAATATGCAAAACAATCCGGTGGGCGTGGGCAATATGGACACGTGCATATTAGGCTTGAACCAAAAGAACCCGGTGAGGGCTATGAGTTTGTGAATAATATTAGTGGCGGTGTGATACCAAAAGAATATATTCCTGCTGTTGATAAAGGTATCCAAGAAGCAATGCAAAATGGTGTGCTCGCAGGCTATCCTGTCGTGGATTTTAAAGTAACACTTTATGATGGAAGCTATCACGATGTGGATTCATCTGAAATGGCATTTAAAATTGCTGGTTCTATGGCTTTTAAAGATGCTTGTCGTAAGGCAAATGCAGTATTATTAGAGCCTATGATGAAAGTCGAAGTGGAAGTCCCAGAGGAGTATATGGGTGATGTCATAGGAGACTTGAACAGGCGAAGAGGGCAAATTAACTCTATGGATGATCGTATGGGCTTAAAGATTGTAAATGCCTTTGTGCCTTTAGCTGAAATGTTTGGATACTCAACTGATTTACGTTCGGCTACACAAGGTAGAGGTACATATACAATGGAATTTGACCATTATGGCGAAGTACCAAACAATATTGCTAAAGAGATTATGGAAAAACGTAAAGGTTAATCATTTATTAGGTGAAGCTATAAGGAGTTAAAAAATGTTAAGATATATATTATTTGTGCTCTGCATTATTTTCGTTGCTTGCTCTAGTGACAATAAAGTAGAGCAAGCAGCAGATGAAACATCAGGCAATAAAGTAGAGGATAGAGTAGAAGATTCTCAAAAAGATATGCCTGAAGCAGATAAATCTCAAGCTCCCCAACAAACACTCCCAGCAGCTCAAAATAAGCCAGATGCAGCGGTACTTTATGCTAAATGTGCGGCTTGCCACGGTAAAGATGGTAAAAGTGTCGCACCCGGTAGTGTAGGCAATGTGCTTATTGCTTCTCTCAATAAAGCTCAAGTGGTAGAATCTCTTAAAGGATTCCGTGAGAGGACATTAAGCAAGGGAGGTAATTCTATAATTATGTATATGCAGGCAAAAAATCTAAGCGATGAGGATATTGACGCCTTAGCAACATATATCGACGCATTTTAGTGATTTTGCTTATTCATTTGTTTTATATTTCTCTTATCTCATAAAATCTTTGATTTATTCTTTTTAGAGAAAGTCCGCTATAGCTATGCTATTGCGGCATTATAACACATTACATTTGTTGGGTCTATTTGACTTATGACTTGCTTGGTTTCTAACAAATGAAGGTTTAAGCTAGATTCATATAGCTACGCTTATTCTCTTGTGGAATAAAGTGTTAGTAAATATCGCTAAATACTATATCTCGCATTATTCTATGGCTTGTTTCTCTCTTTTGCACATGAAGCCAATTTGTGAATATATATATTTACAGAACGAAGCTTTGCTTCAAGTATGAGTTTGTTTATCTTGTGGATTGTTCAGCACTTAGGGCTTTATAATTGAGAGAAGAAAACTGATATATTATATTTATGATTGTTATATAGTGATATGGTTTTTAGATGGGGCTAAAAATATAAGTATTTGAAATGTAAACCACGCATAAGTTAGTTTTACTTTGCTTATTCTTTAGCCAATCATTTATATATTATCCATTTTAAGCTCATATACGATAGGCAGCTCGATTTTTGTTGATATATTTAGGATAGGGAAATCATTTTGTGCTTTTCTAATAGCATTGAGTGCGGCGACATTAAAAGGATCGTGCGAGGGCTTCACAATCCGGATATCCGCCAACCTGCCATCTTTATAAATCACAAATTCTACTATCACTTCCCCCTCCAATCCACGTTTCCTAGCCATAGGTGGATATTTGTTTTTGCGCTCAATGGCACGTTTGATTTTAGAAAATAGCTCATCTTCGCTTCCATCTCTATAAGAGAGCGTCTGTATCACATCACCTTCCTCTGCTTTTTCATCAGGCTTTGCTTTGGGAGATTGAGCAGGAGGGATGACCTCTTCTTCTTTTTTGCTCAGTTTGCCATTTTCTTTGAGTATTTCTTTATGATAATGCCTTTTCTTGTGTGTGATAGGTTTGGGCTTTGGATTTTCTATATTTTCCTCATTAGAGGGATTTTGAAAAGTGGCTAGGGCAATGGTAGTGATATTATCACCACTTTGCTGCAACTCCATATTATTATGAAAAAAATCATAGAATGTTAAGGCAAGGGCAACGTGCAAAACAGCGCTAATAATGAATCCTGTGCGCATAGAAGTAGAGAATGATTTGTTGTTACATTGGGGATTGCTATTTGTTTTTGGTTGAGATACCGAAGTTTTCATGTCCCTTCTCCTTTAAAATATCAACGATTTGGATAAAACTCTCAAATTTTGAATCCTTATCGCTTTTGAGTTGAATAAGCGTTTTATTATCAATACTGCTCAGTTCCGTCTTAAGCGATTGTATATCAATAGGCTTATCATTAAAATAAATAATGTTGTTATTATCAATGGCAATCACAATAGGTTTTTCTTCCTTGTTTTGCTGATTTTGACTTGCATAGGGCAGTTCGACTTTGATTTGCCCTTGTGCGATGAAAGTCGATATACTTAGCACAATGGCTAAAAGCACTAGCATCACATCAATGAAAGGAACGATGTTTAAGCCGTCTTTTTTAGGAATCCTCATTCTCTAACCTTGTTTTGCTTATTTTTGTAAAAGTTTGTAGCGGTTAAGCTCCACGTCCATTTTACGCACGAAGCAGTTATAGACAATCAAGGTAGGGATTGCCACTAGTAAGCCAAGAGCTGTCGCTTTAAGCGCAGTGGATAAGCCTACCATAATACTTTGAGCGTCCATTCCACCACTCATACCCATATCATAGAAGGTAATCATAATCCCAATAACAGTGCCTAAAAGCCCTACATAGGGTGCATTGGAGTAAATAATATAAAGTGCAGTGAGATTCTTGCTCAAGGCTTCTTCTAGCAATTCTTCATTAGGATAATCGTTAAGATTTATACGTATATAAAAAATCAATCTCTCACAGCTAAACCATAGGCTTAAAAAGCTCATTAAGCCCAATGTAGCGAAAATTATATGGTCTATATTACCTTTAAGAAATTCCATTTTTATAATGCTCCCTTATATGCCAATTCTATTTTGTAATATTATAAAAATCATTCTTAAGATAACTTTATATTTTTCTTTAATTTCACTTAGTGTTTGGAAATTGGGTTTGAAAGGTTAAATAAAAATGTATAAGCACGACTTTTGCGCAGTAGTGATATTTTATACTTGATATAAAATTGTTGTAACAAAAAACTCTTTGCTATTTTAAGATTTTTGCCCACTCTTTGTATTTTTATTGCAAAAAGATTTTTATTTAAGATTTTTTTTGATGCAATCAAAATCTTTTAAAGAGTTCAAAATTAAACAAGCAAGGCAGATTCAAAAGAACTGCAAACCTTTTATTAAAAAACCAAAAGGAGGGATAATGAACGATAACAATGTAGATTCTAAAGCTGTGTTACAAGCACTTTTTGAAAAGTATAAAAGTGGGGCGAGTGAGGGTGGAATTGGCAATGTGATAATGAATGCAGCTTTAAATACTGGAGATTGTGTTGTTGCGACTTTGAGAAAAGCTGGGTTAAGAATAGCACAAGAGCACAAACAAAGGGTTTTACAAGTTTTTAGATGTGTCTCATAAAGATAAAATACCTTTGGCATTAAGGTAACAAATGTCGCCCCTGGATTGTTCCGCACAAACTTCTATCAAAGCGGAAAATGGGGCATTACGCCCGAGATTCCTATTCAAGATTATGACGCACACAAATAGCAAGAATCTTTTGTAGAAAATGCCTTGAAAAACGAACAGCCCGGCAACCTTGCAAAATTTGTAGATTTGATTGTGCAGGTTGCAAATGTTTCTAACTCTCTACTACATTTGCCTATTAGAGAGATGCAATCTCTGGTGTGGAGGATTCTAATTCTAAGTTTCAAAGCGATATAAAAGTTTGGAAATCAAAGGCTGTGCAAATACAATTTGATTAAATTTGTTCCCCCCTCCCCTTGACAAATACTAGGTGTCAGGTTTTATAATTTTACAATGTATTTTTATATCACAAAAGGAGAACAGATGCAAAAATTCATTGCTATGGCTTTGGTTGCAACTTTAGGTTGCGTAAATATCGCTTATACAAAGGAGGCAAAAATGCAAAAAACGCAAGAAGTGGTAAAAGCGGGTAGTCTTGGAGGATTTAAAGGAGATTCTAAAATCTTTAGTGGTGAAGTGAATGTAAAAATGCTTTTTAAAAGTGGAGATTATCGTAATTTTAGTGGCGCAGAAGTTATCTTTAGCCCAAAGGCTAGGACAGCGTGGCATACTCACCCTGCAGGACAGACACTCATTGTTACGCAAGGCACGATTTATACAGGCACAAAACAGGGAATCACACAAATTGCAAAGGTTGGCGATGTGGTGCTTTGCCCCTCTGATGTAGAGCATTGGCACGGAGCAGGTTTGAAAGAGAAGGGCGTGCATATTGCACTTACACACGAAAAAAATGGCAAGAATGTTACTTGGTTAGAGCTTTTGAGTGATGCCGAATATGAGGGCTACATCAAGGAAGCAGAAAGTAAAGCGAAGAAGTAGCTAAGTCTTATTCTTACAAGAAATTCTGCATTAAGCGATAGATAAGATTCTAAGCTTAAATTGTTAGCTTTGTAGATATTCTTGTAGGGCATAGGCTTCATTCATATTGCTATTTTGTATTTCTTTAATTGCTTCAATTGCTACACGTGCGGCAGAGAGTGTTGTAAAATATGGAATTGAGTTTTTAATAATCTGCGTGTGAATAAGAAGTGTATCGCCTTTGTTTGAGCGATGATCGCTTGTATTAATAGCAAGGGCGATTTGATTATGTGCCATCTTATTAGTGATATTTAGGCGTTTCTCACTTAACTTTTGGAATCTGTGAGGATTCATATTGTTTTCACAAAGTGCTCGATAAGTTGTAATCCCTCGTGTAAAATCAAAGTGAGAGATTTGACTTTGATTTCAAACATTAAATTTAAGTAAGTTTTAACAATCCCTAGCTACAAAAACTAACCTTTAAATCTTATCTCCCCCAGCCCTTATAAAAAGCCTTTAAATCCCTCATACGACAAAATAACACCACTAAGCCTTTTAAATCTTTTAACACCCACCACGCGCATTAAAACATCTTTAAAAGGTCCCTTAAAATCCCATTTTCTTACGTTTCATCACTTTTTCTCATCTTTGTGCCACTCTCACTCTCGCATTTATTGCAATCGCTTATTTATTATAAAATCTTGCTTTGGGCAAGTAAATTGCCCTTCGCGCTTAAACTTACTCTCTACGGAGGGGCGAGAGGCATATCTTTGAATCGGGGAGTGGGCAATAAAAGCTGGAATGCTCTTTAGATAGAAACAAGAGCAAAAGGACACGCTTATGATTATTGGTGTATTCATCATTTACTTTAATTTCACACTTCTTTTTCTTAATATTTTTCAGCTACAATTTTTCAGTAAATTTGCTAAAGGAAAATCAATGAAAGCTAGCATTATCCGCTTTAGCGTATCTCTACCGCAGAATCTGCTTGATAAACTTGATGAGCGTCTCACGCATAAGGGTTATTCCTCACGCTCGGAGCTTGTACGCGATATGATACGTGAGAAACTAAATGAGGAAGTGTGGAGCAGTGGTGCTGAAGATACGCAAGGTGTGGCTGTTTTGACTATTATATATGACCATCATCAGCGTGAGCTCAATCAAAGAATCATTGACATTCAGCATACTAATACGCATAATGGCAATGTGGAGATTCTATGCAATACGCACGTGCATTTAGATCATCATAATTGCCTTGAGACGATTATTCTACGCGGCAAGGGAAGCAATATTGAGAATCTTAGCATTGAGATTGGCGGATTAAAGGGTGTGAAGTTTTCCAAGCTCACACGTGCGAGTCGCTTTGAATAATCCTCCCTCTAGCTTTGTGGCAATCTATGGCGGAAGCTTTGATCCACTGCATAAGGCACATAGTGAGATTATCCGCCTCCTCTGCGAAGATTCGCTTTTTTGGCATATTATCCTTTTGCCAAATTATGCTAATCCTCTTAAGCCGCCACCTCTTTTTAGTGCTTTAGAGCGGCTTAAGATGTGCCAAATAATGGCTAATGCGTATAATGCTAGGTATTCCTCGCTTACTTCTCTGCCTAAGGTGGCGGTAAGCGATTATGAAGTGGGACAAAATAAACCTGTTTTTAGTGTGCAGAGCATTGGGGTGATTGAAGCGCAAATGAGGCAGACTTATCCTCACGCGCAGTTTGCCTTTGTGCTAGGGAGCGATAGTTTTGCCTCTTTGGCACAATGGAATCAACCTCAAAAGCTATGTAAAATGGTGCAATTTGTGCTTATTCATCGTAAATTGCTACATAATCCACAATATCCACAATCGCTCAAAAATCCTTTGCCACAAAGCCACACAGAGTCTATAGATGAGTGTAAAATGCCTTTAAAAGCTAAGATTCTAAAACATTTTTCTTTGGGTGCGTTTGATGCATTCTCATCAAGTAAGGTGCGATATTTGCTAGAAAATGCACGCACACAAGCAGCCCTAGAGATGATACCTACAAACATTCATAGCATTATCAAGACACATTTTCAGCTATAATATTACTTATTTTTTCTTTAAGGAGATAGATTGCAGACACATTTAGAGAATCTTCAGGCGAGGATTGAGCGTATTAGCACACTTTTAGCAGACAAAAAGGGTGAGGACATCGAGGTTTTTGACTTAAGAGGCAAGGATTATATCGTAGATAATGTCATTATTGTAACAGCAATGATAGGCAAACACGCCTTTGCTTTGCTTGATTATCTAAAGAGTGAGTTAAAGCCTAAGGGTGAGGTATTTTATGCTACAGAGGAGGAAAGCGAAGATTGGGTAATAGCGGATTTAGGAGATATAATGATCCATATTTTTACGCCTAATCATCGCAAGAAATTTAACCTTGAAGAGTTTTTAAGCACATTGGGGAAAGCTCAAACTCCCGCATTTTCATCATAGCTCAAAGACATTTAAGAATCTTTTTGCCCTCTCACTTTTTGGTGTGCTAAAAAATATATCGGGTGTAGATTCTTCCACGCATTTACCTTCATCAAAAAAGCAGATTCTATCGGCGACTTTTTGCGCAAAACGCATTTCGTGGGTTACAATAAGCATTGTCATACCCTCTTTAGCAAGTTCTAATATTACTTCAAGCACCTCTTTTACCATCTCTGGGTCAAGTGAGGCGGTTACTTCATCAAAAAGCATTATTTCAGGATTCATACATAACGCACGCACAATCGCCACACGTTGCTTTTGCCCTCCGCTTAGCTCTCTAGGCTGTGTGTTACTTTTATGTGCTAGTCCTACACGATTGAGTAGAGATGTCGCTTGAGCCATTGCTTCATTTTTATTACGCTTTTGCACTTTGAGCGGACCTAAAAGGATATTATCTATCACGCTCATATGCGGGAATAAATCATAACCTTGAAACACCATACCAATGCGTTGGCGGATTTTGCTCCATTTGGTTTTATTATGATTTATAATCTCTCCATTGAGTAGGATTTCACCGCTTTGGGTAGATTCTAAGCCATTAATGCAACGTAAAAAAGTGCTTTTACCGCAGCCACTTGCCCCGAGTATGACCACCACCTCGCCCTTTTGCACCTCCATAGAAATATCATCTAGCACAAAATGTGTGCCATCATAGGTTTTTTTCAAATGGCTAATGCGAAGCAATGGCTGTGTCATTGGTATTTTTTCTCCAAGATTCTACTAAGATATGAAAGCGGATAGCATAGCACAAAATACGTGCAAAAAATCCCTCCATATACCCAAAAACTAGCATGTGGATTAGATTTATTAAGCTCAATAATCTGCTGTCCCACTTTGAGTAAATCCACTGCGCCAATTAAGGCAACAAGCGAAGTAGTTTTAATCATACGCGTAAAGAGTGAGATAATAGAGGGCAAAAGTCGCAAAAAGGCTTGAGGGAGGATAATATAAAGTGTGATTTGCCATTGTAGTAGTCCTAATGCCCTGCCGCTCTCACTTTGATGTTTGGGCAAGGAAGTGATAGCCCCTCGCACTAAATCCCCCACTTCAGCCACCCCCCATAAGCTAAAGACAATAATCGCACTTGTAATAGCACTCAAATTCACATTAAAGACTTGTGCTATGCCAAAGAATACAATAAAAAGCCACGCAAGAATGGGGATAATCCGCACAGATTCTAAATAGAATCTGCAAACCCCACGCATAAGTAGATTTCCCCATACCATCATAAAGCCAAGCAATAATCCACCAAGCAAGGCTAAGACAATAGATATAAGTGCGATTTGCAATGTGAGTAAGACACCTTGAGCTAATCTTAGAGCGTTTGAGCCTATGAAAAAGATTTCCATTATAGCACTCGCTTTTTATAGAATCTCTCTAAGAGCGAAAAGGCGATTGATAGTGGCAATAGCACGATAAGATAGCAGCAAATAAGCATCACAAGAGCTTCACTTGTCTTGTAGTAGTTTGTGATAATATCTTTAGCTACAAACATAATATCCGCAAGGGCAATCACACTTACCACAGAGGTTTCTTTAAGGAGAAATATCACATTCGCACACACAGAGGGTAGGGCGACACTTAAGGATTGAGGCAAAATCACGTAAAACATCATTTGATGAGGTTGCAAACCTATGCTTTGAGCGGCTTCAATCTGTGTGCGATGGATAGATTCTAGCCCCGTGCGGAAGCTCTCACACATATATCCCCCACCTAAAAATGCCAAACCTGTAATAGCACAGGTGTATTCGCTAAGATTCACATCAATCACGCTATGCAGCCCATAGTAAAGAAAAAAGAGCTGGATAAGCAGGGGGGTATTACGCGCTAATTCTACATACAATCCCACAAGTGGGCTTAGAAATTGCAATTTTAAAAACAAAATCCACGCCCCAATAAAGCCAATAAGGAGTGAGAGCAAAATACCAAAAAAAGAAATGTAGAGTGTAAGGGAGAGAGCCTTGCTAAAAAGCGGCACACATTGATACATAAAATCAAAATCTAGCATACGCTTCCCCTAAAATTCTTTACAATCTTTATGAAAATATCGCACTATTATATAGAGAGTTGTTAAATTATGCACTAAGCTTAAATCTAAGCTATAATGCAAAGCCAATAATTGCACGTTAAGGAAAATAATGTCTATCCATACTTATCATACTCACCCATTTTCGCCCGTATTTGATAAGCATTCAAAAGTGCTGATTCTAGGCTCTTTTCCCTCTATTATCTCGCGTGATGAGGGATTTTACTATGCTCATAGCCGCAATCGCTTTTGGCAGATTCTAAGCTATTTGTTTGAAAGCGATATTACAAAAGGTAGCGTAGAATCTAAGAAGCAATTTTTGCTTACCCATCATATCGCATTATGGGATATAGTGAGTGAGTGTAGCATAGCTCATTCAAGTGATGCGAGTTTGAAATGTGCGAAGTTTAATGATTTGGATGTGATTTTAAGCCAAGCGGATATTGGGGCTATTTTTTGCAATGGGCGCAAGGCTTATACGCTTTTTACAGATTTTGCAAGTATGCAGCCGCATTTTTGCATACAATCTTTTCTATTACCCTCTTCAAGCCCTGCTAACGCACGATACAGCCTTGAAAAGCTCCTTTGTGAATGGGAAATAGTGCGAGATTATGTAAAAGCATAGAATTTGTATTTTGTATAATGATAATATAAGTGAGATATGAAATAATCCATATAATGCACAATCTCATAATGCTAAAAGCGTAGCTGTATGATTTCTGCAATGAGGATTTTAACCCCCATTTTTTGCCTATGGAGGGGGTATATCTATAAGGTAGGAGAAACCTTACAAGATTAGCAAGTAAGAATATCCTCTGAGCGTAGAATATAGAGAGCTTCACAAGAGATTAAGCTTTCTTATTAAGCTTAACAAGCTGGGTATGAATATCTATAAAAAGGAAAAGGGTGTAGTAGAGCAAAACCACGAGTGGCAATCCCAAAACGATTATTCCCAAACCAACCAAGAAGCCTTCACCAAAAGGACTGAAAATCGATAACAGACCTGCAGCGATGACAGCGATAAGACAAAAGATATAAGATAGCTTAACGATGAAGCCTCCAACTTTAAGTGTAATTTCTACCATAAGAACTCCTTAAGAAAAATATAATGTCAAAAGACGCGCTAGTGTATCAAAAAAAAAAAAAAATAAATGAAGCAAAATATAGACAAAAGAGTGGAAAATATGCAAGTAGGATTGCTCTCATTTCTAAGATTTTGTGGTGATGCATCGCAATAGCAAAAGCATAGTAGAATCTAAACATTTACAACCCACCTGCAAGTATGAACTAGCACTCTGTGTGAGAATATGCTTAGCACAAAAACTCATTTAATAAGCCAACTTCAAATCTCACAAATTCGCTCAATACACCAAGATTATTGCACGTATTGGGTCAAAACGCCAATAGGCAAATTGATAGAGTTTTACGCTTACACTATAGCTTTGCTTTACACCAAGCCCATTTTATATAAAATTCCAAGATGGTTACACGCCTTAAGCACCCTACCATCACAAGCAAGTTTGTAAATAGCGAAATGCTCTGCTTGCTGCATTACTCTGCGTATAGTTTTGCAGAGAGTGGCTAACCTCATAGCACAAGCAGAGCTTAATCTCCTGCTAAAGACTAGGCAGTAATTTATAGCAATGCTTAAAAAAATTCCTTTATAAGCAGTTGCAAGGAGAGAAGAAAAGAGGTGCATATCACAAGAGGACGAATGATCTTTGCCCCGTGCTTAATGACAATTTTTGCTCCTAGACTTGCTCCTATGATTTGTCCTATACACATAACCATACTAAGAAGCCACAGCACATTGCCACCTATGATAAAAATAAGTGTAGAAGCGATATTAATGCTAAAGACTATCCAGCGCGAATGTGCTACTGCTTTACTTAAGCCATAACCAGCAATACTAACAAGTATGGCTAAAACAAATGAGCCTATGCCCACACCGAGAAGCCCTCCATAGAATCCTGCTCCAATAGTGCTTGCATAGACTAGTAATTTGTGTGGTTTTTGTGTCCTATCCTCATCGCTAATATGCTTTGAGAGCAAAAAATATCCCCCTATGATTATCATAGCAAAGGGTAGGATTTTCGATAAGAGGTTGAGTTCGATATATTGCACACTTATTGCCCCAAGGGCTGCAAAAATCATTGCAATACCCATTAAGATTCTGCTTTGGGATATATCTACCAAACCTTGATGATAATAATGTACTGCACTTGTAAAAGAGCCTACACAGGCTTGAATCTTATTAACCGCAAGAGCAACGAGTGGATTTAACCCACTAAGGAGAAGCAAAGGCATAGTTATCATTCCTGCACCACCTGAGATTGAGCCTACAAGCCCACCAATAATAGAAGCAAGAAATAAAATAATATACCAATGTATGGTTATAGTGTCATAAAAAGATGTCATTATATCAGGCATAAGGGCTCCATTTGAATTAAAAATATGGATTGATATAAACAATCATTCTATATTTTTTATTAAAATGAGTTGAAGCAAACTTATATTTTAGTGCAGGATATTATTTTGCCTTTTACTTTCCCATTTTTTGTAATTTGTGTTTCATTATTTAGAGACTCATAGGCACAAACAGAATCTAAACCTTCAAAACTCACTTGATAGACAAGACAACATCTTAGCTTATAAATGTGTCCTTTAGGTGCAACAAAAAGCTTTGCTTTGAGTTGCAAGAGCCTTGCAGCACAAAGTGTAGTAGCAAGGGCATAATAGAATCTCAGCACTTTGTACTTTTGATTGGGTATTCTTATTTGATTTATGTGATTATGCCTTCTAATTCAAACATATTTATGATGTCATAAATATTGTCAATTTTACCACCCATTATCGTGTACAGCCCTTTTAAATCATTGTCTTTGACAAATACAATCGGTCTGCCATCATCGATTTCATTTTTGATTTGCAATGTTTTCACCTCATAGAGAGATTCTTTATAGATTAAATCTTGTAGCAATGGCATATATCGCACACAATCTGCCTGCATTAGCCGAAAATGGCTTGTTGGATTGCGCAAAAAAGCAGAGAGCATAGTGTAGGGGTCATCTTTGCTTTCATAGGCATTCCAAGCTATATGTGGTGTATAGCGCACGTGGCTTAAGCTATAACAATTCCTCGCAGGAAATGGCATAAGCGAAAAGAATGAGCCATCCATTAAGGTAATGGAGAGATTGCCAAGAGGCGGAGGGACATCAACCAATGCCATTTCTGTGATTTCATATTTAAGAGGGAGCGATTGAATATGTGAGCGATGAAGCAAGGTATTGATACCCGCATAAGTGCAGTTAAAGACAAGTGGCGCATAGAAATGCACTTTTTGGGTTTGCCGCAAGGTGTGAATGGCTATGAGATGTTGCATTTTATGCAGTGAGGTTGCTTGTGTAGATAAGGCGGTGTGAATCTTAGAATCTCCAATCTTTGCTTGAAGCATTTTGCGTAAAATATCTGCATTAAAGACATATTCTCGCACGGCAAATACATCGCTCACAAGGCTAGGGTTAAACATCGCTTTGATATGTATGGGAGCAGATTCTATAAAAATATCAAATTGCTTAAAAAGTCTGTAAAATTGTGTAGCGCTGGTTTTTGAGCCAATTTTTGCAATCGCATAATACTTAGTAAAATCATCTTTGATAGCAGGGGCAAATTCCGTGCAGAATCTTTTAAAGGCTCTTGCGCTGCTAAGGGCGGTATTAAGACTTCTAGGATAGTGGTAGCCATTATGCACTCGCGCTTGATTATGAAAAGACGCTCTAAGGAGTAAATGAGATTCTTGCTCTATAATCAGCACTTTTTGATATTTGCGCTTGAGTTGCAGGGCTAAGTATGCCCCATAGAATCCACCGCCAATAACGATACAATCATAATGTTGGCACATTATGAGCCTTGAAATGTAGCTATGAGATTGCTTCTATCCATTAGCTCTAAGACTTGTTTGCATAATTGCAGATGTGATGTATAAAATGCCCTATCATTGAGTGCTTGATGAAAATATTGAAGACTTAGAGAGAGATTGTTTTTTTCATCAAATACGGGGAGATTCACATTTGTGAGCAAAGGAGAGACACTAAATGGAACGGGGGAGAGCATATCTACTTGGAGTTGGCATTCGTCTGTGTGAAATTGTATGATACGTGCCTTAGTGTTATGAAGTAAGGAGCAATCAAGCCTAATATGTATAGGACTGCCTTTGTGAGAAGATTCTATATCGATGCAGACACTTTGCTTGTCTTTATCACAAAAGATACTGCGAGTGGGCAAAAGATACTCTAAGATACCTTTTTGGCACATTTGAGCTAGGATACTTAAATAATGCACCCCTAATACTTCTATAACACTTTCATCTTCATAGAATGCCCCATATTGTGTGAGCGTGGCGTGAATGGATTGTAAATGCCCCCGATTTGAGGCAAGAAAATCTAAGGCATATCGTATAGAACGCGAAAAGGTATAAATATAGTCTGTAAAAATGATATGCTTAGTGTGTTGAGCGATGGATAGGAGTGATTCAAATACTGATAATGTAGGTGTAGTGGGCTTTTCTACAAAGACATCGCAATCACATTCTAATGCAATTTTGCAAAGTGAAAAATGCGCTTTAAGTGGCGTAGCAATAAAGGCTACATCGGCTTCTTGCAGGGCTTGTATTAAATCATTTTCTCTATAATCCTTCCCAAAAATAGCAATAAGTTGATAATCTTTGTAAATATAGTTTTGAAGAATGCTCCCCCAATATCCTTTCCCGATTAAAACAGCCTTTTTGCGCATATTATCCCCTCTTATCCCTATATCGCTTAAGCCATAATTGCCATATTTGATATAAATAAATGCGTGAGAGGCTTAGAATCTTTACTTTTGAATGTGTGGGTTCATCGTCCCATTTTACAGGGATTTCCTCTATTTTAATGCCTTGTTGCTCCGCGATTATAAGTATTTGAGCGCAATAAAACCAGCTTGTATCTTCATTGCAATGTGCTACTAAATGCTGAGCGATAGAGGCTTGGTAGAATTTAAACCCGCACATCGCATCGCTAAATGTAGTCTTTAATACGCATTGTAGCAAGACATTAAGCATACGTGAGAGTATCTCGCGCTTCTTGCTTCTACCAGATACTTGAGAATCTTGTAAGAGTCTCGATCCTACTACGATATTTGCGCCATTGCATAAACGCTCATATACTTCGCATAAATGTTGCAAATCTGTGGATAAATCAATATCCATATAGCCTATGAAGGCACAAGGATTGCTTCTTGTTGCATTATGCTTGATAGCAGCGCGTAAGCTTAGACCTACGCCTTTTTGCTCTAAGCGGATATATTCAAGCCTTGAGCTTATTTGTGAATCTAAAGCAGGGCTATTAAATCTCTTACATAAAGATTGTGCCAAAATAGGAGTACTATCGCTTGAGCCATTATCGACAATGCTAAGAATATGTGGAATCTTGTGCGTTTGTAAAAAGCGCAGAGTTTCTTCTATGCCCTTTTGTAGACGTTTTTCCTCATTGAGCACGGGGATTATGATATTAAGAGTGTGATTCATAGGGGATTCCTTTGGATATTATTATCTTTAAAATCAATCACTACCGAGCTTTGCTCATTGATGATTTCATAGGGCGCGCTGCCTTTTAAACGCAAAAGTATGATGCGTATGTATTCTCCTATGATGGAAAGCATAAGGAATAAGCCGATATTCATACTCACTAAATACAGCGATGTAGAAGTCCAGCCTTGTGAAATATGTGGCATAAAGATATATGAGGCAAGGATATAGAGTGCGTATATGATATTGACAAGAGCAAAGAGGAGACAGAGGCAAGTGCCAAATCGCAGGAGTTTGTAAGATTGCCCTATGATAATATCAAGCCCAATATTTAGAGATTCTACAAAATTTCTATGCGGGATATACATAGGCGTGTAGGGATATTGATACATTTTAAGGGCTTTGTCAAAATGTGTGATTTTAAGGAGTTTAATATCATCTTGTGTATGCAAAAGAGAGTGAATGCACTTGCGTGAGAGAGCGCAAAACTCGCTGTAGTGCTCTTTTTTCCCGCTATGGGTAAGGATATGCAATGTGTTATAAAAGATTTTTGCACCTATTTTTTGCATAAGACTACGTGGCTTAGAGCGAGCAATGCCAATGACTAAATCATATTCTTTGCATATATGAAGCATATTGAGCGCATCTTGAATAGAATCTGTGGCTAAATCCATAAAAAGCAGATAATCCCCAATGCAATGCTGTAAAAAGATTTCATATTTGATTGTACCGATATGCTTATAATCTCCAGCGGGTGTGGAAATCTCTAAGATTCTAATATTGGGAATAGAGGAGGTGATATAAGTTAAATAATCTTGCGATGAGCTAAAGCAAGGAGTATCTACAAAAGTGTTTTGCAGCACAGATGTGTGAGATATGTCTTGAGATGTCTCTTTTCTAGCGGGGGGGG